>CANIKO010000011.1 GCA_947468275.1 Bacteroidota bacterium
GTCAAAATAGGTTACCCGTGGATTCCAATATCCATTATTATGAATATTTCCTCTTAGGTAAACATGCATGTTCCATCCGCCAACTTTATCCCGAATAAAAGCTCCATTGTTAGTAAGGTTTCCGTTTACATATAAATATCGGGTGGCGGCATCATTGCTAAAAGTATCAACAAGGGTTACATTTCCTTTAAGAGTAATATTTGAGCCAAAAGTTGTATTACCTCTCAAGACATAATTACCTTCCAAAATCATGTTTCTTCCAAGATAACTATTCTTGAGTTTCAAGGAGTCGTTCCCATAGAGTGTTCCGTCATAGAGTGTCTCGCCGAGAGTATTAAAATCATAACCATTCGTAGTTATTTTTCCATAATTAAAATAAAAATCGTTGTTACGGAAATACACATCACTCCCTAATAAAATTTTTCCGGCCGTATCTGAAATTTGAAATTGACCGTCAAACCATTTACCTAAGCCCTGCGAAATAATTTGATTGCCTTTCCCATTTAGGTAAGTAAAATTTGATTTCCATAGTCCGTTGTTAACAATATCCGCTTCGGTATAAACAAAGAATGACCACCCTGAAGAGTTGTTTAATATGACACCATTATTAATAAAATTACCTACAATATTTAAAGTTCGGGTGGCCCCATCATTTATTAAAGTATCCATATTGGTAGCAGTGCCATAAAAATATACACCCGACTGAATATAGGTATATCCTTTTAGCTGAAAATTCCCCGAAAAATTTGAGTTATAAAGATATGTTTTGCTAGATATAAAACTACCATTCGAAATTAACTGAATGCCAAATAAAGCACCATTAATTACATTCAGATTATTGCTTCCGGCAATTACTTTATCATTTCCAAAATTGAGGCTATTGTTGGCAAAACTAACGTTGGATGTAAGAAAAATATTACCAAGAGTATCGTTGTTGGTAAAAGAACCTTCAAATATTTTCCCATTGCTCTGGCTAATATTTTGGTTGGATGTACCATTGATATAGGTAATATTTGGTCGCCATGTGCCATTGTTATAAATATCACCATCAATAGTAATATTAAACGACCAACCATTAATATCTCTGTTTATAGCTCCGTTATTGTTAAAAACTCCCGTTACCCTTAAATAAATTGTTGCGCTAGTGTTAACAATACTTGCGCCACTATTAATGGCAAGATTTTTACATGTAAAATTTCCATTTATAATTATTGGACCATTAATAACAATATCATCTGTGTTAGTTGGCACAGTACCTCCAACCCAAGAACTAGTTGAATTCCAATTACCCCCGCCTGAAGTAGAAGTAATGGTGGCTGAAAATGAGAAAATCGTTATAAAAAACAGACTTAGTGTAAAGGATATCTTTTTCATGGTACAAAGTTCCATACCGTTTAATTAAAATACCGTGATTTTAATCATATCAACATGTGACTGAATAATTAATATTGTGAAAATAAAATCTTTTTGATTTTTAGAATTAATTACTCGGGTGTCATATTTTTATAAGTTTCTAAATTCGTCAACTCTTTTGATACAATAATTTTTTAGTAAATATTGAGTTTACAAAACCAGTCACAGTAAAGTTTTATTAAATAAAAATAGCCCACAAGCAAATGCTAATGGGCTATTGAAAATAGATATTTTAAGAAATATTTAATTTACCGAAATCAATTCAGTATCAAAAATTAGGTTCGATTTTGGAGGAATTGCTCCTGGATATCCTGCTTCGCCATAGGCCAATTGGTATGGAATTAATAATTTAAACTTAGAACCTACTTTCATTAAAGCAATTCCTTCGTCCCAACCTTTTATTACCTGTCCAACGCCTAACTGAAATGTTAACGGACTGCCCGGTTGTGATTGATCAAAAATTTTGCCATCACTAAACATACCTTTATAAGCCACCGAAACATTTTTACCAGGTAACGCCTTAGCTCCTGTTCCCTCCTGTTCAGCTACATAAAACAAACCGCTGTTGGTTTTTTTAGCAGTTGGATAGTTTTTCATTACCCAATCCGCAAAATCTTTTCCTGCATTAGCTTTGGCTTCCGATTCTTTTAAAACTAGAGCTTCTTTTAATCTATCAAATTGCTCTTGATCCGCCAGAAACTTTTCAGCTTCTTTCCCGTTTCTGATTATTTGAACGGATTGCATAATATCATTAGTTCTTGATGAGTCAACAATATTTTGACCAGAAAGTACTTTACCAAAAATAGCATGTTTACCGTCTAACCAAGGTGTGGCCACGATGGTTATAAAAAACTGACTACCATTCGTAGCTGGCCCTGAATTGGCCATAGATAAATAACCTGGACCATCATGTTTTAAGCCTGGTCCAAATTCATCGGCAAATGAGTAACCCGGACCACCTGTTCCATTACCTAAGGGGTCGCCACCCTGCACCATAAAATCCTGTCCGTCCCCATTCACTTTACTTATTACTCTGTGAAATTTAAGTCCATCATAAAAATGTTCACCTAAAGGTTTGGCTGTGTTAGTAATCTTTCCTTCTGCCAAGCCCACAAAGTTGCACACGGTTAAAGGGGCTTCTTTGTAAAATAATTTGATTAAAATAGTACCACGGTTGGTGGTAATCTTGGCATACATGCCGTCTTCTGTTTGTGCTGATAGTTCCAATGTAAAGGCTATTAAAATAAGAGCCGCAAAAATAGGTTTTAAAATTCTCATGTTGTATTAAAAATGGTTGTTTATGGTTTACAATTTTCGTTCCAAAAATAATGGATTTTAGTTTACTAATTTCAGTAATTCATTCTGGCGGGTTTCAAAGCTATAATTTTCCACGACCCTTTTTCTGGAGTGTATACTCAATGTATCCAATTCAGATTTGATCAGCAATTTTTCGATAATTTCAAATAACAAACCTTCATTTCTTTTGGGCAAAATAAATCCGACATCACCAACAATATCAGGCATAGAGCAAACATTACTCACCACCGGAATACAACCACAAAGCATGGCTTCGCACAAAGCATTCGGGAAACCTTCACTGATAGACAACTGGCAATAATAGTAATGTTGATTTAAAATTTCAATCAACTCATCTTGATTTACAAATGGCAAAAAAATGAGATTGGGCGGACGGAGTTTATTCAAAAACTGAGGCGAAACACCAACTACTGTAAATTTGGTTTCAGGAAATTGCAAAGCTGCTTTTTCCAACAGATCAATTCCTTTTAAATAATATACCGCCTCGCGGTTATAAGCGGCTATGGCTACAAAATTCCTTTCCCGCTTTTGCCCAGTTATTTTAAAATCATCGGTATAAAAACCATTGTAAATAACTTTAACTATCGCCTTAGTTGGTTTTGTAAAAGCCGAATAACCTTGCCGACTGTTACTAAAATTTTCATACTCATAATCATAGCCAATCATTTTTTCATGAACGGGTGAAAGAATTTTAGCCTTTTCAATGCTTTTGGCCGTAAACCATCCCAATAATTTTTTGCGGTAATTACCATAATTAATCTCAGGAAATGAGGCACAATCAGAACCTCCAAGAATAATGACCGTTTTTATTCCCAATATATTTCCTATGATTATAGGCATTAATGAATGATAACCTGCAAACTGGCAAATAATATAATTCGCCCTGAAATGCCATAAGCAAATGAGCTTTTGGTAAATCAGTAAAAAAGGTAGTCGCCATTTTTTGGAAGGCTGAACACACAATTTAACGATGGAATATTTTTCACCCAATATTTTTAAATCCTTATTAACATAAGAAGCCTCATTAGGATAAAAATAAATTAATTTTGGTTTCAAATATTGGTTTCTAAAATTGTCGCTAATTTGTGGGTTACCGCTAAACGGCTATAAGGTTCAGGGTCAAAATTATTTAAAATCGATTTATCTTCTTGCCAATTTTTAAAGCTTTGGGTAATAAATTTGACAATACTTTCAATAGCTTCAGGCTCACAAAACTTAGACATACTTTGTTCTTTTACAAGTGTTGCCGCATCACTCAGTTCATCGCCAATTCCTAATATTGGAACTCCAGCCGCTAGATATTCCATGGTTTTGGTGCTAACTATAAGGCGGGTTTGGCCCACCATCGGCGGACAAAGCAATAACAAATCACTATTTTTCATTAGAGTTAAAGCTTCCTTGCGTGGCAAAAATCCTTGATGAATAAATTGAACATTTGGCAAATCTGCTTTTATTTTTTCCAAGTGAATAGGATGAACACTTCCTGCCAAATGGATTAGAATTTTTGAAGTATCAATATCCGCTTTTTTTAAAGCTTCAATAAATGAATCCAGCCGTTGGGTATCGCCCAATAACCCAATATGAGAAATGGTAAAAAGTTCATTTTTTGCAGTTCGCTTTTGAATGCCTTCAAACATTTCCTTATCGTAGCCATTGTAAAGCACATGAAGTTTTTCAGAGCGCTTTAACTTCTTTCTCAGCAAATCTGCCATTCCCGGACCAACTGTGGTTATAATATCAGCTGAATTTAAAACCTGTGATTCCAAGGCTTCATCTTTTTGCTTTGCAAAATTGAAACGGTAGGTATTCTGTAAAAAGTAGATTTCACTCCAGGGATCGCGGAAATCAGCCAGCCATTTTATGTTAAATTTTTTAGATAAAAACAAACCTGCCAAATGGGTGGAATGTGGTGGCCCAGTAGTTATCAACCACTCAAATTTTTCAGTTTTTAACAATTCTGAAGCGGCTTTTTTAGCATAGGGAATCCAGCCTTTACGAGCATCAGGCACAAAAAAATTAGACCTAACAAATGCCATGGCTTTACTAAAAACTCCCCCGCTATTCTCCCCCAAATTGCCATAAGGAATTTCCTTATTTGCTTTCCCCGATTTTAAAAAGGAATAAAATTTTAAAGGTTCTAAAGTATTGGTATAAATGGTTTCAATATCCTTTACCATTTCCAATTGCGATTTATCTATTAATGGATATGACGCCTTATCAGGATGAACGGTGATAACAGTTGGTTTATACCCCAATCGTTTTAAATACATAGCAAAATACATCCAACGCTGCACCCCTCCACCGCCGCTTGGTGGCCAATAATAGGTTAGTATGAGGATGCATTTTTCTTTCATTTTTAATATTCTAACAATTCCATTATTACAGGTAATAACTGTTTTTTAGCTAAAAAATTATCTTCCAAATCTGCCGCCATAGGGATAGGGGTATCCAAGCTTCCAACCCTTCTAACTGGAGCATCCAAAAACTCAAAACAATGTTCCGAAATCCAGGCGGCTATCTCCGCTCCTATTCCTCCGGTTAAGGTATCTTCATGCACAATCACCACCTTTCCCGTTTTTTTAGCTGCCGCTTTTACGGCTTCTTGATCCCATGGAATCAGGGTTCTTAAATCTATAATCTCAGCTGAAATATTATTCGCTTCAGTAATCTCAGTAGCCCAATGCACCGCCCAACCATAGGTTATTATGGCAATATCCTCGCCTTCCTTTACCGTTCTGGCTTTGCCAAATGGAAGTGTGTAATAATCATCATATACTTCTTCCTTTATGCTTCGGTACAAATGTTTATGTTCAAAAAATAGGATGGGATTGGGATCATTAAACGCTTGGCAAAGTAACCCTTTAGCATCGGAAGGTGTGCTTGGGTAAACAATCTTTAAACCTGGAACTTTGGTAAACCAAGCCTCATTGCTTTGGGAATGAAACGGCCCTGCATTGGACCCGGCTCCTGTTGGCATTCGTATTACGACATCTGCTGGCTGACCCCATCGATAATGGCTTTTAGCCAAATTATTCACAATTTGATTGAACCCGCAACTTACAAAATCGGCAAACTGCATTTCAACCATCGCTTTTTTTCCTCGGATGGCCAAGCCGTAACCTGCACCAATTATGGCCGACTCGCAAATGGGTGTATTTCTTACCCTGCCTTTTCCAAATTGTGCTACAAATCCATCCGTAATTTTAAAAACACCGCCGTATTCGGCAATGTCTTGTCCCATTAAAACTAAATTATCATGGCGCTCCATGCTTTGGCGCAAGCCTTCGCTAATAGCATCTATCAGGCGCTTTTCAGTTTTGGTTTCGGTAGCTGGTTTTATTTCCTGATACTGAATTTCTTGATAAACATCGGCTAATTCTTCGTTGGTATCCGCTGTAATTTCAGGTTGGGCAAATACATCTTCCAATCCTGCTTCCATCTCCGCCTTTATTTCATGCTTTATTTCCTCAATTTCTGAAGCATTTATTAACCCGTTTTCTAAAAGGTATTTTTCGAAGGTATTTATCGGATCTCTTTTCTCCCATTCGTCAAACAAATGTTGAGGAACATACTTAGTCCCGCTTGCTTCTTCGTGGCCACGCATCCTAAAAGTGAGGCATTCCAAAAGATAAGGTTTTGGGTCAGTTCGTATTTCTTCGGCTATTTCTTTTACTGCCGAAAGCACTTCCAAAATATTATTGCCATCCACTTGTTTGGTTTTTATTCCATACCCAATTCCCTTATCAATAAATTGTTTTTGCCTGAACTGCTCATTGCTAGGTGTTGAAAGCCCATAGCCATTGTTTTCTATTAAAAAAATTAATGGTAAATCCCAAACGGCTGCCACATTCATGGCTTCATGAAAATCTCCTTCACTAGCACCGCCATCGCCACTAAATACCAAAGCGCATTTTCCTGTATTGTCTAATTTTTCAGCAAGTGCAATTCCATCAGCTACACCAAGCATAGCACCCAAATGGGAAATCATTCCCACAATATGAAACTCGGTAGTACCAAAATGAAACGAGCGATCGCGGCCTTTGGTAAATCCTGATTTTTTGCCCTGCCATTGGGCAAATAACTTAGGAAAAGGTATTTTACGGGTGGTAAAAACACCCAAATTACGGTGCAATGGCAAAATATATTCATCTTCCATTAATGCCAAAGTAGCACCAACTGAAATGGCTTCCTGACCTATGCCACTAAACCATTTACCCACTTTTCCTTGCCTTAGCAGGATAAGCATTTTTTCTTCTATAATTCTCGGTTTTACAAGGGCTTTGTAAATTTCTTTGAGTTCAACCCTTAAATAATTGTAGCCGGAAAAATTCATGGGACAAAATTAATCAGGATTTGTTGGATTTGAGGATTTAAGGATTTTAAAAAAATCTTATACATTCCATACTGTTTTAAACATTTGTTTATAACATTTTTAAAATTAAATACTCTAATCCCTAAACTTTGCGTTCTATATAACTAATAGAGAAATTTCAAATGTTTTTATCCATTTTATTACAAACCAACCCCGAAGTAGCCGACTCCGCAATTGCAGGTTCTACTGGCACTGCACCCATTGAAGGCATCAATATTCTTGACATGCTTATTAAAGGTGGACCTATTATGATTCCTATCGCGTTATGCAGCATCATTGCTGTATATATTATGATTGAAAGGTATTTTAGTATTAAGAAAAAATTTAAAATCAATGCCAATTTTATGTCTAGCATAAAGGATAATGTGGTAAACGGAAATATTGCAGCTGCGCTAAATCTTTGCCGTAACAACCCAACTCCGGTTGCCCGCATGGTTGAAAAAGGCCTTATAAGAATTGGAAAACCTCTGAAAGATATTGAAGCCAGCATGGAAAATGTGGGCAATCTTGAAATATCAAAAGCAGAAAAAAACCTAGGTGTATTAGGTATTATTGCAGGTGTTGCACCAATGCTTGGTTTCATTGGAACGATTATGGGAGTTATCACAATTTTTCACTCCATTGCCGCTACGGATAATTTCAGTATATCCATTGTAGCTGGTGGTTTATACCAAAAAATGATAACCAGTCTAGCCGGATTAACCGTCGGTGTATTCGCCTATTCAGGCTATCATATGCTATTAATGATGGTAGATAGACTAACTTTTCGGATTGAAGCTGCGGTTATAGAATTTGTAGATATTTTGCAGGAACCAACCCGCTAATTATTAAATTATGCGATTAAGACACAAACGAAGATTCCATGCTGAGGTAGGAACAGGTGCCCTCAACGACATCATGTTCTTTCTGATGCTGTTCTTCCTTATCATATCTACTTTGGCTAATCCAAGTATCATTAAGATATTTTTACCCAAAACTGCGGTGAGTGAACGAGTTAGTAAACCCCCCATTATTTTGGTAATAACTGCCGATAAACATTATTTTATTAACAATGCTGAGGTAGCTTTTGAAGATATTGAAGGGATGTTGCAACAAAAATCTGCTGGTATGGAAGAACCTACGATTATTTTAAGGGCCGATGCGGCTTTAACCGTTCAGGACTTGGTAGACGTGATGACCATAGGTGTGAAAAACCACATAAAAATGGTGATTGCTACGCAAAAGCAGTAGATGTTCTAAATGCTAGAACTTAACTTCCATCCTTTTCCAACTCTGGAAACTGAAAGACTTATTATTAGAAAAATCACTTTTGAAGATTCACAGGACATGCTTGCACTTCGAGGCAACATGGATTGCATGAAGTATATAGGCAAACCAGTTTCAACTAAGTTAGAGGAAGTCCAAGAATTAATTTCACGAATACAAGATGGATTGGAAACAAATTCGGCTATTGGCTGGGCAATATCTCTAAAAAATAACACACAATTAATTGGTACTATTGGTTTTCATCAAATAGAAAAGCCACATTATAGGGCCGAAATTGGCTACATGCTTTTGCCTCAGTTTTGGAATAAAGGCCTTATGAGTGAAGCTATACAAAAAGTTTTGTATTTTGGGTTTAATACCATGAAACTCCACAGTATTCAAGCTAATATTGACCCCGACAATAAGGTTTCAGCCACTATTCTTAAAAAATTTAACTTTGTAAGCGAAGCCTATTTTAAAGAAAATTTCTTTTTTAATGGCAAGTTTATGAACAGTGAAATATATTCGTTGTTGAATAAAAGCCATTTACTTAATGATAATTCTGGATATCTATTATCATGAAAAATCGAATAGCAATTTCATCCTTTTTAATTTTAACATTTCTTTTAGGTTGTAAGTGTCATAAAAAGGAAATACCTGATGGCGGGCCATGTTCTTATAATACTGTTTTTTACCCTGCTACAGTAATTGAGTTATTAAAAGCAGATAATAATATGTTTGATTTATCAATGACCATTAGCACCCCAAACTCTAATGGAAATGACACTATTTATTATTCGTATGCTTACGGCCGACACATGGATTCTACAGAGATTAAAAACCTGAATGTTCAAATCGGCACCGCCTTTAAGTATAAAATAATGCAAATTGAAACTGGCTCCTGTTCTCCATATATAGAACAATTAATAATGGAGAAATTCGAAAAATAGATTCCATTAACTACCATCCCTTTAATTCTTTACATTTGTTGAGTTAATATTAATTCACATCCTTATTTTGATACATTGGATTTCAGACCATATTTTTAGCGTTCTCACGGTTGTTATTATTATTTATTTGGCAATAAGTTTTTTTGTATACCTCATTCAAGATTTTTTCTTGTTTAAACCTGAAAAATTAGACCCTGAATTTGAATTTCAGTATAAAAATTTAGATTTTGATGAACACACCTTAGACATAAAACCAGGTGTTTCTCTTTCGGTACTTCGCTTTAAAGCACAAAACCCAGTGGGCATTGTCCTTTATTTAAAGGGAAATAGCAGAAGTATAAAAGGATGGGGAAAATTTGCTATTGATTTTGTTCGATATAATTACGATGTGATAATGGTTGATTATAGGGGCTTTGGCAAAAGTACTGGCCGACGTTCGCAGCAAGGAATTAAGAACGACATGCAATTGGTATACGACAAAATCAAGGAACGGGTTGACGAAAAATATATAATACTTTATGGGCGTTCCATGGGTTCAGGATTTGCAACCAAACTGGCATCCACCAACCACCCTCGCATGTTAATTTTGGATGCTCCTTATTACAGTATGGCGAAATCTACAGGTCGCTACCTCCCTTTTTTACCCATGACCTTTTTACTAAAGTTTCCTATACCAACTTACAAATGGATTAAATATGTTAAATGTCCCATCCATATTATTCATGGAACCGAAGATAAGTTGATACCATTTAAATCAAGTATTAAGCTATCTGCAATAAATTCTGAATTAACAAGGTTTCATCCTATAATTGGAGGTGGCCACAATAATTTGAACACTTTCGAAGCCTACCATGAAATTTTAGGACAAATTCTTCAGGCAAATACATTAGAATTTGACCGAGAAAATAGCAGTATTGATTTTAAGCGTAAAAAGAAACCATATCAAAGGTTGAAATTTTAGTCAAATGGCCATAAAAAAAAGTTCACCTCAACTGGTATTATATTTAATGACATTACTTATGGACCTTTAAAAAACAATATAAATTAAATAGGAGATGCCAATTCAATTTTTAATAGAAAAATTAATTTTCAGGCCAGTAAAATTAAATCCTGATTATCATTTTCATTTTGATTCAAATTTTGAGGAAATTAATTTCTATCCTGAATCTCATATTGCCATTAATGCACTCCATTTTAAAGTTAAAAATCCACGAGGAATAATTCTTTACTTTCATGGAAACAAAGACAATTTAGCCCGTTGGGGAACAATTTCGTCTGAACTTACAAGGTATAATTACGACGTAATAGCTATTGATTATAGAAGTTATGGGAAAAGTTCCGGCACTCTTTCCGAAGACACTTTTTTTAGCGATGCATTGTTTTGTTATTCCCAAATCCAAGAAACTCTTTCCCCTTCAAAAATCATTATTTATGGACGTTCATTGGGAACAGGGGTTGCTTCTTGGCTCGCTCAAAAGGTAAATCCAGATAAATTAATTTTGGAAACACCTTATTATGATATGCATGATTTAATAAGCAATTATTTCCCTTCTTTTCTGTTTAAAAATAAGCTAAATTTTAAATTAAAATCCTATTCCTACCTTATAAATACACAGTTCCCTATTTTAATTCTTCACGGAACCAAAGACTCTGTTGTGCCTTATTCATCAGGCCAAAAACTTTTTGAAAGCCTTCAAAATCCTTTAAAAAAATTGATAACTTTTAATGTCGGAAAGCATAATAATTTAAATAGTTTCCAAAAATATTGGGATGAGTTGGAGCAATTTCTGAGATAGAGGACCAAGCCCTATCTTACTTTACATTAACTTTTTCCTTGATGAAAAAGTTACAAAAGTTAAAGCTTGACAAAATGACCCGATTTTAGCAATCACAATTTCTAACAATACCTTTTTTGAGGCACAACTATTTAATTTACATTTGCCAATAACTTTGGGCACTATAAAAAAACTGGCTTCACAAACATTAACCTACGGACTAAGTACCATTGTAGGCCGTTTTATCAATTTTTTATTAGTTCCACTTTACACAGCTGTTTACAATCCTCATGATTATGGAATAGTGACGGATGTATATGCTTTGGTAGCTTTTTTAAATATCGTTTTAACCTACGGCATGGAAACTTCGTTTTTCAATTATGCCCGTCAAGATGAACATTCCGTTGGGAAAACGTATGCTACCGGATTTAATAATCTTTTAATCACTACCTCTATTTTCCTAGTATTAGGATCCTTGTTCTACAAGCAAATTGCCATTCCTTTAGGATACTCCAATCACCCTGAATATATCCTTTGGTTTGTTTGGATATTGGGCTTAGACGCTTTAAGTGCCTTGCCATTTGCATTGTTGCGCCAATTGGAAAAGCCTATAAAATTTTCAGTTTTGAAACTCCTGTGGGTTTTAATAAATGTTTTATTAAACCTTTACTTTTTGTTGTGGGCTCCTCATTTGTTAACTGCGGGGGCATCGGCACCTTTCTTCAATCCCGAAATTGGCTTAGGCTACATTTTTATTTCCAACTTAGTAGCCAGTTTAGTCATACTGATTTTGTTGCTTCCTGAGTGTTTAAAATTCGGGTTGAAAGCTGACCCTGAGTTGAGAAAAGATATGATTAAATATGCGTGGCCATTAATATTTATTGGACTTGCGGGCATTGCCAATGAAACCTTCAGTCGGGTTATTTTAAAATATTTAACTCCTGGTGAAGATGGCTTATATGAACTAGGAGTATTTGGGGCTTTTTATAAATTAAGTATGATAATGACTTTGTTTATTCAAGCCTTTAAGTTTGCCGCCGAACCTTTCTTTTTTAGTCAGCATAAAAACGAGAATGCTCAGATTTTGTATGCCCGCATTATGGATTATTTTGTGATGGTGTGTGCATTCATTTTTGTGTTTACCATGCTTTTTGTAAATGATTTGGCAGCTTTACTTATTCGGCACAAATCGTATTATGAGCATCCTGATGGCATGAAAATAGTTCCAATTTTATTAATGGCCAATTTATTTTTAGGCATTTTTTATAGCATTAGCGTGTGGTACAGGCTTACCAACAATACTAAAAAAGGCTCTCAGCTTTCCATTGCAGCTGCTATCTTAACCGTAATTTTAAACCTTTTATTGATTCCTCAATTTGGATTTTTGGCCTCTGCTTGGGTTACTTTAATTGTTTATGCGTTTTTGGCGGTTGCCAATTATTTATGGGGGCAAAAGTATTATCCGGTGCCATATAATTTGCCAAAATTGGGTTTATTAATTGCACTGTCATTGCTAATATATGGCTTGTCTTATTATCTTAATCCTTCACTGCACATCAGTAAATGGATTTTAAATCCGTTATGGATACTAGCCTTTGCTGGGGGATTATATTTTATTGAAATTACATTTAAAACCGATGCAAATCTTGGAAATAAAAATAATTAACTACTCCAAACACCCCCTACCAGAATACCAAACCGCCCAAGCTGCTGGGGTAGATTTAAGAGCAAATTTGGAAGAAGAAATAATCTTGAAACCGCTTCAACGCCATTTGGTGGGTACAGGATTATTCATTGAACTCCCTGTAAATTATGAAGCCCAAATACGGCCCCGAAGCGGACTGGCTGCTAAACACGGCATCACCGTTATCAACTCGCCCGGAACCATTGATTCCGATTACCGAGGTGAAATAAAAATATGTTTGGTTAATCTTTCCAACGACCCGTTTATCATAAAAGATGGCGAACGAATAGCCCAAATGGTGATAGCCCGCCACGAAATTGCAAATTTTATTTTGGTAGAAAAACTATCAGAAACGGAACGGGGCGAAGGAGGACATGGGCACACCGGAAAGTGAAAAAAATTGACCAAGATACGTGCTCGTGGATGTATCGAAACTATCAAAAATAGAGATCACATCTTTTATAATTGCTTCATTTTTTCAATAATTTCCTTACCTTTGGTATCGTTCACCTAACGAAAACCTAACCCATAAATATTTCGGCCGGTGAAGACACCAACCAATCAAAACAACAATCCCACCATTGAAAACAAAAGTAAAAATTTCAACCATCTACAATTGCTCCTTGGAAAGAGCCTTTAAAACACCCATGCTTTGTGACGTTTCAAAAGTGCATACAGGATTCGGGATAATGCCTAAAGTAACCCACTGCACCGAAGATGAAAATTGGGGAAAACCCGGTTATAGCAAAAAAGTATTTGTTGCAACATCATTGTCACAAAAAGGCGGTTGGGCTTCGGTTGATAAAGTGATAGAACGCTTAGAAAACAACTATTGGAAAATTGAGGTAAGCAATTTTCAATCGTGGATGCTAGGATTTACACGATTTGAAGGAGAATGGAAAACCACCGAACTGGAAACCAATAAAATTTTAGTGGAATACACCTATACTTTACATTCAAATGTGGCTTTGTTGTATCCCTTAAACTGGCTATTTACCAACACTTTTTGGAAAACATATATGAAACGAGTGATTGAAAATGTGAGGCAAATGGCCTACACCAATGAACCTTATATTTATGAATAGAAAATCCACCAATGCATCCCCAAATAAAAACCATAACCTCTAAAAAACTAATTGGTCAAAACCTTGATATGTCGATTGCAAATAATAAAACCTTTGAACTTTGGAGAGAATTTATGCCACGACGAAAGGAAATTATTAATTCTGTGAGTTCGGATTTAGTTTCAATACAGGTGTATGATTCCGGTTTCGACTTTAATAAGTTTGACCCTAATGCACAATTTCAAAAATGGGCGGCCATGGAAGTACATAACTTTGATTCTGTACCTGAAGAAATGGAGACCTATACCTTGCCAGGTGGATTATATGCCACTTTCTCTTACACAGGATTAAGCTCCGACACTACAATTTTTGAAACCATTTATGGGACTTGGATTCCCAATTCGGAGTATGAATTAGATCACCGGCCGCATTTTGAAATACTGGGTGAAAAATATAAAAACAATGACCCAAGCTCGGAGGAAGAAATTTGGATACCGATAAAATTGGAAAATAAATAACGGTTTAGGCCTTTGCACAACTACCGATAAGACAGTTTTTCGGTGGATGATGCTATCATAGTAAATTTATCAAAGTCAAAACAATTCTTATATTTGTTTCATAATACTTCAATGTTCAAAAAATAGAATGCTTGGAAAATCACCTTTTCTGATCCTGTTTTTTCTGTTTTTTTTGCAAACGGAAGCTCAAATTATTTTTGATAAACCCCCAAAGGATTTTGCCATTATACCAAGAAATCCTTTTACCAATATGGGTAATTTTGAGGTTTCAGGATATGTGTCTGATATCAAATATACTTCAATCGAAATCCGTGCTTATCAAAAAGGTAAATTAAAAGTCAAAAGTATCAAAAACCTTTATTTTACTGGCTCCTACTCTACATTTAATTTGCAATTAAACCTGATAGCAGGATTATTTAATTATGATTTTCAGTTTTATTTAAGTGATGGAACTACTTCAAAATTAATAACAGAAGTAAAATCTGTCGCGTTTGGTGATGTCATTTTAATAACCGGCCAAAGCAATGCTGTGGCTAATAGTTATAGTGGAACCGTTAATTCTAAATATGGCGATTCGTTTATTCGCTCGTTTGGCACTGCTAGTTATAATGGAAGTACAACTTTTTCAGATTTAAGCTGGCATATAGCCGATGGTGATGGATATTATGATAAAGGAACTGTTGGTCAATGGGGTTTGGTTATGGCAAGGCAGATTATGGATTCGATGAAAGTACCAGTGGCCATTATTAATAATGCCGTTGGCGGAACACCTATTACATTTCATCAAAAAAACCCAAGTAATCCTACCGATTTAAATACCAGCTATGGACGGCACTTATTCAGAGCCACCGAAGCTTTAGTTAATAAAAAAGCACGGTTTATGTTTTATTATCAAGGGGAAAGTGATGGTTCCGATGCTAAGCTCCACGATTCCCTTTTCAAAATTATGCACCGCGATTGGCGAACGGATTTTCCAGGTTTGGAAAAAATATATGTAGTTCAGGTGCGAAATGGTTGCGGTTCACCAAGCCTTCAATTGCGAGAGGCCCAACGGCAATTCGAATTTGTATTACCCATTACCCGAACCCTTACTATGACAGGTTTTAGCGGACATGATGGGTGTCACTTTGCCCTTGCCAATGGCTATGAATCTTTGGGTTTTGAAGCGGCTAATTGTATGCTTGATGAGTTTTATACCAAGAAAAACAAGAAAGATATTTATCCGCTCAACCCACTGTATGCCTATTTTTCTAAATCAGATTATACCCAAATAACCCTTGCATTAAACCAACAAATACAAAATTTAAAAGTTGATGTTAATTTTTATCAACTGTTTCAATTGGAAGGAAATCCGGGAGTATTAATTGCAGGAGGAAGCATTGTAAATAATAAAATAGTTTTAAACTTATCAGCAAAGGCGTGTTCTATTAAAGGATTAAGTTACGATGGAGTGGCCGGGGCGCCGCCTTGGGTAACCAATAGCAATGGAATTGGTTTGCTTTCGTTTTATAATTTGCCAGTGTACGCTACCAAAAGGGTTGGTGGAATAGTGAATCTTTGCCAAGGAAGTTATTTTACACCAAAAATTGATACCATTGCCGGTTATTCCTATTTATGGAAAGGAAAAACCAGTAAAATATCTAGTACAAAAGCCTGGCCAGTAATGAAACCAACCCTCAGCGAAACATTTGAATTAATAATTCAAGATAAATCTAAGATTTGTAAAGCCGATACTCAGTTTTATTTTTTAAATATTGATTCAATTAAACGTCCCAACCTTCCTCAATTTGTCCATTTATGCCAGGGAGATTCATTTACAACAACATTGAATTACCCCTCGTACTCCTTGGTTTGGAAATTAAATAATTCAGAAATATCAAAATCCGAAAATATTAGTATTAAGAAAAAAGGAATTTATACCATTGATGTATACTCTTCCTATGGTTGTAAAGTAAGCGATACGATTTTTATTAGTCAATCATTCCCGGCAAATATTTTAGATTCTGTTTATTACAAATGTCCTGAAACTTATATAAAACTTAAAGCCAAAAATAACTTTGAAAGCTATTGCTGGAATAATGATACCTCTTTAAAATCAGACTCTATTTTTGCAAAAAGAGGGTTGGTTAAAATTAGTGCGAAGGATTCAGCAGCCTGTATTTATAAGGATTCAGCAATAATTCAAAACTATCTAACCGAAAAACATTTTTTAGATTCTCTCCCTGTTTTTTGCGATTATTCGTTTCATCTTTATTTCCAGCCAGTAGGAACTAAATCTTGGCACTTAAACTCCAATAAAATTTTAAACAATTATTACTATTTCACAATAAAAGATTCAGGATATTTCAATTTATTGGATTCAAACAACTGTTCCCAAAGAATATTAATAGTATCTAAGGTTCTTAAAAAACCAATTCAACAACAGTATTCATATCCGCTTTGCTTTGGAAAATCAGCTACCGTTCAGCTCAATCCTAACTATAATTACCAATGGGCTGACGGTTCTTTTGGAGCAAATAAAACAGTTACCTATCAGGGCATTTTCAAATATTCGGTTTTTAATGCCTCCTGCGAATACAAGGATTCTTTATGGATTTGGATACCCAAAAAACCAGAATGGAATTTACCGGTAGATACGATTATATGCCAAGGCACCAAACTATATTATTCATTACCCACTAATTTATTGTATGTAAAATTGGATGGCAAAAGTATTAATGATTCCTTGGTTATCAGCAAGGAAGGTAATTATATAATAACAGGAAATGATTCGTTAAACTGTTCTTATGATTACGCCATTAAAGTGACGAATAAAGTATGTATTGATAATTTAATGACGGATTCAAAATTAAAATTCTATTTTTACCCAAATCCAATAACCGATCATCTTTTTGTTTCATCTGGAAATGAAATAGAAAATAGAGTTGAATTTTTTCTATTTAACTATACCTGCCAAGAATTGACATTAAACTATAAATTAATTGATTCTAATAAATTTGATTTAGACTTATCGCCATTATCATCTGGTGTTTACCTAATAAAAATAGCTAGTAAAACAACCAGTATTTACTATAGGATTATTAAAAAATAAGAAATTTTATATTGGGACTTCTTGTAATTCCTCTTTCAGCTTTTTCTTTAAATGTTCATTTACCGCAAACATCATAATTAGAGCAATTATCATGGATACCATAACAACATAACCCAACTCTGGATAATGCTCCAAATAACCTGATTTGGTTTTAACTACAATAACACCAGCTAGCGCAGCAGCCACACCGCCAGATAATTGCTGAATGGCTGAGTTTATAGCCATAAATGCTCCACGGTCGTGTGGTTTTGGTATCGCTGAAATTAATGCCATTGACGAAATCATACGGGAAGAAATACCAACAAACAAAACGATGTTAAGCAATACGACTACCCAAAGTGGCGTAAAATGAAGTTGGGTATAAATTGCTACCATTGCTATGCTAATGACAGTGCCAACAAAGAACAAATTAAATTTTCCGATACGATCGGCCAATTTACCCAAAAGGGGTCCAAAAAGAATGGAAGAAACTCCGGTAATTCCATAAAGAACAGGCAACTGTTTCATAGTTAATCCTAAATTATGAATACTAAAAGCACTGCCAAAAGGCATGAGCATAAATCCTCCTGTGGCTAATAATACTGTTGCCATAAATGCCCGAATATGAGTTGTATTACCAATGGTTTTGGCTAAATGCTGAAACGCATTTCGGTCATTTTTTAGTTTTAAATGGGCATCTATGGGTTTCATATATATCATAATTGATACACAAACTAAAATACTAAAAACAACAATCATCCAAAAGGGCGAATGCCATCCAAAACTATTAGCTAATATCAATCCCACGGGAATACCTAAAACCTGACTGGCTGCAAACGCCATTTGAACAAACCCCATGACCCTTCCTCTAAATTCCATCTTAAACAAATCCGTAATTATTGCAAAACTTACCGAACCAAGCACACCGCCAAATAAGCCAGTTACAATGCGAGCCATTAATAAAAAATTATAACTTGGCGCAATAGCACACAAAAATGTTCCAAAAATAAACCCAGTATAAAAAAAGAGAAGTAATTTCTTTCGGTCGAACCTATCGGCAAAACCCGCTGCAATTATTCCTGCAACTCCTGCACTAAAAGCATAGGCGGAAACTACCCATCCAAATTGGCCTGTAGTAATTTTCAATTCTTCCATTAGCTGCGCCCCAAGTGGCGACAACACCATAAAATCTAGAATAACTGTAAACTGAACAATCGCTAATATGGCAATGATAAAGGCTTGATATTTTGTAAAAAGGGATTCTTTTTTATTCATTTTTTCGGTTTATATACTACTTAACCTAACAATTCCATTTATTGTTCAGTTAATTAATAAGGTATTTGATGTTTCATAACTATTCGTCATCTAATGATAAGTCCTTAATTACACCTTGGGATAAATCTTTGGTATTTTTAACGCCTAATTTACGAAGATTTTCGGCTTGTGTAAGCAAATTACCACTTCCTGTTTTTAATTGTTTAAATGCGTCATCATAAGCTTTTCCAGCCTGATCAATATTTTTCCCTACACGTTCCAAATTCTCAACAAAACCGACAAACTTATCATACAATAATCCACCTCGCTTGGCTATTTCTTCAGCATTGCGGTTTTGATCATCCCGTTTCCAAAGGTCGGCTATCATTTTAATAGCACTTACCAAATGGGTCGGACTAATTAATAAAATCCGCTTGTTATAGGCATAATGCCAAAGGTCTTCATCATCTCTCACCGCCTCTAAATAGGCCGGCTCTATTGGAATGAACATCATGGTAAAATCCAAACTTTTAACTAACTCATCATATTTTTTCAAGCTCAGACTATCAATGTGGCTTCGCAATGAGCGGATGTGTTCTTTTAAAAACAGTTTTTGCTCATCAATATCATCTGAACTTGCATATTTTTCGTAAGCCACCAACGAAACTTTAGAATCAATTACCACTTTTCTATCATCGGGGTAAGTTAATACCACATCCGGTCTGAATATATTCCCATGATCATCGCGATAGGATTCCTGTGTGGAATATTCACGTCCTTTTTCAAGTCCTGATTTTTCAAGGATTCGTTCCAAAATCACCTCGCCCCAATTTCCTTGCTTTTTGCTATCACCTTTTAAAGCTTTGGTTAAATCAGTGGCTTCTTTGCTTATCTTTTGGTTTAATTCTAAAAGCTCCTTTACTCTATCTCCCAATGAAAAACGCTCTTTACTTTCCTTGTCATAGGCTTCTTCCACTTTCTTTTTAAAGTTTTCTATATTTTCGGATAAGGGCTTTAAAATACTATCCATATTGGTTTTGTTTAACTCTGTAAATTTTTGTGTCTTCTCATCCAAAATGGTTTGAGCCATATTTTTAAACTCTATTTCAAACGTTTTTCGAGTTTCATCAATTTCCTTGCGAAGGGTGTTGAGTTTATCATTCAGTCCATCGTTTTGAGCTTTCAATTGCTGAATTACACCATAATGTTCAGTTATTAAACTGGCCTTTTCAACCAATTCATTTTTGAATTTAGTAACTTCTTCTTCCTGTTTCCGAAAGGTTTCAATTGCATTTTCAAGACGAGCCTTATTCATACTTACTTCATCCGTAACCAAAACTAATTGCTGTGATTTTTCAAGCAGATTTTTTTGGGTTTCCAACAAACTTTGGTTAGCCGCTTCTAATTTTTGAGATTCCAAAGCCAGTAGTGTTTGCCTTTGATTGTCCGAATTTTTATTAAGAATTGTGCTAATAATTGTGGCCAAAATTCCGCCACCTATTAACCCAATTACTAGCGATGTAAAGTCAAGATTCATAGCCGCGAATTTAGGATGTTAGTAATTTAAGATGTTAGGATGTTGAGAAATTTCCATTTAGTCTAATCTTCAAATCGTATAATCCTTTGTATGTTCGCAGCCATGAAGCCGGAAATAATACTGTTGGTCATTGGACTTTATTTTTTAATGTTGGTTACCATCTCTTGGTATACTTCCAAAAATGCGGATTCAAAAGCCTATTTCATTGGAAATAAAAAATCTATTTGGTGGCTAGTTGCCTTGGGAATGATAAGTGATAGCCTTAGCGGGGTTACTTTCATTTCGGTTCCTGGTAATGTGTTTGGCGAAAAGTTCAGTTATATGCAAGTAGTATTTGGCTATGTGATTGGCAATTTTATTACGGCGTATGTTTTACTCCCACTATATTATCGACTCAATCTTACTTCCATTTACAGTTATCTTGGTCAGCGCTTTGGTGAAATCTCTCAAAAAACCGGTTCGTTTTATTTTTTATTAAGCCGAACATTAGGAGCCGCTGCTCGTCTTTATTTGGCTGCCGGGGTTTTACAAACCTATTTATTTCAACCATTTGGAATTCCATTTCCCGTATCAGTTATGATTATTATTGGGCTAATATTAATTTACACCTATCGTGGCGGAATACGATCGTTAGTTTTTACAGATGCTTTACAATCGGTATTTTTATTGGCAGCTTTAGGACTCACTCTGTTCAATTTATTTAATTATATCAACTGGGATACGACTTGGAATTTAGTAGTACAAAACCAATACAACCAAGTATTTGTATGGGATTGGTTGCCCAAAAATAATTTCTTTAAAATGATATTGGGCGGCGTATTCATTGCCGTAACCATGACCGGAATGGATCAAAACATGATGCAAAAAAATCTGAGTTGCAAAAACATAAGCGAAGCACGTAAAAATATTTTATCCTACAATAGCACCCTTATTTTTATCAATTTCTTTTTTCTAAGCCTTGGTGTTTTGTTGTATGTATTTGCCATTCAAAAAGGCATTGGATTGCCTATGAAACCAGATGGAAAAATTGCCACCGATGGAGTATTTCCATTGATGGCTTTTAATCATTTGGGTAGTTGGGCCGGGTTAATTTTCATAGTGGGGTTAACGGCTGCCACCTTTAGCAGTGCCGATTCGGTGCTTACCACCCTTACGACTAGTTTTTGTATTGATTTTTTAAAGGTAAACCCCGAAGAGGTAGAATCGCAAACCAACAAAAACCGCCGACATATTATTCATGTGCTTTTTGCAGTAGCCATTTTAATAAGCATTTTACTCATCCAAAAACTAAATAGCGGGGCCATTATCACTACCATCCTTACAGTTGCGGGATACACTTACGGGCCATTACTGGGTATGTTTTCATTTGGTATTTTTACTAAGATTAATATCAGCGAACGTGGGGTAATTGCGGTTTGTATTATTGCGCCTATTCTCACCTATTTCATTGATATGTATTTGCCACAAGTTACCGGTGGCTTTCAATTAGGATTTTTGAACTTGCCGGTTAATGGAGCTTTGACCTTCATGGGATTGTGGATGTTGAAGAAAAAAGAGGGCTAAAATCTTCAAAGTTTATTAATCGACAAGCAGAAGCATTTCTAATTTTGCCAATTTCTACAACTAAAATCTTAAAGGTTTGATAGAATCAAAAAATAATTTTTTACTGATAAAATAACCAAAATTTAAGCAAACTGTTTTATTCTTAAATTAACAATTGAACCATGGCAAAAGAACAAATTTAAGAACTTCATAAATAATCGTTTCAGGAACTGTCAAGTTTAAATCGAATTAAGAAATTCGAGATAAATTTAATTTAATGCCTTATAAGGTTTCAATTCTTTCAGAGGCGGAACTTTATATTGAAAATGCTTATACTTGTATGAAAGAAAAATGGATTAGTTGATTCCTTTTTTACTAGATTAAATAATTCAGTATTTTTTATTTCTGCTAATCCATTGAATTGTAGAGAAATTTATGAAAACGTGAGACGATTCATCATAAAATAATTTTCACACAAATGAAATTACAGATTTTAGGAGTTTAGACATTTTAAAAAACAATCAAAAATTTTAAAGATAAGAGTTCAAACTTTACCCCAAACACATCTTCTATAATTAATTTATTGCCAAATCCGATGCTTTCATATAATCATACACTTCTTTGGAAATGCCACTAATCACGCTCGGAAGAGTTTCTGAATTTTGGCCTTTGGTCATTACTGTTAAAAGGTAGGTTATATTATTTAAATATATAAGTCCTGACTCATGAAGTTGCTTACTGGTTGAATCCCACATTTCACCAAACTTGTGAACCACCACTGTATTTTTTGGAACCCCGTTTACTATTCCTAAATTAAAATCACTTTCTTTTAATAACTCTAAAGCTAATTCAGAATTTTCACGGTTTAAATAGGTGGCATTATAAAGAACTATTAATAACATAGAATACTCATTAACTGTCATCTTAAAATCTTTATTGCCTTCCTTTGGACCTTGTATTTTAAGGTCGGTAAATACTTTATTGAAGGCAGCCATGTTGGCTCCATCCTTTAATAAAAAGGTGGCATTATTATCGGAATAGGAAATCATATACTTTAATAATTGACGGATAGAATATTTTTGGCCTTGCACTATATGTTTTGAATTATAGGTCTGGTCAGGAATAAATTCTTTAGGTGAATCGAATGACAACTTTTTATCCAACAATCCGGGTTGAGATTCTGACATTTTTAAATAGGTGAGCAAGCCAACTACCTTGAGCAATGAACCTGGATAATATTCTTCAGAACTATTAATACTCATCCAATTTCCTTCCCCAAAAACCCTTAAATAAATTGAAATTGAACTAAGATTTTTTGAAACTTTATAGTTATTAATAAGCCCGATTAATTTTTCTTTCAAATTTTCATATTGGCCAGATTCACAACTCGACTCAGCATAAACAATGGGCTTTATAAGCTTATACCCATCTAATCTATCAATGTTTAATTTACAAGATGAAGAAACTTCAGCAGTTTCAGGACCTGTTGAAGCATGATTCCCATAAACATCAGAGCGAAGATAATCGGTAGCGAAATAGGTTACAACTGAACAGCCTGCCAAAATCACAAGAGCATAACCAAAACTTAATCTAGGAGCGAACATTTAATAGTGTAGACGTAAAATTTAATTAATGCGTTTAAAGAATACGAAAACAATTTGATAATAATTATCACTAAAAATTAAGGGGTGATTTAGGAAATGAAATTTATCAAATTATTGACCAACTCTCATCTACTTCACTGCTTCATAGATAACATCCATTATATCCGTTCTCACATTTTTGGTAATTAATGTGCGGTTATCAGCGGTTGGATTAATTCTGTTAGATAAAAATACAAATATTAATCCATTATCAGGATCTACCCAAATACAGGTGCCTGTGAAGCCCGTATGCCCAAAACAATTATTGGACGCCATATGCGATGCTGGGGTTGATTTTCCGGGAGTATTTTCAGGCTTATCAAATCCTAAACCACGTCGGCTGTCTGCACTTTGGCGTTTAGTAAATTCTAGAACGGTGCTTTGCTTTAAAAAGCGTTTGCCGTTATAAAACCCATAATTCATAAGTAATTGGCCAATCTCGGCGAGTTCGTATGCATTGCTAAACAAACCTGCATGACCGCTAACTCCGCCCAATAATGCGGCCGAAGGATCGTGAACATATCCGTGTAATACGCCTTTGCGAAAATCAGGGTCTTTTTCAGTTGGAACTATCCTTTTTTTCGAAAATTTTTGTCTTGGATTAAAGGTCATTATATCCAAGCCCATAGGTTTGTAAAAGGTTTCATCCATAAACGTTGCAAAACCTTTACTTGTAACCCGTTCAATCATTATTCGCAGCATGATCATCCCCAAATCACTATATACATATTTACCTCTAGTGCCCAATGGCGAATTCGCAATTTGCACTAGCATACGCTGTTGGTAAAATTTATTTACATATATCCCTTCGTTTATTTCATAACAAAATTCATCCGTTTTTTTATTGGACAAAACGCTGTCGCGCAATTCAGGATTATCTTTGAAGGTGAGATAAAAGGGAATAAAATCTTTGAGACCTGCCTCGTGTACCAAAATTTGACGAATAGTGATATTTTGCTTGTCCGACCCTTTTAGTTCAGGTAAATAGTTAGCTAGAGTATCGTCGATATTAAGTTTTTTGTCATCGTAAAGTTTCATAATTGCCAAGGTTGTAGAGGCTATTTTGGTAACCGATGCCAAATCATACAATTGATCATTTTCAACCTTTGTTTTCTTGTCATACGTTTGATAACCGAATGATTCATTGTAAATAACCTGCCCATGCTGAGCCACTAAAACCTGGCATCCGGGAGTAGCTTTGCTTTCGATAGCACTTTTAACAATATCATTAATTTTTAGAAGTTTTTTATAGGTTTTGGTAACATAGTTAAGCGGTTGTAAAACATCTGATTTTTCAAATGTTTTACCATAACTCAACGCATATTCTGTACCAACCGAAACACTTAGTTTAGCATCGGTTCGTTTCATGCCCCAAAGGGTTTTAGCCGCTGCTTGGTAGTATGGTTCATCGTCGCCAAAAGCATAAACAGTGGTTTTAAGGTCGGGAAAATTGCGCATAGAATATGGGTTTCCAAAACACACTACAGTAACATTAGTTTTTTCCTTAAGCTGGCTTACCAGACTGCATAAATCCGGAGTAATTCCATAGTTATCCTTGGGGTATTTATTAATCTGATGCACCGCCACCACTACCATATCATACACTTCCAATTTGCTAACCATATTGGTGCAGTATACCACTCCAAATAATTTGTCAACTGAATAAATATCACATCCACCCAATTCTTTCATTTTATTTTCAAACCCGGTTGGCCCATTTCCACCCAAGGCTATTACCGCCATTTTTTTATAGGGTTTTATGAATAATGGGATACAAACTGAATCATCCTTGGCCACACAAATTTCACTTTCTACCAATCTATTAAATAAACTTAGAGCATCGGTATTATTTAAATCTTTTACCAAATCAGTGTAATATTGATTGGTTACTAAATCCAAACCAGCAAATTCTTTAGCCCTTAATATTTTTTTAACTTTAGCATCTAAATCAGCCAAACTAAATCTCCCATCCAATATAGCAGCCTTGATTGTATCAATGGCCACAGGAACATTGGCAGGACAAAGTAATATATCGTTTCCCGCCAACAAAGCTTTCAATTCAATAGTGCCTTTGGGGAAATATTTAGAGGCCCCTTGCATATCCAAAGCATCGGTAAATGAAAGCCCTTTAAATCCCATTTCTTTTTTTAACAATCCATTAATGGCTTTAGGCGAAAGGGATATAGGCAAATTGGTGGTGGTATCAATAGCAGGCATATACACATGGGCCGTCATTATACTCATCACTCCACTATCGATAAGGTATTTAAAAGGTTTTAATTCTATCGAATCAAGTCGGTGGCGGTTATGTGCTATAATTGGTAAATCTTTATGCGAATCGGTTTTGGTATCTCCATGTCCA
Source organism: Bacteroidota bacterium (assembly GCA_947468275.1). Taxonomy (GTDB): domain Bacteria; phylum Bacteroidota; class Bacteroidia; order NS11-12g; family UBA9320; genus JABWCE01. The sequence continues at coordinate 25,747 of CANIKO010000011.1, forward strand.
GGGAAGTGCTTGGCACAAGCTATAATGCCTTCATCCTGCAAGCCCTTTGCATATTTCCAACCTTTGCGAGCTACGTTCATTGGATCTTCGCCAAACGAGCGGAAATTTATAACTGGATTATCGGGATTATTATTTACGTCGATTACTGGAGCAAAATTGACATGGATTCCCAACCGTTTACATTGTTTTCCAATGTCACGGCCCATTTTGTATATTAGCGATTCATCCTGTATTCCTCCTAATCCAATTTGATAGGGATATTGAATGGTGTTGTCCAATCGCATGGACACCCCCCATTCTCCATCAATAGCTACCAACAATGGCACATCGGCCAGGGATTGATATTTCTGACCTAAAAGAAGAAGATTTTGAGGATCAGTTTTAAAAAATATAATACCACCTACTTTATATTTTGAGACTAAAGTATCTACTAAATCTAGGTGATTTATTCCTTTTGACGGCCGCACTTCTACCATCATAAGCTGCGCTATTTTCTGCTCAAGACTTAGTCTTGAAAAGGTTTCATTGACCCACGAGTCTTTATGAATACCTTTTAAAGGTTTGTTTTCAAAAAAAGCAATAACACAAAAAAGTGCAAGTAATAATCCCCAACGCATATCAATAATTTAAAGGCAATTTTAGCCCCAAAAGACTTTTAGAAGCCAATTTACTTATCAACGGGCGTTGATGAAGGTATAGTATGAAAAATTATAAATTTTCTAAGGATTTTTTAACCTCAGCTAAATTTGGTAATTCGCCGGCATTTTCAAGCACTTCGGCATACTGAATAATCCCATCCTTATCAATTACAAAAGCGCCGCGTTTTGAAACTCCGTGCATCCATCCAGCAAAGTTTTCATAAAGACAATGATAAGAAGTTGAAATAGTTTTGTTAAAATCAGAGAGAAGTGAAAAATTAAGGTGTTGCTCTTCTTTGAATTTTTTTAATGAAAACGGCATATCTACCGAAATGCCTATGACCTCAGCATTTAGATTATTAAATAAAGAAATTTCATCCCTTACAGAACAAAGTTCGGCCGTGCATATTGAAGTAAAAGCGGCAGGAAAAAATAAAAGAACGACAGATCTTCCTCTAAAATCAGAAAGATTAACTAAATTCTTTTCAGTATCATGAGATTGAAACTCCGGGGCAGGTTGACCAATTTGTAAAGGCATAATATATTTAAGTTTTGTTACTTTAATTTTAAACGTTTTTAATTACGAATTGTTTGGATAAAACTATTTCAAATAAAATATATTATTTGCGATAGATGACTTTTGTCACTATTTAGAAAAAGACTAAATAAGCATTAACTTTGCCACCGCAATTTGAAACTTTCCGATTTAAAAAAGGGGCAATCCGCCGAAATTATTTCCTTTGAAAAGGACGATCTAAAACTTAAGTTTTATGAGATGGGATGCCTACCAGGAGAAAAAATAACTTTGGAATTAATTGCGCCCATGGGCGACCCCATTGCCATCAACATTGGAGGTTATTTGCTCAGTCTAAGAAAAAAAGATGCCAAAAATATTAAGGTAAAAATATATTGAGCCATCGCAAATCCATACAAAATGTTTATTTGGTCGGAAATCCAAATTGTGGAAAATCCACCCTTTTTAATATTGTAACGGGTTTACATCAAAAAACCAGTAATCTTCCGGGCACCACTATCGAAATCAGGAAAAGTAAGATTTCCAATAAAAACGGTAAAACAATTCGATTGTTCGATTTGCCGGGTATATACAGCATCAACCCTGCTAGTAAAGATGAACAAATTGCCTGCGAACCACTTTTAAACCCTGAACATGCAGAGCATCCCGACCATATAATTGTGGTAATTGATTCGTCCAATCTGAAACGAAATTTATTGCTCTTTACCCAAATTGCCGATTTAGGATTTTCCGTTTCACTGGTACTCAACATGACCGATATTGCTTCAAAAAAAGGAATTGTTATTGATATTGAACGACTTGAACGTGAGTTAGGAATTAAAGTTATTCAAACCTCAGCCAGAAGCAATCTTAACCTCGACCAACTCAAAAAACTGATTTTTGAGGATGGATTTAAGTCGCATTTTAATTGTTACGAGTCACCATCCCTTAAAGAATTTTTCACTGAATCGACTATCGATTTAACCAAATACAACGACTACCAAGCCCTGCAAATTGTTTATAAAAACAGTGATATAGTTGGGGGCAAAGCCCATCAAATAATATTTGAAGAACAAAGGGCTATGGAAGTAATGGTGCGCTACAAGGCTATTAGTGGCTTATTGGCCCGCTGTGTTACCCAATCTAATATTCGAAAACAAGTTTCCAAAAAAATAGATAAAGTGGTGACCCACCCTGTGTTTGGCTACCTTATTTTTCTATGTATAATTTTCATTATTTTTCAGTCGGTGTTTACATTGGCGGCTTATCCGATGGATTTAATAGAACAAGCTTTTAATTGGGCGGGGCACTCTATTTCAAGCAGAATGTCTCATGGATTACTGGAGAGTTTGGTCGTCAATGGCATTTTAGCCGGTATGTCAGGAGTTATTGTGTTTATCCCTCAAATCGTTATCCTGTTTATGTTCTTGGCTATTCTAGAAGATTCAGGTTATATGTCTCGGGTTAGTTTTATCCTTGATAAAATAATGCGAAAATTTGGAATGAACGGACGTTCAGTTTTGCCACTAATTAGCGGTGCAGCCTGTGCCATACCTGCCATCATGAGTGCACGAACCATTGAAAATAAACGCGACCGACTCATCACAATTATGGTTACTCCATTTATCAGTTGCTCGGCTCGCTTGCCGGTTTATATTCTACTTATTAGCATTATTCCCATCCATTCCAAAATATTCGGAATTTTTAATCATCAGGGGTTTTTATTAATGGCCATGTATCTTTTGGGAGTTATCACTTCATTGTTGGCCGGAATAGTTTTAAGCCGGTTTATTAAAAATACTGATACCACAGGTTTTTTTATGGAGTTGCCCACTTACCAACTACCACGTTTAAAAAACATCGGAATTACTTGTTTCACCAAAGCCAAAAGTTTTGTGTGGGAAGCAGGAAAAATAATATTTCTGGTGTCAATAGTATTGTGGTATCTCACTTCGTTTGGGCCTTCTGAAAAATTTAAAGAAATTGAAGAAAATGTAGCTTATGAATTGAGGACAAACAAAATTAGTGCTGAAGATGCCAATTTAAGTTTAGCCTTGCAAAAACAGGAACATTCCTATGCAGGCTATTTTGGAAAAACTATCGAACCATTAATAAAACCACTTGGGTTTGACTGGCGGATTGGCATTTCACTCATCACTTCCTTTATAGCCCGTGAGGTTTTTGTTGGCTCAATGGCTACCATTTATGGAGCCGGGCAGGATGATTTTGTAAATATCAGAAAAAAAATGCAGGCTGAAATTAATCCCGTTACTCACAAACCTACCTTTTCTATAGCTGTTTGTTTATCGTTATTGGTTTTTTATGCATTGGCCATGCAATGCGCCAGCACTATAGCTGTAGTATTTAAAGAAACCAAAAGTTGGAAATGGCCAACCTTACAATTTTTGTTAATGAGCGTCACCGCTTGGGTAGCAAGTTGGGTCGTATTTAATATTTTCACTTAAAATATTAAATTTCCTATTAAAAAAAACTGTAGCTTTTAAAAGATAAAGATTGTTAATGACAATTACACCCCTTGTTTATAAATTTACAATTTTATTATCAGCATTTCCCCCCCCCCTTAAAATAAAATGACACTTAAAATTAGGAATACAGGCAAATATCTATTAAACTTTGTTTTGTTTTTAATAGAAAGGAGGTAAAATAATTGTATAGAATTGAAAGGGGAAGCTGAAGACCATATAGAGTAGGCAACATTAAACTATTTCAAAATGAAAAAAATTATTTTGTTTTTATTCTTATCATTTACCTTTTATTTTTCAAATGCGGCTATTATTATTTGTCGCTCGTATCCCGAGAACGATTGCAATGGAAACTTTTCATCATGTAGAAATGAAGATTACAATTGGGTAACTGGGGATTGGACGATTACTATTACTTGCACTTGTTCAGCATTTTGCGGTGTATGCCCGCAGTACTCTATAGGAGGCGGGGGTGACCATGACCATGACCCTAAAGACATTACAGCTGCTGAATATTTATTTGGTTTTGCAGATGGAGCAATTGCTCAAAGTACTTCTTCAGGCAGCGTTAGTGCTAATTATCAAGCTGATGGCGAAAATTTTGTAAGACATTATACTGCCTCATGGTTATTAAATGTGGTAACTCATACATACGAAATGAGTCTTGATAGAGATGATTACTAGATTTAAATGATGAGACTGACCAACTCCATTTTTATATTTTTGCATTTTTTTATTCCAAATAATGTATTGGGTCAGTCTTCCTATACTTTAATAAAGAAAAAACACATTCCTCCATATAATGTAACAAATACATTTTCATTTTATCAAACGATATCAAGCTTTCACAGCACCTATTTTAATGGTGTAATTATTGTAGGCTCCGATACTTTAAATTCAAAAATTCAAATTACTAAGGTTAAATATAATGATAGCTCTTCTATAGAAGATTATTACTTTGTAGCATTTCCAGAAATTTTAAAATCAAAAGCAAAAGACGGGAGTTTGCTAATAAATAACTGCTACGAAGTGAATAAAAATACATTTCAGGTTTTATTCGAAAACTGCATCCTAGTGACTTTTATTTTTAAAAAGAACAAATTCAAAATAGTTGACATAATTGATTTAGAGAAAAAATTATCTTCTGGATTTTCTTACTTATATAAGTGTGGTGATTATTACACTGGTTTTAATAAAATAATACTAGGAAAATGTTTAGTAAACAAGATTGATACTCCTGAATTATTTCTCTTTGACAAGAATTTCAAAATAATTAATAGTACTAAAATACCTCAATTTGAAACTTCCTTTTTAACTTTTGGCGGTACAAAATATTTAGATTTTTGCAAGGATAAATTACTTATTTGTTCTCCAACGAATTTTTCATTTGGTGTGTTTGACTTTAATTCGTTAACCTATAATTCATACGATTTAAAAAATATAAAGAATTTTAACCTTCAAAAAATCGATTCGACATTAGATCATTCAATCAAAAGTATATTTTCCGGAGCTTTATATGGAGATAGACTTGGAGCATATTTAAAATTAAGAAATGATTCATTTAATTTTATCAAAAAGTGTTATTTCAGCGGTAAAGATGAAATTGAATTATTGATATCAATTAGTAAAAAGGGGCACCATTCAATGCAGTTGTCAAAACTAAAAATTAATCCCAAATTAACTTATAAACTAATTGATACCAATATTTACTCTATAAATAGGAATAAAATAATTACCAAGTTTGATTATCCATTTGACCCATACCAGATGAGTTTTGAGATTAATAATTCTTACATTATTGCTTATGGTTATGACTTTTGGAATGAAAATCTTATAGGTAAAAAAATCGTAGACTTTAACGATAAAAAGTATTTTTCAGATGACCGTAATAGGAAATTTAAATACTATATCCTAAGACGAAACTAAATATTAGTTAGCCAAAATAGACAAATGCCCTTGATAGAATTTATTTATATTGAGTATTACAGCCTGATTTGCAAGTTGGGTCGTATTTAATATTTTCTCTTAAAAAAACATTCAATTTTTTTGCAGAATTGTTATATTTTTGCAAGTTCTATCGAAAAACGAATAATAATTCTAATTTCAACGTCTAAATAAAGAGAATTTAAGGAAAAAATGAGGCAGCTAAAAATCAGTAAACAGTTTACCAATCGCGAAAACAAGTCGCTAGACAAATACCTGAATGAAATTTCAAAAGTACCAATGATTGATGCACAGGAGGAGGTGGAACTAGCCCGTCGAATCCGTGAAGGTGACCAAACTGCTTTAGAAAAATTAGTGAATGCCAACCTTCGTTTCGTTGTTTCTGTTTCCAAACAGTATCAAAATCAAGGATTAACCCTTGGCGATTTAATAAATGAAGGCAACTTAGGTTTGATAAAAGCCGCCAAGCGTTTTGATGAAACCCGTGGTTTTAAATTTATCTCTTATGCTGTGTGGTGGATTCGTCAATCTATTTTACAAGCTTTGGCCGATCAATCACGTATTGTACGTTTGCCTTTAAATAAAGTAGGTTCCATTGGTCGTATTTCGGCTATGGCTGCCAAGCTTGAGCAAATACACGAGCGTGAACCAACGGCTGAAGAAATAGCTGTAGCTCTGGATGTTCCTTTAATAGAAGTTGAAAATGCCTTGCGTTCAGCCGGTCGTCACCTATCTATTGATGCACCACTTACCGAAGGGGAAGACAATACACTTTTAGGAGTTTTGGACAGCAATGACGAGCCTCGTCCGGATTCATCATTAATCAGCGAATCATTACAAAAAGAAATTAGCCGTGTGATAAGCACGCTTAGCGATAAGGAACGGGATGTATTGAAATATTACTACGGCCTTGATGGCGGACCGGCTCATACCCTGGAAGACATCAGCGAAAAAGTAGGACTAACCCGCGAACGGGTTCGCCAGATAAAAGAAAAAGCATTGCGAAGACTTCGCAAATCTTCAAAAAGTAAGATTTTGAAATCGTACTTAGGATAAAACAAAAAACACCTCTAGCCTTTCCTAAATGCATCGATTCAAGATATTATAAAAAAAAATTTAAGGTTAGTTGCCCAAGGACTGTTTCATTTCCAACTGTGCCTTCCTAATTCGATAGTTTTGTTTCCAATAAAATAGCCTTTGGAAACAAAATATTATTTTCTAAATGTACATGTAAATGCAAGTCTTGCTCAAATTCATCCAATTTAGCATATAAGGCCTTAAAGGTATTACAAGCCCATTCGGGTGGATTATAATTATCACTTAACTTGCCTATTTCCTTTAAAATATCTCCTACTTTTTCGTGTTCACTTTCCATCATATTTATAGGATTTTGAACACTTCCAAAATGAGAAGACTGCAACAAACCATTGGACCTGTTGGCTACCACTAGTTCTTTTATATAAGGAAACAGGACCATTTCTTCTTTTTGCATATGAGCGGTTAGTTCTTCGTTTACGGCCAAAAACCATTCATAAATTTTAACAACTGGTGGATGACCCTCGCCATGAACCCTGGCTACTTTACTTGCATAAGCATCTAGCATTTCAAGCGATTCTTTCACATAAACATGGTGCGTATTCACAATATAATCCATCAAAAAATCTAACTCCCAATTCTTGAAATTTTGAGATGGCATAACTTTTTCGTCCAAATTTTTTAAATCTTGTAATAACGAATTCATGTCTACATTTTTCTTTTCACATGCTTTTTGGATAGAGATACCTCCACCGCAACAAAAGTCGATTCCGTATTTTTTAAATACATGGGCCGAATTGATATTGGCGGAAACAACATCGCCAACTTTTACTTCTTCTAATACTATCATACTTGTAATTTATTTAAGTGCTATTGTTTTATTTTTTATATTTTTTGTAAATTCATCTAATTCCAAATCCAACAAATCCTTTATCATATTTTCTTTAATTAATTTATACGCTTCATGAGCAGGACAAGGATTGGCAGACGAACACACCTTTAATCCCAATACACATTTGCTAAAAAAACCATCACCATCAATGGCTAGAACAATTTCTTTAATCGTGATAGGTTTATTATTTTTAATCTGAAACCCTCCTTTGGCTCCAATTGTTGAAACCAATAAACCACTCCTTTTTAGTTGTTGTAAAATTTTTGCGGTAAAGGCCATTGGCGAATTAATAGCTTCTGCTATTTCATTCAAACATATTTTTCTCGAATCATCATGATTAGATTGAATATATATCATTGACTTTATCCCGTATTCACAAGCTTTGCTAAACATATTCCCCTTTTGGTACAACAAATATAGACCTTAATTTATAATTCGGACATTTTTATCCTAATTAATCGCAAAAACTGATTTATATCATAAAAAAAGATTGGAAGGACCTTAAATAGCCTAGTAAAAAAGAATGGAAGGATTAAAAGGAAGGATTTTTTAAAAAAAACAGGGAAAGGATCAAAAACTCTCCAATAATTTTTCCATATACTTATCAGACTTATAAGCAAAACTAGAAACATCTTTTATTACCTTTCTAAATTCTTTAACCTGAGAGGCTTTGCCCTGCTGGTTTTTGAGCTGAGATAAGGATTTAAGAATGGGGTCAATGCCTTTTCGTTTGCGCTCCGTCGTCAATATTTTAGCAATCGATGCAATATCCTTGTCGGCTTTATAATATACGTTTCTATCTCCTGGTACAAATATTTTGAGCAAAAGTCCCATATCGGCCAAAGCTCTTAAATTGGTATTGGCATTACCACTTGAAATTTGAAGCAACTCCATGACCTCCGCCCGGCATAATGATTTTTGTGAAACCAACATCAATGCATGAATTTGGCCCATTACCTTATTTATTCCCCACTGCTGCCCGTAGTTTCCCCAAGTACTTATAAACTGACCTTTGGCTTCCACATAATTCATAGGCTCGAAAGTACGTCGTTTTACGATTTAAGGTAACTTTCGTTATAATATTGATTTAAACAGCCCAAATAAACTGTATATTTTATTCAACGTTTTGAGTTTTGATATTAAAGGTGTTGGTTTGCAGAAAATTTAAAAAAATATCAAATGCAAGGCGAAAAAATAACAATAAATCATGGTGTGCTTCAAGTTCCAAACAATCCAATCCTACCTTTTATTGAAGGAGATGGAACCGGTCCGGATATTTGGAAAGCAAGCAAAAGAGTGCTAGATGCCGCGGTAGAAAAGGCTTACAATGGCACAAAACAAATAGTATGGAAAGAAGTATTAGCCGGACAAAAGGCATTTGACCAAACCGGCAACTGGTTGCCTGATGAAACATTAGATGCTTTTAAAGAATATTTAGTAGGAATAAAAGGCCCGTTAACTACTCCGGTTGGAGGTGGAATACGTTCATTAAACGTGGCTTTGCGCCAAATTTTAGATTTATACGTTTGTTTACGTCCGGTTCGTTGGTTTAAAGGCGTTCCAAGTCCTGTAAAAAATCCAGGAGCAGTGGACATGGTTATTTTCAGAGAAAACACCGAAGACATTTATGCCGGCATTGAATATGCCGCCGGAAGTGAAGACGCCCAAAGAGTTTTAGATTTTTTACAAAACGAATTTGCCAAAAACTTCGAAAAAATAAGATTCGGGACATTAGAAAAATCACAAAGATGGCAGAAAGAATTGGAAGCCATTGGAGGTCCAACTAGAACTGTGGATGTTCAGGTGGGTATTGGAATAAAAGCGGTAAGTTACTTAGGTACTGAACGACTGATGCATACTGCCATTGCCCATGCTATTAAGCATAATAAGAAAAGCGTCACCATAGTGCATAAAGGCAATATTATGAAATTTACCGAAGGAGGTTTCCGTGACTGGTGCTATTCGGTAGCCAAAGAATTTTATGGCGCTGTAGAAATTGAAGATGGCCCATGGTGCAAAATTCCTGAAGGAAAACCAGGGGCAGGTATTGTCATAAAAGATTCAATTGCCGATATCACTTTGCAGCAGGTATTAACTCGCCCTGAAGATTTTGACGTCATCGCTACTTTAAATCTAAACGGCGATTATTTAAGCGATGCTTTGGCAGCGCAAGTAGGAGGAATTGGTATTGCACCTGGCGCAAATATTAATGGAATTACTGGTCATGCCATATTTGAAGCCACCCATGGCACTGCACCAAAATATGCGAATCAGGATAAAGTTAATCCAGGCTCTATGATTTTGTCAGGAGCATTGATGCTTGAGTATCTTGGCTGGAAAGAAGCCAGTGATTTAATTTACAGTTCGCTTGAGAAAACAATTGATAGCAAACGGGTAACATATGATTTTGAACGCCAAATGGAAGGAGCAACTTTATTGAAATGCTCTGAATTTGGAACCGAACTAATAAATAATATGTAAATTTTATTTTTCTGAAGAAGCCTTTAAAGATTGATTTTTAAAGGCTCCTTCAATCATTTTATCATTTATTTTTTAATTTTTAAAAAAACATAATACAAATAAGAGTAAAATTGTCGTTTTTCGCGTTTTTATTGAAATAACTTAAAACTATGTATTGGACACTTGAACTTGCTTCATATTTGGACGATGCTCCATGGCCTGCCACCAAAGACGAATTGATTGATTACGCCGTTCGTTCTGGAGCCCCTATGGAGGTAATCGAAAACCTACAAGACCTTGAAGATGATGGTGAACCCTATGAAACCATCGAAGAAGTATGGGCGGATTATCCAACACCCGACGACTATTTCTTTAATGAAGACGAGCTTTAAAATTTATTAGATTTTTTTTTAAAATCACTTATCGGCTGGTTTCTTCACCATCCGAAATACTTATATCTTTTTTAGAATTACATTTAACAAATATCATTTCTTAGGTTTAGTTTCATTAGTTGAAGACACCGACGGATTATAAAAATGATGCTTGTTTGCTATAAGGGCAATAAAATCTGATAAGACTTCCTGCTTTTATTGGGCAAGGATTTATCGCGCAACCAAGGATTTAATTGTTTTAAAATTTTATAATTTGTGCCTTGGGATTTAGCAAAAATAGCGAGAGTATGGAGCGTTGAATCGATGGTCTCTTTTTTGGTAGAAATTAATTTATAGTAATCTTCAGGTTTCAAATACAAGCCATACAACTCAGGATTTTCAAAAATTAATTTGTAAGCCGAAATTCTAAAAATATATCGAGAGGTTTCTTCATTTAAATGTAAATCGTAAAATGAGTTAACTTCTTGCGAGGCTAAATCTCTTAAAATACCATTGAACCCTCTATTATAACTAGCCGCAGTTAAAGTCCAGTTATTAAATTTTGCATAACTTTCTTTGAAGTACAAACAAGCCGCTCGTGTTGATTTTTCCAAGTGATAACGTTCATCTACAAAGTCATTTATTTCTAAATTATAGGATTTAGCAGGCTCTTCCATCAATTGCCAAAACCCTTTGGCTCCGGCCGGGCTACTAACATTACTTAAACCGCTTTCAGCCACACATAAATATTTAAAGTCTTCAGGTATTTCGTATTCCGCTAAAATGGGTTCAATAATGGAAAAATATTTACGGCTTCGTTTCATCAACATCATTGTATTGGATTGCCAAAAAACGGTGGCCATAAGTTCCCTATCCATCCGTTCCTTAATATCCTGCTCATTAATTGGCATTTTTTCACCCGCGAATACGATGGTCGTCGGAAGATAAGGTGTTTTTATTTTATAACTTTCGGTAAATAGAGCTTTATATTTATCAGTATCAGCCAAACTAAAGGCAAATAATAGAAATAAGCACCCAGAACCAAATGCAATAAGGTAGTTGCGATTAATGATTTTAAACAAGTTCATTTAATAATTCAGGGTTATTTTCCAAAGCGGTACCTATTACTACCATTGTGGCTCCGGATTCAAAAGCACGGTTTATATCTTCTTGAGTTTTTAGTCCTCCACCAATAATTAGAGGCAAAGTGGTATGCAGCCGCACTGATTTTATTATTTCAGCAGATACTTGATTGGCAGCTCCGCTTCCACCATCTAGATACAATAATTTCATACCCAACTGTTCGGCAGCTAACGCCGTGGCAGCAGCCAACATTGGTTTATCAGCTGGAAGCGGTGGGGTAAAACTAATATAGGAAGCTGTGGTTTGCCTACCACCGTCAATTAACATATAACCCGTTGGCAATATTTCAAGTCCTGAAGCCTTCAATCGAAATGCAGACTCAACATGTTTTCCAATTAATAAGTCCGCATTTCTCCCTGAAACTAAAGATAGCAGAAGAATTGCATCGGCATTATTATTTATTTGCTGGCCTGTACCAGGAAATATTATAACCGGAATTTTACTTTTTTCTTTAATAAACAGGATTGTTTCTTCAATTTTGCCTTCGCTTAACAAACTCCCTCCTACTAATAAAAAATCAATAGCTTTTTGGTTACATAGAGATAACAATTTCCCCAACTGTCCAAAATTTCGGTTATCAGGATCAATCAATACCGAAACAAGTTTATTGTTAGTGTTGAATGCTGTTAACATTATATCCAAGATGCCTTTGTTCATTGAAGGTTTTAAAAAATTAATATGTTTTGCAAATTAAAGGCCAAAATGCGAGAATTCTTGCTAAAAATTGACTTAAAAATTTGTTTTCAACAGTGTATCGAATTCGATTTTTCGTAACTTTATGTTAACTTTAAGGCAGTTTTTTAAACTTAATGTGGAAAACACAAATATAATTACTTCTCAAATTTTGTCACCTTTGGATAAAAACTCTGAAACTTTTATTACAGAGTAGAAACCCTTTAAAATCAATTTATTAAAAATATATTATGACCAAAACTACCTCAAAATTATCAAAAGGTTTGAAATTTAATCGCCATTTCACTCGTGATGGGATAAAACCGGAAGATATGTTCACCTTCGATTTGCGAACATCCGTTATTAAAAATCCTGATGGTGGAATTGTTTTTAAAATGGACGATATTGAGGTTCCTAACTTTTGGTCACAAGTAGCTACAGATATTTTAGCCCAAAAATATTGCCGTAAAGCAGGGGTACCCATGCCAGATGGAACTACCGGTTCTGAAACATCTATAAAGCAAGTAGCCCACCGCATGGCTAATTGCTGGAGGACTTGGGGCGAGCAATACAACTATTTTGCCTCCAAACAGGATGCCGATATTTTTTATGAAGAATTGGTGTACAGCATCATTGCACAGCAAGCTGCCCCTAATTCACCACAATGGTTCAATACCGGATTATTTACATCGTATGGCATAGCCGGGACCCCACAAGGGCACTACTATATAGATGATGAAAGCGGAAAGTTAACACGTTCTACCTCCGCCTATGAAAGACCTCAACCTCACGCTTGTTTTATCTTATCAGTAGATGATGATTTGGTAAATGAAGGAGGAATCATGGATCTTTGGATTCGTGAAGCTCGTATTTTCAAATATGGCTCAGGAGTTGGAACCAACTTCTCAAAAATAAGAGGTGCTAAAGAAAAACTTTCTGGAGGTGGCAGTTCAAGCGGCCTTATGTCATTTCTTAAAATTGGTGACCGTGCAGCTGGAGCCATCAAATCGGGAGGAACGACTCGTCGCGCCGCCAAAATGGTTTGCCTTGATTTGGATCATCCTGAAATAATGGAATTTATTAACTGGAAAGTTCAGGAAGAGAAAAAAGTTAAAGTATTAATTGACGCAGGCTACTCTTCACATTACGAAGGAGAGGCATACCAGACCATTGCAGGCCAAAACTCAAACAACTCCGTACGAATACCTAATAAATTTTTTGAAGCCCTTAAACAAGGTGCTGATTGGGAATTAACAGCCCGTAGTACAGGAAAAGTTATTGATAAAATTCCAGCAGAAAAAGTTTGGGATGATATCGCTTTTGCAGCATGGGCTTGTGCTGATCCTGGAGTTCAATTTGATACCATTATCAATGATTGGCATACTTGCCCTGAAGGCGGAACTATTAATGCTTCCAATCCATGCTCGGAATATATGTTCCTCGACAATACGGCTTGTAACTTAGCATCTCTAAACCTTCGTAAATTTTTTAAAGAAGATAAATTAGAGTTTGATATTCCATCATTAGAGTATGCGTGCCGTTTATGGACTGTAGTTTTAGAAGTTTCTGTTTTAATGGCTCAGTTCCCTTCTAAAGAAGTGGCTAAATTATCGTATGAATATAGAACACTTGGTTTGGGTTATGCTAATTTAGGTTCTGTATTGATGATTTCAGGAATTCCGTATGATAGCGAAAAAGCAACCGCTATTTGTGGAGCTGTATCGGCGATAATGACGGGTGTTTCATACGCCACCTCAGCAGAGATGGCCCAATTCCTTGGACCATTCAAGCAATTTGCAAAAAACAAAAAACATATGATGCGTGTGATGAGAAATCATCGTTATGCCGCATATAACACTCCATTGGCTTACGAAGGATTAAGCGTGCCGGCCAAAGGAATTAATCCTGCCTATTGCCCTGACGATCTTTTAAAAGCCGCTTGCAATGCCTGGGATACTGCAGTGCAGAATGGTGAAAAATGGGGATACAGAAATGCTCAAGCCACTGTAATTGCTCCAACAGGAACGATAGGTTTGGTAATGGATTGCGATACCACTGGTATTGAACCTGATTTTGCTTTGGTTAAATTTAAAAAATTATCCGGTGGTGGTTACTTTAAAATCGTAAATGAAAGTATTCCATTATCCCTTAAAAATTTGGGATACAATACCAATCAAATAAATGATATTGTAAATTATGCCAAAGGCCATGCAACACTTACGGGTTGCCCATATATCAATCCTGAAACATTATTAGCCAAAGGATTTACCCACGAAGATTTAGCAACAATTGAAGCTCAATTATTATCAGCATTCCAAATAGAATTTGTCTTCAACCGATTCACATTAGGTGATAAAACATTGCAAAGCCTTGGATTCATACCTGAAAAATACGAACACCAAGACTTCAACCTATTACGTGAGTTAGGATTTACCTACAAACAGATTCAAGAAGCGAACGATTTCGTTTGCGGAACGATGACAGTAGAAGGAGCTCCACTGCTTAAAGATAAAGATTTACCGGTGTTTGATTGCGCCAATAAATGTGGTGAAACCGGAACTCGTTATATTCATCCACACGCCCATATACGTATGATGGCTGCTGCGCAACCATTTATTTCAGGTGCCATTTCTAAAACCATTAATCTGCCAAACGAAGCTAGTGAGGCTGATATTAAATCTTGTTACCTTCTAAGTTGGGAATCAGGCTTAAAAGCCAATGCCCTTTACCGTGACGGTTGCAAATTATCTCAACCTTTATCTAATAAATCTGATAATAAAAAAGAAGACGAAGTAACAGAAGCAGCTATAGATAAAGCTGTTGGAGAAAATGCAGAGGTAAAACTAAGTGAACTTACTCCTGAAATGATATTAGATGCAGCTAAAAAGTTAATGGACCAATCCATTGGTACTGACTTTAAATCGGCTTTATCCAATATAGTTCACCGTAAAAAATTACCTCACAAACGCCACGGATTTACCCAAAAAGCTAAGGTAGGCGGACACACAATTTTTGTAAGAACCGGCGAATATGATGATGGAAAATTAGGCGAAATATTTATTGATATGCACCGCGAAGGAGCTACCTTCCGTTCATTAATGAACTGTTTTTCAATTGCAGTTTCAATAGGTTTGCAGTATGGTGTGCCATTGGAAGAATATGTAGATAAATTCACTTTCACACGTTTCGAACCTTCTGGTTTTGTGGAAGGACACGATAATATCAAGAACGCTACTTCAATTGTTGACTATATTTTCAGAATGCTAGGGTTTGAATATTTGCATATGAATGAATTAGTGCAAATACAACCAACAAACCAACAAAGCGTTGCCACACCAAAACCAATTATTATTAAAGACCTTCCTTTAACGATTGAAGATGAACCAGAGTTTGCTTCTTCAAATTCATCGGATATTCAAAAGGATATTGAAGGATATAAGGCCGCCCAAACAACAAGTGGCACCGACGCTTACCTTAGAAGCATGCAAAGTGATGCCCCTGCGTGTAACGTTTGCGGACACTTAACGGTTAGAAGCGGCACATGTTACAAATGCCTTAATTGCGGTAATTCATTGGGTTGTAGTTAAATTACATTTCAAATAAACTTTAAAAATCCCGGCTTTTTGGTCGGGATTTTTTTATTCTAAAATTTTGTTTTGAAAACCTTTAAAAAAAATTATTTTTGCACTCCTCTAAATCGGGCCTATAGCTCAGTTGGTTAGAGCACCTGACTCATAATCAGGTGGTCCCTGGTTCGAGCCCAGGTGGGCCCACCAACAAAGACAAGGGCTTCAGAAATGAAGCCCTTTTTTATTGGTCGAAAATTTAAATAACCCATTAATTCGCCATTCCCGGATCAGGGACAATATTTCTTTAAATTTTTAGCAAAAAGAGATTTTTTTCATAAAATCACTTCAATTATTATCTGTTAATTTTCAATCTGTCTATGATTTTATTCATACACATGAATTAACTTTTCATATACAATTTTTAACACTTTAGTAACATTTTTTATGTAAGATAAAAATGCAAGTTAATCTTCGAATCTAAATCTAAATCTAAATCTTATGAAAAAAACTAAACTAAACAAAAAACTATTGCCAAAATTATTGGTGGTTTTTATTCTGACTTTGATGTTTCTAAAGCCATCTGAAATTAAGGCATCATCCTTTTCTGAAAATTCAGTTGATTCAACTTGGACGTTGGATACCTCTGTAAATAATGTTGATTGCTATTACAAGATTTCCAATTGTAATGGAATTAGTGTTATTTATTTAATTTTTAATAACAAAAATTCATCTGATGTAAAAATAAGTTGGGATGATGTAGTATTCACACAATTTGAAAACTCAGAGGAATTTGCTAACAAAAAAGAACTTGTTCTGCAATCTGGTGAATCCTCATCTAATGATTGCAATAGCTCAAGTGGAAAATGTGTTGTTCGAGGTGACCAACTTACATTTCCTTATATTCCTGTTTTTAAGAAATATAAATTTTCAAAGGTTACAGTTAAGTAAAAATTTAAAAATCGACAATTATGAAAAATATATACTCATTATTAAAAACCATCGCAACTTGTTTACTTTTTATTATAATATCAGTAAGCAACAGTAAAGCGCAGGATAGCAAAGGAAATAACTTCTGGCTTATGTTTCCTACTAATTATAACGGAAGTGGAGCTCTAAAGCTATTCATCACATCGCCCGTAAATACATCTGGAACTATTTCAGGGGCTACGTTTTCAAACATTACTTTTACAGTAACAGCGAACACAGTAACTACTGTTACATTACCTACATCATTAAATGTGCATACTAACAATACGGTAGATAACACAGGATTTCATGTTGTTTCAAATGATGATATTACCGTTTATGGCTTAAATTATATTCAATACACCACCGATGCTTATCTGGCATTTCCAAAAGATGCCTTAGGTACCGATTATTTGGTTATGAGTTATGGTGGAGGGGTTTCTTCAATATTAGGGGTAGTTGCTACTGAAAACTCAACATCAGTTACTATCACTTTACCTGGTCAAAGTCCTACAAGCAGAACTATGAATCAGGGACAATCATTACAATTATCTGCAAGTGATGTTACAGGAACAGTTATTACTTCAGATAAACCTATTGGTGTATTTGGTGCAAATGCATGTACAAATATTCCTTCAACTGCATCTGCATGTGATCATATTTGCGAAATGATTCCTCCTACTTCTACTTATGGTAAAAAGTTTGCCACAGTTCCATTAAAAAGTAGAACAGGTGGAGATACTTGGCGTTTTATGGCTTCACAAAATAGCACCACTATAACAATAAATGGGACTGCTCAAACTGCTATCAATAAAGGACAGTTTATAGAAAAAGTTCTTACAACAAGATCTGTAATAGAGTCGGATAAACCAATTCTTGTTGCTCAATATTCCAATGGATTAAATTTTGATAATACGGTAGGTGACCCATTTATGATGTTAATTCCACCAGTTGAACAATTTTTACCTTCGTATACCTTATCAACAGTTTCAGGGTTTACCAATCATTACGTAAATATTGTTGCTCCAACATCTGTCGTTGGTTCTGTTACAAAAGATGGAACAGCAATTTCTGCGGGTTTATTTAGTGCTATTGGGTCTTCAGGTTATTCTGGAGCTCAGGTTGATGTAAGTGATGGTTCTCACACATTTGCTTCATCCCTTCCTTTCGGTGCATTTGCTTATGGTTTTACAGGATATGATTCTTATGGGTATGCAGGTGGACAATCATTCTCACCAGTTGCTACTGTAGCAAATTTAGATCTTTCACCTGCCACAGGTTCAGCCCATTTTAATACAAATCAATGTTGGACCGCAACAGTTACCGACCAATATAATGCTCCTGTGGCAGATGTCAAAGTAGATTTTGATATTACCGGTGTAAATAGTGCCCAATCAGGATTTGCTAATACCAATTCAAGTGGCGTAGCCACCTTTTGTTATGCCGGTGCTAATGGTGGTAATGATGCCATAAATGCACATGTTGGATCAATTGCTGATAATGCTACATTTACTTGGATTTCATGCGTACCACCAACTATAACTTGTCCTTCAAATATTTCAGTTGATAATTCCACTGGTGAATGTGGTGCTAATGTTACATTTGAAGCAACTGCAACCGGAACTTCACCAACTATTGCCTACTCTCCTGCCTCTGGAAGTTTCTTTGCAGTGGGCACTACAACTGTTACTGCAACTGCTAACAATTCTTGCGGAACGGATGTATGTACTTTTGATGTAACCGTTAAAGATACTGAAAAACCTAATGCACTTTGTAAAAATAAAACAATCCAACTTGACAATACTGAGACTGCATCCATTACAGCAAATGATTTGGATAATGGTTCAAATGATGCTTGTGGTATTAAATCTCTTGGTATTAGTAAATCATCTTTTGACTGTTCAAATTTTGGTGCTAATTATTTAACCTTAACGGTGACAGATAATAATAACAATGTATCTACTTGCCAAGACACCGTTACGATATTAAGAGACTTGGTTTTTGATTATTCAATAACAAGTCCGGTTGAAGAGTGTTCAAAGGTTACCATTAAATGGCATGGAGGTTGCTCAGGCTGGAATGTTAATATTACTTTGATTGATAGTGCATCTTTTACCGTTCAAACTTATGTGGCAAGTAATATTGCAAATTCAGGATCATATACTTGGACTTTACCTTCTTGCATACCAGCGGGTAGATATTATTTCTATATTGAAGAAGTATCAAGAACTACAACCTGGACTTATGGTACTTCTGTTTTTACCATAAACAATACCGCCCCAACAATTACAACTCAAGCTTCTAATTCAACAGTGGAATGTGATGGTCATGGAAATACATCTGATTTAAACACTTGGCTAGCTAATAACGGTGGAGCTTCTGCCACTGATGCTTGCGGTGGACTAACTTGGTCAAATAATTTCTCAGCCTTAAGCGATGAATGCGGCGCTACAGGTTCAGCAACCGTAACCTTTACTGCAAAAGATGCCTGTGGAAATCCTTCTACAACAACTGCTACCTTCAAAATTGAAGATACTACTGCTCCATCAATTACAACAAAAGCTTCTAACTCAACCGTAGAATGTGATGGTCAAGGAAATACTTCAGCTTTAAATACTTGGCTTGTTAATCATGGTGGAGCCTCTGCTTCTGATGCTTGTAGTGGAGTTACATGGTCTAACGACTTTTCTGCTTTGAGTGATGATTGCGGTGCTACAGGTAGTGCTAAAGTGAAATTTACTGCAACTGATGATTGCGGTAATAAATCAACAACAACCGCCATCTTCAAAATTGAAGATACAACGGCTCCAACAATTACAACATCAACTGGTTCGCTAGATGCTAATTTAGAATGTTCTGATGCTTCAGGAATTGCTTCTGCTTTGGCTGAAGCTCCTGCCGCAACTGATAATTGCACGTCTAATCCAACTCGTAGTTTGATTACTGATAATACCTATAATACTATAACTACCGCAGGTTTTACAGGTTCATATGCACCATCCAATTGGAGTCTAATTCAAACTTCGGGCGGTTCTGGATCTGTAAATACATCCTCAGCTCCTAACTCTATACAATTATATGGAAGTGATGGCGGAGGTGGAGGAACTAAAGATACTCGTTATCAAATTTCTGTACCAACTGCTGGAACAATTACTTTTAGTTGGTCCTATGTAACTTCTGATAGGGATGGTCCTGCCTTTGACCCATTTGGTTATTATTTAAATGGAACTTTCTTCCAGTTAACTTCAAATTCTAGCAGTGCTAGAACCCAATCAGGAACCAAATCAATTTCTGTTTCGGCAAGTGATAAGTTTGCGTTTATGATAAGGTCAACTGATAATGTTTTAGGGGCATCTACAACGGTGGCTTCCAATTTTACGGCGGTAACTCAATTATGTGCCAACGAATATATCCGTGTAAGAACATGGAACTTTAAAGATGATTGTAATAATACCTCTGCATTTTTTACACAAACTATACATGTAAAAGACAATACTGCCCCTGTTATTAACACCCAAGCTTCCAACTCAACCTTGGAATGTGATGGTCAAGGTAATACGTCAGCTCTAAATACTTGGTTAGCTAATCATGGCGGAGCTTCTGCTTCTGATGCTTGCGGTGGAGTTAAATGGTCTCATAACTTTACAAGTTTAAGTGATGATTGCGGTGCCACTGGTAGTGCTGTGGTAACGTTTACAGCTACCGATGATTGCGGCAATAAATCTACAACAACCGCTACCTTCAAAATTGAAGATACAACGGCTCCAACAATTTCTACTCAAGCTTCTAACTCAACCGTGGAATGTGATGGTTCTGGAAACACTTCAGCTTTAAACGCATGGTTAGCTTCTAACGGCGGTGCATCTGCTTCTGATGCTTGCGGTGGAGTAACTTGGTCTCAGAATTTTACAAGCTTAAGTGATGATTGCGGTGCCACAGGTAGTGCTACTGTAATATATACTGCTACCGATGATTGTGGTAATAAATCTACAACTACTGCTACATTTACTATTGAAGATAAAACTGCTCCGATTGCTATTTGCAAAGCGAAAACTATTACATTAGTAAATGGAACTGCCTCTATTGTTGCTTCGGATATTAATAACGGCAGCTACGATGTATGCAGCGGCGGAGTAACACTGAGTGCTTCCAAAACTTCATTTAATTGTACAAATATTGGAGCTAATACTGTAACTCTTACCGTAACCGATGCTTGTGGAAACAAAAGCACTTGTGATGCCACTGTAACAGTTGTAGGTACTATTCCTTCGGTATCTATCAGCCAAGGTGTTCAACCTGTATTTTGCCAAGGTGGAGCCGTAGTTTTAAGTTCTACTTCTAACGAAACTGTAACTTACGCTTGGAGCAATAATGCCACAACGGCTAATACTAATGTGTATGCCAGCGGAACCTATTCTTTAACTGTTACCAACAGTTACGGATGTACTAAGTCTGCTTCTACTACTGTGGCTTATAGTCAAACGGATTTATTGTCCTCTTATACCATTTTAACAACTAGTGAAGCTGAAATTGAAAAAGAGTCTATTGTTAAATCAGGAGGGGTTGGTTCTAAAGGAACCAAGGAAGGTGAAGTAGAAGTGAGTGAAAATTCATTGATTACCGCCTCAGGTACATTTGCTAAAGCCAAGGAAGTAGAAATTAAATCAGGAAGTTCTGTTACCTATGCTTTTGAAGGAACTCCGGTATCTGTTAGTTTACCAACATTTGCTTACAATCCATATTGCGATGATAAAAAATGTGATCATAAACGTTGCGATCATAAAGAGTGTAAAAAATCAGGATGTTCTCACAGTGCTTGTAATCACGGAACTAATGATGTAAAAGCTAAAAAAGATGCCACTGTAGTAATTACAGATTCCATTTTCCGCAAAATTCAAATTGAAAGTGGAGCTACAGTTACATTCACAAGCAAAAATATTTATGCTGAAACCATTGAAACTGAAAAAAATGTTACCATTAAATTTGGAGGATGTACCCGTATTTTCCTTTGCAAGGATTT
Organism: Bacteroidota bacterium; assembly: GCA_947468275.1. GTDB lineage: Bacteria > Bacteroidota > Bacteroidia > NS11-12g > UBA9320 > JABWCE01. The sequence goes on from CANIKO010000011.1 coordinate 47,454, forward strand.
TAAAATAAATGAAAATAACGTCTTTAATTCTGCCAATAACAGTGTAATTATTTATGCCGAGAAAAAAGCCGAAATTCAAAAGGGCACCAAACTAATTGCCAATATCTACACCCTTGACGAAATATCAACAAAAGGCGATAAGAGTAACCGCAATAGTTTGACAGGTATGTATATAGCTCAAAAATTAGATGCTCATTATACCGACTTTAGTTGGAACACCGTATGTGGATCATGTGGTTCATTGGGTAAGAAAACTTTAGCTGAAGACCTTACAGGATTAAGAGATGCATCGGTGGATTACGTATCGGTTTATCCTAACCCAACCAGCAGTATTGCTACTGTTAGTGTAAATGCCAACCATGACGGAATGCTTAAAATTAAGGTTATCAGCATTACTGGTGAACTATTATACGCCACCGAAAAAGCAGACTTTACAGGTCTTGCCGAAATCCCTATTGATATGACTAATTATTCAGTAGGTATGTATTTTATCAAAGTGGAATACGGCAGTAATATTAAATTATTTAAAATTAATCGATTGAATTAATAAGCAAGTATTCATCTCTCCCTTTATAAAAAAAGCCCTGAAATCAATTTCGGGGCTTTTTTTATGTTAGATTTTATACAGCTATCGCCTTACAATCCTTATTTTTGAAACAAATTTATTATGACCAAAAAACGTGTATTAATTACCGGTGCCGCCGGATTTTTAGGTTCTCACCTTTGTGACCGATTTATTAAAGAAGGCTATTTTGTAATGGGTATGGACAACCTCATAACAGGCGATCTTCGAAATATTGAACATCTTTTTGGCAATGAAGATTTTATTTTTTACCATCACGATGTGTCCAAGTTTGTGCATGTACCTGGTGAGTTAGATTATATTTTACATTTTGCCTCCCCAGCTAGCCCAATAGATTACTTAAGAATTCCAATTCAAACCTTAAAAGTTGGCTCTTTAGGCATTCACCATCTATTGGGATTGGCTAAAGCAAAAAATGCACGGTTATTAATAGCAAGTACCAGCGAAGTTTATGGCGACCCATTGATACATCCGCAAAATGAAGATTATTGGGGAAATGTAAATCCTGTGGGACCAAGAGGAGTATATGATGAAGCCAAACGTTTTCAAGAAGCCATGACCATGGCTTATCATACCTATCATGGTTTAGAAACTCGGATTGTCAGAATATTTAATACCTACGGCCCACGAATGAGGTTGAATGATGGCCGTGTATTGCCTGCGTTTATTGGTCAGGCATTACGTGGAGAAGATTTAACAGCTTTTGGAGATGGAACCCAAACTCGTTCTTTTTGCTATGTAGATGATTTGGTGGAAGGTATTTATCGCCTATTGTTAAGCGATTACGCACAACCCGTAAATATTGGAAATCCTAATGAAATTACCATTAATCAATTTGCTGAAGAAATAATAAAACTTACAGGAACCAATCAAAAAGTAATTTATAAACCACTACCAACCGACGACCCCAAACAGCGTAAGCCTGATATTACCAGAGCAAGAACACTGTTAAACTGGGAACCAAAAGTAAGCCGTGAGGAAGGATTAAAATTAACTTACGAATATTTTAAAAGTTTACCGGCGGAGCGTTGGAATGAAGAACCTTATGGAAGGGATTTCAAGAAATAGGATTTCTTAAAATAGTAAAGTCATAATTCGATTCATTTTTTTCATGCAAAAATTTGGCTTTGGCCTGCGATTCATCTGCTGCCCTAAAATAGGAAATATGCTTCATCATGTCACCTTTCTTTTTCCATTCAATAGTAAAGGAATATAAAAAATGAGAATTATAAAACTCGCTTAAATAACTTCTCATTTTTTCCAGACAATGAATACTGCTTTTGCCACTAACCGAATGCAAAAGCATATAATTTTGGTGTGCCGGATTGTAGGTTAATAGATTTAATTTTATAGTTTCATCATCATTCATCATATTTATATGATAATCAAAATGGCAACTTACTCCATTATCATTCTTCAAAATTTCAACTATTTGATGTTGCAAACGAATCTGCTGAAGTTTCTTATCATATGAATTCATTGGTACAAATTTAGATTTTAGTACAACAACTTAATAACTCAATAACAAATAACCTCAATAACCATAAATTTGCCAAAGTGAACGACGAATACTATATGAAACAGGCTTATCGCGAAGCCTTAAAAGCCTTTGATGCTGACGAAGTACCTATAGGTGCCATAATCGTAGCAGGTGATAAAATAATTGCCAAAGGATATAACCAAACAGAACTGCTAAATGACACCACGGCTCATGCTGAAATTATTGCTTTAACGGCAGCATTCAATGCAATGGGGAGTAAATTTTTAGAAGAATGCACCATGTACATAACCATTGAACCCTGTGCCATGTGTGCCGGCGCATTAAAATGGGCTAGAATTGGGAAATTAATTTATGGAGCGAGTGAACCTAAGAGTGGTTTTACCATTTATGAGCCTTCTATCTTACACCCCAATACCGAAGTTGTTGAAGGGGTGCTAAAAGAAGAATGCCGCCAATTAATGAAAGATTTTTTTATAAAAAAAAGAAACTAATAAAATTTGATTTTTCGCATCGCAAATATTACCATTTTTAGCAATATCAAACCATGCTTAAATCTTGAAATATTGGTATCACCGTAAGTTCTTTCGCGATATCTGATGGGAACTTCAACAATTTTCAAGTTGAGTTTATACGCTCCAAAAATTAAATCAAAATCACCAAACGGATCAAATTCCCCAAAGAATTTTCGGTTTTGAATAAGTTTTTCATAATCATCTCTAAAAATAACTTTGGTTCCACAAAGTGTATCTTTAAAAGGCTGTTCAAGCAACCATGAAAACGCCATACTAAAAAACTTGTTACCCAAAATATTTAAGAAACGCATGGCCTTTTTTTCCATCACGTATACCAAACGGCTTCCATTTATAAAATCACCTTTGCCACTAGCTATGGCATTATAAAATTTCGGCAAATCCTCCGGAGGCATTGTTAAATCCGCATCTAAAATCGTCAGAATGTCACCGGTAGCGATTCCAAAACCTTTGCGAACAGCATCTCCTTTTCCTTTTCCATCTTGGCGACCAATTTTAATATCATGGCTGTCTTTATATTTTTCAGCCATTTTTTGAATCATTTCCCAAGTATCATCCGTTGAGTTTCCTTCAATAAAAATCAGCTCGGTATGCTTCCCAATTTTAGGTGTTCTTAAAATTGCATTTTCAATATTTCCACTTTCGTTTCGGGCAGGTATTACTATTGAAATCGAATATTTATTGGCTGCTTCCTTGTCTGAAACAGTTTGCTTTGGCATTGCAAACGAATAATGATTGATACAAAAATGCCTAAACAATGGCATCTTGGCCAAAAAATTATTCAAAAATTCGGACACCAAAGGAATATAAATAGGGAACATCATTCGGCGAGTATTTCTATAAACCTCAAATCCAGATATGTAAAACAGGTTATTTAAATCCTGAAGTGTAAGCCAATTCTGCTGTGGTGATTTTGTCTTTAATCCTAATTTTTCGCCCCAGCGCAAGATTGGTTCCCATAGTTTGCTATAATAACTCACAATTACTTTGGTTCGGGAATGACAAACACTTTGAAGTTTTTCAAATACCTCCTGAACATCTGGCAAAAAACCAACTACGTTGGAAATTATGATAACATCAAATTTTTTGTCAAAGCTCATAGATGCTGCATCCATTACCTCAAACTGAATTTCAGGATTATTTTTTTTGGCAATTTCAATCATTGCCGGAGAAAAATCAATACCCGTTTTATTTGTGCTTTTTAGCCCGGCAAGTAATTCACCTGTTCCGCAACCGATTTCTAAAACCGAACAATTTTCATTAATAAAATAATCACAATACTTGGTTATATCATTCCAATAATAATTGTGTCTTTTTCTTATAGACGGCCGTTTGGCGGCTATTTTTTCAAAATAATTAAGATGACTCAAAATACTTTATTTTTTCTTTTCAATACTAATAGTAACAAACATACTAAACCAACCGGCCATTGGACTCAGCAATTTTTCAAGTCCCGAAATGACACCAAAACTTCCTTGCGGAACCAGTGATTTCATCGAAACTCCTCCGCTTAATAAATAACGCAAAGGGGTATGTGGCTTTATAATTTTCACTTTCAAATCTGGAAACTGGGACTCAAATTTTTTAATATCCCGTTTAAATACAATCCAAGGCAAAGCTCCGTTGGCATCACTCATTGGGCCTGATGAAGGAATGGTCCAATCGCCTTGTGGATTAAAAGTTTCATGATGAAAATTTTTATAAATAACCTTTCCCCATGCTGAGTTCCAAGGTTCATTCATAATTATTTTACCACCGGGTTTCAGAGTTCTTTGCATTTCCTGCAAAAATTTTAAACTATCAGGTACATGGTGAAACACATCCACCATTAAAAACGCACCAATAGAATTATTTTCGAAAGGCATGTTCAAAGCATCAAACGTCATGTCATTGCCGGGCAATTCTAATATATCGCTGGTTTGAACATTCGGCAAAATTTCCTTTAAAAATCCACCGCCCGAACCCAATTCTATAATGGTTTCGTTTTCCAATCCTTCACATTCATTTTTGAATAGGGAATACCACTCAACGTATAATTTTTTTAAAAACGGTTTTGATAAAATTATTTCCTTATGATGAATGGTTCTGCGTGGATCATCCAAATCATAAGTATCGATACCGGGAAGTCGGAGAAATTTTAACATTAATAATTGATTTTATATAAAAGCGCCTCTTCATCATTACCCATTTGTTTTACCAGTTCAAATTTTAAAGGATATTTTTGTGCCACAGGTGAAAAATAATTTTGCATGGTATTGATAATTGATTTCTGGTCTTGATCCATATACGCTCCATAAATGGAAGGATACCCTGCAGGAATAGTTGACATCACATCCCCACTTCGCTTCGGGTCCAAACGCAAATTAGCAAAAATAACATGGGTTACTTTTTGCTCTTTTAGCTTGGTCAATATACTATCTGCATCTCTAGGAAAATTAACTTTATAAATTGGATAAAACTCCATTCCTCGGCCATAAACAAAACTCATCGGAGCTTTGCGACTAGCTACCAATGACCCCTTAGGTAAACTATCAGCACACCATTCACTTAGCATTAAAAAGTTTTTATAATCATCGGTATAGCCTTCAAACTTGTCACCTTGAATAAGATTTTTCTTGACTATTGGAATATTTTTTGAAGCTTTTTTAATCGTGGTAGAGGTATTAATCCAAAGAAATATGGCTAAAAAGACAAAGTAAAAGAACTGAAATGAGGCATTACTTTTTTTATTAAACAGATTATAAAAGCCAAAAAACATTACCATTAATAATAGTGGCAAATACACCATTACCAAGCGGCCTTGCCCCCAGGATGTTTGAAGTGCAAAAAAAGTAATTCCCAGCAATGATGCCGAATAAAGAGCAGTAGCCAATACATATTTTTGCTTTTTTCGTAAAGCCACAATCAGTCCAATAACTAATAACACTACCGTAAAGAATGCGAGTGGTGCAGGAAACTCTCCATTTTCTTTTTTAAATCCTAATATCTCCCAAAATCTGCCAGAAAGATAAATGACCACATTTCCAAAAAACCGATCAATAAATCCCGCTAAATCTTCCTTTCCCTTGCTTGGGTCATAAGCATCTTTTAAAAACAATATATTGGATTGTGCAAAGTTTGTAATTTTTGAACCCCAAAGCACTTTCTTAAGGCCTTCGATAACGGCATAAATAGCCCCAAATGAAACCACTGTGGCCAAGGCATTTTTCCATTCTTTTTGGAATAAAAAATAAGCTGCTACAGCTAAAAAAGTTCCAATACCTACAGTTTTTGTAAAATATAACAAAAACATCATGAACCCTAAAAACAACCACTTAAGCGCGTTTTTACCCAGTTCAGAAAATGTAGAATCTTTTTCGGGTAGATGATCGATAAACCTAAAAAAGACCATAAAGAAAGTACTTTGTATTAGCAGAAAAAACGTCTCGGTGTATGTGAGACTGGCATAAGATAGTGCAAAAAAGTTAGTGGCATAAATAAAGATGGAGGTAATAAGTATCAGGTGAGGTATTCTATTTTTAAAAGCTGAGAATAATACCCAAATACTAAGCACAAAGAACAAGACCGACAATAACTTTAGCAACATTAAATTGAGACCAAACAACGAAATTGGCAATGCCAAAAACATTACATATAATGGGGCATTATCCGAATACCAATATCCAAAAAAATTAGAGGCATATTTATGTCCGGCCATTATGTAAAGCGAATCATCATGCCCAATAGACACTTTGGCATCAAACATAAGAAAACAAAATATCAAAGAAATTAAGGTAATCGCAATTTGCCAAATTTTCAGATTTTCACTTATGGATTGTTCAGCTTTTTCAAATAAACTAGAATTATTTATTGGACCGGGCTTTACATTAGGATTTTTTTTTGCCATACTTTTATTAAGTATGCAAAAATATCACGATTGAATTAATAATCTAAGGTTTATTGTAGTGTAAAATGGTTTTGCTTTTGACTTATTTTCACTCCTCTGAATATTTAAAGTTAATAGGCATCCTATAATAAACTGAAACCGGTTTGTAATCTAGATATGCGGGTGTCCACAAAGGCATTGCTCTTATAATTCTTATAGCTTCTTCCTCCAAACCATAACCAATAGGATCGCCCACAATATCTACACAACATACTTTACCTATTGAATCAATTATAAATTTTAAAAGTATTTTGCCTTCAATTTTATTTTCCAAAGCGCCTTTTGGGTATTTAAGTGTATTGGAAATAAAATCAATCATAGCCGATCTTCCACCCGGAAATTGAGGCTGAATGGTACTTATTAAAAATATATTGTCAGGAATCTTTTCATTTACACCCTTTGTTATTTTATAATAAAAACTAAATCTAACAGGAATTGTATATGTAAATGGAATTGGAAACCCATTTTGCCGTCCGGGTGTCCATGGTGGCATTTTTTTTACGACATCAATAGCTGCTTCTTCTAGTCCATACCCAAGTTTTTCTTTTGTTATCACTACCATTAAATCGGTTAGTTCACCAGATGTGGTAACATTAAACCTAACTTTTACAACTCCTTCTATCAAACTGTCCATTGCCATTTTTGGATAAACAATATTTTTATCAATAAATTCAAACATAGCTTTTCTACCCCCTGGAAATTCGGGTTCTTGTTCTACAAGTATATATATGGGTTCTAAATTTATCTTAGGTTGCTTTAATGCAGATGTATCATTTTGAGCATAGCCCCAAAACCTGATTAAGAGAAATAAAAAAAGCAAAATAAATCTCACTGATTATTTATGATAAACAAAAATAAGCCTTCAATCTAAACTTATAAAATTTTAGGGTGGATTAAAAAATTTACTTCAACTCGAAAGTCTCCATAAATTTGGTAGTAAAATTACCATTCACAAAATCTTCATTTTGCATTAGTTGTATCTGCAAAGGGATAGTAGTTTTAATTCCTTCTATGATAAATTCATCTAAAGCCCGACGCATTTTAACGATACATTCTTCACGGGTTTGAGCCACTACAATAAGTTTTGCAATCATACTATCATAATTTGGAGGAATAGTATAACCTGCATATATATGTGAATCAACCCTTACTCCATGTCCTCCTGGTTTGTGCAATGAAGTTATTTTTCCAGGACACGGAGCAAAGTTTTTATATGGATCTTCAGCATTGATCCTGCATTCTATACAGTGCATTTTCGGATAATGGTTCTTTCCGGAAATAGGAACACCGGCTGCAATCAGTATTTGCTCCTTGATCAAATCATAGTTGATGACTTCTTCTGTTACGGGATGTTCAACCTGAATACGTGTATTCATTTCCATGAAGTAAAAATTTCGGTGTTTATCAACTAAAAATTCAATGGTACCCACACCTTCATAACTTATTGAGGCAGCAGCTTTAACGGCGGCATCGCCCATTCTTTCGCGCAACTCATCCGTCATAAATGGAGAAGGACATTCTTCTATTAATTTTTGATGACGGCGTTGTATGCTGCAATCTCTTTCGCTCAGGTGACATACCTTTCCATATTGGTCACCAGCTATTTGAATTTCAATATGTCTTGGTTCTTCAATGTATTTTTCCAAATACATACCATCATTACCAAATGCTGCTTTTGATTCGGTTTGTGCTGAATCAAATGCAGGTTGCATTTCTTCATCCTTCCACACAATTCGCATTCCACGTCCGCCACCACCGGCTGTAGCCTTTAAAATTACAGGATAGCCAATTTTATTGGCAATTTTAATCCCTTCTTTAATATCTGTAAGTAATCCATCACTGCCAGGCACAATAGGAACACCGGCTTTTTTCATGGTATCTTTGGCATTGCTTTTATCACCCATTGAGTTGATCATTTCGGGTGATGCGCCAATAAATTTAATATTATGTTGACGACATAATTCTGAAAATTTGGCATTTTCACTTAAAAAACCATACCCTGGATGAATTGCATCCGCATTAGTAATTTCAGCTGCCGCCAATATATTGGGCATACTCAGGTAACTCAGTGTACTTGATGGTGGACCAATACATACGGCTTCATCCGCAAAACGAACATGTAAACTTTCCTTATCGGCTGTGGAATAAACGGCCACAGTCTTAATACCCATCTCTTTACAAGTACGTATTATTCTTAATGCTATTTCGCCTCGATTAGCTATTAATATTTTTTTAAACATTCTTTTAATTTGAAAATGTGAAGATTGTTTTGTCACTCCAACAGAATGAGAAATCTTTATCTAATAAAGATGCAAACTTCTAATGCATGACGCTACTCTATTTAGCTAGGATCAACTAAAAATAGAGGTTGATCATATTCCACTGGCGTTGCATCGTCCACTAAAACCTTAACAATTTTACCTTTAATTTCACATTCTATTTCATTGAAAAGTTTCATAGCTTCAATGATACAAAGGGTTGTGCCTGAATTTACTTCATCTCCAATATTTATAAAAGGAGGTTTGTCAACACCAGCACTGCGATAAAAAGTACCAATCATTGGTGATTTCACTTCTATTAAATTACTAACTGGAGCTACCTCCACAATAGCTTTTGGAGCCTCAGCAATATTTACTGCTTCCGTTCTAGGGGTATTATTCACTGGAACTTGTTGGTATGTTAATGCCTGTGGCGACATAACTACTTCAGTGGTTTTAACATTTTTTTTAATGTTTAGTTTAAAATCTTTGCGTTCTATACTAACTTCATCAACCCCTGATGATGATATGAACCGGATGAGTGCCTGAATATCTTTTAAATCCATAATTATCGAATTAAATCAATTCGCGAAATTAAAGCAAAAAACGAGAATTGTATGATAAAATTGAAGGAAATAAAGAAATTTTGAAGGAATTTGGGTTAAAAAAGATGATTTATGGCAAAATTTCGTAATTCTTATTTTTCATAAAACGATACCTATGGACTACAATTTTAAATGATGCTTAATTAAATATTCTAATTTGTTTTCATCAACAATACCTTTAACTTTGCACCGCAAATAATTACCTCTAAATAATCTATTTGCGATGTCTGAATTCCTCTCCAATAAAATCCTATATGAAGGTCTAGCTTTTGACGATGTTCTTGTGCTACCGCGTTATTCCGAAGTTTTACCACGCGAAGTAATTACCCGAACCAAGCTTACGCGCAATCTCGAAATTAATGTACCCATACTGAGTGCTGCTATGGATACCGTTACCGAAGCCAAAATGGCCATAAGCATGGCTCGTGCCGGCGGTATTGGTTTCATCCATAAAAATATGAGTATTGAGCGGCAGGCTGCCGAAGTCAAAAAAGTGAAACGCTCGGAAAGCGGAATGATAAAGGACCCCGTGACACTTAGAGTTTCAGCCACATTGAGCGAAGCCATGAATGCTATGAGGGATTATAGAATTGGTGGAATTCCAATAATTGATAATGATGGAAAACTGGTTGGAATATTAACCAATCGCGACCTTCGGTTTCAAACAGATATGAACCAATCCGTAGATGCGGTAATGACCAAACACAATTTAATTACGGCCGAAGTTGGAACGGATTTGCATAAAGCCATGGAAATTTTGCAACAACACCGGATCGAGAAACTACCTGTTATTGATAAAGATGGCTTTTTAAAAGGTTTAATAACGTATCGCGATATTCAGAATGTAAAAAATCACCCGTTTGCTTGTAAAGATAAATTTGGCAGATTAATGGTTGGAGCTGCTGTTGGAATTACTTCTGATACACTTGAACGAGTCGCTGCTTTGGTTGCTCAGGATATAGACGTTGTAACTTTGGATACGGCCCACGGACATAGCAAAGGAGTGATCAACGAACTTAAAAAAATAAAACAACACTATCCCGATTTGCAAATTGTGGTAGGAAATATAGCAACTGGTGACGCTGCCAAAGCTTTGGTAGATGCAGGTGCAGATGCCGTTAAAGTGGGAGTTGGCCCGGGTTCTATTTGCACCACGCGTATAATTGCAGGAATTGGCGTTCCGCAACTTTCTGCAGTAATAGAATGTGCTGCGGCCATAAAAGGAAGCGGCGTTCCTGTGATAAGTGATGGCGGTATTCGTTACAGTGGCGACATTGTGAAAGCAATTGTAGCCGGTGCCGATAGTATTATGGCAGGTTCTTTATTTGCAGGAACGGATGAATCGCCGGGAGAAACCATTATTTATGAAGGCCGAAAAGTAAAATCATACCGTGGCATGGGTTCTATTGATGCCATGAAAGACGGCTCTAAAGATCGTTATTTTCAGGATGCGGAAGAGGAGATTGCCAAATTAGTTCCTGAAGGGATTGTGGGAATGGTACCTTTTAAAGGTCAATTATCAGAAGTAATGTATCAGTATATTGGTGGCCTTAGAGCCGGCATGGGATATTGTGGAGCCAAAACTATTGCTGAATTACAAACCGCTATGTTTACCAAAATCACCTCTTCTGGTATTCGAGAAAGCCATCCACATGATGTAACCATTACTCAGGAAGCCCCTAATTATTCGCGCTAGTTTACTTAACCAATAGTTTGTTTAAGTAAACTCCATTATCTTTTGTGATTACTTTAAGATAATAAACCCCTGAACCTACTGTGTTCATAATTTGTATTTGCAATTCGCCATTGCTAGTGGCTTTCACCTCCATTGGCAATTCTTGACCAAGCGTGTTAAATATTTGGATGGATGTATAATCGGTGTGAAATGGTTTCTCTAAATACAGCTTGTTTTCAGTTATTGGATTGGGATAAATTTTAAGCAACTTTTTTGAAATCGTTTTTGCTGATACTGGAATTGTAAAATAATTCCTTATAAACGTGTCAGCACCGCAGCTATTGCGAACTATCAATTGAATTTTAAAAGGTTCTTCACGTTTTCCAAAAACATGGGTAGGGTTTCTTTGAGAGGAAGTAATTCCATCGCCAAAACTCCATTGATAGGTGCTATTGTATTCACTGTGGTTCACAAATTTTACAGTATTTACTGACCGTAAAGTGTCAAAAAAAGCAATGGGTTTGCAATTATAAACGCAGGCTACCATAAGCATTGGATCCGGGATAACGCTCCCAACTGTGTTGTATCTAAAATTATAATCAATTACTGTATTACGGGTAGCATAATCAATAATTAAATTCTCACCATTGTCTACAATATTATTTATTGCAGTGGTTTTATAACACCATTTTAAATTATAAACCGAATCAAAATAACAGAGTGTTTTAAAGGTACTATATAATAAAGAGGTATTAATAAATCCATCATCCGGTTTGTATAAAAAAGTGTCTTTTTGCAAGATATTAAATTTTGTAGCTTCGGGTTCGTAGCCAAACACGGCATAAAAACCACTTTTGGCTTTAAACACCTTTTTAACCAAAACAGAATCGCCTCTGAATGGAAGCAAATTTTCAACCTCAAACTTAGAATTATTAAAATTTAACCTCAACAAACTCCCTCGACTATAACCATTAGAACTAATACTTGACAAATTCCCTAAAAAGCTTTTACCATAAATAATTACACTGTCGTATGAATTAATACTTACCAATAATTCATTTCTATTTTCAATTAGTGAGGTTATTGAATTGGTATTATTGGTCTGGTATTCCAAAAAAGGGATAAAATTTCCAAACGAATCTATTTGATAAACATAATTATTTGCCCCCCTTCGTGTGAAATCAAGTTCGAAATGCTCAATGCTCATTATTAATTTTTCATTCTCATCAAAAGCATAAAATGATGTATCATGTTTATAAGCAGCATCATAATCTTTGTAAAGCATGAACGGAACCAGCATCTTTATTCCCTTAACTTTAAAATTAAAATAATCATCCGAGGTATTAGTTCTTCTCAACCAATTAAGCTTCAATTTTTGTTGATTTAAGCTAAGGATGTAATTACTACCCAATTGATAACTTTTAGAAAGAAAGTATGGTAAAATTGATACCACGGAGTTGTCAGGTTTTATTGATACTATAATACTTTTATTAAAATCAAATCGGCCTATTTCTATATTCAGAAGATGTTCATTAGATAGAGGACTCAATGAATAGTTAGATTCAGCAAGACAAAATGAGGAAAGCAGATTTCCTTTTAAATCCAAAACTATGAGCCAATACCGTTGCTGCCTGTTAGGAAATTTTAAAACTTGAGATGAATTATTTGGATTTAAATGAACCGAATCGCCGCAGGTACTAATAATTGCAGCGATGCTTTTATTTTGTTCATCCATTCTCACCATTAAAACGGAATTAAGGTAATTGCTACCAAAGGTTTTTGTTGTAAAAAATGAATCTAAAATATTATATCTCACAAAAATAAGTTGTGAGTTAAACGTGTCTTTATCTGTAGGCTCAGGAATAGTTTTTTTTTGGGTATATGATTCAAATGTTGCATCTCCCACGCTGTTCATGATATAAAAAATATCCTTCCCGTCAGACTCAAAAAAACGATTACCATGCCTTACTTGAGTAAAACCCAACCGATTTATATCAATCTCATTATACCAATTAGGCCTTTTTATAGTGCTTCTTAAAAATTGGGTATTGGCTACATAATCATAAACCTGTTGGGCATATAAGTTTGACCCCAACAGAAGGAAATTTAAAAGAATAAAATTAACGAAAAATTTAAATCTCATATTTATAATTACATTTCAAAAATAGCCGATTATTTTGGTTGAAAATCATAATCTCATTTTCATTCCCTTTGGGCTACTATTATTATAGCCGGCGAAATAAACCTAGCCAACTTTCCTGAGTACCTTATTATTCTGTTTAAAATTTTTAAAACAATACGCTTTAGTATTTTGTTGCGCCATTCATCGTAGGGTGCAAAAAACCATTCGGTTTTATAATCGTCCTTTTTTACAAATGATTCATACTGCTCAAAGCTCATCAACTGTTCCGTCCAGTTGCCGTTGGAGGGGTCGCAGGTATTGGTTGGATGTGCAGGTAATGGTGGCAATTTTTCTGTTACCCGATAATTTTCCACGTCTTTTTTTATATCCGAAAAAACTTTTCCTCGGGTAATAGCGGCTAAAACTTCTCTGCGAGAGGCTGACAAATCCGGAAAATTTTTATTTATAAAATCCAATCGCATTTTGTAATAGGATTCTACAGAATCTCCTGGCTTAAACTGATTACTGTTTCCTTCCCATTCATCCAATTGATGTATTTTTTTAAAGTATTTTTTCTTAAAAATGTTATAAATATTGGCCGATGTGTTATGAACCAATATAGCTCCTTTAAAATTTTCAATGCTTTGTTTAAAAAATAATTCAGGATTATAAATATGTTCCACCACATCGCGGCTCACCATTAAGTCAATGGCATTTTTATGGTTTTTTGCCAGTGTTTCAATACTCCCGCAAATTATTTCATAAGGCTTTAATCCCAAAGCCATGGCTATCACTTCAAAATCCAAGCAACTTTGTTCGTAGGTGTCAGAATAAATAACTTTACCAAATCCTAAATTTTTAGCCAAAAGACTAATAATTCCGGTTCCTCCGCCAATCTCAGCCACGGTTATTTTTTCAATAGGTTTATCTATTTTTTTTAAACCTATTGCCAAAATTTGCCAGGCAATATTTACCGAATAGGTTAAACTTTCAAGGTGTTTTTTTAAATAAATTTTATTGTAATCAGAAATGACTAAATCATCCACATTTAGTTTTTCTAATAAGGAAATGAACTCCTTTTTTTTATTCTGGTCTAATCGTTGCATTCCATCAAAATCAGAATTCCATCCTTGTAACTTATCTCAACCATACCGGTTTCGGCACTTTCATTACTAGAACCCGAACGTTCAACTATCGACAATGATTCATTATTCAAATTATATAACAAACCCTTTGTATTTATGCCTTTCACCTCACCTAAGGCAAACAGGGATAGAACCTGACCTTTGGAATAAAACTTTTTAAAGTCGTTTGGCAAAACATAAATTTTTGAATAATTATCAATAATAACTGCATTTATTTTAGGGGTGTATTTGCCCAAAGTACAAATATTATTAAACGTATGATCCATTCTCAGGCCAGTGGCCCAAACAATATTCACAGCTTTTTGTCCTTTATCAATTAAAAAATCCAACGCTTTTTCCAAGTCAGTTTTATTTTGGTCAGGCGTATGAACTATTTCAATATCCGGCTGATTGGGAAACAACTCCTGATTAGCTTCCAATCTGTCAAAGTCTCCTAAAAGCACATCAAATTTTACGCCCAAACTCATCACTTTGTCCAAAGCTCCATCTAGCACAATTACGTAAGGACTCCACTCCAACAGCTGACCCAATAGCTCTTCAGTACAAGGCTGTCCATTGGCTATTATTAAAGCTGGTTCTTGATTTTCCTTTACAAAATGATGGGAAGACATGGTACTCGTATTGGTCACAAAAATACCTTTTTAAGGTGATTAAGCTTTGGTAATAGAATTTTGAGAATACAATTTAGATAATCTTAAAGTCAATAAACACTTCAAATAAATTAATTGTGTTGTATCCTTCAATAATTTAAATCATTTTTACCAACCCAAAATAACAATGAACAAACGATTAAGTTCTAAATTATTAACACCCTTGCTTTTGGCCAGCCTTATTTGGGGCTGCAAACGCGAACTTTCAACCAATTGGGATGCAGAATATGCCTTACCAATAGCCCACGCCGAAATGGATTTAGGCGATTTGGTTGGAGATAGTCTTTTAGTAAAGAAAGGCGATAACAGTCTTGATTTGGTTTACAATTATCAATTGGCGGTAGACAGTATCAACAAATATTTAGAAGTACCCGATACTTTACAAAATAAGTCAGTAACACTTTCTAAAATAGTATTGGACAACAGAACGCTTTCTGATACGATAACCCTTGGTCAAATTTATCCACTTTCAAAATTATTGGATGGACAAACCCAAACTTTGCCTGCCTTTGACCAAGATGGGTCCAATAACAAACAAGAAATTGATGTGACCAAACAATTTTTCAAACAAGCTAAATTTAAGGACGGTTATATTGATATGACATTGAGCAATGACTTGCCAGTGGAAGCTGAAAAAATCGTTTTTCAATTGCTAAACAAAGGTGATAATGCAATTATTGTCTATGATTCATTTTTAAATGTATTACCCCATACCTCGGTAAAAACAACAAAATCACTAGCAGGAAAAAAGATTGATGGGGTGTTGATTGGTATAGTTAAACGGATTAAAACCAAAGCAAGCACTACCCCGGTTTTAATTGATTCAAAAAAAGGGATACGACTGGATTTAGAAATTAGGGATTTAGAAATAGAATATGCCACGGCAATTTTCCCAGCTCAAAATTTGGTAGATGAAAATCAAGAAGTACAATATAACTTGGGTGGAGCTGAGATTACTTATATGGAATTAAACTCAGGATATGTGGTTATGGAAGTTTTTAGTAATGTGCAGGAAGAAATTATTTTGGACTACAAAATCCCTAATTCTATGAAAAATTTTGACAAGAGCAATTATGTAAGACAAACGGTAAAAGTACCGCCTGCCGTCAAAGGTTCATTTTCCAAAGTAGTTAAAAAATTTCCATTGGATGGATACCAAATCTTTTACCGAGGAAAAACTCCAGACTTGCCCCCATTTAAGTTCAACACTGTTTACAGTGAATTTACTGCAAGGATAGAATATTCAGGAGTAGAAAGAACGTTATCGCTCAAAGACAGTGTTTATGTGCGGTTTGGACTTACTGATATCAAACCCAAACTAGCGATAGGCGATTTTGGAATACATTTTTTCAACTTTGATGAAAAAAAACCGGTTAAGTTTTTTGAAAATGTAAAAGGAAACATAAGTTTGGAGGATGTTACAATGAATTTATTTTTTAAAAATACATTTGGCATTCAAGCCGATATGACCATTGATAATATAACCGGAGTAAATACCCGAACCAATAATGCCGTTAAACTTATATCTTCAGCATTGCCTCCAACTTTTACTATTGACAGGGCTAAAAACAACCCCTTTATTCCCTATGTTTATGCTATTCCATTTAACAAATCAAACTCTAACATAAAGCAGTTTTTGGAAAATATACCCGACCGCGTAGATTCTAAATTTAGTATGGAAGTTCGTAAACGAGGGTCTCAAGATTATACCGATTTTGTGTTTGACACCAGCAAACTTGTAGTAAATCTGCAATTGCAAATGCCTGTACAGTTTGGTAGCGATGGCCTTGAACTTAGCCAATTACAAGCCTTTAATTTTATGAGTTTCAAAAATTCGGACCGTATAAAAAGCGGGGTACTTAAATTGGATATTACCAACGGATACCCTTTTGAGGCCAGTTGTAATATTGAATTTTTGGATGAACAAGGCGTTTTACTCACTACACTTTATGATGCCGTTGCACAAACAGTATTGCCCGGAATTATAGATGCCAATGATATGGTGAGCCAGCCCGTTCAGTCGCAATTATTTGCAGATATACCGGCATCAAAAATGCAAAAAATTAAACTTGCAAAAAAAATAAGGATAAAAACCAAGTTCAATACCCCAGGAGGCAACCGTTATAAAATCTATAGCACTTATAAATTTGGAGTTAAACTAAAAGGAAATTTTGTATATGAACAAGGCTTTTAAGCTACTACTTGCAATTCTCATTTCACTGCCGGGTCTCGCCCAAAACTCTGATTCAACCCAATGGAACAAATTTTCAAACCTTTTTGATAATCCTTATAAAAAATTTGAAGCCGTTGAAATTATCAGTTTTCAATCCTCAAGGACACTTTCTTCTAATAGAATTTCCAATGATTTTATTTACCCATTTATTTTGGGCAAAAATTTAGATAAAAAAACCATTGACCGCAATCTTGACAATTCAAAAAACAAACAATTCAACAGTGAGTCTGACCAGGAATTGAGGTATATAAACCTTAAAAAAAACGCTTTTAAAAACAAGACCCTCAACTGGTATATTAAAGGCGGTGTGCACAGCCGGACTTACGTAAATGCGAGTAATGATGCGGCACGATTAATTTTTAAAGGCAATACAGATACCACAAAATATCAGTTTAATAATAGTACCTACTCCAATTTAAAGATGAATAAATTTGGGGGAGGAATCTACCATCATGTAGATAAAACAGCCAAGCCATATAATTTAAGTTTAGGGCTTTTTATACTTCAAGCCCTTAACTATGGAGATATAAATACTTATAAAAATAATTATTTGCACGGCAATGAAGATTCGTTTCGTGTAGGTGTTAATTATGACGCGGCTTTTGCTAATGCCAATGCGTTTTCATCCAATGGATTAGGATTGGGAGGCGAATTACTTTTTAATCAAAAATTAAGTACTGACAAAACTTGGGGATTCAGTCTTCAAAATTTAGGGTTTGCTCATTTTAAAAACACAGCCGCCACCTATTCTGCCAATGGTCAATATAAATTTGACGGGGTTTTTATTCCCGAAATTGGCCGGTTAGGTGAACCTGATTACTTTCAAACCAAACTCGATTCTTTTACCAATCCATTAAACAATATAAAAGAACACCAATCCCAACTTATTTTAATAGCCCCCGTTTCATTTATCTATTACACCCTTCGTTTAAGCAGCGGCTATTACCAATTTACGTTGCGGCATTCAGGCACCAAAGCTTTGCCGGTAGCGGAATTTCGCTACTTTAAATTTATCAAACCATCCTTATTATTTGGGGTAACAGCAGGAGCCGTAGGTCAGCATTATTTAAATACTGATATCCATTGGGCTATCAATCGTCATTGGTTTTTTCAAGCCGGGGTGTATCATTTAGAAGCCCTCGCATTGCCCAAAACCTTTGGTGGATTGGGCGGAAAATATGGATTGCAGTTTGTGTTTTAGTGAATCACATTCACCAGTCCCTTGAAGGTGTTTTCTGAACCGTCTTTAAATTTTACTTTTATAACATAACTGTAAACTCCGTCTTCATAGGTGGGTTTC
The DNA here is from genome assembly GCA_947468275.1 of Bacteroidota bacterium. GTDB lineage: Bacteria > Bacteroidota > Bacteroidia > NS11-12g > UBA9320 > JABWCE01. Next base: position 65,981 of record CANIKO010000011.1, read on the forward strand.
CAGGGGTTGCTGCCTTTATAAACTACTTGATCGGTTCGGGCTACTATTAGCATTTGGTAGCTTTGTATTTTCCAGCCGTAAGGTGCAAATTCATCATTCAATCCATCATCGTTGCGGCTTACAGCGTTGGGAATATAAAAAGCATCGGATACGCCTATTCGTATGGTTTTGGTAACGGTATCGGTGCAACCAAATGTATTGCTTACCATTAATGAAGCTTGATAGGTGGCCGTATCTATTACCGGCAAACGCACCGATTGCCATGATTTATGAAACAATCTCAAATCTTTTCCAATGGCCCAGTTATACGTTTTATAAGTAGTTTCCATGGGAGTTAATTCCACCGTTCCATTATCTACCGTTGGGTTTTCGGGAATGATGGCAAAATCGGCGTTTGGTTTTTCTATCACCATAAGGCTTGCACTTGTATTAGCCGGGCAACCTATGCTGTCGGCTATTTGCAGTTGAACGATTTGCTTTCCTTTCTCGGCAAATAGTAAGGTGGTGTCTCTATTTTTTAAAGGTCTTTGATTGGAAAGCCAGATGAGTGTTGAGCTGATAGGTGAAAACGATTGGCTTTGGTTGTGAATTGTGACAGGCTGAAACTGACATACTGAATCTACCGATAGCCCTAACTTAGCTGTAGGATTGGGGAATAATTGCAGACTGTCTTTTACGGTTGTTTGGCAATAATCTGTGGTTATAACCTTTATCCATTGCTTTTTATGAATGTCGGTCAGGTTTATTGTTTTTCCAATATCAATAGCCCTATTATCTTTATACCACACATGGTTTAATGAATTTTTATACCCTCCCCTTCCAGTTATTCTTAGGGTGAGGCTGCTATCAAAACAAGCGGGCTTGTCTATTTTGGCTACAATGGATAAAGGTATTGAAAGATTGATAATTGTGGTATCTTGATTTAACGAACATCCATCACTTAATATAGCTTTGAAACTTATTTGATTAAGAACATTTACCGAAAAAGTATCTGTTATAGCCAAAGGTTGATTTGTAATTGATAGCCATTGATATTTATAACCTGTGGCCAAACCTCCCGATGGGTTTAGTTTTAAAAATACTCGGCTGTCTTTACAAACTACAGTATCTTTTGGCAAGCCTTTAATTTTTAAAGGAGGCCTTACGGTAATGGTTTTATAGGCGGTGTCTATTTTGCCGCAACCGCTGCTATCGCTAATAATGATTCGGTATTTGGTGGTTACAATTGGTATAGCCAAGGTAGTTTTGGCGGTGCTGTCCTGCACCAAAATACCCGGGCTCCACTGCCAGCGACTACCCCCTGTGGTAGTTATTTTTAAGGTTTGCCCTTGGCATATTAGTGTGTCTTTACCCGCATTGGCGGTGTCTTTACTGTATATTAACAATCGCAAAGTATCGTATTTATAATAGCTTTGTACCACAGGGCTAGTACTCAATATCCGTATTCTATAGCTTGGGCTGCTTTCCACATCAAATAAGGGCAGCAATCCGCGTATCAGGCCATCCGTATCACTTGTTAGCCTGCCCAACTCCCGTTCTTTGCCTGTAAAATTTCCTTCGGCATCACTTAGCTGGGCTATGAATTGATTACCTGTATTAAACGTTCCGTTTTTGGTATATGGGATTTTGATGGTATCGCCAGCACAGTAGGGGCCGCTTTTTACATAGCCGCGGATGATTTCGATATCGTTGATTCTTGATAGCAATATATCTAAACCATTCTTCTTTGAAATATATAATTTATTATCAATATTTATTGTATCAATAAAATTATAAGCAAGCAAGATGCCTTTCCCATTTACACCACTAATAGACTGTGAAAAACTTATTTTGTTTGTTTTATTAATCCTGCTTATCCAGATAAAATTTCCCCTGTTATCAATTTTAAAGAACCACAAAATACCGGAAGTATCGTATAGTTCAAAATTATCTATTTTTACATTTCCAAACATATACCCAGTTCCAAAATAAAAACCATCACTTATAGCAATGTCTCGTATCCCCGAACTTGTAAATTTTGAATTGGCTAGGTATTGAAATGTTTTATTCCATTTAATATTAAACTGGCTATCAATACAAATCAAGAGGGGATACTGATTTTTATTAGGAGAAACAATAATTTTTCCATTGCATAGAAATAGTGTATCACTATAATAACTTCCAACTAAAACTATATTACTTAAATTGTCCATCGCAGATTTTTCAAAAGGTTCACTTTTTGAATATAAAATTCGCTTTACTTTTGTGAAATTTAAATTTGAATCTAATTTAAAAGCGTAAGCCGACCATCGCTTTGGCTGATTATTTAAATAATTTACTCCATTTAAATTGAAGCCTTCTAAAAAACTACCACAAGCAAAAACATTTTTATTCTTATCTAAATGAATTGAATACAATGTTCCTTGCGCATTTTTAATTGGTGCTGTTGCACCGGTTATTACCAAATTACTGGATAACTTGAAAATCAATAAATTATCATTTTTCTTTATTGAAAGATTGATGGATGAAATATAAATGGAATCGGAATACCAATAAGTGTTGAAAGGGTTAGAACTTTTCTGATATTTAAAAGCAGCATAAATGTTTTCCTTTTCATCAATGTTTAAGCAATAAAAGGCAGAAAAAGAACTATCGCCAAGATGCAAAAGATTAAGAAAATTTCCGTTCGAATCTAATTTAAGTATAAATCCATTATCCTTCAACATTTTGCTTTCGTATTTTTTGTTTCCCAGATAAACTTTTCCCCGAAAATTGCCACATAAATATATGTTTTTATTTTTTTCGAAAACCTTAATATCCCTAATATTAAAATAACCGTTACTTATAAATGAATCAGGTGTCCAAACCCACTTCGGATTTCCATCTTTATCAAGTTTGGCAACGCAAACACTCGTTAATGTTTTATTAGATATTTTGAAATTACCGATGGACGTGGTATCCCAAAAATTCCAACCAATAATAGATTCCTCATTTTGCTGAAGGTAGCAAATTTGATTTTCTTCTGTATTACCTAATCCTACTTGTTTGTTCCAAAGAAAATTTTGGGCATGGCAAATTTTTAAAATACCAAAAATAAAGATCACCAAAAAAAGATTAATTCTAAACATTGATAAGAATACCGCTAATGTTTAATCAGTAGCCGCAATAATCATAGTTTTGGTGTCTATTAGACTACTATCTACCAAAAGGCTATAATGATACGTGCCAATTGCCAAATTGCTGCAATCCAACTCTACTTGCCCAAATCCCGTTTTATTTAAAGGGAAAGCTTTTATAAGTTTACCTGTATTATCAATAACTTTTAAGAAGGCATTGGCAATATTATCGAGTAAATAATAATCTATAAACGTAAAACCATTAAAAGGGTTAGGGTGATTTTGAAAAAGAAGTGGTAATTGGTTTAATGTTATTTTATAAGATGTTACCTTACTATTATCCTTAATTATATTAGAGGCAAAAACCAAATCTAATCTATATTTCAAAGAATCAATAATAGATTGTTGTTGTTGGATAGCAAGTGTTAATATTGGCACAAATTCTGTGTATTCTACACCTAGACAACTAGAATCGGTTTCGCTTCCAGCAACTATCGAATTCGGAAAAATAATTTGTAAATCCTGTGCAATAAACCCATGATGGTCAGAGCCATTAATTTCTGATTTTAGAACATATGTAAATGGTTTTAATTGCAATACAGTTGACAAGCCATATTCTAATGGCGTAATATTTTCCTTTAACCTTTTATCAGAAGTTTTATATCCACCTACATCTACCCACATTTCAGAAAATCTATCGGTGGGATTTCCAATATTAGTCGCAAGCACTGCACCTGTTGCATCAAGCATCGGCCCAATATACTGGCATCTTACTTCTCCATTGAAATAAGAATTTGTCCTTGTTATTTTGTGATATCCATCGAATAAGTTCAATTCCTTTGCTCCCAAAGTTAAAACTTCTTTATAACTTCCATTAATATCATATGCAGCACACTTTAATATTCCTTTTTTTTGCCAATCATTACCATTGGTCGTAATAGATTTTATTGAACTTGCGATTCCAAGAGAAAAATCTTTATCTTGTACTAAAAATGAACCGTTAGGGTAACCTGTTGCTGCATTACCTCCCCCTATAACAACATTTTTTGTATATGTCACAAATCCTTTATTATTAGTCGAAATACCATCAATAAAAAATGACTTAACACCTCCTGCCTTAAATTTGAACGCCTGAACGCCTGAACGCCTGAAAGCCTGAAAGCCTGAACGCCTGAACGCCTGAAACAGAAATTAGTAGATTTTTTTTCATAATATTTGTTATTGGGTTACACAAATATAAACACTAAACTTAGCGCGATAACAAGTAAACCAGTAAATATAATTTGATTACTAGGCAAGTATAGCCTTCTAAAAAATATTACTCAGGATTATTTTTCCTGTCCTCCATTTTTTTGCGTTGTCGTTTTCTAAAGAAAAACATAAATGCCGAAGCTACAAATACCATGGCAAACACTTGAAAATGCTCGCCCGTAAAACCTTCTTGCTTATAGCCTATTACCAATTCAACTAAGGATACTGCTGCAATAGCCATCCACATTATTTCTATAAATCTGCGCATATTTTTAATTATTTAATAGATACTCGTCCTTTTAAATTTTTGATGCGATACCGCGTAAAGTTTTGATTGGATTCAAAGCCGGTGCCATAAAGTATTTCATCGGGGGTTTTTATTTTTATAAAGTTATCGGTATAAATCTTTTCACTCCGCTGATCCCAAGTTAATTTTTCGGTTTCTAATTCTTCATTTCGGGTATTTTTCACCTTCACATTATTACGTACTTCTATCGTTTTTTTGTTTTCATAACTAATGGCATAGTCAGCAGTTAACGAACTTTCAATCTCGCCGCTTGGGTTATAAAAATAGCCTTTCACACCCTTTTTCATTTCCATATAAGGATCGGCTTTCTGTGGGTAGCGTTCCATCAAGGGCGAAAATATTTTAGCTTTCAAAATTCCTGAATCGGTATAACTGATAGCTACATCGGTGGCTTTTTCAACCCCCAAACTCGACATTAATTTGCTTACTTTTTTTACCTTTTCAGGGTCCTTTTTGCAGGAGATTAAGAGTGAGGTTAAGGCTAAGGTTAAGGTTAATGTATTTGCCCAACTAAAATATTTAACACTTGGTTTCATTAGTTAAACAATCGCTTTTTAAACCAATTATCAGCCAAGTTAAGGCCCAACGTAAACTTGAAAAAATCCTCTTGAATTAGAGTATTAGTAACGGTTCCTCGGCGGACAAATTCTCCGGTCAGAAAAATTCGGGAGGTTATATTCACCTTACCTCCATCCGGGGTTTTATTAACCCGGGTAAACGGGAAACCCAATCCTACACTTATTCCGTTTTCTGAAATTGTAGTATTACCGACCACTATGTAACCATCATTATGATGAAACCCCGCACTGTAGCGAATACTTTTAAAATACCGACCAAATTTATTACCTTTAATAGAGGCATCGAAATGTGGTGTGGGGCAAACAAAAAAGCCAAGAGAATAATTTTTATCGTTTACCAAACCCCCGTTATCCCCAAAAACACTTTTATATTTACTCCATGAAGTAGTGCCCACACCTGCTGTAGCCTGCCATTTTTCAAATTTCCCTATGGAATAGGAAATATTTAGCGATTGGGGTAAAGTAATTTTAGCGTTTTGTGCTTTTTCATTAATTAAAATATCCCTAACTAGGGTATCGCCAGCCACTATCTCATTGTAAGTAAAAACCAATCTATCTCTTTCTCCCTTTAATTGGGTGGTAGTGGAAAGCACAATTCCTAAAACCTGACTTAATTTTGCATTTGAGGAGGTATGTAACTGAAGACCTAAATCCAAACGATTACCTTTAATAAATAAATTCATATTATCAGAATAACTCGTCATAAAACGATTACCCGGATAACGGCGGCGTTCACTTTCTGCTATTTGACCGAAAACATGCGAAAAATTAACCCCAAAACTTATATATTTAGATATATTGGTACCAAGTGCTATATTAACTTTAGACAATCCTCCGCTGCCTTGAAATTCATTTCGAACAGCAACCCCGCCCGAATCCTTAATATTAATAATATTATAACCTACATCTGAATAAGGGAAAAGCCCGAACGCTAAGCCGCTCTTTATTTTTTTTAACGGCATAGCTAAAGAGATGTAATTAAACCCTGCATTTGAAAAATTTTGGGTAGAGTTGTTAGTTTTAAATTTGCCCAAATCCATATTGGCTCCAACATTAAAGGTGCTATAATTTAACGCTGAAAGGGATGCGGGATTCATAAACGAATAATTGCTTTCATGCCGATATGAAAACCCGTTGCGTCCGTTAGCTGCGTTATCCGCAAACCCATCAAAATGCATGAGTCCAACCCCAAATAATGAATAAGGCGACCTTGTATTTTGCTGGCTAAAAGCTGGAAATATGCTTATAAATAAAAGGGTAAGTGAAAATAATCTAGAGTTGGGGTACATTATATTTTAAAATTTCGAACAATCCCTTTAAAACCAAATCGGGTTCGGCAAATATCGTTCCTTTCAGCCTATCGACAAAGTAAGGATAATCACCACCGGTCATTATTACTTGTAAATTTCCATTTTTCATGGAATAAGAATCAATAAATCCCTGCATTTCCATCAAAGTGCCAAACATTACTCCGCTCAATAAAGCGTCTTTGGTAGACTTACCTGTAATTTCATAAGTATTGCTTTTATCGATTAATGGAAGTTTGTGAGTAAAATGATGAAGTGCTTTAAATTTCATTTCCACACCCGGAGCGATACTTCCTCCTAAATATTCGCCGCTATTGGTTACAAAATCATATTTGATAGCTGTGCCGGCATCTATTACCAAACAATTAGTTTTTGGAAATATGGCCCAAGCCGCCACGGTTGCCGCTAGTCTATCATTTCCCAAGGTTTCGGGAGTGGTATACTGTTTTATTATTGGCACTTTGGTATTAAAATCAAGTACAATCAAATTTGAAAAGTAATTGTAAAACGCAGTCAAATCAAAATTTGTTACACTTGAGATTATGATTGGCATTTCGGATGGTAAATTTTCACTCCACAATTTCAAGCCATCCAAATCTTCAAATCTGAATACGTTTTGAAGTTTATCGTTTTCAAATACACCGGCTTTAATTGCGGTATTGCCTATATCAATGCTAATTGAGGTCAAAGGTTATTTCCTTGTTGTTATACGTTTTGATTTCACTTTCTGTTTCCACTAGCAGTTGCCCAGCATTATTAACACCTTTTACAATGCCCTCAAATTTCGTTTCCCCTTGGCGAAAATACCTTTTTGTTTCCATTCCGAATAACACGGCTTCATAATGTTCCTTTATCTCCTCAAAATTGGATTGCTTTAATTTTAAAAGTTGAATATCCAATTGTTCCAGCAATAAGTTTAAAATACTTTCTAAATTATAATACCGATTGGTAATGCTAAAAAAAGAACAAGCGTGAGTAAGATTTTCGGGAAATGAATCTTCATTAACATTAAGCCCGATACCAATTACAGCATTTTTTATATACTCCCCTTGAAGTGTAGTTTCGATTAAAATACCTGCAATTTTTTGTTCATTCACCATAATATCATTAGGCCATTTGATAGTAGTATTTTCAGAAAAATAATTGCATACCGTAGTATAAACGGCTTGTGATACTAGCATATTGAGTAGTGGCAATTGAGATACCTTAAGTTGTATATCTCTACAAATAATACTTACCAATAAATTATTTCCCTTGGATGAAAACCAAGTATTTTGAGCCTGCCCTTTGCCGGCTATTTGATACCCAGCTAAAATAATATCACCGTTTTGTGCCCCCCCAGTTTTTAATCTTTGCATGGCGGTAGCATTGGTAGATTCTACCTCCTCATACTTTAAAATTTTGAGTTGTTGAAAAAAAACGAAGGGCATAATTTACAGAAAACAAAATTAGATTAACATTTGAATAAAGTCACATTCGTATTTAATCAAAAATTTTACCTCATAAATCCATGTATTTTAACGATTTTTGTACCTTAATAAGATTAAGAAAATAATTTGAAGGTAAAAAAAGCCGAATCAGGCGCCATACTGGCCGAAATTGCTGTAAAAGGCATGCAGGAAAAAAAGGCCAAATCCGTTGTAAAAATTGATTTACGTAAATTAAATTTATCTATTGCCGATTATTTTATAATCTGTCATGCCGAATCTGATAAGCAGATTGATGCAATTGCTGATTCTGTAGAAGATGAAATTAGAAACGCCACCGGCGAAAAACCATTCAGTCGTGAAGGTTTTAAATTATCTGAATGGATAATTTTAGATTATGGCGATGTAGTAGTTCATATTTTCAATCGTGAAAAACGTGGTTATTATCGCCTTGAAGATTTATGGAGCGATGGAATAATTAACAGCTATGAAGATGTTAATTAATCTTTTACGTTAAAATCGATAGTCTATTCCGTAGGCAAACAACTGAGGAATACCTAAACTCAATTCCACTCCCATTCCTATCCTATCTCTTATTTTGTATTTGTAACCAAATGCCAAAGAAGGTAAAACCGTTCCTGGAAATTTGGCATTGAGTTTTTTATCCAAATCGGTATCGGTTACAGATGGCGAGATTTTCCAAAATACACCTCCAAAACGCGCCCCTAAATAAAGGTCATTTTTTGAATCATTTATAAAATGATAATTGAACCGCAAGCCAACGTAGCGACGCTTAATATTAATATCAATTGTATTAAATCGCCTAGTAATATCATTTGAATTTTTAAAAATCAAATAATCCACTTTCATGCTCATACACTGGGTGGAACCAATAATTCCAAGTGAAATATTTTTATTAAAATAATAATCATACCCTAATTGAATAGCAGGAGTTGAATAACCTTTATATCCTAATGAATCTGTATTCCATTTCAGTTTTCCATCAAGTTTAAATATTAAACCCCATGTGCTAGCAGAACCATTAATATTAATTTGATGATGCTTTACTTCCTCGTCCTTATCCAAGTTAAATTGAGCATTAGCTGCAGTTGCAGAAATCATCAAAACAAATATTAAAAAATTTTTCATTAGTAATATTACTTTAAAGTATAGGAAACTCCGAAAGAAAAAATGTGAGGAGCACAAGCATTTAATTCAAGATTGGCAGCAATTTGCGGTGCAAATTTAACCCTAATTCCTATCGGAACTATACCAATTGATGGACGATTGATCATCAGAAATTCATTATTGAGTGAAGTTACAAAATTGGGATCAGTGGAAGGAAGTTTTTTGTTCCAAAATAATACTCCTACCCTAATACCAGAGTATATATCTATTTTTTCTGTATTTTTAAAATGATATAATAATTTACCTCCTATATATGATCGCCTTAATTTAGCTTGTAAATCATCCACACTCCTATGATTGGTTGAATCAAATTCCCAATGGGAAATATCTATTCTGAAAGATTGCACGGAAAAGAAAAAACCGATGGTTACTTTATTTGACAAAAAATAATCTAAGGTTCCTTGTAAAGCTGGTTTTACGCTTGTGGTATATTTAATGGTAACTGTATCCCTCTCTAATGCTTCATAAAATACACCAGTAGCGCTTAACCCAACATTAATAGCAGCAACGGCCTTGCCTTTTTCATCCACCTTGAGTGGTTTTACTTTTGCTTGTGTGTTTTTCTTTTGGGCTCGAAGTGTACTTGACACCAAAATGCAAAGAATAATCCATGATATTTTTTTCATATCAACTTAGTTTAATCAATTTAAAAATTTAAAGCTCTTTTTGCAGTAGCATCCAAAGCTGCTTCTTTTAGTGCTTCGGCAAATGTTGGATGTGCGTGACTTATTCTTCCAATATCCTCCGCACTAGCTCTGAATTCCATAGCTACCACTGCTTCGCCAATAATATCAGCTGCTCGCGGACCAATTATATGAACTCCTAAAATTTCATCGGTATCAGCATTTGCCAATACTTTTACCAATCCATCGGTATCAATACTTGCAACGGCACGGCCATTGGCTTTGTATGGGCAAGTGCCCACTTTATAATTTACACCTGCGGCCTTCAATTGTTCTTCGGTTTGCCCAACGGCAGCTACTTCGGGCCATGTATAAACCACTCCAGGAATTAAATTATAATTGATATGCGGTTTTTGTCCGGCAATAATTTCTGCTACAAATACACCTTCTTCCTCCGCTTTATGCGCCAACATTGCTCCTTGAATAACATCACCAATAGCATAAATTCCGGGTACTGAAGTTTGCAAATGGGCATCTACAGGAATTCGGCCTCGTTCATCTGTGGCCAATCCTGCATTTTCTAATCCTAAATTTTCGGTATAGGGTTTTCGGCCAACGGCCACTAAACAATAATCTCCTTCTAATGAAATATCTTCTCCTTTTGAATTTTCAGCAATCACAGTTACTGTTTTGCCTTTGGCTTTTACTGATTTTACTTTGTGTTTGAAGTAATAATCAAAGCCCAGTTTTTTTAAGCTTTTTTGAAGTTCCTTTCCCATGGTTCTGTCCATAGTTGGAACCAATCCTTCCATAAATTCAACAACCGAAATTTTTGAACCCAAACGGGCATAAACCGAACCCAATTCCAACCCAATAACACCACCACCTATCACAATCAAATGCTTTGGAATTTCAGTTAAATTTAAAGCTTCGGTACTTGTGATGATTCGTTTATAATCAATTTCAAGCCCGGGTAAGGTGGAAGGTTTACTGCCGGTAGCTATTATGATATTTTTTGATTCGATGGTTTTTTCTCCTTCGTCGGAAACAACTTTAATAGTATTTTTATTTATAAACGAACCATGACCATTATACACATCAATCTTATGCTTTTTCATAAGGTAGGTAATGCCACCGTTCATTTGCTGAACCACACCATTTTTACGGTTTATCATTTGGCCAAGGTCAATTTCCAAACCTTTTACTTTTATACCATGAACTTCAAATTTATGAGCCGCATTGTGATAATGCTCGCTACTATCTAGCAAGGCTTTAGATGGAATACATCCCACGTTTAAACAAGTGCCACCCAATACCGGGTAGCGCTCAATAATGGCAGTTTTAAATCCTAATTGTGAGGCTCGGATGGCGGCTATATAGCCTCCAGGGCCACTTCCTATAACGGTTACGTCGTACATTAATATTATTTATCTTTTTTAGGTTTTGTCATACTGACGAAGGAAGCATCTTTATTAGGATTAAGATTCCTCGTGCCTCGGAATGACAAATAAATTTTAAATCTATTTCAAAATCTCCTGCTGCTTATCCAACTTTATTCCTACACTCACTATTTCTTTCAAAACAGTATCACGCATAAATTGCTCCAACTCAAAGATATATTTTCCCGGTTTGTTAAACACTTTGTCTTTTTGTGCAGGAAGTCTAAAACTAATAATATGCCCTAAACTATGACCCACCCATTTTCCTCTGTGGTCGGCCAAAGTCAGCATTATCGGGTCGCTTGATTTTTTACCCGCAGGGTCAGTAATATTTAATTTTATATAAAGATTGCTGTATTTGTAATCATTGGTTACCCGCAGGTTTATAAATAAATTATAATAATAACCGGTATCCGAAATTTCAACAGGTATAACAACCGGCTTCGATTTTTGCCATTGTGTTTGTTCTAAATTTTTCCATTGGTCAGTAACCGGAACCACGGTGCAACCCGCTAAAAAGACTAATAAAAATGTGGAATAAATGAACTTCAAATGCTTGAAATATTGGGTGGCAAAATTACGATAAGGATTTTAATTATTTGGCAGGTTGTTTTTAGATATTAATCGATAGGTACAGCCAAAATTTATTGAATAATACTCCATATAAAAATCCGCATAGGGAATTATTTGTAATATCAATATATGTAGCAGATTTATCTCTGAATAATTTAAATTCAGCATTAAAATAAAACTGCTTTTTTATTTTTAACTGACAACCTAAATTAAAACAATTTCCAATCTGAAATATAGTCGATTTCATCTACCTATCTTTTTCTTGCTTTAAGTTAAAACTCCCATAAAGTCCTGCACCTCCATAAAATCGGTAATTATTGCCTATTGAAAAGTTTAAAACAAAAGGAATGGCTAACTTATGCATTTCAAATTTATTCCAATTGGTGTGATTTTTTAAATAATCAATACCAGTGAATAAGATGAAAGGTGACTTAGATTTAATTGGGAGATATTTTATATATGGCAAATATTTATAGTGAAGGAACATTTGAATTTCTCTCTTATTTTCCAACTTTATGGCTGTTATTGGGTTAACCATAAATTCTATTTCTCTTTTTTGAGCAAAAAGAAATTTTGCAAAAATTACCAATAAAAAGCAAGCGAAAAGCCTTTTCATTTGTATCACAAAGTAACAAAATACAAATGAAAAGTAATCTACCTTCTAATTAATCCCCAACTTCTTTTTCAAGTCCGCTGGCAAGGCATCTTTGTGAATCATAATGTCCATGGTTTTGTATTTTACAAAGGCTTCGGAAGCAAATAGGTAACCATCGCAATCATTGTTTTTAGTACCCCACGAGTTTTTTACATGGTAAAATACTTTACCGGTTTGGTCTTTAAAAATTCCGGTAATATGCATTCCATGGTCATCAGTGGTTGAATAATTATCAAATGCTTCCTGACGGATTTGTTGGGTTATTTCTTTTTCCTTGCAAGGAGCATCAAACGGGGTTCCTGTTTTATCAGCTCCGGCATTGTTAAACTGTTTATTGTCTTCGCCTTTTTTAGCTACAGCAGTTTCATCTTCTGGCACTATGGCCAATCCGTTTTTAAATGAAAATCCTTTTTCAGAAACATCGGTAGCCCAAGCCACGGTATACCCTTTAGAAATAGCATTATTAACCACAGCCATCATATCCTCCAATGGAACATTAAACACAGGTTGAGCAGCCCAATTATCTTCCACTTCTAGAATAAACGATTGGTAAAACGGGTGATGTGTGTATGAACTTAAAGCAACGTAATCATCCATTTTCAATCCCAAACTGTTGGCATATTCTTTTGGAGTATATTTTTTCCCTTGGTAGGTAAATGATTCAGGAACTGAACCTAAGTATGCATCAACAACTGAAGTATAGGCTTTTTTCCAGCTTGTAGTCAAGGTTTTTTGAGGATTATCAGATACGGTTTTTACAATTGCCGTTAACACTGCTTCCAATTCAGCGTGGTTGTGTTTTTCGCCACCGCCGTAGTTTTTTCCATTGTATACTTCTTCAGGTACTATACCATAATTTTTTATTACATAAGGAATATCCCAAAAACCGCCGCCCTGACCAAAGTTAGAGTGGCCATGCATTCTAACATATTTATCCGCTTTATCAATGTATGACTGGCGAACCACAAACATTTCGCTCAAATTTTGAGTTCCTTTTCCCATGCGTAAAAGTTCAGATTCAAAATAAGAAAGTGCCGAAAAACTCCAGCAAGTTCCAGTACTATTTTGGTCCTTAACAGAAGTGGCATCAAGGTTTGTAACCTTTGTAAACAAATATCCTCCACCTTTTTTATTTCGGATGGTATCTTGGGCGTTGGCAGTAAAACCTAAAAATAAAACGGCAGTAATGATTAAGTATAGATTCTTTTTCATGTGTTATAATTTAAGGGGGCAAACTTAAACTTATTTTAGAATATGTTTTAATTCACTGCGGTATTGCTCCATAGGAACTACCTGTTTGTAACCAATATAACTCTTATATTTTGCGCCATCGTTGCTACCCTATCTACCCTTCCTTTTGCGGTTAGCTCCTAAGGAGCAAAGGTTTATGGTTATTCCTATTCTACAAATAGGTAGTTCCTACGGAACATTTTTGAAGAAAATTCTACACTTATACGTGAACAAACTACTTGTATATTTTCGACAGACAAGAAAATGAAATGGATAAAATGATTTCAAGGCTTTGTTGTACTTTTGATTTTTTAAATAATCAATAGTAAAATTGCTTACGGAAACAATAGAAGCTACAAAAATAAAGACCTCCCTTTTGACAGATTCATTTGGCAGAGTGCATGATTATTTGCGTATTTCATTAACCGACCGTTGCAATTTGCGCTGCACTTATTGCATGCCAAGTGAGGATATGCACTTTGCGCTTCACTCCACATTAATGACGGCCAACGAAATTTATTCTATTGCTAAAACCTATGTAAAACTTGGAGTAAAAAAAATACGATTAACAGGCGGTGAACCTTTGGTAAGAAAGGATGCGCGTCAAATCATAGAATTATTAAGTGAACTACCAGTAGAACTTACACTTACCACAAACGCAACTCAAACTCACGATTTTATTGAGGACTTTAAAAAAGCCGGAATCAAATCTGTGAATGTGAGTTTGGATACCTTTGATAAGGAGAAGTTTTTTTCCATTACCCGCCGAAATGATTTTGACAAGGTTTGGGATAATATTCATCAATTAATTGATAATAACTTCCATGTAAAGCTTAATGTGGTGGCTATGGAAGGAGTAAACGATGACGAATTAATTGACTTTGTAAAATTCACCAAAAACCATCCTGTTCATGTCCGGTTTATTGAGTTTATGCCATTCCCTGGCAATGACTGGAAACGTGAAAAAGTATTTACTTACCTAGAAATGTTGGAGAAAATTCAAGAGAATTTCAAAATTGAAAAGCTTTATGACGAACAACATTCCACTGCTAAAAAATATAAGGTTTCAGATTATAAAGGAACTTTTGCTTTCATCAATACGGTTACCTTGCCTTTCTGTGGAGATTGCAATAGACTAAGGCTAACAGCCGATGGGAAAATGAAAAATTGTTTATTCTCAAAAGGTGAAATTGATTTACTAACTCCCTATAGAAATGGAGCAGATATTGAGGATTTGATATTTAAATCTTTAATGGATAAAAAAGAACAAACCGGCGGTCAGAATTTTTCTGTGCCTACTGAAAACCGCAGTATGATTGCAATTGGAGGGTAATTATTAAAGGTCACAATTTGAGACCTTCAATCAAATTTGCAAACCCATTACATAGCCTCTTCAAACAAGGCAGGATTTAAATAATCTGATATTTCAAAATATTTAAACTGAAGTATAGTAGCTCCAAAAGAATAAGGAGCTACCTGATAAGGGGCATAATAAATAATTAGGCCATCCGTGGTAAGTCCAAAATTTTCGGAGAGGTAAAATTTTTCGTTATCAAAGGAAAAGCCTTCGTCTTCAGTTAATTTTTTTGTAGCTAGCATCCCGTTAACTTGCTTAAACCGTAATTCAGCCAATTTTGTAAATTTATCTGCATCGGCTAACAAATCACTCCATTGTATTTTTTTGCCGGTAGTAATATTAAAGGTCGCATAATCCTCACCATAATTACCATGAGCCCCGCCGGTATATGAGTTGTATTTAAATCGAATGGTAAAATAATTTCCCGATTGCATTTCCACATTACCAATTACATCGCAATACCATACCTGATCTATATCGGGGTCATATTTTTGGGCATCAGCAATATTTGATTTGCAGGAACGGATAAACGCTTTGGATGCTGTAGTTATAGTTTTTGCCCTAGAGGTATCCTCCGCATTCATATTATCTTTCAGCTCGTTTTCAATAAAGTCGCTTACATAATTACTTACTGCATTTCGAAGTTTTGTATTGGCGCAGAGCAATTCAGGATATTTTATATGAACCTCTGCTAAAATTTTTTGACGATTTTTAGGATCAGTCGCTATAGTTTTAACAGTTTTAATTTCATATTCAATGACTCCTTCGCGGCATAAAGACAAATCGTCAATAGTGGTGTCTTTTTGAAGCACCTGTTCGGAGGGTGTGGTTTTTTTACATCCCACGTTATTTAATAATAAAAGAATACCAATGAATGGTAAAACCTTTTGAATCATAGTGCAAAATTAACTTATTTTCAAGCTTTTAATAGTTATGAAATTGAGGATTTTCAAGAGTGCTATCCATTTAATGAGTCATAAAAATTTTGACAACTAAGTTTCAAAATTTGATACACTTTTTCGAAGCCTTGTTCGCCACCAAACCAAGGATCAGGCACATCAGAATTTTTGTTCAATGGGTCAAAAAAACGCATTTTAATAACTTTGGTACTTAGTTTATCCTTCGGTTTTTGCAATAAAATATTTTTCAAATTGCTATCGTCCATCGGAATTATATAATCAAAATCATAAAAATCCTGCAGATTAAACTGGCGACATTTATGGGTTAATAAAATCCCGTTAGCGCTTGCATTTTTTATGGTTCGAGGGTCAGGAGTCTCACCAATATGGTAATTACCAGTACCCGAACTGTCAATTTCAAATAAATGTTTAGTATTATTTTTCTCAATTATATCGTTTAAAATCCCTTCGGCCAAAGGAGACCGGCAAATATTGCCTAAGCAAACAAAAAGTATCTTGGTTTTGATGGGGCAAATTTAGCAGGATGTAATGACTAGGCGTTTATTTGCCTGATTTTTTTTATATAATTAATCAACTACTTTTGATTTCGTAATTACTCAAGAAATGAATAAAAAAATACTTGAATCGGGGTTTATTTTGGCAGCCTCACTTATTCTGACAAGTGCCGTTAACAAACCTACTAGCAGCGGTGCACCTTCTGCCAGTAGTGGAGCTCCAAGCGAACAAACCTGCGCCATGAGCAATTGTCACGACGACAATAGTTTGAACAGCGGAACTGCAAAACTAACAGTAGAAGTAGGTGAATTTGGTGGCAATAAAACCAAAGGCTTTCCTTTAAAAATAAAAATTACCGATGCAGGAAAAGTGCGTTTTGGTTTTCAGGTAACAGCTTTGGATGCTAACAATAAAAAAATTGGACAATTTATAATTACCGATGTCGACAGAACTCAAACATTGGGTGGTAATAACAGTTTTCCCGACCGCCAATATTTAACCTACACCTATTTAGGAACCCTTGCTAATAATGGAGAAGCTATATGGGAAGCCAATTGGGTACCTGATGACCTTGACCTAGCGAAACCCGGCAAAGTTTGGTTTTATATAGCGGCCCTTTCGGGTAATAACGACGGGCAGGACAAAGGCGATTTTACATATACCGCCACCGCCACCAAATCTTGGGAAACAACCTTAAAAAATGATAACTTAAAACCTGAATCCAAAATCAGTTTAAGTCTTGTCAAATCCGATTTAACGATTATCAACTCTCAATTTAAGTATATAAAAACTATTTCTATAACCGATATTTTCGGAAAACTTATTTTAACAAAAACCATTAATAGTGCCGATGAAACTGCTGAAATAAAACTTCCTGAACTTAGCAAAGGAGTAGTCATAGTTACCATTCAAACCAGTACTGAAACCATCACCAAAAAACTATTTGCAACCCATGATTAAAAAAATAACTATTTCTTTATTTGTAAGCCTTTCAGGTTTCATTTTTATAAATGCACTTAATAAAACATCTGGCGGTCATCCATCTAGCACCGGAGCTCCAGGCGAACTTTCCTGCAACCGTGCAGGATGCCACAGTGATGCTAGCTTGCATTACACCGGCTCGGTAAACAGCTTTACCTATAGCGACCCTGCCAATACTTATAGTGCTAATGGTTCGTATAATCTTTCGATAGAAGCCAATTTTGTGGGGATAGAAAAATTTGGGTTTGAGATAGTGGCCATTGACAGTTCCACCCAACAAAATGCTGGGACATGGTGGCTTACAGAACCTTTGAGAACACATATTATTGATGGTGATGGCAATTTTAATTTATTCGACCGCAAATACATAACTCATACTGCTGACGGAACGGTTCCCACCTCAGCAGGTAAAAATAAATGGACCTTTCGTTGGCAAGCACCTTCCGAAAACAAAGGAACCATCATATTTTATTATGTTACCAATAGCACTAATAAAAACGATGCTTCCACCGGCGATCAATTGTATTTATCCAATTATAAAATTCGCTACTCGGCCAACAGTGCTTCGGTAAAAACCCCTGAAATACTGAAACCTTCTTTAAAAATAAACGGCAATTCTATTACTGTTAGCAGCGAACAACAAACCATTCAATCCTTAAAAATTTATAACTTGGAAAGCAAACTGGTTTACCAAAACAACGCTTTAAAAAATGGAGATACCATAGATAAAGAAGAACTCAACACCTTAGGAAATTCAATTTTGGTGTACCAATTGGTAACGGATAAAGGGAGTTACAGGGGAAAGGTGAGGATATGATTAAAAGTATGATGCTTATGATATATATACATCCAAAATTAGGCGGACATGTATGATTTTGTCATACATTTATGCAAGTTAGCTGTCATTGCACACCACCTATGAAACACTTATCCAAACTTCTAATCTTAATAGTTGTCTTTCTATCAACCTGTCAGGTTGGCAAACTAAATGATGGTGATGAGAAGTCGATCGTTTTTCCAAAAGTTATTGATACTATAGGCATCGAAAAGTTTGCGCTTTTTAAATGGGAGTCTCCAACATGGCTCTCAACTTCAAATTATAAATTGTATTTCATAGGAAAATACCAAGATACAATTTTTCTTAATCCATATTTAAATGTAGGCCCATTCATTGTACTTCCAAGCCAAACACAAAAAAATGAAGTGCAATTGAAGCAAAAGCATAAACTTGAAACATATTTTTTGGAATGGACTAATGAGAAAAAATATAAATATTCTGAAGAATCCAATGTTGAAATTTTAATAGATACAAATAGTTTAATTTCAGAGTCATACCCAGTACTATTAAAAAATATTTCAACAGATACAATTTTTATCGGTTACGGACAACATATTCCTTTATTAATGGAGGCTAAAGACAGTTTAGGTAGTTGGAAACCAGTTCAAAAGAAGTTCATTTACATGTGTGGTAATGGTGTTGGATCAATCATACTTCCGCCCAATGAATATGCATTAACATTAGCTCCAATTTTTAATGGAAATTACAAGACTTTACTAAGGTTATCGATTGGTAAGAACCATTCCGAAGCATTCTATGGGAAGATATTCTACCGCCAATTCCGAAGCATGTTTGATAAGGATGGAAATTACAACGAAGAATATAAACGTGAAATGGACAAAGCAACGAACCGCTAACAACAGGTTTGCCTGATGCAGGTGTGTAGGTTTGGAAAGTTTGTACTTCCAAGTATCTTTGTTCAAGGTTGAAAACTTGTCGGACTCCGAGTCCGCACTAGGCAAACCTGCAAACCGTTAGTAGCCATTTTATGAAGACAGCCAACAAAATAATTACGACACTTTTGACAACGTTAATTTCAGTATTTTCGTTTGGTCAGACTTTAAAAGTAATCAAGCCTAAAATTGGAACTCCCAACAATTATTCAAAACAAGAACAAATATTATGGCAGACAATAATTGACAAATACGAAAAAGTTAATTCAGGAGATTTAAACTATGAAAAATTATCTTCAAATGAAAAAACATTAATTGACAGTCTAGAAATGGGTTATGGACCAATGACAGAAGGACCAGGTTGCAGTTGGTATTGTGGTGGACAGATGTATAAGGTTTCATCCAATTCCTATTTGAAAGAGCAAGGAAATATTAACTATAAGCCAAACAATATACACGATTTTGATTTATTCACAGCTTGGATTCCAGACACAACAGGTGGTGTAATTGGAAAGAAAATTAATTTTCATTTCAAGCCATTGTCTCCGAGAGTAAATGAAATTTTGATTTATAATGGTTATATAAAGAACTCTGATTTATTTAAAGCTAATTCAAGAGTAAAAAAATTTAAACTATACATCAACAACGTTTATTATGCAACATTAGAACTAGCAGACACAACAGCACAACAATCTTTTAAAATACCACCAACTCAATCAAAAGATAAAAAGAAAGACTTAATACTAACATTTGAAATTATTGAAATTTATAAAGGAGAGAAATATATTGATGTTGCAGTTAGTGAAATTAATTTTAGTGGAATAGATGTGCATTGAAAAAAGAAAAACCTTACTCCCGCTTGTCTGTTCGCTGTCGCTCCGCCTATGGCGAGTGACATTTAACAATGCACCCGGCATATTGGGCAAGATGCCTTTGTAATAATCGTTTGCCGGAGGCAGAGCGATAGCCGCGGCTAAATCTTTCGATAGATAAAATTTCCAAATCATCAAATCTCCAAATTATAGTACCTTTGATTCGTGAACCGTTTTAAAACTTGTGTCGTTTTTTTGTTACTTGTAGCCTATCTGTTTTCAGGGTGCAGCAAATATGGGTTTGTAAGAATAAATTACCCCCTTCCACCTGCAGCCTATTTGCCCGAAACTATTAAAAAAATAGCTTTGGTTAATCGTTCGCTTACCAAGAACGAAGACAAAACTAAAAAAATTATTGAAACCATACTCACCGGTGAAATTGCTGGGTCAGACCGATTAGCTTCCGACGAGTGTTTGAAAGCGGTGTATGATAATATCAACGGGCAAAACGGCATAACGATTATAATTCCTGAAAAAACACGATTGCACGGCACAGGCACCCGCGAAACACCAGAACTGATGGATTGGAAGCGGGTAAAGGAAATTTGCGACTCCAACACTGCCGATGCTCTATTGGTGCTTGAAACATTTGATTCAAACTCAGATGTATTCCTTAGCGCAATAGCAAATCAAACAAATACCATTGCAATAGGAGGAATGCAACCCTCTGTTCCAAGGCGGATAAGAGTGAATGTATTAAGTTTTTGGCGTTTATACGATCCCATTTCAAAAACGATTATTGACCAATTTGAAAATACAAATTATATGTTTTTTAACGGAATTGGGCTTAGCTATTCATTGCCACCGCGCAACGCACTTCCACAAACCGCCTATGATGCTGGACGGCTATACATCCAACGTTTTTTGCCGGGTACTTATTCAGCGCGACGCGATTTATACAAGCGTGGTAAAATGGGCAGCAAAAAGATGTTCAAGGCCGCGTTTAGGCGCACCGAAACCGCTAATTGGCAAGGGGCAATCGATATTTGGAATGATGTAGAAAAAGATGGGCGAAGGAAAAATTCAGGTAGGGCATGCCTCAATATTGCCGTAGCTTATGAAGTGCTTGGAAATACAAATTTGGCTATCCAGTGGGCCCAAAGATCATATGAATTGTATAACAATAAATTGGGTAGAAGTTATTCTAAAGTATTGCTGAAACAATAAAATAGAATAAGAAACCTAAAAATTTATGTAAAGAGATGCCTCGTTGCATATAGCCTTCCTTAACACACCGTGAACTTTCACTCGCGGGCATTTCCAAATCTCCAAATCTCCAAATTTCAAATCTCTAAAATTCGTAAATAGAATTATCTTTGCCGCATTATGACGTTTGATTTAATAGTAATAGGCACCGGCCCGGGGGGCTATGTAGCAGCCATCCGTGCTTCACAATTAGGACTTAAAGTAGCAGTAATTGAAAAAGCTGAAATAGGCGGTGTGTGCCTTAACTGGGGCTGCATACCAACCAAAGCATTATTAAAATCGGCTCAGGTTTTTGAATATATTAATCACGCAAAAGACTACGGAATTACCGTGGGTGATGCCACAATAGATTTTGGAGCCGTTGTAACCCGCAGCCGCAATGTGGCTGGTGGAATGAGCAAAGGTGTTCAGTTTCTGATGAAGAAAAATAAGATAACCGTCATCACCGGTTATGGAAAATTGGTAGCCAAGGGAAAAGTAGAGGTGGAAAATGAAGGCACCAAAGAAATACACGAAGCCAAACATATTATATTGGCCACCGGAGCCAGAAGCCGCGAATTGCCAAATATAAAAATTGATGGCAAAAAAGTAATTGGCTATCGCGAAGCAATGGTATTGCCCGAATTACCTAAAACAATGATCGTAATAGGTTCGGGAGCCATAGGCAGCGAGTTTGCCTATTTTTATAATGCCATGGGCACCAAAGTAACCATGGTAGAATTTATGCCAAGCATACTTCCGGTGGAAGATGATGACGTAAGCAAAGCCATGGAAAAAATCTTTAAATCTAAAGGCTTGGAAATTCTTACTGCATCCACTGTAGATTCTGTAGATACTAGCGGAGTAGGTTGCGTTGTAAAAATAAAAACACCAAAGGGCGAAGAAACCCGTGAGTGTGATATTGTGCTTTCAGCAGCTGGTGTGCAAACCAATCTTGAAAACTTAGGATTAGAAACCCTTGGAATAAAAACCGATAAAGGCAAAGTTTTGGTAAATGAATTTTACCAAACCAATGTAGATGGAATTTATGCCATTGGCGATATCGTTCCGGGTCAGGCTTTGGCTCACGTAGCGAGTGCCGAAGGAATTATTTGTGTGGAGAAAATTGCCGGTCATCATCCAGAGCCATTGGATTACA
This sequence comes from Bacteroidota bacterium, assembly GCA_947468275.1. Classification (GTDB taxonomy): domain Bacteria; phylum Bacteroidota; class Bacteroidia; order NS11-12g; family UBA9320; genus JABWCE01. The sequence continues at coordinate 88,354 of CANIKO010000011.1, forward strand.
ACAACATCCCAGGGTGCACCTATTGCTGGCCTGAAATAGCCTCGGTAGGTTATACCGAAAAGCAAGCCCGCGAAAAAGGTTATGAATTAAAAATTGGCAAATTTCCATTCGCTGCCTCTGGCAAAGCAAGTGCTGCTGGCGCTAAAGAAGGATTTGTAAAAGTAATATTTGATGCCAAATATGGCGAATGGTTGGGCTGCCACATGGTAGGAGCCAATGTTACCGAAATGATAGCCGAGGCTGTTGTAGCGCGAAAATTAGAAACCACAGGCCATGAAATTATTAAATCCGTTCACCCTCACCCAACTATGAGCGAAGCAATAATGGAAGCGGCGGCGGCAGCTTATGGCGAAGTAATACATTTGTAACCTCACTCCCGGCCCCTCTAAGGAGGAGAGGGGAGTGTTCTTTCGAGTACTTAAAAATGTTTAGTAAACAGTTACCATGCTCAATACTCATGCGTCAGCCCTACCCCTTTAGAAGGGGGGAGGGGGATGATTTTTAATAATCAATAACCTAATAACCACATTGCAAATCCAAAAATTCACCTTCAACTATTTTTCTGAAAATACATACCTATTGTATGATGAAACTTTGAAATGTGCCATAATAGACCCTGGCTGTTGCAACAAAGAAGAAGAAAATGCGCTCAAAATTTTTATAGCTTCTAAAAACCTAAAGCCAATACTTTTATTAAACACCCATTGCCATATTGACCATATTTTAGGAAATGCATTTGTAGCAGATACTTATAATTTAGACCTTCACATCCACAAAAAAGATTTAGAAGTTTTAAATACGGGAATCATTGTGGCTGACCGTTATGGAATACCTTATCACCCATCGCCTGACGCCAAAGTTTTTTTGGAAGACGGAGAAACAATAAGATTTGGCAATACATCATTGGATATTATATTTACACCAGGTCATTCTCCCGGAAGTATTTGTTTTATTAACCATGAAAATAAAAGTGTGATCGGCGGTGATGTGCTTTTTCAAGGTAGTATCGGAAGAACTGATTTACCCGGAGGAGATTTTGAAACCCTTGCCAATTCTATTAGAACCAAACTATATACTTTGCCGGATGGCTATACTGTTTATCCAGGTCATGGAGATAAAACTTCAATCGGGATTGAAAAAATAAGCAACCCTTTTGTTAAAGCTAGTTTGTCATTTTAAGTACAAACATTTAGGTTTGTGTTTTTAACAAATAATAATACCCTAAACTTGTTGAATATATTTAATACATGTATGATTTTATAGAAGGCAAATTAGAAAAAATAACTCCCGCGTATGCAGTAATTAATTGCAACGGACTAGGTTTTCATATAAATATTTCTGTTTACACGTTTGAAAAACTGAAAGGATTGAGCAATGGCCGCCTGCAGGTTCATCAGGTAATTTCGGAAGACAGCCATTCCCTTTTTGGTTTTTTTACTGAAAAGGAGCGTGAAGTTTTTCGTCATTTAATTTCGGTTAGTGGAGTTGGAGCAAATACTGCAAGAGTACTTTTGTCATCTTTAAATGAAGATGCACTTATTAATGCAATAATACGAAAAGATGCCCCGTTATTACAATCAGTGAAAGGTATTGGCCCAAAAGCAGCGCAACGACTTATTTTGGAACTTCATGATAAGTTGGGCAAAATTGGAGGCGGCACCGGAACACTGCCAGGCATGGTAAGTAGCGCATTTGACGAGGCATTACAAGCGATGCAGGCTTTGGGCTTTGTGAGGGCTATAGCAGAAAAAGCTTTGATGAGAGTAAGTAAAGAACTTGGAGAAAATGCTACAACAGAGAGCCTTGTAAAAGATGCTTTTAAATACCTTTAATTGCATATTTTTGAAGATTATTAATAAACGAAAGATATAAGGATACTTTACCAAATTTTAATTAGAAGTTGAAAACTACTTTTACCCGCATCTTATTGGTCGCCTCGGCGGCCTTTGGTATTTCTTTTATATCCTCGGGCACCAATGACTTATTGGTGTATGATTCAAAATTATACATTGACGATGATTCCACAAAAAATGACACATCCAAGCTCAAGTTTCCTTTAAGAGATAAAAAACCTTACGACTATAATTTCAAAAAAAGCCGTTTTGACCTTAAAGATCCCGAAGTATTAAAGAAAAATACAGAATATGATGCAGAAAGCAACTCCTATGTTGAGCATGAAAAATTAGGAACCCGTGATTTAACACCCCCTAAATCTAAGTCATTTTCTGATTATTTAAAAGAACTTGAGAATCGTGAACAACAAGACTATTTCAAATCAAAAAGTAAAGCGACCAATTTTGTTCGTAGTTCAGGTCTTGTGCCAAGTACTGTAAATATACCAGATGCAGTAGACAAATTATTTGGTCCGGGATTAATTGATATAAAACCTTCAGGATCAGCCGAGGCCACATTTGGGGGGAGCTATAATGTTGTAAAAAATCCTGCAATTCCTGTAAGACAGCAAAAAACCGGCACCCCTGATTTTAAAATCAAAATGCAGGTAAGTGTAGCTGGACAGATTGGAGACAAATTAAAAATTAATACTAATTATGATACCGATGCCACCTTTGAATTTGAAAATCAGATAAAATTAAATTGGCAAGGAGGTCAGGATGATATTTTAAAGAAGATAGAACTCGGAAATGTTAGTTTGCCCCTAAATGGCAGCCTTATTCAAGCAGGTCAAAGTTTATTTGGATTAAAAACACAAATGCAATTTGGCAAATTAAAGGTTACAGCCATTGCCACCCAACAAAGAGGACAAACTACAGAAACTGAAGTAAGTGGTGGAGCTCAAGTCACAAAATTTGATATTCAAGCAAATAATTACGAAACAAATAAACATTTTTTTGTTGGTCAGTTTTTTAAAGATCAATATGATAACGCGTTAAGTTTACTTCCAATAGTTCAATCCGGTGCATTTATCAATTATATTGAAGTATGGGTAACCAACCGAAACAAATCATTTAACGATAACAGAAATTTAGTACCTTTTGTAGATTTGGGTGAAACCAATCCTTACAATCCGAAACTTAAAGACTTACCTGGAACACCCGAACAAACCCACAATGAAGCAAATATTTTGTGGAGTAAAATTATTTCTGACCCTGCCCTAAATAGCAGTACTTCAGTTATAGATGCTTTAAAAACCAAATATGCCAATTTGGATATGAAAGTGGGCATCGATTATAATATTTTAACCAATGCCCGTAAGCTTACCGAGCAGGAATACACCATCAACAAACAGTTAGGATATATTTCTTTAAATCAGTCATTAAATAATGATGAAATATTGGCTGTAGCCTATGAATATACTTTTAATGGACGGGTTTTTAAAGTGGGGCAATTATCACGTGATAATCCGCCCGGGCCAAGTGGAGGTGGAAATGATTTAGTTGTTAAAATGTTGAAATCTACAATTACCAATACCCATTGGCCATTGTGGGATTTAATGATGAAAAATATCTATTCGCTTAATACCTATAATGTTCAAACGCAGGACTTCAGCTTAAATGTTGTATATGCTGATGATAAATCTGCCGACTTAAATTATCTTCCTGTAAACCCCACTGAAACTAAGATTTTCGAAAAACAACTTATCACGGTTTTAAACCTTGACAGGATGAATAAACAAACAGAAGCGAAGCCCGACGGGGTTTTTGACTTGATTGATGGCATAACTGTAAATATGATGAATGGCCGAATTATATTCCCTGTAAGAGAACCCTTCGGACCATTTTTAAGAAGTAAATTTAAAGACCCTAAGGGTAAAGACGCAAGTTTTTATGCTTACGATGCTTTGTATGATTCCACTAAATGGTGGGCCGAACAAGACGTTACCCATAACAAATTTTTTCTGAGAGGAAGTTACCGAGGAAGTGCCACCAATGAAATTTCATTAAACGCCATAAATGTGCCACAAGGTTCGGTTAAAGTAACAGCCAATGGAGCAGCACTTACCGAAAATGTGGATTATACAGTCGATTATAACTTAGGAAGGGTTAGAATTCTTAATGAAGGAATTATTAACTCAGGTGCTGTTATTAAGGTTTCATCCGAGAGCAATTCTCTTTTTACCCTTCAGCAAAAAACCCTTGTAGGTGCAAGATTTGATTTTACTCACTCACGTAATTTATTACTAGGAGGAACCATAATGCACATGCGTGAAAGGCCATTGACACCCAAGGTAGATATTGGTCAAGAACCTATATTAAATACTATTATTGGATTGGATGGCACCTATAATAAGGATTCTAGATTTATTACCAAACTGGTTGACAAACTTCCATTTATAGAAACCAAAGAAAAATCAAGTGTTTTGATAAGCGGTGAAGTCGCCAAAATTTTTCCTCATAATGCCAAAACTATCGGAAATACGAAAGGCACTTCATTTTTAGATGACTTTGAAGGTGCTGAAACGCCAATTGATTTAAAATATGTTCTAAATTGGAAATTCGCACCAACACCGCAGGGCCAAAATGATTTATTTCCAGAAACAGCTTCTGATTCAACCAATGCATTTAAACGGGCTAAAATCACATTTCACACCATAGATCAAACATTTTCAGGAAGTAATAAAAAATATATCCCAAGCTATGTTACCGGAAACGATCAATCCCACCCATTTATAAGAACTTGGGGTTTAAAGGAAGTTTTTCCTCAGTTGAATATTCAAATGCAGCAAATAAACCAATTGACTACTTTAGATTTGGTGTATTTTCCTAAAAAACGTGGTATCTACAACTACAATCCTTCCGCTGCTGATTTTAATCCTGACGGAACCTTTAGCAGACCTAAAGAATCATGGGGAGGTATAGCCCGAAAAATTGAAACCAACGACTTTGAAGCTGCAAATATTGATTATATCGAATTTTGGATGATGGATCCTTATTGTTTATTAACGGACAGAAATTCAGCCAATAAGGGCCAACTTTATATAAATATTGGAAGTATTTCCGAAGACCTTAACGCAGATAATCGAAGGGCAGTTGAAAATGGATTACCAAAAGATGGTTCCTTAGCAGGTCTCGATACCACCCGCTATGGACTTATACCACAGGTACCACCACAAATTCAGGCTTTCGACAATGACCCTAACTCAAGATCAAACCAAGACAAAGGATTAGATGGACTTAATGACAATGAAGAACGCACTTTTTACAATGGATATTTAAATGCCTTAAAAACCAATTACGGCGCCACCAGCACCATTTATAATAATGCATTTAACGACCCAAGTTCTGACAATTTTCAGCATTATCTAGATGCAGGATATGATGGAATTAAACAAAGTATTTTAGGAAGATATGAAGCTTACAATGGAATGGAAGGCAATTCTACTTTAGGAACATTATCTACAGGGCAACCAAAATCGGCAAGTATTTTCCCAGATGACGAAGATTTAAATAGGGATCAAACAATGAATTTTAATGAAGAGTATTTTCAATATAAAATCGATATTTCAAAAAATGCTTTTAATGTAGGTTCAAATTTTGTGACCGACTCAATTGTTACTGTGCCTAACTATATTGATGGGAGTAATCTACCTCGCACAGTTACTTGGTATCAGTTTAAAGTACCAATCCGACAATATGATAAAAAAGTAGGGGGAATTCAGGATTTTAAATCCATTCGTTTTATGCGATTGTTTTTAAAAGGATTTGAAGATAGTGTTGTTTGCAGATTTGGTCAAATGCAACTGGTAAGAGCCGACTGGAGACGTTACCTTAAAAATCTCAATTTTCCACCAGGTGTTGGCCCCAATGTTGACCCAAATGATCAAACTGAATTCACTGTTTCCGCTGTAAATATTGAAAAAAATAGCCAGAGAGTGCCCGTTCCATATGTGGTTCCTCCAGGCATAGTTCGTGAAAATGACCCCACCCAACAAAACAGTGTTCTAATGAACGAACAAGCCTTATCGTTAAGAGTATGCAAACTTAAAAAAGGAGATTCTCGGGCAGCATATAAAACCTTAAATTTTGATATAAGGAACTATAAAAAAATGAAAATGTTTATTCATGCCGAAGGTAAAGACGTGTCTGATGGTGATGTAAGAGCATTTATAAGAATAGGAACCGACCTTGAACGAAATTATTATCAATTAGAAATACCTTTAAAAATCACACAACCGGGCACCAGAGATCCCTGGGCAGTTTGGCCACTCGCCAATGAAATGGATATAAACTTAGAAGATTTTCAGGCTGTAAAATTGGAAAGAAATAAGTACAATACAGATGTTACATCTTTTTATGAAAAAACATTAGATAATGGAAATGTGATTTCTGTTGTTGGCCAACCTGATTTAAGTAATGTGAGAACAATAATGCTGGGGATAAAAAATCCTTTAGAAAAGAACCATAACGAAATATGCCCTGAAGTATGGTTTAACGAATTAAGATTAGAAGACTTTGTGAATAATGGAGGTTATGCTGCCAATGCCAGAATTGTTGCAAATTTGGCCGACTTTGGAAAACTAAATATTACCGGAAGCTATTCCTCCATTGGTTTTGGAGGGGTGGACAAGAGGCTGAATCAACGAAGCCTAAACGAATCTATAACGTATGACATTCAAAGCAGTTTTGAATTGGGCAAATTTTTCCCTAAAAAAACAGGCATAACGATTCCATTTTTTATAGGTTACAACGAGAATATTATAAATCCTAAGTATTATCCTCTCAATCCAGATGTACTATTAAAAACAGCTCTTAAAGCGGCACAAACCAAAGCGGAAGAAAAGACAATTAAAGAGAATGCTCAGGATTTCACCTCACGCTATAGTTATAATTTTACCAATGTTAAAAAGAATAAAGTAGGGGGTGGCAAAGCCCATATTTATGATATCGAAAATTTCAATGTCAGTTACAGTTATCAAAAAATATTTAGAAGGAATCAAATAATTCAAGAAAATTTAGCTGAATCCTACAGAGCAAGTTTGGGTTATAATTTTAGCCAAGCACCTAAGCCTTGGAAACCATTCAAAAAAATCAAGACAAAAGCCCTCACTCCAATTAAGGGTTTCGGATTATTCTTTGTACCCCAAAGTATAACCATGCGGTTTGATGTGGACCGTCGGTATGCGGAATTGCAAAACCGTAACAACGATAATTTCAAAGCCATTGTTCCAAGATTATATGATAAAACATTTCTTCTTACAAGGGTCTATGGGGTGAATTATAATCTTACCAACAATATAAAACTGGACTATAATGCTACACTTAATGCACGAGTTGAAGAGCCAATAAACGCATTAAATACACAAGAAAAAAAGGATACCATGTGGAATAATTTTAAAGGCATGGGTAAACCAAATGATTTTAACCAAGTAATTAATGTTACCTATAACATGCCCTTGAGTAAAATTAAACTATTAAATTGGATTGTCCTGTCGGGTCGATATACTGGAAGTTATAATTGGCGGACTGCACCGCTTGCCGCACCAATAATGGGAAACACTATTCAAAATTCACAAACAATTGGAGGAAACGGTCAGTTTAATTTTTCATCTTTTTATAACAAATTCTCACTTCTTAAAAAAGCCAATATGCCTAAAGCACCTGGGAAGGCTAAAAAGAAAAAGTATGACGATGAGGAAACCGCCCCAAAAAGCAAAGAAGACAAAAAGAAAAAAGATTTTGAAATTTCTACACCAGCAAGAATTTCTCTTAAATTTATCACTATGCTTAAGCAAATTTCGCTTGATTTAAGCTCAACCAACGGAACTACTTTGCCCGGATATAAACGTGGGTTAGATTACCTAGGAATAAATGATAGATACAAAACCCCCGGACTTCCTTTTATTGCAGGATTTCAGGATCCTAACGTTAGATATAAATTGGCTCAGGGTGGGCACTTATCTCAAAATCCATTTCAAATAAACCGTTATATACAATTACAAGGGTTGGAAATAAAAGGAACTGGAACATTGGAGCCATTTGATGGATTTAGGATTAATCTTAATTTTGAAAGAAGATTCTCTTTAAGCACCTCCAGTACTTTCAGATACGATACAATTACTAATAGTTTTATTGATCAGGGGTATATGGAAGCCGGAATGTTCAGTATTTCTTCAATAACTTGGAAAACCGCTTTTGAAAAAAACGGCAATTCATCTAACAATTTTAAGTCGGACGCTTACGACCAGTTTCAAAAAAACAGACGAGTAATTGCTGAAAAAGTACAGGCAGAAGAATTAAGTAAAGATATTTGGAAATCTAAAAATTATGCAAATTACATTGGCTTGCTTGACGCAACTTCAAGATATCCTGTCGGTATTGACAGCAATCATCAGGATGTTTTGATGTTTGCATTTATGGCAGCCTATCAAGGCAAAGACGCCAAGAGTTATAAATTAGATCGTTTCCCTATGATTCCATTACCATCATGGCGCATTTCGTGGAATGGGTTGAGCAATTTAGAACTTGTGAAAAAAGTATTTTCAAATATTACTATAAGCCATGCCTATAGTTCAACAACGTCTATTGGCAATTTTAATACCAGTGCCAACTATGGGCTAGATACATTAACTAAAGGAAAAAATCTTACACCGAAATATCAGTTTACGACCATCACCATTATGGAACGATTAAGTCCATTAATAAAAATTGATATGACTTTAAAAAGTGGTCTAACTTTAAACTTTGAAATAAAAACAGATCGTTCGTTAAATTTAACTACTAGTTATAAAATTAATGAAATTCATAATAAGGAATATGTATTTGGAACAGGGTATCGCAAGTCGGGGCTTATACTTCCGTTTAAAATAAACGGACGCAAACCAATGCTCAAAAACGATTTAGATTTCAGAATGGATTTTTCTATACGCGATGGATACACAATTACTCGAGATATAAATTCGAATATAGCCCCTTCAGCTAATGCTGGTATGAGATCAATTTCTATAAGACCTACATTAAATTATAACATCACAGATAATCTCAATTTTAGGGCTTTCTATAATCGCAACGTTAATAAACCAAAAACAACTTTATCCTTTCCTACAGCGCTTACTAGCTTTGGAATTTCATTAAGGTACACCCTTCAATAGTATTATTATTAAATAATTATATAAAACAGATTAGCATGAAACAGTTTTTCACTTTTCTTAAATGGATATTTATAATTTCCATTCTTTTTGTTGCCCATGCCTATCTAACAGGTAATTCACATATTTTTAAAACACTTGGAAGCACAATTCTAAAAGGGAGGCTTGGACCAACGGTTGATACTAGAAAAATGTTCAGCACCCGTAAAGTAAATATTGGAACGCCACAACCATGGATAGAAGATTCACTGTTTGGAAAGCTTCATTTTTCGGATGCGGATAATGACCAATTAAATAAATACCAAACACTTGCATTTTTAATCGCGAAGCATGGTAAAATAATTCATGAAGAATATTGGGCTGGCTATAATGCAGCTTCTAGCACTAATTCATGGAGTATGTCAAAATCAATTCTATCAATACTTACGGGATGCGCTATCAAAGATGGATCCATTAAAAGTGAGGAACAAAACGTAAGCGATTTTTTGCCTGAATACAACAACACAGGTTTAAAAATAAAACATCTGCTTACCATGAGTTCAGGTATTAATTTTAAAGAGCAATATATTAACCCATATGGCTATACCGCCAAAGCAGTTTATGGTAATGACTTGGTAAGTCTTAATAAAAAATACCGTGTAAATAATATTCCTGGCAAGTATTTTATTTATTTAAGTGGTAACAGTCAGGTTCTTTCATTTTTATTGAATAAAGCGACTGGTAAGACTGTGAGTGAATATGCTTCAGAAAAACTATGGCGAAAAATTGGTGCTGAACATCCTGCCTACTGGAGTCTTGATAATGCAAATGGGAATGAAAAGGGATTTTGTTGTTTTCATAGTAATGCCCGCGATTTTGCAAAAATCGGCCAATTGATGTTGCAAAAAGGGATTTGGGGAAACGATACTATTATTCCGTTTTACTATTATAAAAAATCTATTAGCCTCGCACCTATTTTATTGCCGGACGGCGAATCTAACGACCGTTATGGTTATAGTTGGTGGATTGTTAAATACAAAGGGTTAGACATTTTTTATGCCCGCGGCATTGACGGACAATACATTATTGATATTCCAGCAAAAGATATAGTGGTGGTGAGGCTTGGACGCAAACGAAACGATACTAAAATAAACGGACACCCGAAAGATTTCTATATTTATACCGATGCTGCTTTGGCTTTGGTTAAATAAAAAAGAAAAAACCTAGAGGCACGGAGGGAAGAAAAGATCACAGAAAAATTCGCTTATTCTTTTTTAGGTTTTGATTTATTTTGAACCAACATTTTATCGAATCTTTCCTTTCCAATATTGGCTATAAACAAGTCCAATGTTGTTTTACAAAGAATCAATATTATCAAATAGCCCATCACACTTTTGTTAAATATGGTCAACCATCCGCCAAGGATAACCATAAATTGCTGCACAAAAATGCGGAGATAAGGTTCAAAAAATACATCATCCGGCAATTTGGTTTCCACTTCTGGGTCCCAAAATAATTCAGAAACAAGTAGGGTAAGTTTAGTTATAAAAATTATGGCCATAGCATATTTGTAATTTCCTGTAAACAACATGCCAAACGATTTAATTAAATTTTGATCCGTAAATCCGCCAAAAACCATCATTTGTATAAACACAAAAAAACCAAAATGAAATATAAAGAATGGAATCAATCCTAATCCACTCACACCGGAGTTAGCTGACCTATCCACCGCCAATGCCTTGGGATTGTTATGGTTCATAATATATAAAGCCGTCATTTTAAAAACATGGATTACCCCTACCATAATGGTTTCGGCCACATAAAACAAAATAATGATAATGGCTTGCCAACCTAAAAACAACACCCCGTAAAGCGGTACTATATTTATAAGAAGTAAGGCAAGGTTTTTGGAGGTGAGGTATTTTTTCATGACCACAAAAGAAGTGATTTTTTTCTTAGTGGTTGATGTGCTCACCAAACACTGCAATTAATTTCGTTTGGTGAGGACACCAACCGATAAAAAAATTTATGGGATGAATTTTAATTGTTTATGGTTTATTATTATTCCGATTCGTGAGGACACGAATCAGGGCGGTGGGAAGTGATTTTTTTCTTAGCGGCTAATGTGCTCACCAAACACTGCAATTAATTTCTCATATTTAAAATTAAAATAATCGGAAATGTACGGGAAGATTGAAATATACTGGAACAGCTTGTCCGTTCTGGCGGCCTGGAATCCATTTAGGCATACTCATTATTACCCGAATTGCTTCTTCTTCACATCCTGCGCCTAATATATCCTTGCTAATAATTTTAGCATCTTTAATAGTTCCATCAGATGATACAATGAATTTAACACGAACGCTTCCTTCTATGCCTGCGGTCTTGGCTTCCTTAGGGTATTTAGTATTCTCGGCAATATATTTTACCATTGCAGCCTCGCTTCTTAATGCATCTCCAGATATAAACTGAGGCATTTCTTCGACTGCTAAAAAAGGTTCTAATGATTTTATTTCAATAGTTGTATCCTCAGGCATTATTGATAACGCTTTTTCAATAAGAGGTATCAGGTTGTTTATATCACTGATAACAACATCAAAAAAATATGTATCATTCAAAAATAAAGAGCTTTCCCATTTACCAGAAGATACTTTATAACTTGCGTCAGCATAAACCTTGTAATTGCCTTCAATTCGAACCTTTGTGTCATGGGGTTTTTTCTCTTTTAACTTTTCCTTCAAAGAAATTAAAGTATTTAAAAGAGCCTTTACTTCGTCATTTTCAAATAGATAAGCATGACTTAAAGATTTGCCAATTTCTTCTATATTGAAAGAATAGGTAGAATCATTTTCAGTATAATTAGTATGCTGATCTAGATAAACAATATACTTGTCAGTACTTCCAATTTTAATAGTCTTGTCCTCTGTTTGTACCTCTTCTACTTTCGGCATTTTTATTTGTGAGATTCCTTGAAAACCTCCAAATAACAAAAAGAACAATATGAGTGATTTTATATTTCTCATTTTCCTATTAATCATTCTACTGACTAACAAAAATACTACTTTTTATTATTGATATTCCCTACGGAAACCTCGGAAACTTCTTAAAATCCGGGTCGCGTTTTTCTAAGAAAGCATTTTTCCCTTCCTGGGCTTCTTCCATCAGGTAGAACATAAGGGTGGCATCGCCGGCAAATTCCATTAAACCCCGCTGCCCGTCCAACTCGGCATTCAATCCGCGCTTTATCATTCGCAAGGCCATCGGGCTGCGTTGCATCATTATCTGGCACCACTCCACAGTTACATCTTCTAATTGTTCCAAAGGAACTACTTTGTTTACCATGCCCATATCTTCAGCTTCTTTGGCGGTGTATTGCTTGCACAAAAACCAAATTTCACGGGCCTTTTTCTGGCCTACATGGCGAGCTAAATAACTGCTTCCAAATCCAGCATCAAAGCTACCTACCTTGGGGCCGGTTTGCCCGAACATGGCATTTTCACTGGCAATTGTAAGGTCGCAAACCACGTGCAGCACATGGCCGCCGCCTATGGCATATCCGTTTACCATGGCTATTACCGGTTTAGGTATTTCTCTTATTTTTTTGTGAAGGTCTAAAATATTCAAACGAGGAACTCCGTCTTCGCCAATGTAGCCGCCAATGCCTTTCACATTTTGGTCGCCGCCGCTGCAAAAGGCTTTATCGCCAACCCCTGTAAACACCACCACAAACACATCTTGTGCCTCCCGGCAATACTCGATGGCTTCAATCATTTGTTTGGTGGTTTCAGGCCTAAAGGCATTATAAACCTCAGGACGATTGATACTGATTTTTGCTATTCCTTCAAAAAATTCAAATTTGATATCGGAGTAGTCTTTTATTGTTTTCCAGTTACGGGTATTTGGCATTTCTATATTTTTTTAGTGTTAAATTATTTATGATGGTTTGTCATTCCGAGGAACGAGGAATCTCATTCCAAGTAGAGATGCTTCCTCCGTCAGCATGACAAAACCATCAAATTTTTAAATCTTTAAATTGCTTATAAAACTCCACGGTACTTTCAGGTTCGGTAAAAATCTCTAAAATCCCAGGTTGATTTGAATCGTTGCAAAAGGTTTCCAATTCCGTTTGCAAAGAAACAAAATCATTCGCTTTATAATACCTAAATCCAAATTCCTCAGCCATTCGTTGGCAATTGCGGGTGGATTGAGTTGCAAAATAATCCTCCCTTTCAGGCAAATCATGAGGCCCGTCTATCAACCTAAAAATTCCTCCTCCCCCATTATTTAATACAATTATTTTAAAATTTGGTTTTAAATATTGATTCCACAAACCATTGATATCATAAAAAAACGATAAGTCGCCTGTGAGCAGAAAGGTCGGTTTTTCAAGCATCATCGAAGTTCCTGCTGCGGTGGAAGTACTACCGTCAATCCCACTAGTACCACGGTTTCCATATACTTTTATATCGTTTAATTTACCAGCCAAAAAACTTACAAACCTAACGGGCATGGAATTAGCCATATGCAGAAAACTATTTTTTGGAAGGTTTTCTAAAATAAGTTTTGTTGCTGAAAATTCGTTAAAGGTTGAATTTTTAAAAAGCAATTCTGTTGACGTATTCAAATTTTCGGAAACTTGGCGCCATAATGTATTATAGGAAGTATCAAGGTGGTCAGCTGCTTTTGCAAGCCATTCTAAAAAAACCGTTTCATCGGCTTCAATTTCTGTTGGGTTGGTTGCAAACGGATTGGCAATGGTGTGATTATTCGTTACATGCCAATGCTCTTTTGGTTTATAAGCTCTGATAAATTTTTTAAAGCTTTTGGAAACTGTAAATTTTCCAATGGTTATTAGCAAGTCAGGTTTTAGAGTTTGTTTTAAATCATCATCTACCACAGCGCAAATGGTATCCCAATTAGTAACCGATTGCGAATCGTGTAAACCACTTATCACATCTGCCAATACAACTATTTTTCCTTTAGATTTAAGTAAGTCAAAACTTCCTTTAAATCTTTCACCCCAGGCATCGGCACCTGCCAAAAGCAGTATTTTCTTATGACTTAGCTCCTTTACAATATGGTTTGGAGTAAAAGCCAAATCCTCTGGAACTGGCAGTAATTTATCATATTCAAACGCCACATTTTTTGACTCATACAAAGGTTCAGGTAGAGGAACATTTATATGAACTGGCCCTTTTATAGGATTGGAACATAAGCCTATCGCTTCATTAAAATTAAAATCCGGTTTTAATGGATCAAACGTAAATGAACCGAGGATGTGCTTTTCAAAAATGTTGGTTTGTCTGATGCATTGCCCGTCCCATTGGTCAATCCATTCAGGAGGACGGTCCGCTGTTATTATTAATAAAGGAATTTGAGAGTAAAATGCCTCAGCTATAGTGGGATATAAATTAAGCGCAGCTGTACCTGATGTGCAAACAATTGCCACAGGTTTATCTAATGCTATTGCCATACCCAAAGCTGTAAAACCAGCTGAACGCTCATCTACAAGTGAGTAGCATTCAAACTGAGGATTACGAGAAAAGGAAAGTGTTAAAGGGGCGTTGCGGCTTCCGGGACATAGTATTATATGCCTTATGCCATTATTTAAAATGTGGCTAACGAGTGTGTTTACCGCTTTTTGCAAGCAAGTATTAATTCAAAAACTGTTCTACGTTGTGATACTCTAAACCAAATGCATCACTCACTGCTTTGTAAACTACTTTTCCATCAATTACATTCAGACCTAATTTTAAGTCATTATTTTCGATACACGCTTTTTTCCATCCTTTATTTGCCAATTGCAAAGCATAAGGAAGTGTTGCATTTGTAAGTGCAAGGGTAGAAGTATAAGGAACGGCACCTGGCATATTAGCTACACTATAATGAATTACTCCATCTATGACATATATTGGATCAGCATGGGTTGTTGGTTTAGTAGTTTCAAAACAACCGCCTTGATCTACCGCCACATCTACCATTACGGCACCATCACGTATCGTTTTCAACATTTCGCGTGTTATAAGATTTGGAGCTTTTGCGCCTGGTATAAGGACAGCACCAATAATTAAATCTGATTTTTGAATTGCTTCGCGAATGTTGTATTCATTTGAAAAAACAGTATCAACATTGGCTGGCATAATATCATCTAACTGTCGTAAACGAGGAATAGAGATATCCATAATTGTAACTCGTGCACCAAATCCTGCCGCCATTTTAGCCGCTTGTGTTCCTACGATTCCTCCACCCAAAACCAATACATTTGCTGGTTTTACTCCAGGAACTCCTCCTAACAAAATACCCCTTCCACCCATTGGTTTTTCAAGATATTTTGCACCTTGTTGTATACTCATTCTTCCAGCTACTTCGCTCATTGGCACCAATAAAGGAAGGCTTCTGTCTGCTTTTTCAACAGTTTCGTAAGCTAAGCAGATAGCTCCACTTTTTAGCATCGCATGAGTTAATGGCTCATGGCTGGCAAAGTGAAAATATGTAAAAAGCAATTGATCAGGTTTAATAAGGCTATATTCAGATTCAATAGGCTCTTTAACTTTCACAATCATATCGGCAATCGCATAAGTTTCTTCAATAGTAGCAAGTATTGAAGCCCCTACTTTTATGTATTCTTCATCCGTAAATCCACTACCAACACCAGCAGTAGATTGTATATATACAGTATGGCCGTGTTTTTTAAACTCTGCAACGCCGGCTGGTGTTAATGCAACTCGGTTTTCGTTGTTTTTAATTTCTTTTGGAACGCCTATAATCATGGTATTTTTTGCTTTAAATAATGGGTGCAAAAGTAGATAAATTATTAGGAAAGGTTATAGAAAAATTAGGTGAATTTCAGGATAAATCTTCTTTAAAAAAAACTCATGGCGTATATTGCGAGCTCTAATATTTTTTTTTAGAAAAAATAAATTATGATTATAAATTCCAGCAATAAAACAGATAATTTCAATATTAAATACTGGTTAAAGTTTTCAATACTGAATTTATTAATAGTTGGCTCGTTAGGTGTTTTGATGCGCTATAAAATTGGATTTGAATTTCCTTATTTTAATCAGAAATATATCCAAGAAGCTCATTCCCATTTTGCATTTGCAGGTTGGATAACTCACACTCTTTATATTTTAATGATTAATTTTATTCTTCATAAGATACCAACAGGCCACTATAAACAGTACCGAACATTAATTATAACCAATTTATTATGTGCTTATGGAATGCTGCTTTCATTTTTAATTGAGGGATATGGCATTATTTCAATTACATTATCAGGAATCACCATTTTAGTCGCCTATTTTTATGCGTATTATTTTATTAAGGATTTAAAAAAATTGACTGTTTATAACCCAAGCACTGCATGGTTTAAAGCAGCGCTTTGGTTTAATATTATCTCATCACTAGGCACATTTTATTTGGCCTATATAATGACTTCCCGAAATTTTGATGAATATTGGTATTTGGCTTCTGCCTATTTCTATTTACATTTTCAGTACAATGGATTTTTTATCTTTACCTGTATGGGGCTCGTTTATAGTAAAATCCAAACTATACTTCCAAATTTTAAGCACGATAAAACCTTTTTTAATCTTTTTTTTATATCCTTTCTGCCTGCGTATTTCCTGTCTGTCCTTTGGGCAAAATTACCAATATGGCTCTATGTAATTGTTGTGATTGCTGCCTTTTTACAAGTAATAGCCTGGGTTAAATTTATTGGTAGAGTTAGAAAAAACTTAACTTCAAATATTAATTTACCTAAACTAATTCAGTATTTATTTCTATTTGTGGCTTCTGCATTTTCAATAAAATTATTATTGCAGCTTGGCTCAACAATTCCTGAAATCAGTCAACTTGCCTTTGGTTTTAGACCTATTGTTATTGCCTATCTCCATTTGGTATTATTAGCTGTAATATCAGTATTTTTGATTTTATATATGCAATCATTGAAATTAATACGTCATAACTACCTTAGTATTGCAGGTATTATCCTGTTTGTAATTGGTGTCTTTTTGAACGAATTATTTTTAGCTATACAAGGCATAGCTTCATTCAGTTATTATTCAGTGCCAATGATAAATGAATCCTTGTTCGCAGTTTCATTAATTCTATTAACCGCCCTTATCCTGTTGGCTATTTCTCAGAGGAAATATTCTGTGAGTAAAAAACTAAACCAAGTATAAACAAACTGATCAGACAAACAATTAACCGGCTATTTTTTATCAAAATATTTTACATTTGAATTGTTATGTTGCGAACTGAAAACTTTAGTAAGGATAAAAATATTGCCGTTTATAATGGCAAAAAGCTCAAACTCAATACTCTGAAAACCAATTATTCTGGAGGATTTAAGTCAGAAAAAGCAGCTGAACAAAAACTAAAAGCCGATATTGAAAAACTATCCAAACTTCAAGAAAAACTTTTTGCAAGCGACAATCATGGTGTAATAATTATTATTCAAGCCATGGATGCTGCAGGAAAGGACAGCACCATTGAACATGTGCTTAAGGGAATTAATCCACAAGGTTGCAATATCACTTCCTTTAAACGGCCTTCCGATGAAGAGTTAAGTCATGATTTTTTATGGCGAACAACAAAGGTCTTGCCTGAACGAGGAATGATTGGCATTTTTAACCGTTCATATTATGAGGAAGTATTGGTAACCAAAGTACATCCTGAAATAATACTACATCAATCTATACCCGGAATTACTAAATTAAAAAATATTGATGACGAATTCTGGAAGAAACGCTATGAATCTATTATTAACTATGAAAAACACTTGATAGAAAATGGATATTTAATTCTTAAGTTTTTTTTGAACGTTTCGAAAGAAGAACAAAAAAAAAGATTTTTAGAGCGAATAGATAATCCTGAAAAAAATTGGAAATTTCAATTTGGTGATATAAAGGAACGTGGGCATTGGAATAAATATATTAGAGCCTATGAAAAAGCAATTACTGAAACTAGCACACCAAAATCACCTTGGTTTGTAATACCGGCCGACAATAAATGGTTCATGCAAACGGCAGTTTGTGATATTATTCTAAACACATTAGAACTGATGAATTTGCAATTTCCACAACCCACTGCCGAGGCACAGCAGCAGTTGGCCGAGGCCAAAAATATTTTATTAACCTCATAAATTTTTAGTCCTTCCAAAATAATGAAATCAATTTTAATATTTATAACCACGCTATGCATTGTGAATACTGCTCATGGACAAGGTTGCAGTGATGCCGGACTCTCGTCCACAGGAAGCTTAAAACCTTCAACGAATAACGATTCTATCAAAAATAGCTTAGGTTTTACGTTTAATTATAGCATTGGAGAGCATGGAACTACCATTATTACTCCTCAATTCGAGCCTCAAATTATTATATCCGACAAAAGTATGGTTCAAATAAAAATCCCATTTAATTTTATTAAAGGTCATTTGGGAAATGCTAACGGAATTGGCGATGTAATTTTAAGTTACAATTACAAGATAGACTCTATATGGAAATACCCCATTATTCTCACTATTGGGACACGGATAGCCTCAGGAACCGCCTCATTAAAGTATAATAACTTTTCTTTACCAATGCCATATCAGACTAGTTTAGGCACTACCGATATTATATTAGGAGCTAAAATGAAATTTAAAAAAGGATTCAGTATTTCGTTTGGATTTCAAAATCCACTCGTCAACAGAAACCAAAATGGCTTTGATTCCGCTTCTTATAAAATCCTTATAACAAATAAGCAAATTAATACAAAAGACAATTATTCCATTTCCTCTTACCTTCAACGAAAAGGTGATATTATGTTTCGGTTAGATAAAATATTGACTTTTAAAAAAACACAGGCAACTTTAGGGTTATTACCCATTTATCATCTAGGAAATGACTTGGCAAGAATAAATAAAGCCACGACAATTGAAATGAAAAATTCAAGGGGACTAACCTTAAATTTTGATGCCGGACTAAATTACAAAATAAAAAATAACATAATTTTTTCAGCCATAGCTGCAGCTCCAATAATTTTTAGAATTAGCCGGCCTGATGGACTTATCCGCAAAATGTTTACAATACTTGGCATTCAATATTTTTTTTAATATCAGGCAATTGAATATTCTCATTCTAATAGGACATCACACTAATAAATTATAACATTTTGATAACAAAAATCAAAATCATGTTTCCTACATTTGCAGTATGAAAAAAATAAGTTTTCTATTTCTTTGGGCCATTGTTGCTTTTTTTACAATACAATCTTGTCGACATTATCCTATTGATTTAATACCAACACCTAATGATACCTCAGGTCATGATACTACTGTTATCATACCGAAGCGCCCTTGCAGTCCTGATACAGTTTACTATGCCAAAGATATTCAGCCTCTATTTAATGCCTATTGTGTAGGAACAGGATGTCATAACCCGCCAAGCCCTAGGGAAGGGTTAAATCTCACTTCTTATGCTACGACAAAATCAAGCAGTAAATTTTCAAAAATTTATGGGTCAATAATCGGAACAGGAGGAGGCGATCCAATGCCTCCTGCAGGTAGAATGCCTGCAGATAAAATAGCCCTTATTAAAAAATGGATAAATCAAGGATCAAAAAATTTATGGTGTGACGATATGGTAGGACCTTGCGATACAGTTGCTGTAACCTATTCAAAAACTATTGCTCCAATATTTACTACCAATTGTAATGGATGCCATGGCACTAGCGGTGGTGTGACCCTTACCAACTACACTGGCGTAAAAACTGTAATTACAGATGGCAGGCTTTGGAATGCCATCAATCATTTATCAGGGACTATTAAAGCCATGCCAAATAGCACTACTAAATTAAGTGCCTGCAACTTACGTCAAATAAAAATTTGGATTGACGCTGGCTCTCCTCAAAATTAAAAATATTTGGTATTAAATTTGTTAACCATTATTCGATGAAAATCACAAAAATTCTTATTATTTTATTTCTTGCCCTCATAGGATTCCAATCCTGCTATTATGATGTGGAAGAAAGGCTTTATCCAAACAGTGGTGGCTGCGATACAACTAATGCTGCACTTTCAGCTAAAGTTAAGCCTAAACTAACAGGATATTGCTATAATTGCCATTCAGCATCGAATGCTGCCTCGGCCGGAGCTGGCATAAACCTTGAAACATACACCAATTTAAAGGCTCAAGTTGATAATGGAAAATTATTAAATTCAATTAACCATGTTTCAGGAACATCTCCTATGCCTAAAGGAGTCACGTCTAAAATTGATGCCTGTGATATTGCAATAATTGAAAAATGGGTGGCCAATGGAGCTAAGGATAATTAAAAATTAATATAATGGTAAAGAAAATTATTTTATTCATCATAATCATAGGGATTATTGGAGCGATAGTTATGTATTTGTGGAATAAACCACATAGAGATATTGCAGCTGCAAAAGAAGATTTTATTATTTCGGCAACTGATTTTTACAAAGAATATTCTGCAAATGAGACTTCAGCAAATGCCAAATATTTGGACAAAGTAATTGCAGTTGAAGGCGTAATATCGGCAATTGAGCTTGAAAATGCAGATGAACCTACCGTTGCACTAATTACAGCAACACCTGATATGACAGTAAGCTGTGGATTTAAAAAAGAGTTATTGAGTGAGGTGAAAAAGCTAAAGCCCAATGATAAGATAAAAATTAAGGGGAAGTGTGATGGTATGGGAATGTTTGGCGTTGTAATAACCCAATGTAGCTTAATTAAATAATCATAAGAGTTTAATATCATGAAAATAAAAATCATAATTTTAATTGGCCTATTCGCATTTGCCACAGCATTTACAATAAAAATGGAAAGCGGAAAATACCTTACTAAAAATGGTAAGATGTCATTTTTTTCATCTACAGGTATAGAGGATATAGCTGCTGAAAACAATAAGGTTTCGAGCGTTCTCGATTCGAAATCTGGCAAAATGGTTATTGAAGTATTAATAAAATCATTTCGTTTCAAAAAAGCATTAATGGAAGAGCATTTTAATGAAAATTATATGGAATCATCCAAGTATCCTAAATCAAAATTTGATGGAAAAATAGACAATTTAACAGCCATTAATTTTAGTAAAGATGGCACCTACAAAACCACAATTAGTGGAAATCTAACAATAAAAGATAAAACGAATCCTATTAAAACTGATGCTATAATTACTATCAAAGGAGGAAAATTAAATGGCAAGACTAAATTCAAAATATTATTGGCTGATTATAATATTGTTATTCCAAGTGTTGTAAAAGATAAAATAGACAAAGAAATGGAAATTACAGCTGATTTGGATTACGAATCAATGAAATAATATTTTGACGAAATAAAAATTAATTTCCAAAAAGTGAAAATACACCATTTAATTATTGTCGCACTTACATTATTACCTAATATACTTAAAGCACAAACTGATACTACTGATTTATTTGGGTTATTAGGTAATTCAGATGAAACAAATTACACTACTGCTACCTTTAAAACAACCCGATTAATGAACGGGCACAGTATTGAAAATCAAGCTGCCGGTGTTTTAGATTTTAGAATAAACCATCGTTTTGGAAATTTAAACGGTGGAGCTTATGAGTGGTTTGGCCTAGATCAATCCAATGTTAAAATAGGCTTTGATTATGGGATATTACCCTGGCTGATGGTTGGAGTGGGTCATACAAACGTGGACAAGACCTATGACGGTTTTGTAAAAGCCAAAGTTTTAAGGCAAAGTACTGGAAAGAGGACAATGCCCATTAGCATGACCTACGTTGCTTCATCAGCAGTTACAACTCTTAAATGGAGTAATCCTAGCAGAAATAATTATATTAGTTCTAGATATGCCTATACGCATCAAATATTAATAGCACGTAAATTTAGCAATGCTACCTCTATTCAAATTATGCCTACACTAGTGCATCGTAATATAATAGACTTATTAAAATACAAAAATGATGTGTTTGTAATGGGAATAGGAGGACGCCAAAAACTAACTCAACGAATGTCTGTTAATGCTGAGTATTATTATGTTTTACCCAACCAAATAAATACAATGTATGATAATAGTTTTTCATTGGGTTTTGATATTGAAACGGGAGGACACGTTTTTCAACTCACTTGCACAAACTCAAGAGGCATGACCGACCCTCAGTTTCTAACTCAAACTATTGGAAAATGGAGAAAAGGTGATATCCGCTTAGGTTTTAATATTTCGAGGGTATTTACAGTAAAAGAAAGAAAATAGACTGTTTTATTTGTAAATTTTTGGGACCATTTCTCAATTTATAAATAATTTTTCTAGCATGGTTTTTATTTAACAAAGTTTATATTTGTTATGATATTTCATCTTTTTATGATATTTGCAGCCTGCATATTCCTAATCCTATTTGGGATATTTGTAATTCTTATTTTTCTCATCTATAAACACTATAAATTTATGTCAAATTATCCATTAGCTGCTTTCCATTTTCAGGTAGAATGGGGCGGAAATCGTATCGGTTTTACCGAAGTTTCAGGTCTTGATATTTTTTTTGAACCTATCCAATATAGGGATGGAGGGTCTCCGGAATACAGTTCGCAAAAAATGCCGGGTATGGTAAAATTCAATAATATCATCCTAAAAAGAGGAATAATCCAAGGAGATAATGATTTTTTCAATTGGATTAATTCAATAAAACTAAACACTGTTGAACGAAGAGATATTACTATCAAATTACTAAATGAAAATCACGAACCCGTTGTATCATGGAATATCAGAAATGCATTCCCCGTTCGTTATTCAGGACCGTTGTTAAACGCCAATTTAAATAGAGCAGCCATGGAGGAACTTGAAATTGCTCATGAAGGTTTAAAAATAGTGGAGTAGTAATTTGTAGTTTCTTATAGCAACTTGTTCTTTCAGAAACCGAATTATTCTATATAATTTTATTTAGAAAATTTTCGATGTCTGCTACTCATTAATAGGTTTCAGAAATAATTAATCCTCTAAATTTTTCGATTCTTTTAAAAGGAGTATCACATCCTGAGTAAGATATTTATAAAGGGTACCCTCAATTTCTATTAGTATGCCGGATAATGCATCGGCTTCATCAAAAAGCAAAATCCAACTTTTGAACGTTCAATTTTATAAATTTCGCGTTAACGGTAGCAATAAATTTTACAATATTAATACCTGCTCCTTTACAAAAAATTGCAAGAATTGACCGTTCAGCAGAATTGAATATATACCACTGTCAAATACTTCAATATCAATTTCTAATTCCCTTCTAGTCCTGTTTTTAACCACGCACTTCATGGCTTGACCAATACTATTATAAATTCCTACAGTTGGCTCAGTATTTTCAAATGGAACCCGAATAAAACCTTGGGCAGGATTAGGATACACGCCTTTTAAAATAGTGCGGTCTATTTTTTCAATATTAATCATTGCAACAGTATTGAATTCCCAATTTGAAGAATCTAAAGCCACCATTTCATTGTCTGACGAATCCTTAAAACTTCCCTTATCAATAAGTATTGAAATTCTTGAATTATAATAAAAATTATTGGTCAAAAGGATAGAGGCTACCTTTCCAATAACTATTATTTTCGGGTCATTTATTGAAAGAATTTCTTTAATTTGATTATTATCAAAAATGGTTATGTTTCCAGCAGTTCCTTTAAGTATTTTTTCATTAAAGGTTATAGCCATCGGGGTATTTATTGCAATATTTATTGATTTGTTTGGAGGAAAAAAGACAGAAGTCTTAGGAGGAGTTACGTCAGGGGGTACCAACGAACAATAATAAGTATATGAGTTTTTTTCGATTGGCCCTAATGAAGTAAGCGTTTTGCCCTTAAAACCACTATATAATTCGCTATAGTAAGTATTTCTAAATACATTATTTCCTCCAGCCTCACCGTCTGTTTTAATTTGATCATCACTTGCCACAGGGTTTACATATTCCCAAACAATTGAATTTTTATCATCGATTTCAAAAAATTTTCCAGCTACTCCGTCACAAATCAATGTATTGCCATTAAATAATCTATTGGCACCCGAAAATACTACTGAATAAAATTTATCAGGAACCGGATTTTTATAAATCCATTTCTGCATTGGCGGCCCATAGGGCAAATTTTGATTATAAACCCCCGAACTTGTAATTGGGGGTGTAATAATTTCGATGGAAGAATAGGCAGGAATCCGTCCAAGACCGTTATTAAATACCATTATATCACCGCCATCTTTATATCCTTTTGGAATCCATGCGGCATTATGTTGTAAATAAAATTTCTGCTCAATGGAAGTTCCTCTATTGTATGCCATTGGATTGCCCCATCTGTAAAGAAAATCACCACCATAACCATAATTTCCACCTGAATGCGTGGCCGCCTCTTTGGTAGTAGTGCTATGATCTATAATCCAAATTTCACTTGTATTATGGCTACTCAGAACTATTTGATTTAAATCCTTATTAAAATCAATTGAATTTAAATGAATCCAATCAGAAGATTGGTTTGGTGCAAAATTTATATTCATTAATTCAGGATGTTTACTAACCACACTATAATCCGGTTTAGAAAAATTTTCATCCTGAATTAAATGATCCCAGAGACTCCATTGCCAAACAATCTCTGCTTTGTCTTTACCAATAGGCTTTAATTCTATAATTCTTTCACTCCATAATTTGACACCCTCTATTGTTCCTTTATAACGCCCTTTAGCGAATGCCTCAGTTAACGAAACACTTTGCCAAGCAATAACAAGAATATTGCCATTATCCATTGGATAGATATCGTGATGTTGACCCAAAGAATCATTTGAAATGATATATGACCACAATACCTTACTGTCCCAATCTATTTTTTCAATAATTCCCCCTTTGCCACCCGCATTAAAAAACGTATCCTGTACAGTTCCAGTTCTTAATAAATTACCATCAGGCAATAAATAAACTGAAAAACCAGGATTATAATTACTTACCCAGCTATGAACTTTTTTGCCACACTTATCAATAAGATAGGTCATTTTGCAATACATTGGCGCAAAAAGCACATAACCATTTTCAGTGCTTCCAACCAAATGTTTGGTCATTCCCAGAGTTTTTTGCTGACCATAACTGTGCGAACAAAATAAAAATGAAATTAATAACAGGATGAGTAAACCTTGCTTAATAATTTTGAAGTCTAAAGAATTAAAGGATATTGAAACTTCCTGAATTTGTATTTGATATTTTTTCATGATTGGCTTTTTTTCATTGGATGATTTACTATTCCTTGACTACAAATTGTAAAAATTGTCCATTTAGCAAAATCGAATAAATGCCATTGGCTAATTCTTCCATATCAATTTCTAATTCATTATAAGTTCTATTTTTCACTAGGTAATGGATAGATTTCCCAATAAAGTTATAAATTTCTATTTTAGACTTAGTATTTTCGAGGGTAATCGTGATTGTTTTTTTAGTTGGGTTAGGATATACCCTATTTAATTGTCTTGTATTTTCTTTATCAATACTAAGGCCAGTGTTCGTTATACACGAATAAGAATAAGAATTTTTCTCAATAGGGTCAGTTGGGGTTAAAGTTCTATTTTTAAATCCACTAAATGTATCACTATAATATGTACACCTGAATACATTGCTACCTCCACTTTCTCCATCTGATAATATACTACCATCATTCGCAACAGGATTGAAATATTCCCAAACGATGGATTTTTTTTCATTTACTTCAAAAAACTTACCTAAAACTCCAACGCATATCAGAGTATTTCCGTTGGGTAATCGATTGGCACCTGAAATAACGGGTGAATAAAATTTGGTAGGAACAGAATCCTGATAAATCCATTTTTGTGAAGAAGGACCATACGGTAAATTTTGATTATAAACTCCTGCACCTAATGTCGGCGGCGTTATTATATCAACCGAAGAATATAGAGGAGTTCGGCCAAGTCCATTATTATAAACCATTATATCTCCACCGTCTTTAAATCCTTTTGGTATCCAATAAGCATTATGTTGATGAAAAAGTTTTTGATCAGTTGCAGTTCCTTTGTTATAGGCAGCTGGATTTCCCCAACGGTATAAAAAATCTCCACCTTTGCCATATTTCCCTCCTTTATGCGAAGCCGCTTCAGCAATAGTAGTGCTATGGTCAATAATCCAAATTTCACTTGTATTATGACTACTCAGCACTATTTGATCTAAACCTTCATTATAAAAAACAGAATTCATGTGAATCCAGTCAGGTACTTTATTTGGTGCATAATTTAAATTCAATAACTCGGGATGCTTCATAACGGAATCATAATTCGGTTTGGTTTTATCAGCCGCCTGAACAATATGATCCCATAAACTCCACTGCCAAACAACTTGGGCATCGTTTGTTCCTATTGGCTTAATTTCAATAATCCTTTCACTCCAAAGCTTTGGCCCACCAATAGTACCAGTAATCCGTCCGTTTGCAAGGGCTACAGTTCTTGGTATTCCATGCCAACATACAGCTAGAATATTTCCATTTTTAAGAGGATAAATATCATGGTGCTGTGTTATGGAATCACTTGAAATTTTGTAAGACCAAAGCACATTGCCCTCCCAATCCAATTTTTCAATTATCCCCCCTTTGCCTGCTGAATTATAAAAGGTGTCGCCAACATTCCCGGTGCGCAATAAATTTCCATCGGGCAATATATAAACGGAATGACCAGGCTTGTAATTACTTTCCCAACTATGAACTTTTCTACCACATTTATCAATAAGATAGGTTGTATTACTTGACAATGGGGCAAAAAGAACATAACCATTTTCTATACTCCCTTCAAGGTGCTTGGTCATACCAAGTGTTTTTTGTTGACCAAAACTGAGAGGACAATATAAAAATGAAATGGCAATCAGAATAAAAGCGCATGACTTAAAAAAAATAATTCGTAAAATTTTATTGTTAAAATGATTCATTTTTAGCTGTTTTTTCATTTTTTTAGATATAAGTTGAAACAGCATGTCATTTTTGAAACGATAAGTTTTGTCGAATTTACCACACTTGTAACCATCAGCTTATGATTAAAATCATATCCCGATTTCATTTGACAATTACTTAGCTCAAACTAATAGACAAAGTGCTGAAATCACTGAAAAGTGAAGGATTAGAATATTGATATTTAGCAGCAATATAAATGTTATATGACATTAATATGCTGTTAATACTTTAAAATCGAGTGTTTTTCTTTTTAAAAATGCTTGATTTCAAGCTTTTTAACAACCTGATTCTTATTAATGGAAATAAAATAAAGGCCATTTTTTACATCAGATAGATTTAATGTATAATTTGGGGACTTTAAATTCTTAGCCTCCCTTATTATTTCGCCCGTTATTGAATATAAAACCAAAGAATTTATTTCAATTAAACCATTTTTTATTTCAATATGAAGTGCATTATCTGTAGGATTTGGAAATATATTTATCATTACTGAGTTTTCTGATTTTTTGATATCTGCCAATGGAAGCGCACAAAAAAATGTATCCGGATTTAATTCAATAAAACCTTTTGGAGATAAATCTTTTCCTTTAAATCCTGGATGATCAGAAGCGTATCTGCATACTCTAAAGGTATTGTTATCCGCAGGATTTAAAGTAGTATCCCCTTGTTTTAATTTTACCCCTAATTTTAATGGAGTAACATATTCCCAAACTATTTCTTGAGTTGGGGTAATTTCAAATGTATAACCATCCTGTGCAGAACATATAAGTGTGTTGTCATTATCCAAACGCTGAACACTTGAAAGGCCATTTGAATACATGGCAGTTGAATCCGGACGTTTATAGGTCCACGAAAAAGTGTTTGGTAAATACTTATTCCCGTTTTTTGGATATAACCACATATAGGTATCAAACGTAGGTTGAAAAATATTGACCGTTGAATAGTTGGACCCCACTCTATTATTAAAAACCATTAATTTTCCAAAATCTTTATCGCCCCAATTTTTACCCATCCAGTGAATATCGTGGGGGAAAAACAACTTTTGGTCGGCTGTAGTTCCTGAATTATAGGCTGCTGGATTGCCCCAGCGGTAAATCAAGTCTCCGCCTTTTTTACCAAAACCTCCATTTCCTGTTGCGGCTTCAGCCGTCGTTGTACTATGATCAATAACCCATATTTCATTAAAACTAGGCGAACCAACTACTATTTGGTCAAATCCATAATTATAACTTATAGCATTTAAAAAAGCCCAGTTTTTTGCACTTGAAAGATTCGCGTAATTAAGATCTATTTTTCCCGGAAAATCTTTAGGGTTGCCATATCCAGGTTTTGTAGAATCAAAATTCTGAACCAAATGATCCCAAAGATGCCACTCCCACACTATAATAAACCGGTCTTTACTAACAGGTTTTACTTCTATTATTTTATCAGGCCAAATTTCATTGTTTGCCAAATAGGCTGGATTTCTACCTTTGCTTATCGCTTGTGTTTTGGTTTTCTTTTCCCAACTAATCATTAAAATATTTCCATTTGGCATCGGCTCGATGTCATGATGAAGCCTGTTAGATGAGTCATTTAAAGTAAAAGTCCACAATAATTTATTGTCCCAATCTCTTTTTTCAACAGTACCTCCGCCTCCACCCGACCATATTGGATTGCCAGTTACTTTTGCTGACCGCTTAGTTTTCAATATGGAACCATCGTCTAACAAATACACAGTATTACCAGGTCTTGAATCGGCTGTATCTTTCCAAATATGAGCTATCCTACCGCAATTATCTAGCAAGTAAACATTGGGTTGCTCATGCGGGTAAAGCATATTATACCCGTTGAATGTTTTAGAATTCTCGGCAGATATAAGACCGACCGTATGTTTCTGTGCCCAACTTAACTGAATAAAAACAGAAAAGATCAAAGTGAGTATAAATTTATTCTTCATTTATTTTTAAGGTCGTGAATTTAGCATTATAGTGAACTAACTTGAATTTTAGAAGGTAAAAGTGTTGCAATAAAAATACACCTATTGTAAAGATTGAAATGATGTTACTCTTTAACAATTAGTTGTAAAAATTGCCCATTGAATAATATTGAATAAATTCCATTGGCATATCCTGATAAATCAATTTCTAATTCCCTGTTATTTTTTAATTTACCGACACAATTAATTAACTGACCAATGCTGTTCAAAATTTCAATCTTTGGCTCTATATTGTCAAAAGGAATTATAAAAGTATTTTTAGTGGGGTTAGGATAAATTCCGTTTATTTTAGCTGCATTTATGTCAATAGAGTTGACTGCTTTCACAGTATTAAATGACCAGTTTATCGAATCAAACGCGGCCATTTCGTTTCCTGTCGAATCTTTAAAACATCCTTTATCCATTGAAATTGACACTCTGGAATTGCTTGAATAATTAGTGGCTGGGGTGATGGAAACGAACCTATCATTTACACTTATTTTCGAATCACTTATTAAAATAGCTTCTTTGAATAAGTCATTTTCATAGATATAAATATACCCCTTAATACCTTTAAATACTTTTTCACTAAAACTTACCGATGTCGAAGCATTTATAGCCACATTAATGGAATGTTGAACCGGAATCAAGGATAGTGGCTTAGGTGCTACACTATCAATTAATAATGTTGAACATGAATAACTATAGGAGTTTTTTTCTATTGGATCAGATGGAGTCATGTTTTTGCCTTTAAAAGCATTATACGATTGGCTATAATAAGTAATTCTAAAAACACTATTACCACCAGCCTCGCCATCGCTTCCAATTACATCATCGGCTGCTACAGGATTGATGTATTCCCAAACTATATTGTTCTTATTATCCAATTCAAAAAACCTGCCTGGCAAACCAACACAAACTAATGTATTTCCATTATACAGCCGGCTAGCCCCTGAAATAAATCCCGAAAAAAAGTTTTCTGGAATAGAATCTTTATAAATCCATTTCTGTTTCGATGGGCCATAAGGTAACTTTGAATTGTAAACCCCTGCACTTGTTGTTGCAGGTGTTATAATTTCAACGGAAGAATAGGAAGGAAATCTTCCAAGACCGTTGTTAAATATCATTATATCTCCACCATCATTATACCCTTTTGGAATCCAAGTGGCATTGTGAGGTAGAAAAAACTTTTGATCTGCTTTAATTCCGTTCTTATATGCTGCAGGATTTCCCCAACGGTATAATATATCTCCACCTTTACCATATTTTCCGCCTGAATGAGATGCGGCTTCAGTTATAGTTGTACTATGATCTAGTATCCAAATCTCACTTAAATTGTGGCAAGTTATTAATATCTGATCAAGCTCTTTATTGTAATCAATTGTATTAATGTGGATCCAATCGGCCGACTGGCTTGGAGCATAATTTATATTCATTAATTCAGGATGATTCCCTACAATGTTATAAACCGGTTTTGAAAAAATTACATCCTGAATAATATGATCCCATAAACTCCATTGCCATACTATTTGTGCCTCATTTTTTCCGACAGGTTTTATTTCAATTATCCTCTCACTGTATAATTTCGTTCCCCCCATTGTGCCAGGTTGGCGACCCATTGCAATAGCTTCACTCTCAGATTTTACATGTCGAGCTATCACAAGAATATTTCCATTTTCCATTGGATAAACATCATGATGCTGCCCCAATGAATCATTGGATAGAGTATATGACCACACCACATTTCCATCCCAATCAATTTTCTCTATAACTCCTCCATTTGCACCAGATTGAAAAAAGGTATCCTGAGAAATCCCTGTTCTCAATAAATTACCATCTGGCAATAAACAAACTGACATACCCGGGCTATAATTGCTTTTCCAACTATGCACCTGCTTACCACATTTATCTATTAGGTATGTTGTTTTACAATACATTGGTGCAAACAAAACATAGCCTGTTTCAGTGCTCCCAGCCAAATGTTTAGTTAGGCCAAGTGTTTTTTGCTGGCCATAAAGAGATGAACCAAGTATATGACAAAGAAATATTAAAGTTAAAAGGTTACGTTTGATAAAATGAAATGATAAAATGGATTTAACAATAGAAGAATCGCTCATTTCAACTTTAATAATTGAACTTCAAACTTAGCTAAAATAAAGACATTTTTATCTTTTTCCTAATAACATGTCTATCAAATGACAAACTATTGTTTATTAGTTAATTCTGAAATTTTAAATAAATAGCTAAGCTTGTTGCGATAATTTACATTCCCATCAATGCATCCAATGGATCTTTTCCGGTGAGCATGAGTTGAGGATTTTCGAGTAATTGTTTTACTGTCACTAAAAAACCTACCGATTCTTTACCATCAATTATGCGGTGATCATAGGATAAAGCGACATACATCATCGGACGAATTACCACTTGGCCTTTTTCAGCAATTGGGCGTTCAATTATATTGTGCATGCCCAAAATAGCCGATTGAGGAGGGTTAATAATTGGCGTACTAAGCATAGACCCAAATACACCTCCATTTGAAATTGTAAAGGTTCCTCCTGTCATTTCTTCAATGGATAATTTATTATCGCGGGCTTTCATAGCTAAAGTTGCTACTTGTTTTTCAATATCCCAAAGGGTAAACGATTCTGTATTTCGCATCACCGGCACCATTAGTCCTTTGGGGCCTGAAACCGCAATGGAGATATCACAAAAATCATTGTAAATAAAATCGGTACCATCAATATAGGCATTCACGGCAGGATATTTTTGTAAAGCTAAAACACATGCCCGTGTAAAAAACGACATAAAGCCTAAACCAACACCATGTTTCTCCTTAAATTTATCTTTGAATTTATTGCGGATATCCATAATAGGTTGCATATTCACCTCATTAAAGGTGGTAAGCATTGCCGTTTCATTTTTTGCGGCTACCAATCGTTTGGCAACTGCTTTTCGCAGGTTGCTCATTTTTTCACGGCGTTGCTCGCGGGATGCATTTATAGTTCCATATCCGGCACTTGGAGTTGCATTCACTTGTACTTCAGGTTTGGCCGAAGCACTTATAGCATCGTCTTTAGTAATACGTCCGTCTCTGCCGGTTCCATTTACCTCGGTTGGGGTTACTCCTTTTTCTGATAAAATTTTGGCTGCGGCCGGTGAGGGAGTTCCAGTGGCATAATTAGTAGATGGGGCTGTAGTTGAAGATTTGGCAACTAGTGGTTCTGTTTCATTTTCAACTATCGCAGTTGCTTTTTCAGGTGCCTTGGCAGTGGTATCAATCGTAGCAGCAATAGCTCCAATTTTTATATCATTTCCTTCGGGGGATAGTATTTTTAGTGTTCCTGCACTGGTTGCGTTTAACTCTACTGTGGCTTTGTCCGATTCTATTTCGGCCACAGCTTCGTCCATTTCCACATAGTCACCATCTTTTTTTAACCATTTTGAAATCGTTACTTCGGATATAGATTCACCAACGGCTGGTATTTTTATTTCAATATTCATTAATTATATAGGTTAAAAACCTGCTGCAAAGGTAAATCAATTTACGATTTTAGATTTACGATTTTAGATTTTTATGTTGGGCGGACAAACAATTAAATTATATAACAATCCTTACTTATTGTTTAAATTTAATTTATAAATTACTTTTTTATTTCAAACAATAATATAGATTTGTTTTAATATCTACTTAAGTTAAATTAAATTATAAACTAATGAAAATTCAAAATCCTAGTTACCAGATACTTACCCCCCCATGCCATTTCTGGCATTTTAGTTGGGGCTCGCTTCAACAGAAGTTTAACTCTTAGCTTCTGCTTTTTATTTCTATCTATGTTTTGGGTTCAATACTCATTTGCACAAACCCCCGGCTACTGGAATGGCAGTGCTACTGTAACCACAACTACAACCAATGACGTAGGTATTGGTGTCGCAATACCCGATGGTAAAACTGAAATTTTTATTGACTGCCCTGCTAAAAAGTGACTTAAATTTTCAAAATCAAAATTTGTCTTCCATTTTGGATTTTAATGCGCTGAATCTCATAAAAGCTGGAAATCATATTAATACATCCATCTCGTATGGAGATGTCATTATAAAAAACACCGCTAATGTTAAATTCAGAGCAGGGGAGGAAATTCTATTAGATGAAGGTTTTGAAACTGAAGACGGTGCTGAATTTCTTGCATTCATAGAGCAGTTTTTTACTTGTACTGAATTTCCACTTGGTAAACGAAGCTCTATAAGCTCAACTTCGTTAATAAATCAACAGAAGGTAGAGGAGTTTAATAGTGCACAAGAAAAATCTATAATTTCTTTTTACCCAAATCCGACTCAAGGTGTGACGAATGTTAATGCTTCATTCCAAAATAATGGTTCTTTTGAAATTATTATACTTGATGCTTCAGGCCAAATACTAAAAACTGAAATCTTTAAATTAGATGAAAGTGAATTAAAAATCAACTTTCCGCTAAATTTCAGCATTTATTCCCAAGGTATATATTTTATTCAGATTAAAACCTTAAATGAAATTAAAACCTTTAAATTAATTAAAATATGAAATATTTATTAGTTGTATTGTTTTTAGGGTATTCCTTATTTGGGTATTCCCAGAATAATAATTTAAATTTTTCCTTTTCACTTGGTCAATGTGCTACTTCCCCAAAATTTGATAACTCAAAAGTTAAAGTGTATAATAATAAAGGATATTTTGGACAAATTAGAGCTGAACATGAATTGAAGAATTCATTAAGTTTAGTTGCAGGTATTGATTATCTCCGTTTTAAAAACAGGTTTGCTTTACCAT
Source organism: Bacteroidota bacterium (assembly GCA_947468275.1). GTDB lineage: Bacteria > Bacteroidota > Bacteroidia > NS11-12g > UBA9320 > JABWCE01. The sequence goes on from CANIKO010000011.1 coordinate 122,103, forward strand.
ATTATAAGTTTTTCGTTTCTGATGTAAGTTTTAAAATTGATAATCAACTAACAGTTAATTCAATTAATATCCCTATTGAGATAAAATTTAAGAGTAAAAAAAAATATTATAGTAATATCGGTGGTGGAATAAATTATAATTTTTACACAAAACGCTATTCTCAGATAATTGCAACATATATAAATTATCCTAATAAGACAGATTATCAAAAAATTGCAGATGAAAAAGTGAATTTAAATAAATTGAACCTATTTTATAAAGTTGGTATAGGAAGAGAACTTACTTTATGTTCTAAAAAATTGTGGATTGAAATTAATTTTTGGTCTCAAATAAATAAACAAAACTATGGAATCATTAAAGATTATTCAGATGAATCCTATAAATTTCGAAATCGCATGATTTCATTGAGTCTTGGCTTTTATCTAAAATAAAAAACTGATTCGTAGAACATTTTTTTATCAAAACGAAATCGTCCGAGTCTCAATAATTCGGACGTTTTCGTTTAATTAATTTAAAGAAAATATACTCTTCACTAATAGCCAAAACAAAGCCCTTTACCATTAGCAAACCTGAGTGATTCAAAATATTGAAGAATTGCGAATGAAAGATTAGCAACTACAATTCATACAATAAATATGTTTGCCGCATGGCTTCATAGTTTTTCAAATCTTCTTTCCATGATTCACGTATTTGAGCAGCGGTTTTTCCTTCCATAATTTGCAACCTTAATTTATCCGACCCTGCCAATCTATCAAAGGATGATGTTTTGAAAAATTCACCGTTTTCAGGCATATTGCTTTTATAAAACAACAGCAACCAATCCACGTAAACCTGTTTGGATTCCAACAAATAATGATTGCAAAATTCGGTTAATAATATACCTCTGCATTCCTTGCCTTCATAAGGTGGATCGTCGGCCACTCCGGGTATTTTTTTGGGGGTAAAAACAGTGCTACCATTTTTTAAGCCCGGGCGGCCCAGCCATTCAAAAGGTTTTGGGGTGCCGCGGCCTACACTCACATTGGTTCCTTCAAACAAGCCTAATGAAGGGTATAAATAAACAGATTCCATGGAAGCCAAATTGGGCGAAGGCCTAATTGGCAATTTATACATGGTGTGATGTGTATACCCCTTTAATTTTATAACTGTGAGTTGGCATTTTTTTCCTTCACCCATCCAATTTTCACCTTGTATCATTTGGGCAAATTCGCCAACCGTCATACCATGCACCAACGGAACAGGATGCATACCAATGAACGATTTAAACTTAATATCCAATACAGGGCCATCTACATAAAACCCATTGGGATTAGGCCTGTCCAGTATAATAAAAGGTATATTATTTTCAGTACAACTTTCCATTACATAATGCATGGTGGATATATAAGTGTAAAACCTTACTCCTACATCCTGAATATCAAAAATAACAAAATCAATTCCTAATAAATCCTCTTTTGCAGGCTTCTTATTTTTACCATAAAGAGAGGTTATTTTAATTCCCGTTTTGGGATCAATGGCTGAATTAACTTTTGCTCCGGCACTATGGTCGCCTCTAAAACCATGCTCCGGCGCAAAAATGGTTTTTACCTTTACCCCTAATCTTATTAATGAATCTACCAAGTGGGTTTTACCAATTACCGAAGTTTGATTTACAACCAAAGCAATTGTTTTACCTTTTATTATTGGTAAATACAGCGCGGTTTGCTCAGCACCTGTAATGACAATTGTATCCGCTGTTTTATAACTTAAGTTTCTTGGCTTAAGCCTCAAAGTGTCGGCGTTTTTATGTATGGTATTTGCTTTGTTTTGACATGAAAACAAACCTATTGAAACTATAAGAAATAAATATCGCATTTTTGTTGATTGGAAAAGGCTTTCAATATTATACAAAGCAATCCACTTGCAAAAGTGGTTGTTTATAAGAAGTGTAATTTTTAGAAATTTTTGCATAAAAAACATAGAACTTTCAAACTTTGAACCTCAGTTTATACATAGCACGCAAATTAACTGCTGAATCGGGCCATTCATTTACCGAACGAATTATCCGTATTGCCTCGGCAAGTGTGGCCATTAGCATAACTGTAATGCTTTTGTCCATTGGCATAGTCAAAGGATTTCAAAAAGAAATTAAAGAAAAGGTAATTGGATTTAGTGGTCATATAATTATCAAAAATTTGGACCTAAATCATTCGGGAGAGCTAGTATTGTTTCCAAAATCTCAATCATTTTTAAAAAAAATAAAACAGCTTTCATATGTTAAATCTGTAGTTCCATTTTGCCAAAAACCCGGGATACTTCGCACAGCTAATGATGCTGAAGGAATTCAATGCAAAGGGGTAGCTCCAGTGTATTGCAATATTTTTATTAATAAACAAATAACTAAAGGAAAAGGGCTTGAAAACACAGATTCCACCGACTTGAATGAAATACTAATTTCAGAAACTACCGCCAACCGACTAAAATTAGATACTGGTCAACGGGTGGAACTTTACTTTATTCATGAGGGTCAAATAAGAAGACGAAAACCAAGGATTTGCGGAATATATAATACAGGCATTAATGAAATTGACAAAAGCTGGGTGCTGGCTGACATCCGAATGATTCAGCGAATCTATACCCAAGGCTATGATAGCATCAGTGGATACGAGGTATATTTATCCTCCTTGGATAATTTAAAAGCTAAAACAAAAGCAATTGATGAAGAATTAGGCACTACTCTTACTGCTCAATCGGTGAATGAAACTTATTTTCAAATTTTTCAATGGTTAAGTTTATTAGATATGAATGTTCTTGTCATTATTTTCCTAATGGTAATGGTGTCGGTGGTAAATATGATGACGGCTTTATTGGTTTTAATAATTGACCGAACTCCAATGATAGGACTATTAAAAGCTTTAGGCAGCCGCAATAAATTGATACGCCAATTATTTTTATATAATGGAGCCAAATACCTTTTTAGAGGTTTAATTTTAGGTAATATTATCGGACTGGGATTAGGGTTTATACAAAACCAGTGGGGTTTGATAAAACTAAATGAACAAACCTATTATCTCACAAAAGTGCCGTTTTTTATATCGCTACAAGACATTTTACTGGTTAACGGATTAACCTTTATTGTTTGCATTTTATTGTTGACCATACCAGCAATGTATGTGGCTCGAATCCAACCGGTGAAAGCCATTCGATTTAATTAAAACTGTTTAATTTAATTTGTGATTAGTTTTTCCAAATTTGATTTCTAAATAATTATCTTCGCAAACTCAAAAAAATGGAGACTTGTCCGAGTGGTTTAAGGAGCAAGCCTGGAAAGTTTGTATATGGGTAACTGTATCGAGAGTTCGAATCTCTCAGTCTCCGCCAAAAGGGACGAATCCAGTTTATTATGGGTTTGTCCCTTTTCTTTTGTAGTGTAATTGCCCGTCAATTGGGAGATAAGCTGAAATACCGGATGAACAGTTTCTGTTCGAAACGTCCCATTTTCACGGATATAGAATAAACCATCAGGAAACAACAATTTTTGCAGTTTTTCTCTAATCGAAATTGTAGCTAAATCCCATATTGACGTAAGTTTGGAGCATATCTCTATGGCATATTTTATCCCTTGATCGAAGTTCGAACTCCCTGATGCGTTTCTTTCCAGTTCACTTACGATAAGCGATTTTTCTTGAGTGAACCTTACATTGAATTTTTTAAATGTTTCGGCTTCCATTTCATTCAGGGCAAAGTACTTTTCTTCAATTGTATCAATCTTTTTATCAATCTCAACCAACTTTGATTTTAATATTTGTTCGTTGTTTTTTTGTTCTATTATTAATTCATTAAATGTAAGCTTCAATTGGTATTTAAGCGGCTCTTGCAATTCCTGCTTTATTTCAAATTGACTTAATAAATCATGAAACGCATCATGAACCTTTATATTTCTAACATTGCATTTACAACCATTTGTGCGGCATTTATAGTAGTAGAGATTTCTCTTTTTTACAATGTACCCGGTCATTGGTTGGCTGCATTTATCACATTTTACAAATACTTTAAGCGGTAGATTATTATTTTCCTTTAAATGTGGAACACCAATAAGGCCACCAGCCACCTGTATCTGATTTACTTTTAAGAATAACTTTTCTGAAATTAAAGGCTCATGATTGCCTTTGACGATCTGCCCTGCTAATAATCCGTGGGAGATATAGCCACAATAAAAGGGGTTTTTAAAGTTTTTAGATAGTTGTTGTTTGTAATAAGGCATCCCCAAGGCTTCCAAACGAAGCAAAATCTCTTCACTTTTTACTCCTTCTGCTTTCCATTGAAAAGCTTTTTTAATTAATGGGCCTCTCTCATTTATTTTCATTGATTTTACACCATTTATTGAAATCAGGTCATAACCTTGAGGAGGTCTTGAAATCCATATACCACGTTCTAATTTATATCGCATTCCAGCAATTGCTCTTTGCTTACGAAGCACATTATCATAATTTGAAAACAGGAATTGAATATTTTGTTGAAATACCCCGGTTGGATTGGTAACATCCGTAGGTTGAGAAATTGCATTAAGTGATACGCCATAGTTATCCCTCAACTCCTGTGCAAGTTTAATAGCCCCTCCTCCTGTTCTGCTGAATCTATCAACAGTATACACAAGGATTTGAGAAATAGTCCCTTTGCTCTTTTTTATAAAATCGAGCATTCGCTGAAATTCTTTGCGGCCGTCGCTCTTGGCTGATTCATACTTGCCTCCAAAGTAGGCATCTATATGAAGACCCTCACGAATAGCGTATTCATCAATTATCTGCCTTTGATAAGGCAGTGACATATTCTTTTCCTGCTCTTTTCCTGATACCCGTGTGTATGCCACTACGGTTTTTGAAGTATTCTTTAAGGATTTGGCCTGAGTGTCAGCTTTGGCAAAGCGGGAAAAAGGATTTAATGTTTTAGAGATTTTTGTTTCAATGCCCATTTAGTATATTGTTTTAATAGTATTCGTTTCCTTAAAAAACTCGAACAATAAACTTGCTAAACTTTGCAGCCCATCGGCTATTTGCTGAGCTTCTTCATCTGAGTAATTTTCACAACCCTTAAATGTTTTTAGCATTTCGGAGCTTAAATTTCCACCCTGAGAATAACTTTCTCTTTTGGTTACCAAGTCAGATTCATCCAAAATCATGATGTTGGAAATTGCACCAAAATCAAATTTCTGTTTAACTGAATCAGCATATCAAAAATACAATAATGAATTTTGAAAACTGATATAATTCTTAGTTGGTTATAAAACATAGAACAAATGTTCTATTTTAAATGTTAAACGGCAGGACACCCCCCTATGGTTAATATTGGAGTACCCAGGTTTTACAGGGGTTTTTGTCTTATCTTTTTAGATTTACGGCAGGGTATCCCCATCTACTTCAGAAGCTTCTCAAGTAAATTCTCAAGTAGCTTCTCCTCGTGTAATAGCAGAAGTTCTCCGTACTGTAACTTTAAAACCATTATCAAGAGTAAATTCAGGTTATTTAAGATTAGCTGCGACCTCAGTGCAATTTGATCTCCTAATTATTTTGTTGTATATTATCAACATTACGCTTATTTTTGTGTGTAATAAGCAACATTTTAGATGGCAACCAAAAAGCAAATATTGTTTCCGAAGCATCAAAAGATAATGGAACAAGTAGGTGAAAACATTAAATTGGCAAGAAAGCGCAGAAAGTTTACTACAATACAAGTGAGTGAACGTGCCGGTATTGACAGAAGTACATTATATCAGATCGAAAAAGGTAATGGAAGTGTTTCAATGGCTGCATATTTTAATACTCTTAGAGTATTAGGATTGCAGGATGACTTTTTGAAAATTGCTGCTGATGACAGTTATGGCAGAAAACTTCAGGATCTTATTTTAATAAAAAATAAGTAAGATATGAAGACTATAAAAACTGATATTTTGGTATATGCGCATTGGCTTGGCATGAATGAACCAAAGTTAATCGGTATTCTAAGTGCTCAACAAGCAAAAGGCAGTAAAGCTTTTAGTTTTGAATATTCAAATGATTGGATACAATCAAAAGAACAAATACTATTAGACCCGGACATTGGTTGGTATGCAGGTCAGCAATACCCCAATGGAAAAGAAAATTTCGGTGTTTTTTTTGACTCAATGCCTGATACATGGGGAAGAACTTTGATGAAAAGATGTTCAGCGCAAAATGCGAAACAAGATGGCAAGCCTTCATCGATTTTGTATGATACAGATTTCTTGTTGGGTGTAAATGATGAATGCAGAATGGGAGCCTTAAGGTTTAAATTAGATTCTGACGGACCTTTTTTGGATAATAATCATGATACACCAACTCCACCTATGAGTAGTATTAGAGAATTGCAATATGCTGCTGAAATATTTGAATCAGATGAAGATAGTGAAGTTGTAAAGAAGTGGCTTTTGATACTAATGGCCCCAGGTTCTTCATTAGGTGGAGCTAGACCAAAAGCTAATGTAATAGACGAACATGGTGATTTATGGATAGCAAAGTTTCCATCTAAAGGAGATACAAATGATAAAGCCGCATGGGAATTCTTAGCTTATAAATTGGCCTTAAAAGCAGGTATAGAAATTTCAGAATCAAAAATTGACACTATTTCAGGAAAGTATCATACCTTTTTCACAAAACGATTTGACCGACTAAAAAAAGAGAGAATACATTTTGCCAGTGCAATGACAATGACAGGAAATAATGAAGAAACTATTAAAGAAAATCCTGCAAGTTATTTAGACATAGCTGAATTTATACAATATTCAGGCTGTCAAATAAAAGCTGATTTGCATCAATTATGGAAACGAATTGTTTTTAATATTTCTATCTCAAACACAGATGACCACCTAAGAAATCATGGATTTATCTTAACTCCAAAAGGATGGATTCTTTCTCCTGCATTTGACATTAATCCATCAATCGATAAAGACGGTTTAGCTTTAAATATTGATTCTGAAAATAATGCTTTAGATTTTGAAATTGCCAAAAGCGTGGGTGAATATTTTCAACTTACAACCTCAGAAATGGATGATATAATTATTGAAGTTCAAAAAGCTGTAAGTTGTTGGAAGAAAATAGCTAAGGATATTGGTATTTCAAGGAATGATCAAGAATTAATGGCTTCAGCATTTAAGTATTAGTTACCATAATTTAATATCTCCAAGGCTTGTTTGTCACAATATTAAATAAAGTAATTTAGCTCAAGTAATATCAAAAAAATAAGCTAAACCACCCCCCTGCCGGCAAATAAAATCGCGGCAGGACACCCTCCTTCAAAACGCTGAAAATACCATGAAATATGGCTTTTCAACGTTTTATGACGCTAAAATGTAAATACTTTTATTAATTTTAAGATATATAAACTGCATAATAAATATGAATCATGTTTCGCAATATGCTATTGTACTGTCTAATTAAGACTCATCTTTCATTGGTAAAGGGGTCAAGCTCAATATTGCAATTTATCTCATACTCGTAAATATGCACGTTTACATTTACGGATATATCTATTTGAAGGATTAAAGAATAATTTAAATTCGGAATACTTTTTAGTAATAAGGAGCTTTAGGTCAATACGAAATTAACACCTTTTGATTCCAGACTGATATACCATTTTTAACTTTCACCAAGTAGATCCCATCGGTTGAGTTTAAATCTATTTCATAAATTGATTTAGAAGAATTGGTTTCCACTTTTTTAACCCGTTCACCCAAAAGGTTAAAAATTTCAATAGAAACTTCTTTTGAAGGATTTTCAATTTCAATGTTAAAACTTCCATTATTTGGGTTGGGGTAAATTTTAAAGCTTTTTTCAGAAACCTTTAAAATTCCTACCGACACATTTTTACAGGTTTGAGATGAGCAACCGGAAATATCTGTAGCAGTAAGGCACACCTTGGTTTGGTCGGAGGATTTGATGGTGTGAGAATAAGTGGTGGCAGAGGTTTTGGCACTGTCGGTGGTTCCAAATTTCCATTGGTAGGAGTTGCCGGCTTTGGTAATTTTGAGGTCTACTTTGGTGCCATTGTAGGTATAACTAAAATCTGAACTTGGATTTTTGTTAATTGTAACGGCTTTGGTTACAGAATCAGCGCAGCCATTAGTTACTTGGGCTACTAAAGTTACATTATAGGTGGTGGTGTTGGAAATTTTATAGTTGTGTTTGGGGGTTGGAAGGTTTGTGGTTTGACCGTCTCCAAATTTCCAGTTATAGCCCGTGGCGTCTTGTGATTTATTTATAAAAACTGCCGAGTCAGTTTCACAAACATCTGTTGCAGTAAAATCTGCTTTGGACTGCGGTTTTATTTCAATTGTTTTTTTGATGGTATCGGTGCAACTGTTGGACGAGGTTAAGGCTAAAGTTAAGGTTTTTGCACCTATAGTAGAAAAGAGTTTGGACGGATTTTCAACACTTGAAGAAGCTTCATTGTTGAAATTCCAATGAAAAATTGTGGTAATTGGTGAGTTCGGTTTTGTTCCCGTAAATTGAAATTTTGTAACCGTTCTATTGCACTCCAAATCCCAATTAAAATCAGCTTTGGGGCTTGGGTTTACGGTGATTGTTTTTTTAACGGTGTCGTTTGGGCTGCAATTGTCTTTTGTAATTAAGCTTAAGGTTGAGGAATTGTTAATGGTTAATTGTAAATGGTTAATGGTGTCGATTTGATTACCGTTTAGCAGCCAACTGAATTTATAATTTTTATCATTTCCGCCGATGGCTTGGGCGGTGTAGTTCAGGGGTTTTGCTGCACAAATGGTGGTATCTCTTAAATTTGTGAGGGCTTTGAGCGGTGGTTTTACAATAATTGTAAATTCTTTGGCATCACCCAATGCCTTGCATCCGTCGTTGATACTAAGTTCTATTTTAAAGGTTTTTTGAGCCTTTATTTTTAAACTATCATTGGTGGAAATAATTGTATTGTTGGTGATGTCTTTCCATTGGTAATGATACTGTTTGGCAACTCCGCCAGTGGCTTGGGCTTTGTAGTTTACAATATTTCCAATGCAAAGTGTAGTATCTCTAAACGGTTTTATTTCTATCTTTTTTCGCAAACTGATGGTAAGAAATGCTGTATCGGCTTTGGCTGTGCAACCGTCTTTGAGAATAATGGCCAGTTTTTCAGAAGTGGTATTGGTTACCGATGGATAATAATTTAAAGTATCCGTCGGTTTCAATTTTCCGCTTTTAAATTTAAAAAAGGATTTATCAGGATTTACAAAATACCATTGCCATTGATACACTGAATCTCCTCCTACAAATTTTACCGGAATTTTTAACATTGAATTATCACAAACCGCGGTATCCTTAAACTGCAATTTAGAGGTTGGATAGGGTCTTACAAAAATCTTTTTAAAGGCGGTATCGGGTTTGCCACATCCGCTGCTGTCTGCTATTATTATTTTATAAATTGTATCCTTTAGCGGCCACACCAAGGGCTGGCGTTTGGTGCTGTCGCTCATTCTGTATTTAGGGCTCCATGTCCATTTGGTGCCGCCGTAAGTATTCAGTTTCAGAGTGTCTCCCATGCAAACAAATTCATCCTTTCCAGGATCAGCTTTGTCGCGGGAGTAAATTAAAACCTGCAAAGTATCCCATAGATAAAAACTTTGAACTGCTGGTTGGGTACTTCTCACCCTTATTCGGTAATAGGGAGATGATACCACTTTGAACATGGGCAATACTCCATTAATAGTGCTGTCCTTATAACTTTTTATCCTACCCAATTCATGTTGGTTGCCATTAAAATTTCCATATTCATCACTTAATTCTGCTATCACCACATTTGATTTATCAAAATCTCCTTCCAAATCATAAGGTACCTTTATCGTGTCTCCCGCACAATAAGGGCCCCGGTAAACCCTTCCCCGGTCTATCGAATAATTGGTTATTTTGGTGATGAAGTTTTTATAACTAGTGCTATCAGTATGAATACCAAACTGTATTTTACCATAAAATATACCTGTTGAAAAAACACTTCCTTTAGCAACATCCATATCCGCTATAAACCCACCACCACCACTATTAGCCCACAAAATATTTCCCAATGAATCAGCCTTTAACAAAATAATTCCACTGATGGTTCCAAGAACCGTACTATCTACTAAAAGTTTGGTACCAGTGCGACCTCCGTAATAAATGTATCCATCACTATATGTCACCCGGTTAAAGCCAATACTGCCATCTTTACCTAATGTTGTATCCAAAATTTGAGGGCTAAAAAACCATCTTGGTTTTAAGAAGGAGTTAATGGATGCAGCAAACATTTCCACCTTTTTACTTCCCGTTTTATAACCTGGTGCAATTTTACTTCCACCCCATTGAAGACTATCTCTAAAATTACCTCCAAAATACAAATATTTACCGTCGGTAGTAAGGCAGTTGATTTGTATTTGATCTTTATTATGGATGGAAATTCCTTTAACATAATTGCCTATACTATCTGTTTGAACTATAAAGCCTCCTGGGCTATAAAAAGTGTCCGAACTAATTATAGCTATCACATTTATGGTTGAATAAGAAAAATCTCCAGATAAATAAAGTTTATTTTTTACTTTAACCAATCCTGAAATTCTAAACATATTAGAAGGTTGGGAACTATTAAGGTAGTTTGACCAGATAACATTTCCTTTAGAAGGATTAAGTTCGCCAAAAATACTTGTAGCAATACCATTAAAACTATATGATTTGGAGCCTATTTTGGAAGAACCAGAACTTGCGCATGTAAAATACAAGTGCCCTTCTAATATAGCTAAACTGGTCTTTGGCCAAAAATTATTAACTTCATCAGCGGTTGCAAAAACCTTGTTATGAGCAGTTTGTGAAACCCAAATAATTTGTAAATCCTTATTTAATTTTGCAAATAATATAGCTCCGTTTTTTACATCCAAAGTATCTTTACCAATAATATTGAATGGATTATCACTTAAATATCCTATAATGAAAATATTTCCGCTATCATCACTGCAGATATCCCTTATACCTGGTATCGTATAACTACTTAAAGTGCAGTAATATACAATTCTTGCATTGGTTATCTTTCCTTTGCTATTAATGAGAGCTAAAAGAGTAAATGCTTGATTTGTCTTCTTGGGTGTTAAAAATTTAAATGTGTCTAATTTGATAGTATCCGGCAAATTTGCACCTCCTCTAAAAGAAATTAGTGTCACCGCCCCTCCATCAGGCAAAGCAGTTGTAGACATCGAAGTATAAGAATAATTAGTTCTTAACCACTCAAAATTTTGAGTAACTCCATCTTTTGCAAAAAATAAAAATATTAAAAGTACAAAAAAAGATTTATTAAATATCATCTAAAATTGTCTTTGTTGGCTATAAAAAAAAGTTTGTCTATAAAAATAAGCCCTAGTTTGTCAATTAATATTAATAGTTATATAACCATCTGTGCATCCTGTTGGGCCAGGAGAGACTCCAACACAATCAACGCTTGAACTGCATGTTGACCCGCCACATGGCGATAAATAACTATTATAAGACCATGAACCGCCGCCGCCAAGGTTTCCACTACCAAACCATAAATAGCATAATCCATTATATTCCACAACTATATAGTCTATTATTCCACTCAAAGTTCTACAACCTGAATAAGTAGCGCCTCCAATAACAGTAAAAACATCTATTTGTACAGATGCATTATCATAAGTCCTTATAGTCCAATTACAACCAGCAGTTGCTGTATTAGTAACATCATACCAAACATTTTGTTGTGCCTTAGCCTTAAACCCAAAACTACTAAAAGCTAAAATAGCTAATAGAATAAACGTTTTTTGAAAGAAATTTCTCGCGTTGGTGTTTTCACCAATCTTGTTTGTGTTTTTTGTTTGATTTTTCATGTTTTTTTTTATTTGTTACTCAAACTTAAAGCCTTTATTATTAATTAAAATGGATTTATCCAATCATGACACTGTTAGTATAAAAATGCTTGTAAAATGTATTAATTATAGTACCGAGGTACTATGAGAA
>CANIKO010000012.1 GCA_947468275.1 Bacteroidota bacterium
AGTTTTTAGAATTTAGCAAGTGAAACACTCTGTTGACCAGGAGCAATTCCCAAATGAAAATTTTATGTCAAATGCTGGTATTCTCTGTCAGGCAGCTACAACTGACCTCTAACAAAGATCTGCTTCCATCCGGGTGATGGTATTTGGATTTCTAATAATTGATTAACTTTGTGTAACGATATTTATAAAATGATGCGTTCCCGGCCGGCAGCAGGCCTTGGACCGTTATAGCCAATTGCAAAAGACCACAACAGTACAACTACAATTAATTTAAAAATATAAATACATGAAAAAAATATCAATAATTTTAATTATTTCAGTTCTTTTTGTAACATTCAATGCATGTGATAAGCCTTGTAATGAAAATTTGAGAATTGGCGAAATCATTCAAATTCCTATACTATTCAATGGTTTTAGCCTTTCGGAAATAGACAATATAATTATTTATCGTGTGGACAAATCAGGAATTAATACAATTGACACTTTCTTATTAAGAGATATTCTTTGGGCGAATTCAGCTCGTACTACAAATGAAATAATTACGGACAAAAAACCTGGAAAGGTAGCTGGTAGTTATGATGAATATGAAAGTTATTTTGATAAGTGTGATTTGATTTTTGAATGGCAGAATGGGAAAGACACTCTTTCTAATTTTGAAATTACTAAATCACAAGAAAGCATAAAAGTATGTAATAAAAATGATCCAAATGTGCAAATCGACAAATTCTCATTTGTTCATAAGGGCAAAATTATCGCTAAAAATGAACAAATTCAAATAAGCAAATAATATTAATTTTTTGAAACACTATAAATTTAACAGTGGAATGAAAACAGAACAACTGGCTATAACATGGGTTTGGCAAAAGTGGGGCTTTAGTACTTGTCTGAACATTTGTACTTTCTATTAGCTTTTGTAATAAATTTGAACTTTAGTACTTTCTAAACCCCACCTTCGCCAAGCCCAAAAACGTTATAGCAATATTTTCCTTATCAGTCGGTATCCCAAGCAAACGAAAACCTAACCCTTATATATATCTTCGAATGAAGTCCCCGACTGATAAAATTAAAGAGACAATGCAACCCAAATAAAAACCATAACCTCAAAAAACTGATTGGCCAAAGCCCTACTATGACTTTTGCAACCAATAAAACCTTTGAACTTTGAAAAGGATATATGCCCCTTTTCCTATCTTTGCCCGCACTTGAAAAAACAATTTCTTTTAATTCTTCTGTCACCGCTTATCCTCACTGCAGGCTGGCCGCCGTTTTATACCGGTTTTTTGCTGTTAGTTGGGTTTGTTCCTTTGCTGCTACTGGAACAGGAAACCCAAAAATGGTTTGGCTTAAAAGTATATTTTTCGCTTTTGCTCTGGAATATTGGCACTACTTGGTGGGTTTGGTTTGCCTCGCCCCAAGGCTGCATTGCCATGCTGCTGGCCAATTCGGGACTGATGTTGCTTCCTTTTGTTTTTTATCGAAGGGTAAAAAAATACTTTGGCTTAGAAACAGGTTTGGTGGCCTGGATTATAAGTTGGCTCAGCATGGAATATTTGCACCTCAACTGGGAAATTGCTTACCCATGGCTCAATCTTGGCAACGGGCTGGCGGCACTTCCACAAACTATTCAATGGTATGAATACACCGGAACATTGGGCGGAACTTTATGGATCTTGATAGCAAATGCTTTGGTTTTTAAACTGTATTTAAACTCAAACAAAAAAAACCGATGGATGGTGGCATCCGTAGTTATAGTTCCTGTAATTATTTCTTTGGTTATTTTGTTTACTTATCCTGCCGACAATAAAGGTGCTTCGTATAAGGCAGTTGTTGTTCAACCCAATATTGACCCTTATCAAAAATTTGAAACGGAAGACCCAAAAACTGAAGTAAACTACTTTACAAAAATGGCCGAAAAACAATTGGATGCATCTACCGAGTTTGTGTTATTTCCCGAAACCGGAATGACTGAAAACTGCGAGCAGCAATATATAAATAGCAGCCTTACCTATTCTCTTTTAAAAGATTGGCTCAAAAAATATCCGAATCTCACCTTAATTTCAGGTAGCAATACCTATCGTTTTTTTGATTCAACCAACCGCACTTCCACAGCCCGCAGGCATTATTCAGGCAAATATTACGATGTTTACAATTCGTCCATAGTGATGAACAAAGATGGAGTAAACGATATTTATCGCAAATCAAAACTAGTGCCGGGAGTAGAAAAAATGCCTTATACCAAGGTGTTTAGTTTTCTCGAAAATTATGCCATCGACTTGGGCGGCATTAGCGGCAGCTTGGGCGAAGACACCGTGGCAAGAGTTTTTTATTCAAACCATAAAATTGGGGCTGCACCGCTCATTTGTTACGAAACTATTTTTGGAGAGTACGTTTCCCAATTTGTAAAAAACGGCGCCAATGTTATATTTATTTTAACCAACGATGGCTGGTGGGGCGATACACCGGGCTACAAACATCATAAACTTTATGCCCGATTGCGAGCCATTGAAAACCGAAGAGATGTAGTGCGTTGCACCAACACTGGCACCAGTTGCGTAATTGATAAAAAAGGAACCATTAGCGGCGAAACCGCTTGGTGGCAGCCGGCCACAATGACTTATACCATTCATCCATCGAGCACTCTTACTTTTTATACCCAACATGGCGACTATATTGGTAAAATGGCGGCATGGCTTTTTAGTATTGTATTAATTATGTCAATTGCAGGAAAAAGTATAAGTAGAAAAATTTATTCCTAAATTTACCGTTCTATCCAGTAATGACCAAATATTTAAATATTATTCTTTTACTTCTTCTTGTGCCCGTTACCATTTTGGCGCAAAAAACCCACTACAACGGGGTGGGACGATGGCGAACCCATTTTCCATACAAGGATGTAAAACAAGTTCAGGAAGCGGGTGAATTTATTTTTGTATTGCCCGAAAAAGGATTTTTTACCTACCACCAACCCAGCGGTGAAATAAGCGTTTACTCCAAAGTAAATGGCTTTAGCGATATTGATGTATCAATAATGAGATACATTGAACCGCTTAACAAAATGGTATTTGTATATGCTTCAGGTAGCATTGATATACTTGACTTAAAAACTAATAATATTCAAAATATTCCGGACATACTTCGAAAAAGTATCTTGGGCGAAAAAGCTTTTTATGATCTTCAATATTTTGATGGCAAAGCTTATCTGTCAAGCAGTATGGGCATTATTGTTATTGATATTAATAAACTTGAAATCAGCGATTCATATCAAAATATTGGCCCTTCAGGAACAGTGGTTTCGGTATATTCAACCATGCGATATAATGACCATCTTTATGCCGGAACCAATAAAGGAATATTGCGGGCTAAAGCTACAGGAAGTAACCTGAGTGATTTTCAAAATTGGCAAACCGTTAAACCCGGATTGGAAAGCAAACTGCTTCGTGTTTTTGACGGAAAATTATATGCAGTAAATGATTCTGTATATCAAAACTACGATGATAATTCAGGTAATATTTGGAACACAGTAAGAGGAAATACTATTAAAAATGTAGTAAGTCTTGAATTGTGTCATAATCAACTTATAGAAACCCATTGGGGTGGATATATAATATCAAAACCCGGAGGAAGCATTGATAGTATTCGTGAAAATGCCGTGGCGTGTGGAATTTTGGATGCCAATAATTTGTTATGGACCGGTGGAACAGGCTTAGGATTTTTTAATATAAAACCCAACGGCAGTTATGGCTATTTTGGAATAAATGGCCCTAATAGCATTACCACAAATACCATAGCCGGCTGGAATGATGAAGTATGGGTGACAAGTGGTGGCCCCGGCTTTGTGTATGGACCCACTTTTAACGGAGCAGGATATTATCATTTTAAAGAAAACACTTGGGAAAACCGACCCAATACTCCTCAGGAATTATTGTCGATGTATGATTTTACAAGTATTGCCATAAATAAAGCTACCGGTGAAACCTGGCTGGGAAGTCATGCCACAGGAATTGCACGATTTCAAAATGGAAAGTTTGTTGAACGATTTGATACTTATAACAGCACATTAAGAAAACAAGCAGGTTTGTATACCATCGTTCCGGGTTTGTCATTGGATAGCAAAGGAAATCTATGGGCTGCCAATTATGATGTAGATAGTTGCGTATCGGTAAGATATACCAATGGCAAATGGCAATCCTATAAATTAAGTATGAACTCCGTAGGCGAAATGGTAATTGATGATTTAGACCAAAAATGGATGGCAACTCCACGTATTGGCAGTTCGGGGATTATAGTTTTTAAAGAAGCCACCAAAGGGGTGCCTCAGCGGCAACGGTTATTAAT
The DNA here is from genome assembly GCA_947468275.1 of Bacteroidota bacterium. Taxonomy (GTDB): domain Bacteria; phylum Bacteroidota; class Bacteroidia; order NS11-12g; family UBA9320; genus JABWCE01. The sequence goes on from CANIKO010000012.1 coordinate 4,336, forward strand.
GAAAGGCAAAGGTGTTGGCGATTTGCCATCCAATCGCGTAAATGCGATAATTATAGATAAAGACAATGAAATATGGATTGGCACTGATGAGGGTTTGGCTGTTTTTTTCAATCCCCTTCGTGCCTTTGATACCGAAGAAGATGCGCAACGGATAATTGTAGACCAAAACGGTGTGGTGGGATATTTATTAGGTACAGAGGCGATAAATGATATGTGCATTGACGGAGCCAACCGAAAATGGGTGGCTACAAATAATGGAGCCTTTTTAATTGAAAAAGACGGCACCAGTGTTTTAGAGCATTTCACAGCTGAGAACTCACCATTGCCAAGTAATGTTATAAAATCTGTTGGGGTAAATGGTGTTTCGGGTGAAGTGTTTTTTGGCACACAAAACGGTCTTATTTCTTATGGAGGTAATGCTACAGATGCCGGAAATCTCCACAGCGATGAAGTTAAAATTTATCCCAATCCAGTTTATGAAAACTATGATGGAGATATAACCATTCAAGGGCTGCCCGATTATGCCACAGTAAAAATCACGGATGTATCCGGCCGCATTATTTATGAAACTTTATCGAACGGTGGGATAGCTACATGGAATGGTAAAATGTTTAATGGCAAAAGGCCACAAACCGGCATTTATCTTGTTATAAGTAGCAATAAGGAAGACAAAGACAGCAGAGTAAGTAAATTGCTTTTTGTGAACTAATGCGAAGGTTATTTAATTATACCAACTTCCTTTTCATTGCCTTATGGTGTATTCTTTTCTTTCTATTTCAGTTTGTATCCTATACCTATTTTACAAATCAAATAATCAAATTATTGTCGATTGATGATAACCGAAGAACGGTATTTCTAAGCCTATTCAGTCCAAAAGTTTTTTTACAACTCAAATGGTTAATTCTTTTTCTAGTTATTTTTCAAATAGCAGTTTTAATAATTAGTATAAAACAACCATTCCTCCTTCAAAAAATAAAGGATTGTTTCTCCGCAGTTTTCGAATACCCAAAATGGCTTTGGAAAAGCTTTAAAAAACTGAAGACAACTGAAAGGATAAGTTTAAGTTTATTCACAATCCTACTAATTATACAGCGTTTATGGCTCAGCAGTATTACCGATGTGATTTATGATGAAGCTTGGACATACTTAGCCTTTACCAGTAAAAATCCTTTTGTGGCAGCTTGTTTTTATCCCACATCCAATAATCATATTTTATTTTCGCACCTTACCCAAATCACCAAATTATTGCCTTTTGATATTTTAACAAACTTAAGGTTATCGTCTTTGATACCTAATATTTTGGCTGTTATAACGCTTTTCTTTTGCTTGCGCAAATATGTAGAGCCTTTAGCGGCATGGGTTGGAATCATTCTCTTTGCTTTTTCATTTCCAATGGTTTATTACGGATTTGTGGCTCGTGGTTATTCCTTAATTGTTTTATTTTTTACTGTGGGTTTTTTCTCGTTGCTGGATATACTTCAGAATTTTGAAAACAAAAAAGCTTGGTATAGATTATTGATATCTTCCGCTTTAGGGTTTTACACAATTCCTATTTACTTATATCCTTTTTTAAGCTTGTTTGGTTTTTCAATGGTTTTATTTTTGGTAAATAAAAACAAAACTGCTGTTTTTAAAACTTTCCAATATGGTTTGGCCACTTGTATTCTAACATTTGCAGTTTATTCTCCTGTATTTGCGGTGAGTGGAATACAATCGGTAACGAGTAATAAATTTGTAAATTCATTAAGTATAAAGGAAGTAATGAGCGGTTTTTTAAACCATATAAATCAAACCTTTCATTTTTTCACATCAGGTAATTACGTCTATATTTTTGCTTTGGCCTTGTTTCTGGTATTTATTTTAGCACTTAAAACAATTGAATTTAAACCTGCCATCTATCTTTCTATTTTTATGATTTTAATGGTTCCTATTTTGATTTTTATTCATAAAGTATTGCCTGTGGAACGAACCTGGATTTATCTTTTAGTACCTTTAACTTTTGTAATAAGTTTGCTTATGAAGAATTATAAATTATCAATTTTGGCTTTGGTATTAAGTATGATTTATTCAATATTTGTCAATTTTAACTGGACTAAACAAATGCTTTGGTACGATGAAATTTGTATTGAAGACTACATTCAAGGGCAGTATTTTTCAAACTATTTTCATACCAAAAATGCCACAATAATAACTTCCAGCCGAATGAATAGTTATTTAAAATTTAATAAGGTATTGAGAAATGAAAATTGGGAAATAGGAACTGAAAACATTAATCTATTACCTCCAGAAAGCTTCTACATTCATTACATTGAAAAGGACAGTATTGCTAGTATTCCCGGGGGTTTAAATAAAATAAAAAGCTACCATAATTATGAATTGTATCGCGCCAACAATTAGCAAATGATTGTAAAAACTGAAGCGATTTGTATTAAAAATACGCGTTATGGCGAATCATCGGTAATCAGTAAAATGTTTACAATTGAATATGGTTTAAGCTCCTTTATTATTCAAGGAATAAACCGGAAATCAAGTGCAATAAGACCTTCACATATTGCTCCCGGAAATATTTTAGAATTAGTTATTTATCAAAAACCAAACGCCACAATTCAAAGAATAAAAGAATTAAAGGTAATTACACCCCTTCATCAGGTTCATATTGATATGGTAAAAAATGCCGTATTACAATTTATACTGGAAATAATTGCCAAAACCAACGAAGAAAATTTAAAGGATGAAATAGTTTTTAATTTTTTAAGACAAACAATTACTGAATTAGAAGAAATGACAGAAGATATTGGTTATGCGCCATTATACTTTTTGTGCAGGTATCTTAAATTTTCAGGTTGGTTTCCTAATCTTGAACTTTTGCAGGAAGGGGATAGTTTCAATTTGAAAGAAGGCCGCTTTGCAAAAGCCGACATATTGCGAACTTCAGATGAATTAAATCAAAGCCAAAGCAAAGAATTATATAAAATACTTTTATCTGTTCAAAACGATTCGGCACAAATAAAAACGGAAATAGGTTTTAGAAAAGACCTATTTACTGCACTCCTTAAATATTTCGATTTTCACATTCTAAAAGGAAAACGAATTAAATCGCCTGCCATATTATCTGAGGTTTTAGCATAAATATTTAGAAAAACCGAATTTCATTGGGTAATAAAAAGGGGAGATAATAAATTATCTCCCCTTTTTAATTATTTTCAAATCTAATTATTTCTTAGCTTTAATATCTATTCGCTGTTTAGAGTATTTACCACCCATTGTTTCTGGCTTAGTTTGTATATTAAACTTGCTTCTAGGTATTCCAAAATTAGTTACCAAGTATTCAATAACAACGTTTGTTTTAGATCTAGCACTCTGCTCTGATGATTTATTCATACCGTAATAACCAATAATATCAATGGATAAATCAGGACATTGCAGCAATTTAGTTCCTATTAAATAAATCGCAGTAAATGCTTCAGGCCTAAATTCATTATCTTCATCAACAAAAACCGATGGTAAAACCACATCATTACAATCGCAACATGAAGCACCTGAACTCGATCCATTTTTTATTTCCACTTTTCTTCCGGATTTATCTACTAAACTTCCTGCAGGTGTATCAGCCTCTTCATCTCTACAATCAGGAACACCGTCATTATCTTCATCATATGCAACACCTTTTTCATCAACCTGTTCGCATGAAGAAAGGACTTCATCATCTCTATAATCAGGCACTTTATCCTTATCTGAATCAACGGCTACACCATTTCCATAGACCTGAGCGCCTTTAGGAGTAGCAGGTTCAGCATCAAATCTGTCTGCAACACCATCGCTATCAGAATCGTTCACCCCAGTTTCCTTTTCTAAAATCATTTTTTGTGTAGGACTTATCCAATCCATATGCTGGGTCTTATCATCGGTTTTTCCGAGTTTATAACTTGCATGTATTAATCCAAGCATTGAATATGAATCAAAAGCTCTGTTTGGCCAGACAGGAAAACTATAAGCATCTATCAAATCTTTTTTTGTAAGATTATATTTATATTCAATTCCTAAATCTATTTTGTTATTTATTTTTTTTGAAAAACCAAATCCGATTGGGACTTTGGAGTTATAACCTTTATAAGAGTATGTTGTATCAGATGAAGTTTTACCATTAAACTTTTTAAGTGGGCTAATCAATTTACCTGAGCTATTATTATGCATAAATCCCATCCCTGCAAAAAGATAAAAATGCCAAGATCTTGGCTTTCGAACGTAGGACATATTGCCCATTACTAATTGAGCTGTAGCTTCTACATCCCAATATTTATTTTTAAAATTATAATTCTCACCTATTTGATTTTTATCCCAAGAGTTACCAAAACCGCTTAATGAAAGCTTGCTTTTATCCCTACTTCCTTTGAGAGTTCCAAAATTACCACCCATGCACAAACTTAATGCAGGTGAAAACGAATACTTATAACCTAATCCTGCAAAAAAACCAGGTTTGGTTTGATCGGCATCTCCATGAAAAATAGTTGGTCCTAAATTAATTTGAAGCGAGCTCCTTCTAACGGGTTGGTAGGCATCATAATAAGCGGGTTGTTTTTGAGCCATTCCTGACAAGGAAAGACCAATTAGAAGAAAAAGAATAATTTTTTTCATAGTCAGTATCTAATAGTATTACAAATTTAAATGTTAAATTTATTAAAAAACAATCTTTTCATATTAAATTGTTACATAAACGCATTTAAATGTTATTAAGTGACTAGTAATTTTAAATTATTTTTTTAATTAATCAACTAAATTGAAATTCAATACAGGTTCAATTTTTTCAAACTCTAGATTAAAATGATGTAAAACAAAATAATTTCCCACTACAAAATCATTCCGTTCTTGCTTCTTGTCAAAAAGCTTCTCCTTTATTTTTATTATTCGTGCAAAAACCGGATCTTTTGCTTTAGTCTTTAACTCTTCATCTGATAATTGATTTGACAGTCTAATCATTCCTTTTTGTATATCAGATATCTCTTTAAAAATCAAACCAGACTTTATTTCCTTTACCTTTAAGGTTTCACTCAAATGTTCAATACTAGATTGAATTGAATTTAATATATTGGATATGTTATGTGAATCATCTTTAATTAACTCATTATAAAGATCTACTAATTTCTTCTCATCCTGAAATAATTGCCACCATTTCAAACCTATTTTATTAAAAGAATCAAAATTCTTATTTGAAATATATAAAACTGAATCCCTTTGAATTAAGGCAGGAAATTGAATCCCTAATTTTTGAAAAGTTTCTTGCAAGGGTAACCAATATTCCAATTCGGCACCACCCCCTAGATATAAAATATTTGGCAAAATAGTTTCTTGATAAAGTGGTCGGGTAATAACATTAGGGCTAAGTTTATCAATGTGTTGTAAAATAATTTCCAAAGTCAATTCTTCATCAGAATCACCTTTTACTATTTTACTATTTTTAATCTTTAATTTAATGCGTTTGCTATTTTCTAACCAAAAAAAGTTGATTTCCTGGGCATTTACACGGGGTTCAAAGCCGTGTTTCTTTATTATACTATTTTGCTCGTTATAATTATTAAATAATATTTTCTCCTCTATTTCCCTTTTTGATATCTCAGCAAAACTTTGCTTTAAACGCTTATCATCAGGATCTACAATTAGTAATCCTTCTTCTCCAAAAATTTCATTTAACAAACTTCGAGTGGCAGCAGCCAAAGTTCTGTCGCTTTTATAATGGCTTCTGAAAAGTTTAAAAAGCTTAATATTTTCCGCGGTTTTATCCGCTCTTTCTTCAATTTTGTCAATTAATTCAGGTAATCCTTTACAAAGTATCCTCCCAACTGCATTACCTGCCTCTGCTTCCCAGGTATGCGTTTCCCCATAAAGTTTAATATAATTTATTTCATTTAAATCATGATCCTCACTAGCCATCCAAAAAACAGGAACGGCTTTGATTCCATTATTCGAAGCATTAAAATTCTTAACATGCCTTAGCAATGACTGAATTTTATAAATAAAAAATAAAGGTCCTAAAAAAATATGTATTTGCTGGCCAGTTGTAAATGAAAAAGTACTAGACTCCTTTAAATCAAGAATGTTTCGGTAAACTTGAGAATTTTCGTTTAACTCAACACTATCCTTTTTATATTGATTTAATAGTACTTCAACTAAAATATTCCGATTTTCTAAACTAAAATTTTTGGATTTAGCCAATTTAAATATCCCTTCATAATCCGTTACAAGTGGATTATTAATACCAATATCTTTTCCCAACAAATAATCCTTAGCCAACTCACTAACATAAGGGGTTTCAGTTATTGGTATAAATTCGTTTTTAGTCATTTACGATAGTTCCGTAAAGGTCAAAATCTTCGGCACTTGTAATTTTCACATTGGCAAAATCTCCAATTCGTGCAAAGTTATCTTTTTTCAAAACCAATACTTCATTATCTACTTCAGGCGAATCAGCTTCAGACCTTCCCACAAAATAGTTCCCATCCACTCTATCAAATAGAACTTTATAGACGTTGCCAATTTTTTCTTCATTCTTTTTTAAGGAAATTTCTTGCTGCAAATTCATCAATTCGTCAGCACGTTCTTCCTTTATCTCTGCAGGAATGTCATCTAACAAAGAATAGGCATGAGTGTTATCTTCATGAGAATAGGTAAAAACACCCAACCTATCAAACTCATAAGATTCAACAAATTTCATTAATTCTTTAAAATCAGCATCCGTTTCGCCCGGATGACCTAATAACATGGTTGTTCTTAAAGATATTCCTGGAACCTTTTCTCTTATGGTATCAATTAATTCCATGGTTCGGCGTTTTGTGATGCCTCTCCGCATGGTTTTTAACATATTATCGGAAATATGCTGCAATGGAATATCTAAATAATTACAAATATTATCGCGTTTGGCCATAACCTCTAGTGCATCCATCGGAAATTGTGATGGGTAGGCATAATGTAAACGAATCCAATCTATCCCTTCCACATCTGCAAGGTGATTTAACAAATCTGCTAACTTACGTTCGCCATATAAATCCAATCCATAATAGGTTGAATCCTGAGCAATTAACAATAGTTCTTTCACCCCTGAACGAGCCAACCCTTTGGCTTCTTTCACCAAATCCTCAATCGATTTGGAAACATGATTTCCACGCATTAAAGGTATGGCACAAAAGGAACAAGGGCGATTACATCCTTCTGAAATTTTAAAATAAGCATAGTGTGAAGGAGTAGTTATGAGTCTCTCTCCAATCAATTCGTGCTTGTAGTCAGCCCCTAATGTTTTTAATAATTGAGGAAGCTCTAGAGTACCAAACCACGAATCAACTTGAGGTATTTCAGCTGCTAAATCATCTTTATAACGATGAGAAAGACATCCGGTTACATATAATTTATCAATATTTCCTTTTTCTTTTTCCTCTACATATTGCAATATGGTATCTATACTTTCTTGTTTGGCAGTTTCAATAAACCCACAAGTATTAACCACGATAATATTGGCATCATCCTTTGCCGATTCATGATGGGCATCCATTTTATTTCCTTTTAGTTGGCTCAAAAGAATTTCTGAATCCACCAAATTTTTTGAACAACCGAGGGTAATAATATTTATCTTATTTTTAACTCTTGTTTTTGTTTTCATGCGGTTATTAATATTTACTTTTTTTATAGGTCTGATGGAATGCTTCGCATTTCATACTTTACCCAAATATTGATTCAACATAAATCTCGGGATCAAAAACCTGCAAGTCGGTCATTTTTTCTCCCACTCCAATATATTTAACCGGTATTTTAAACTGGTCAGAAATACCAATCACTACGCCACCTTTGGCCGTTCCATCCAATTTTGTTATAGCTAACGCATTTACTTCTGTTGCCGCCGTAAATTGTTTGGCTTGTTCAAACGCATTTTGACCAGTAGTTCCATCCAACACTAGAAGAATTTCGTGTGGTAAATCTTCCCGCACTTTTTGCATTACTCTTTTTATTTTGGACAATTCATTCATCAAATTCACTTTGTTGTGCAATCGTCCTGCAGTATCAATTATAACTACATCAGCTTCATTTTCGCAACCATATTTCACAGCTTCATAAGCCACCGCCGCAGGGTCGGTATTCATTCCTTTTGAAATAAACTCAACACCTGAACGTTCACTCCATATTTTCAATTGATCAACAGCTGCAGCTCTGAAGGTATCACCCGCCCCTAAAACAACTTTTAATCCTTCGTTTTTAAATTTATTGGCCAGTTTACCTATAGTTGTTGTTTTTCCAACTCCATTTACTCCAACAACCATTATTACATAAGGTTTTGCAGTAATGCCAATTTTCAACTTTTCATTATGAGATTGTAGTAGATTACTAATTTCTTCTTTTAAAATTCTGTTTAAATCATTGACCCCAGTATATTTTTCCTCAGCCACCCTACTCTCAAATTGTTTAATAATTTTTAATGTAGTTGCTATACCAACATCTGCTGATACCAAGGTCTCCTCCAAGTCATCCAAAAAATCATCATCAATTTTGGTCCTTCCAAAAAAGGTAGTTGAAAGTTTAGAAAGAAAACTAGTTTTAGTTTTTTCTAGTCCTTTATTTAGGCTTTCCTTTTCTTCCTCGGTTTTATTGCGTTTAAAAAAATCAAAAATTCCCATTGGTTTTACATTTTAAAACAAACTAAAAAATAAAAGGCTTTCCGTAATAATTCGGAAAGCCTTTAAAAAAAATCATTATTATAAATTATTTAAAAGTTTCTTTTACCATCTCTGATGGCATCATTTCTGATTTAAAGGTGTAAGCTCCTGTTTTAGGGCTTTTTACGGCTCTAATTACTTTGGCCCATTCTTTTCCGGTTCCGGTTTTTAGTGTTGCAACAACTTTCTTTGCCATGGCTTATTTTATTTCTTTATGGATTGTTTTACGTTTCAGTATGGGATTGAATTTTTTCAACTCCAACCTTTCAGTCGTATTCTTTTTATTTTTAGTGGTAATGTAGCGAGATGTTCCAGGCATACCACTATTTTTATGCTCTGTGCATTCCATAATTACCTGTACTCGGTTTCCTTTTTTTGCCATTACTAATTATATTTTTCCTTTGGTAAATAAATTATTCAAACAAGCAGAAATCCCTTTCTTATTAATTGTTCTAAGCGCACTAGTAGATACTTTTAAAGTAATCCACTCACCTTCTTCTGGAATGAAGAATCTTTTTGTTTGCAAATTGGCGTAAAAACGACGCTTAGTTTTCGCATTTGAAAACGACACGTTATTTCCTGACATTGCTTTCTTTCCTGTTAAATCACAAACCCTTGACATTTCTGGTTATTTTTTTGGGACTGCAAAAGTGGTTATTTTATTTAAAATTACCAAGCCTATTTTTAAAATATTTTTATTTCTCTGTTTCTGGCAATTATTATAATTCATACTTCCAAAAAACACCTATTTAAAAGCCTAAACCATTAGTGGATTTGTTAACGGTCAAATATGTAAATTCCATTATTAATACTTACATACGGTTTTCTATTGAGCGTAAGTTCTACTAAAGGGAATTCACATTGACACTTATTTTGATCTTCCTTACTGGCATTTTTGTCATAATTAGCAAATTAAAGTATCCTTTTCACCATTAGGCCAATGAATGTAATAATTTTTGATTTTTGAAATAGCACTCATTTGAACAATATCTCCTATTGAAAAGTAATATTTAACATTCTTATTTGTAGATAAAATTATGTAACTCATTTTCTTTTCAAAACCTAGGCTGTCGTATAAAATAACATTTTTTACATTTCCAAAATTCATAGAATCCTTTGGGTATAATTTAAATAATAAGTTTGAATCGGATAATGAAAATAGTAATGGCCGAGGTAAAGGAAAATCACTATTAACTGACTCATCTTTGCATCCAAACCCTATAATTAGTAATAATAATAATGTATTTTTCATGATTATTAGGGAATTAGATTATAAACCATTTGATTAGCATACTTATAATTTCTATCATTACCAGAAATATACCAATTTGTGCAGCGAAACCAACCGTTATAATCATCTCCCGATTGAGCTAAAGTTGTTGCATCCACTTCATGCCACCCCCAATTCATATCAAATAATTCATAAGTAAACACACCACAATTATTTTTTGAAGTAACCCCATCACATACCCACGTATGTCCGTGTTCATAGTTATATTTCGGTTTCCAAAACTGCCACCATTTTTTATTTGTTGCTGTTTGTACCAAATACCCAGTTAATATTACAGGTTTGTTGCTTAAAATATTAGAAATAACAGTGGATGAATTGTAATCACCGTGGTCGCTGTTTGAATAATCATACCAAACAGTAAATACATTTTTATAATCGTTCCATTGAGCACCTGATTTGTCACAACCATAATTCATATTAACCCTATCACCCACTTCTTTAAGAAAGCCTGAAAGATATGCATTACCGTGATTGGCAGGCATACTGCTATAGTTATACCCTGTGCAACATCCTGTTTTATGGAAATAATGCAATACCTGACCAACAGCTACGGCAACACACCCAGCCAATTTATGCGTTACGACAACACCTGTCGTACAGGTTCCTGTATTATTATTGTAGGTTGCATCTTGCCCCCATGTAGCATTCAATAAGGGGCCTTTTATTTGTGTAGTAATACCTGAACATGGAGGAGAGGATTCTGCAATACGCGGTAAAATTGGTTTCCCAATAAGACTTATTGCCAAGTTATTGCTGGTTTGTTCGGTATTCCAAGCATATACTCCTTGTGTTATATTGTCATAATCACCCGAACGTAACATGTTAATACTTTCGATACTGGCATCTATCCACATGCCCAAGCCACCAGGGATACTATCAGGGGTAAAACCACCATGTGCATCAAATGCCATAATAGGCTCACATCTATAATCAGCACTTAATATTAGCCAGCCACTATCGGCATAATTAAAAACCCACATGCACGGTATTTCATTTTCATCTAATATTGGGTATTCGGTTTCTATTTCTCTTTCCAATTCGCCATGGTATGAAGTATCGGCTGCATTCATATGACTTGCATATATTTCAGCTACTTCTAAGGGTACAAAAAAAGAATCCGCTAGAACAGTATATGCTTGATTTTTGATTTGATTTTCAGAACTGGGCTTAGCCTTATCCTTTTTACATTGTAGAGCAAAAATTACGATTACTGCCATTAAATTTTAAAACTAAGATTACCTTTTAAGCTTGTTGCATATTCCGCGTAAAAAGACCCACCTATTCCGTGGCAAAAAGGTCCACTAAAGTTAATTTCCTGAATGAAGGTTTTTTCTACCATTTCACTGGTACAATTTTAGTTAATTAATTCTAATTGATCCTCCATATTATTTGGCAACATTTTTCTTAAAGATTCCCCTTTAAGTTCTATCCTGTGAGCACTGTGTATCAAGCGATCCAGAATGGCATCGGCAATGGTTTGTTCTCCAATAACCTCATACCATTTGTTGACAGGAACTTGTGAAGTAATAATGGTTGATCCTTTACCATGTCGGTCTTCTATGATTTCCATAAGCATCGCTCGGCTTTGAGCATCGAGGGGTTGTATTCCAAAATCATCAATAATAATCAATTGCTGGCGTTCCATTTTTGCTATTTCGGCAATATAGGAGTTATCTGCTTTGGCCATTTTTAGCTTCGCAAAAAGTTTACTTGAGTTTAGGTACATAACATGGTATCCAAGTGTACAGGCTTGTTGGCCTAGTGCGGAGGCAAGGTAGCTTTTGCCAATGCCGGTGCTACCTGTGATAAGGATGTTCTCATTGCGATTAATAAAGGTGCATTCTGCAAGCCTCATAATAAGGTTCTTGTCCAAGCCACGATCTGCCTCGAAGAACATCTGTTCAATAGAGGCTTTGTAGCGGAACTTTGCATTGCTTAGCATACGTGCAATCTTTCGGTTATAGCGATCGTCCCACTCTTCATCTATGAGGTGGGCCACCATTTCATCACTCGTCAGTTGATTTGTTTCTGCTGATTCAAGGCTCAAACGGAAGGCTCTAAGCATTCCGTAAAATTTCATACTCTTCATTTTTTCAATAATTTCTGTGTTCATATTTGTTTTTATTTAATGGTTATTTTTTTACTTATAATAATCTTCTCCTCTTATATTATCGTGCTTAGGCATCGGCGGCAACTCACCTTCTAAATCATATTGATCCAAGTTGCGTTGCAGGATGCTTTCAATAATTTTAAAATTATATACACCATATTGGTGAGCTCGTTGGCATGCCCGGGTCAACCGGGCATTTCCTACTCGCTTTGCAAAGGAGATTATGCCTTGGCATGATTTATACCCTTGTTCAGGATGTGTTTTTTTCAACAGTACTTGACGGATATATAATTCCACATCGCTGTGGATTGCAGCGGCAGCCACCAAAAATCGTTCAGGATTCCATTCGGCGATATGCTTGTTGTGGGTGGCCATATGAGCAGGATCGGTGCTATAATTACCAGGACTTTTAATCCGCTGGTGAGTAGCAATCAACTCGTACTTGTAATAGATTTCAATCTGGGATTTAGAAAAGAACAGCTTAACCTTCCTTCCTATATTATCATAATGTACGCTGTAGTAATGCTTATCACAATGCAAACAGATATGACCGTTTTTCATTACCGTAACCATCGCCGTTTGGCGCATTTCAAAACGCAAGGGATGCAATGGCTGAAGAATTTGTTTTTCAATTTCATTGAATTGATCTTTGCGCGAGTAATTGCGACCAACAAAATTGGTTAGGTTAAAATTTTCAAGATAATGTATGATGGCCTCATTGAGCTGGGCTATGGAAGTAAATTGTTTCCCATGCAGGTTGGTAAAAATCCTGTTATAAGCAATCTTTACAGCTCCTTCCACCAAGGATTTATCCTTTGGTTTAAAAACCCGTGCCGGTAATACAGACATTCCATAATGTTCAGCAAAGGCCTCAAAGTTATCGTTCAAACGCGGTTCATAACGGCTGGTTTTGACAACCGCTGACTTTAAATTATCCGGTACAATTGCCACCGGAGCTCCTCCAAAAAAGTGAAGGGCATTCTCGCAGCAATGGATAAAGTCTTCCATATCCTGACTCTCCACAGCTTCAACATAAGTCATCTGACTTGCACCCAGAATGGCAACAAAAACTTCAACAGATTTAACTTCGCCTGTGGATGGATCAATAACCTCTAATTTTTTGCCGGTATAATCAACGAACATTTTTTCACCGGCTTTATGAACCATGTGCATTGATGGATGCGAACGCCCTTTCCAAATCCTGAAGTGCTTGTAAAACCCGGTACTCTGAAAGCCATCAACGTGTTTAAGGGAGTACTCCTGCCACAGTAGTTTTAAGGTCATGCCAGGCTGCTTTAAACGCTTTTCAGCGTAAGGAAAGAATTTATAAAGTTCCAACTCCCTTTCAGGTGGATCTACTATAATAGGTTCTTCCAAGAACAAGCTTTCGAGATCCTTGTCATTTAACTTAGAAAGTTCATCCCATGGTGTTTGTAGTTGCTGGAATCGAACTATATACTTCTTGATAGTATTGCGCGATACCCCAGTTAAATCTCGTATTGTACGTGTACCCTGCTTATGGGTGTAGTATTTGATGATTTGTCTTAATTTGCTCATTTTGATGTTCTGGTTTGCCATAATTCTATTAATTTCGAAGTATGCAAAGCATACTGAAATCTTTGGAAATTATGACCTGCAAAACAGCAGAGCCTTCATTTATTTCAGGTGGACCTTTTTGCCGCGGAATAGGTGGGTCTTTTTGCCGCGGAATAAGTGGACCCTTTTACCACGGATTCAGTGGACCTCTTTGCGCGGATTTTCCAAGCTTGTTGCTTGTTGCTTGTATCATAAGTTAATTTTCATGTAAAACTAACTATTTATAATTAAAAAGTGAAATATTTTTTTGAGGTTATTTATTATTAAATATGGCCAAAAATTAATTCAATTACTTTATTGGCAATGAAATATAAAACTGGCTTCCTTTGCCTTTTTGCGAGGTAAACCAAATTTTGCCATTACTATTTTCTATTATTTTTTTGGAAATGGCCAACCCCAAGCCCATTCCTGAATTTTTTGTACTAAAACTTGGCACAAATATTTTGGCTTTGATATCATCACTCATTCCATCGCCATTATCTTTAATAGTAATGAGCACTTCTTTGTTTTTAACAGTATAATTTATACTTATTACTCCTTCCTTTTCGGAAGGTATGCTTTGTATTGCATTTTTTAAAATATTGGTAAACACACGCCCTATCTGGTCGGGGTCGGTATGAACAATGGCCGGTTCCAAGTTTTTATCATAAATAAATTCTACATTTTCTGATTGTTCAAAAAGATGAATTGTGGATAGCAAAATTTCATCAATCCGACAATCCATAAATTGGTTGGTAGGCAATTTTCCGAAGGATGAAAACTCAGTGGCCAAGCGGCTTAAGCTCTCAATTTGTTCAATCAATATAGCAGTTACCCGTTTAAAAGTAGCATCTAATTTTTCCTTATCACCGCCCCAAGCACGCTGTAAATGCTGAATATTAAGTTTCATGGGAGTGAGTGGATTTTTTATTTCATGAGCCACTTGTCGGGCCATTTCTTTCCAAGCTCCTTCTCGTTCCGATTCAGAAAGTTTATGGGCACTTTCCTCCAACTCCATCACCATTTTATTGTATTGCTTTACCAATTGCCCAATTTCATCCTCCCGTTGCCATTCTATTATTTCATTTTTTGAGGAAATACTGGTTTGTGAAAGTTTTTCCCGGATTAATTGAAGTGGTAATGAAATGCGCTGACCAATGAAATAGGCTATTACAATTGCAATTAAAAGTAACAGAAAATAAATATTAATCAACGAAACCAAAAAGGATGAAATCTCTTTATCAATCTCAGACTTCTCAGTAAAATAAGGCAAATTGAGATAGGCTTTAATTACTTTTTCATCATCAAAAAGCGGAACATAACCCGAGAGATATTCAAAATCAGTTACTTTTTCCTTTTGTAATAATTGCGAAGCATTTTCAGTTCTTAACTTGTAAAAAGCCTCGGGATGCATTACTGGTGCCAAAAGATATTGTGAATAAATACCCGGCTGAGTGGATGCCAAAAGCAAACCTGAACGGTCAAAAATATTCAAATCGATACGATTGGCATCGCTCAATTGATTTACCAAAGCCCTCAGTCTATCGTCACTTCTAAGCTTCCGAGGAAGGTCGGGCTCATTTTCTAATTGATTTAATATTTCTTTCAGCTTTTGAAACAGTTGATCTTGCTGACGTTCATTATAATTATACCTCACATATTGGATGGTAAAAAACACTGAAACTACCAACCCGAAAAATACCAATCCCACCATACTCACCTGAATCCTTGAACTTAATAATTGTCGGCGGGGACTAAAAAGTGGCACGGTTCGGCTCAACAAATCGAGTAATGGTGCATTATTTCGATGCTTGCTTGTGAATTTTTGCCAACCAAAACGAGCAATATATATGGATGTCCACAACAGCGCAAACACAACACCCAATGCTGTGAAAAAGATAAACATGAACGAAAACAAGGCAAATGATTTTACCAAATAATCCTGTCGATTGCTGATAATAACGGTAACTCCAGGCTGAGGCGAATTAATAAAATGCTTATAGCCACTTAGCGAAAAAAACTGATCTTCATTTTTACCCATTCCACCTTTAGGAAGTGCAAGGCTATAAGGATAATCTCCTTTTTGACTCACTAATTTCATATCCTGATAAATGGCATAGGAATAATCTTTAAAATCAAAAGCACTTTGCTCTTTTTTATCATCAAAAATATCGGGATAAGAATGAGAACTTTGAATTATTTTGGGTTGTAAAAGCAAAAAAACTGTTCCAAAATTTCCTTCCAAATTGCAGGTTTCAAATTTGGCGAGATACCCTCTTATTCCCGTTTTATTCTTTATTTGATAAAAGTGATTGCTAGTGGTTGGAAACGACTCGAACAAATACAATCGATCGAGTATTTTAAAAGTAAACCGTGCATCTATATTTATAGATTTTTCGGTACTATCAAAACTTAATATTTTCAACTCATATTTATCCAAATAGCCCGAAAAGAAAAGGTTCTTTATTCTTTTTTCGTATTCATCTTGTCGTTTAAAAAAATTCTGAAAATCTTGAGGAGTAATAAATTCTTTGATAAGTTCTTGATCCATTAAAGCAAACTTGCTTTCCGCTTTCAAATCCTGATTAGATATTATTTTATCTACAAAAAAATTCAAATATTCTTGCTCATGCTTTTTGTTACTATAATTAATAATAAATGCCGAAAACCCCGATATAACTAAGAGCACAAGTATATTTAAATAAAAATCTTTTATGGCTGGCTTAAAAATAAACCACACCAAAACCAAAGTGCAAAAGGCAATTGCGGTAAGTATGGAAATCATAGCCATATGCCCGTCTATGGTTTGAAATAAAGCATAAAAAACAAAGGCGATAGTAATACTTAGGATGAGTTGGTTACGACTTAGGTTTCGGAAACCTGTTTTTTTATAAAGAAAGCTGAACATATAAAACAGCCCCCCCATAAGGATCCCAATTAACGTTAATCCAAAAAATGAATACCAATTAATTTTTGGTAGTTCAGCAAAATGAAATGAAATATTTGAATCGACCACCAAACTCTTAATAATGGAAAATGCCAAATCAGTGGCAAATACAAAACCTATGCAAAGTAAAACTGCCTTTATCAGTTGATATTTGGAACCAGGTATATAAATAAAAAGCCCCTTTATTTTAGTAAAACAGTTAAAAATAACCAAGATGCAAATGACATGTAAGACTAAAACACCAAAGGAGGGCAGCAAAAAAGACGAAGCATATATGTCCGGATTAAAAAACTCACTATTGAGCAGTGAGGTTAAAATTAAGCGCTGATAAATTAGCACTCTAATTAATATTATGAAGGTGGAAATGATAAAAAAATTGAGAAGGGAAAGACCATTAATACTAGTGAGTTCAATAAATTTATAAACTAAAAACGACAACAGCAGTATCAATAAAAATCCAATAAAAATCCAGGTTTCACTGATGCCTTCAATATCTATCAGGTTAAAACTAGCCATAAATTCACCATTTTGCCATTTCATAATAAAACCATGTTGGGTGGCACCAATTTGATAAATATAACCTCTACCGTTATAAAAAGGATGGTCTTCTGGCAATACAGCTTTTTCGCTAAAATCACCAGCATAGTAGAGCAGGAAACATTGAAAATTTCCCACTTTCTTTTTACATACTAAAAATGAACGTTGTCCTAAATTAATAATCCCAACTGAATCCTCAAGGTTCGTTATACTCGGATCAATAACCGCCTGATTAGAGTTCCAAAAGAAAAGGCTGTCGTTTTTGGTACAAACTAAATAAAAATGTTGCTTTTTAATGGCATCTAAGGCAGGATGGTCGGGGTTTCTTTTTTCTATTGCATTAAGTAATCCTGGATTATCGAAAAGTTGGATGGCCTGCCATTTTTTCTTAATTAGGTGATTTTGTAATTCATCCCCAATCTTTGCCTCCTCGTTACTAACGAAGTGTCCATCAGTGATTTTATCAGTAAATAAAAGCCCCACCACTAGCAGCAATGCTATGCCAAGATAGAAGTATGGATTTTTAAAATACTGTTTCACTTTTAGTAATAGGAATTCGTTAACAAATAGGTATTGACATAATCCTCCACGGCTACTTCTAGTGAGGTAAACGGTTTAGAATAACCGGTTTTTATAAGTTTTTGCATTTTGGCTTCCGTGTAGTATTGATACTTTTCGCGGATATCTTCAGGGATATCGATATATTCAATATTTACAGGTTTTTTTAAAGCTTTAAATATTGCATTTGCCAAGTCATTCCAACTGCGGGCTTGGCCAGTTCCCAAATTATAGATGGCACTTTCAGGACGGGTGTTGTATAAATACAGGATAACATCCAGCAAATCTTTTACATAAATAAAATCCCTCACCTGCTGGCCATCCGTGTATTCGGGTAAATGGCTGCGAAACAATTTGATAAAGCCTTTCTCCTTTATCTGTGCAGAACCGTGCAATACCACAGAAGCCATGCGTCCTTTGTGATATTCATTGGGGCCAAACACGTTAAAAAATTTAAGTCCTGCCCAAAACGGTGGGGTTTCGGTTTGTTGCAAAACCCATACATCAAAATCCTGCTTGCTTTGTCCATAGGGATTCAGCGGTTTCAATTGTGGTATTCCTTCGTGATTATCATTAAACCCATTTTCAGCCAAACCATAGGTGGCGGCTGACGAGGCATATATAAATGGCACCTTATTTTGGGTGCAATAGTTCCACAATTGGGTGGTGTATTCGGTATTTAATTGGTGAAGCAATTGGGTATCCAACTCAGTGGTATCGGTTCGGGCGCCTATATGAAATACAAAATCTATCGTGCCCCATTGACCTGGATTTTTGATAAACTCCAATCTGTTTACTTGCTTAAAAATATCCTTTCCTTCCAGGTTTTTGTTTTTGGCAGCATCCGTAAAATCATCCACAGCCAACACCGGGCCAAGGCCTTCGGTATTCAATCGTTTTATAAGGCAACTGCCAATAAAACCTGCGGCACCTGTTACTACTATCATTGTGTGTGCAAAATAACACTTTTTGATTCTTAGATTCCTTTAATTTTGATAACTTGGATTTAAAAAGGTTTTAGAATATTTTTGACGAAGAACCTTATAAAAAAGTTCATTTTTTCAACAGGAAACCTTAAAACGAATATAAATGAAATGGCAAGCAAAAAGTATAATGTATAAAGGCCAAAGCAGGATTGCCGTATATTTTAAAAATACACCTGAACTAAATAATAGGATAAAACAACTTGAAGATGCTAAATGGAGCCAAACACTAAAAGTTTGGCACTTGCCCAATACCAAAGAAAACAAGATAAAGTTTGGATTAATGCCATCGGCATCTACTGTATCAAAAACTACAAATACCTTAGAAATTGATTCCATTAACAAAATAATTCAATTTCAACAATGGCTTAGGAGCAAACGATATAGTGAAGCTACTGTAAAAACATACAGTGAAGCTTTGAAAACCTTCTTAAATTTTTATTCAAACAAACCAATAAATGAAATAAACAATCAGGATGTAATATATTTTAACAATGAGTTTATACTTCGCCATGAGTTATCAGCCTCATATCAAAACCAAGTTGTAAATGCCATTAAGCTATTTTTTGCAAAAATTGAAAATACAAACTTAGATGTTGAATTAATACACCGACCTAAAAAATATAATCCTTTACCAAAAGTATTGGCAGCTGAGGAAGTAGCCTTAATAATTAATGCCCTTGATAATATTAAGCACAAATGCATGATGAGCTTAATATACTCAGCCGGTTTAAGACGAAGCGAATTATTGAATATGAAAATTCATGATATTGATAGCAAACGGATGCAATTATGTATTCGTAAATCCAAAGGAGGAAAGGATAGAATTGCCCCATTAAGCGAAACAGTATTGCAAATTTTAAGGCAATACTATAAGGATTATAAGCCAAGCGATTACTTATTTGAAGGGCAAGGTGGAGAACAATACAGCGAAAGGAGTTTAGCCTTGGTATTAAAAAAAGGATGCTTACTGGCAGGCATTAAAAAACCAGTAAATCTTCATATGCTGCGACACAGTTATGCCACCCATCTTCTCGAATCAGGAACAGACTTGCGCTACATTCAAGAACTATTGGGGCATAAAAGTAGTAAAACGACCGAAATCTACACTCATGTTAGTCAGCAATCAATTAATAAAATAGGCAGCCCCCTTGATAAACTAAATATAAAAATAGGAGGAAACGAATAAAAGCAAAAAACTTCCTCCTATATTCGCATTTAAGGATATAGGAGGAAGTTTTTTAGAAAAAGAGTTTCCGCTATAACTAAGTTATGTGCAACCCTTGGACAAATTAAACTTTGAAACAATAATTCAGTCGAATATATATGAAAAAAATTATACTATTTATCAGCTTGACCATAATAACACTGACTTCGGTTTTTTGTCAAAACGTGTATGACAGCATTTATGTTGGTAATCGTTGGCGTACTTACATGACGCACCTTCCAATTGGATACAATCCCTCTAATCATTATCCATTGGTCTTAGCATTTCACGGAGGAAGTCCTTTGGGTTATCAATCAATTCAATATCAATCAGGCCTATCCCAAAAGGCAGACACTTCAAACTTTATTGTGG
This sequence comes from Bacteroidota bacterium, assembly GCA_947468275.1. Lineage (GTDB taxonomy): Bacteria > Bacteroidota > Bacteroidia > NS11-12g > UBA9320 > JABWCE01. The sequence continues at coordinate 24,612 of CANIKO010000012.1, forward strand.
TTTACCCAGAAGGCGTAAAGGTTTCAGGTAATAGGACTTGGAATGCAGGTGGCTGTTGTGCTCCTGCAACTACTCTAAATATTGACGATGTTGGATTTGTTAATTCATTATTGAATAACCTATTTACCGCAAGACCAATTGATACGACTCGTGTTTATGCAACTGGATTTTCAAATGGTTCATTGCTTTGTTACCGTCTTGCAAATCAATTGACACACAGATTCGCTGCAATTGCTCCGGTAGCAGGTGATTTGATGTATTATCCTTGGAATCCATCGAGAGTTATTCCAATTATAAGTTTCCATTCCTATTTAGACCAAAATGTAAAGTATTTTGGAGGAATAACAGTTGGGGCAACAGGAACTTATTTCCCTCCTCAAGATAGTATGTTCAATATAATCAGTTCAAATTATAATTGCACGGTATTGAAAGACACATTATATCACAATGTCAGTCAATACGACCACTTTAAATATTCAAATTGTTCTTGCAACTCGGTTATAGAACAATATGTTAGTTATGATGGTGAACACTCTTGGCCTGGTGGACTTGCTTCAGGGGGTGTTACGGTAAGCAATCAGTTTAGTGCAACATATTTAATGTGGCAATTTTTTCAGAACTATACCACTACTTGTTTGACAACAGGAATTAACAATATTCCCGATAAGGTACACTCGAAAGTATATCCCAATCCTTTCACTGACAAAATCAATTTGACAAACACAACAGGTATGGAAAACTATATTTTATTAAATTCAATTGGGCAGGTAATCTGGACTGGTACGAAAGTAGAGCAAACCGATTTTTCATATTTGACAAACGGTCTTTACTTCCTGAAAGTTGACAGCAGAGTGATTAAATTAATTAAAGAATGATATGCAGGAAAAAAGGGCAGCACATAACAGCACCTACAAGAAATTGGCGGTTCAGTGGTTAAATGAAGCTTTGTGCTTCGTATCAAGTTTTGTGCTGGCAGACAGTTTAGTGCTTCGAAATCGCCAACTTCTTGTAGCTGCAAACCGTTATAGGGCATTGTAAAACGACAGACAGAAAAGTAAATCGACAGACAGAAAATGAAAAGAAAAGCCAACGCTTCGACAAAATCAAAAGAGGTGCAACCCAACACACAAGCCGACACACAGTTGCACCACATTTGCTTTTGCCCCAACGCACCAGCAAAACGACAAATGACTGCAAATTTTAATACTTTTGACAACTAACACTTTGAAGCATAATGACAGCTATAATAATAATCGCAATAATAATTTTTATAATCTATGCCGCTTCGAGCAAGAAAAAACCGACCCAACAAAACACGACAAATACAAATCCCAACAACAAACAAAAATCTGAAAAGGAAATTCGAGATGAATTAGTGCAAAGTCTTATTAAAAACATCAAAGTTACAGTGACGACATCAAGCGCAACAAGCAAATATAATGACGACTCAATTATTGATGTCACAGACCAATCCTACAGAATAAACTCAAATAGTAATTTGAAAAAATACAGTAGTGGTGTGCCCTACTGGGCACACCACTATGTTTATTCTTATTCTGAAATCAATAGTGCATCAAGTGAACAAAAGAAGTTCTACGCTATTTTCAAAAACAGCTTTTTAAATGGAGAGTATTTTGATTTAGAAGGAAACACGAATTATGCTTTCATTCTATTATTTGACTTGCTTATTGAATTTGACAATCATAAAGACATATCTAAACTTGAAAGCCAACTTAAAATTTTAGGACAATGCTATCCAAAAACGAAATCATATGGTATATCATTCCTAATTCAAAAAATGGAGGCAAATGGCGACAGTGATGGCGTTTCAAGACTTAGAGCAGAAGACAGATATAGTTATCAAAACTACAACACAGATTACGACTATTGGAGATTAGGGAGTAAGTACAAAACCAAACTAAAACTGAATGACGAAGAAGTTAAACTCCTAAACAAACTATGGTATCCGAGCAATAACTTTTGCAGTGTTGAATATTGTTGTATTGAAATTTTAAAACTCTATATTACTGTCATTGAAGAGTTAAAAGCCAGTTACATTGCGGAAGGAACAACAATTGATGCTCAATTCTTAACGGTTGCAGATGTAATTGCAAGAAAACATTTTAAATACAAGAATGGAAGTCAGAATTACAAGTATTGTATTGAAACAACAACCAATGAATTTTACTCTCATATTTTCAAACATTGTGAAAATGCCGTTCGTGAATATTACGGACATAAGAGAAAAATAAACACTGACACCTATTATACAACAGTAGAAGCAAAGACGGAATTTGAAACTAAAATAATTTCCAAAGTATCAGGATTGCTACCCGTACTTATTTCTAAAGTTTCGGCACCAGACGAAGCCACAGAAATTGAATTGTATTCACAAAATACAAATCGGTGGAAAATAAAGTTCGAGGAGTTAACTACACGCTATAATGAAAAGCCTAAAGAGTTTATTGATTCAATTGTCGCTGTTGGTAAACTAAATAAAAAGAATCCATCAATTGAAAATATTTTTTTTGAAGCATCAAAATTTATTGCAAAATATGATAAGGAATCAGCTCTTTCACTTTATGTTCATTACTTATTTCACGATTTAAAATCTGCCACTTTCGATAATAAACAACTCACAAAAACTATTCAGAAAAGTTTATTCAAAACTAATGAACAATTACACGATTTTGAAATAATTGTTAGTGAGTTAATCAAAGACAAAGATTTAGAAAAAGCATTAAAAAATGTTTCCAAAGTTTATGAAGTGAAACGAAAGAAAATACAACTTAATAAAACTTCAATACAAGAAGTTCAGCAACAACACTCCGGAACTGTTGAACTACTTAATGAATATTTAAAAGACGATTTTGAGGATGAGAACAATTCTATAAAGTCGCAAGAAATAAACAATGAAGAAATAAAAATCGAAATCACGCAGAAAAGTGAAGAGACCTCTCATTCTGCATTTGTTAGCAACTTGACATTCTCCCCAATACACATATCGGCTTTGGAGCTTTTCTCAAAGAGTAATTTTTCAATTCCACAAAGCGAACTTGAAATATTTGCAAAATCAAAAGGCATCTTTAAAAATCAATTAATCGAAAGCATTAATGAAACTTGCTATGATTTTTTAGATGATGTATTGATTGAGGAAGAAGACGATTATTACACAATTAACACAAACTATTTTCAAAGAATTTCTGTACAATGATAGATAACATTAAACCTAAAGAAGCTACATCAATTATCAATTCCTTAATTGGTGGCGTAGTTCCAAAAATCGGAGTTCAACACATTACAGTTGGGCGTTCGGAAGAAATAAATGCCGTTGTTGCTGCATTAGAAGATGTAAAGAATGGGCATAGTATGGTAAAATTCTGGATTGGCGACTTCGGTTCAGGCAAATCATTTATGCTTCATTTACTCAACACTGTTGCTTTGAAGCAGAAATTTGTGGTAGCAAATGCTGACTTTACCCCTGACAATCGTTTGTATTCAAATGACGGAAAAGGAGTTGCTCTCTATTCTGCCATTATGGATAATGTTTCCATTCAAACTAAGCCAGAAGGCGGTGCATTACCAACTTTGTTGGAAAAGTGGATTGAGCAAATTGTAACTAAAACTGCCGAAGAAAATAAAATTTCATTGACAGATATTCGCAATGAACAATACTTGAATCTCATTCAAAACAACATAATGAAAACTATTAATGAAATCACTGATGTAGGTGGTTTCGACTTTGGAATGGTTGTAATGAAATACTACGAAGGCTACATAAAAGATGATGAACAATTAAGAAGGAATGCTTTAAAATGGCTAAAAGGAGAATACAGAACCAAAACGGAGGCAAAGCAAGATTTAGGAGTTAGAGAAGTAATTAATGATTTGAATTACTATGATATGCTAAAAAACTTCTGTAAACTCTTTGTAAGTATGGGTTATAGCGGATTTTTGGTAAATCTTGACGAAGCTATAAATCTTTACAAGATTTCAACTTCTGTAATGAGGGAGAAAAATTACGAGAAAATATTAACCATTTACAACGATTGTTTTCAAGGTAAAGTAGCAAATCTGTTTTTTAATTTTGCAGGTACAAAAGAAGTTTTAGAAAACGAACGCAGAGGACTTTTTAGTTATAATGCTTTAAAGTCAAGGCTTCTTACAAATAAATTTGAAACAGCAGAATTAAGAGATTTTGCACAGCCAGTAATTCGTTTAATGCCACTTGACCACAACGAAATATTTGTACTGTTGAAGAAATTGAAAGCAATCTTTGATTACAATTATAAAACTGAAATTTCCATAAGTGATAACGAAATTCACCAGTTTATGGAGGAGCTGTTTAACAAGCCTGGTGCATCAGAATTTTTAACCCCAAGAGAAGTAATTCGAGACTTTTTGAATATTCTAAACATCATTAGACAAAATCCAACAGTAGATAAAAATAAGCTATTTGGTGAACTTGAAATTTCGGATGAAAGACCTAATGAAGTTTCTTTAGACAGCATTGAAGAATTATAATGTCATTTGATTTACTTTCAGAACCAATACGAAAATTCATTCGTGATAAGGGTTGGGAACAATTGCGACCAATTCAAACAGCAGCTATTGCCAAAATTTTAGCATCGGACGACAATTTTATTTTGGCATCACGGACTGCATCAGGAAAAACAGAAGCCGCATTTTTACCAATTCTTTCAAAAGTTAATTTCAATGATTCAGGTGTTCAAGTTCTTTATATTTCACCGTTAATAGCTTTGATTAATGACCAATTTTATCGTATTGAAGAACTTTGCAAAAATCTTGATGTAACAGTCACTAAGTGGCACGGTGAAGCAAATAAAACACTCAAAGAAAGACTAATTAAACAGCCCAATGGAATTGTTCTAATTACACCCGAATCATTGGAGGCAATGTTTGTAAACAAACCTTACAATGTAAAGCAATTATTTTCAAATCTAAAGTATGTAGTAATTGATGAGATACACTCATTTATTGGAACGGACAGAGGTATTCAATTAAAATCAATTTTGTCAAGACTACAAAAAGTTAATTCTAAATCATTCAGTATTGTTGGCCTTTCGGCAACAATTGGGGATTATGATGAAGCCAAAAAGTTCACAGGTGATGAATTAAAAACAAAGGTTCTTTTAGACAGAACAGCTAAAGAAATCAATGCACTATTTCGTTATTTCAAAAACAAAAACGAAGAGTTGCCTTTGGAGCTTTTAAAAGATTTATATATTGAGACCAAAGACAATAAAGTTCTAATTTTCCCTAACAGTAGAGGACGAGCCGAAGAAGTAGCAGTAAAACTTAGAAAAATATCGGAAAGAGTAAAAGGACATCCCAATTATTTTTCACATCATTCATCTGTAGACAGAGAAGTAAGAGAGTATGTTGAATACTTTGCGAAAAATAACAATCGGCAAAACTTCTGTATTTCCTGCACATCAACATTAGAACTCGGTATTGACATTGGAACTGTTGATGAAGTTGTTCAAATTGATGCAACACATAGTATAGCTTCATTAATTCAACGAGTTGGCAGAAGCGGCAGAAAGGAAGGAGAAAGTAGTAATTTGTATTTGTATGCCACAAATGAGTGGAGTTTACTTCAATCAATAGCTTGTTGGTTATTATACAAGGAAGGTTTTATCGAACCACCTCAAAAAAATGAGAAAGCATATGACATTTTAGTTCATCAAGCATTATCAATAACCAAAGGACATTCAGGCATAAGATTAACAGAATTAATAAATCAACTCCAAGAAAATGCAGCGTTTCAGCAAATTGAACTTTCAGAAATTGACGAAATACTTAAACATTTAATTGAAATTGATTTTCTTGAAAAATTGCAACACGAAGTTATAATTGGTGTGGAAGGCGAAAAGGTAGTAAATAGCCGTGACTTTTATAGCGTATTTAAAACAGAAGAAAACTTTAAAGTTGTAAATGCTGGCAATACAATAGGTGAGATACCATTTTCACCACAAATTATTGAGGATGAAAATATTTTGCTTTCTGCTAAAATTTGGAAAATAAAATTCGTTGACCACAAGGCGAAAAAAATAGAAGTAATACCAACAAAGGACGGAAAAAAACCAATGTTTTTTGGAGGTGGAGCTACTATACATCAAAGAATAAGAGAGAAAATGTTTGAAGTTCTCTATTCTAAAACGGACTACGATTTTCTTGACCAACCAAGTTGTGATGAAACAGAAATACTTCGAAAAGACTTCTCTGTTTTCAACATTAAGGACTTACAATCCGACAGACCATTACTAACAGCAGAAAAAAACTTACAACTCTTTACATTCACTGGGACAAGAATAAACAGAACTATTCAATTGCTTTTAAATATTGCAGGGATTAAAAATACGCTTGATGACAGCAGTAGTTCATTTGACATTGAAGTGCCTAAACAAGAGTTGATATCAAGATGGAGTTATTTATTATTTCCGCTGACAGACATTGATACACACATATCAACCCTTTTGCAGACAAATCCTGCCCTATTAGATTTTTCTAAATGGGGGACATATTTACCAGACAACTATAAAATCAAACTTGTAAAGGACAGATATTTTGACATTGAACAAACTGCACAACTTTTAAGAACTATGAAACTAATAGAAAACGAATAAAATTGAACAATACGTTTGACATATCGCCAACGCTATTGGTTGCACATTTGCATTTTTGCCAATACACAATCCCAACGCAAAAAATGCAAAAGAGCAACCAAGCCAACGCACAACGACAGACCATAGCGGACAGACAAACACAACCGAAAAAAACAACGCCCTATAACACGGGTTTGGCAAAAGTGGCGGTTCAGTGCTCCGCAGACACATTTGTGGTTCATCAAAGTTTGGTTCTCCGCATCAACATTTGTGGTGAAAATCGCCACCTTCGCCAAGCCCGAAAACGTTATGCACAAAAGCAATTCCGACATCTAAAATAAAAAAATCGTTTATCCAATTACTTTGATTTTCCGCTTAAATTAATTTACTTTTGATTCAAGTTTTAAAAATTATAAGATGATATGGCAAAAAATTACACTTTAACAAAATCAGGAACAACAGGCTGGTGGATATGGGCTTGTAAAGATGGAAGCAATTCAGGTTCTTCTACATCTAAAAAGGAAGCTAAAGAACAAGGAAAGGCAAATTGTACTTCTGGAATTATTATCATACCTCCAAAATTTGATGCAACCTACGATAATGGCTATTTAAGTAGTTTTGCGGCTGCGAACTTAGATGAAGTAAAGACTACTTTTAGTGCTGGTGAAATTAATGAAGATTTGTTTGATTTCTTTTTCGGGTTAAACTGTCCAACATTTTCAGATTTAGATGAAACAGACAGATGCGTTGCAGTTTTTAAGATTTGGGGCGTTTATCTCAAAGGAGGTGTAAATAAACCCGAGATATTACTACTTTACAATTTAACTGAGCCTCAATTTCAAAAGATAATAAACAAAGACTATATAGATGTTCAAATTACAATTGACGATAACCTTAATTATACTTGGGTTTTTCCTATCTAGTTTTATTTTTACACATAGTAGAAATAGAACTCCCCCAGGCACCACTTTAGTTAAAGAAGTTGGATATTGGATAGATAAAGAAGAAATAAAAATAGCTGACTGGCAAGAATTTTATTTTTATATTAAAAACGCATATGGTGTTGATTCCGCCAGTACAATAATACCTGACACCAACCTTATAAAAAAGCACTTCTACCTACAATCTTATAGTGGATTAACACTTAAAGAGAAATATAAACTTCCCATAGTTGGGGTTACATTGTATCAAATTATGCTGTATTGTAAATTCAGGACAGAAGTTGTAAATTATAAATATAAATCTAACTTTGAATACACGCCACTCAAAATTGAGATATTTGATTATTTGAACTCCAAAGGGAAAAAGGTTAGGAATTTGAACCCTATTGGCTCAAATGTGCCGGAAATTGTAGTAATCTCAAATGACAGTATAAAGATCGCAAATCAAATTCACCGGAACATCAATAATGAAGATAATTTATTTTTTGGATTTAGGTGTATAGTTGTGAAAATTTAGTCTAAGCTTTTAATTCTATAAGTAAGAGCTTCTGTGCATAACAGCACCTACAAGAAATTGGCGGTTCAGTGGTTCGTATGACAGTTTTGTGGTTCAACAAACATTAGTTTTTCAAATCAAGGTTTGTGGTAAAAGTCCCGCCCTTCGGGTAGCTGCAAACCGTTACCAGTAATTTTATGACAACACAAAACGACATATTTCCATCAGACTTTAAAGCAATTCTTGAAAGTTTATACTATCAAGAAAATGGTGGACTTGTTATCTCATCATTGAATTATATAAATAACAACCTTAAAGTTTTGTTCACCCTTTCATATGGCGACAACGAGACACCAGAGCAAATTTGGCAACTTGACATCGTAGACATTGAAAAAGAACGATTTGTTAGAGACTGGGCAACTTTTCCAGAAATTTATTCTGACCACTTCTTACTTTATGAATTTATCGACAACTACATAGAACTTTACTTTAACGGTGCGACATCAAATCCCGAAAAATTACTTGCTGACCTTTATAATTTACATATTTCAAATTACAGTAACGACCTTGACTTTGGACTAGGAATAAATGCACCAAACGGAATGCTAAAGCTATGCACGAATGACAATGGTTTGTTTGCGAAAAGTTTCCAAACCTAATAAAATGACAGCAAAAAATATTTATGAAGTTTTCACAAAAGATAGTCACATTTTAAAAGGCCATACAGCTGAACTAAAAGGAGTTACTTATAAAGGATTTCAGTCTTATGCTGATACTACAATACAATTTAGGGGTTTACCCTATGGAAGTGATACTTCTGGAAATAACAGATTCAAGTACGCTGAACTTTTTACCACTTCTTCCAAAGAAATCGATTGCACCAAATATGGCCCAGCTTGTTGGCAACATCCAGTTGGAGCTAGAATGATTTACGAAGGACTTGGCGTTTTGTTAAAAGAAGGCCTTTTCCCATCAACAAAAAAAGGTAGTTCTTTAATTTACGGAGATTTTAGTGAGGACTGCCTCAATTTGAATCTTTGGACGCCCAAGTTAGATGAAGAAAAACGTCCTGTCCTAGTATGGATTCATGGAGGTGCTTTTAAAAGTGGTAGTAATATTGAATGTGAACTTTATAATGGAAACCACTTAGCTCAACGAGGAAATGTAGTAGTTATTTGTTTAAATTATAGATTTGGGATGTTTGGTTTTAACTTTCCAGAAGAAAACAGAACCAATATTGCTTTAAGTGACCAAATATTAGGATTAAAGTGGATACAGGAAAATATTTCACAGTTTGGTGGTGATCCAAATAATGTGACAATTTTCGGAGAAAGCGCAGGCGGGATATCCGTGGCATCGCTTTTAGGAAGTCCTATGGCTAAAGGATTGTTTCATAAAGCAATTTGTCAAAGTGGTGGCGCAGAAAACATGACCAAACAAGAGTTTAATCACTTAACAATAGCAGCAACTAAAAGTTTTAAATTGAATACCTCTAACACTTTGAGACCAGAAGATTTATTAACTATCGAACCTGATATATTAGTTAAAAAAGGATCAAAAATTGAAGAAACATTAGAACATAATGGAAGTAGTAAAATTGGATTCATGCCCATTATTGATGGCAAGTATATATGTGAAGAAGGTACATTAAATGCTATTCAATCTGGTAAAGGATCCAAGATACCGTTATTGGTTGGTTCTAATGCGGAAGAAATGAAATTGTTTTTCGCTTTGCTTGGCTGGTTATCTCCCTTCGATGAAAAAACAGTGTTAGCAGCTATTAGACAACGTTTTAATTTAGTCGAAATAAATGAGCCAAAGGAAACTTATGAAAAATTAAAAGAAATTAGTGAGCAACTTAAAGCTTTAACGGAGAAAAAATTACAAAATAGCTTGAATGTAACACCAAAGAAAAAACAAATTTTAGAAGCTTTATTAACTTTTCTTCAATTTACCATTCCTTCATACGAACTAGCTGAGGCTCAAAACAATGCAGAATGTGATGTTTATTCTTACATATTAAACTATGGGTCAGAAAAATATGGTGCTTGCCATGGGATTGATTTACAATTACTTTGGAATTTCGGACATCCAAATGAGGACTATTTTAGTAACGGAAAAAATAAAGTTATTTCCGAGAATCCTAAAGCAGCACCTTTAGCTCGTTTTGCAGAATCCATTCAAGATGCATGGATACATTTTGCATGGTATGGAAAACCAGCATCTATTGAAAAAAATGAATGGAAAGCCTTTCCGAATAGAATGGATTTGGATTTGTCTTCTTCAACTTCCAATTGGAACAACGATGAAATGATTATTTATTGGAAGTCGGTACGGTCGATTTTTAAATAAAAAATCTGATTTGAGTATTGAGAATTACTTATTTATTAAAAAAAGTAAATCTGTATGTTAAATCAGACTGTTGCAATTTATTTTTCCTAAGTATTTACTATTTTTGAATAAACTATCTCTCGGTTTTGGTTCCAGATAAGCACCGAAAATGGAGTGTATATTACTATTTTTAGAAACTATATGAACTAATTAAACCTAAATAACATGGCAAAGACAAACATCTACTTAAATTTTCAAGGGAATGCTGAAGAAGCGTTCAACCTGTATAAATCGGTTTTCAATACAGAGTGGGCAGCTCCTATTATGCGTATGGGCGACATGCCTCAACAAGAAGGAATGCCTCAACTTTCAGAGGAAGAAAAAAAAATGGTTATGCATGTATCACTTCCAATTTTAGGAGGAACAAACATCATGGGAACAGACATTTTAGAAAGTATGGGGCACAAACTAACTATTGGTAATAATACTACTATAAGTTTAGAACCGGATACAAAAGAAGGGGCAGATAGAATTTACAACATACTTTCTCAAGGAGGAACTGATTGTGTTGCTCCACACGAACAATTTTTGGGGTACTGGGGTGTTTGTCTTGATAAATTTGGGATACGCTGGATGTTTAATGTACCAAATCAATACTAAAAGATAAATTCTACACTTACTAACTTAGGTTAAATGAAAAACAAAATTGGAACAAAGGAAAAACCGCTTATTTTAAAAACACCTCCTTTATCAAGTGAATATACCATGCATGTAGACGAAAAAGATGGTAAAGAACTATTGGTTTGTAAGGTTGGTAAAACAGTTTTGCATTACGATGCAAAAATTCTTGACGATTTACATGCGATGCTAAAAAAGCATGGCGACTGGATTGAACTTGGCAGTGCAGACGAACAAAAACCTGCAAAAGACGGAACAGTTGAAGCTTGGGGGCGTTCAGAAAAAAATCCTATAAAAGGTTGGTATGGTTTGAAAAAAGGTTTGAGAGGTAGAGTAGGAATGTATATTCCACCACTAATGGAAGCGCTTGGACTTGCAGAAGTGACCCACGATGCAAAGGGAAATAAGATGAAAGCAAAGTAACCGCAGACAGAAAAGCACTACTGGTAACAGCACCTACAAGAAATTGGCGGTTCAGTGGTTAAATAAACATTTGTGCTTCGCATCAAGTTCAGTGCTGGCTGACAGTTTTGTGCTCCGAAATCGCCAACTTCTTGTAGCTGCAAAACGTTAAACTATAATCTAAAAAAGACACCCCGCGCCTTTGGTGCATACATCCCATTCGGGAGGTTATACAAGGAATTTAAGGAGGGTTGCCCAAAGTGTAAATTAAAAAAGCTTCATTTTTACTTAAAAAACACTTGCACCATTTAAAATTCAAAGCGCTTTAAAAAAATTATTTCCCTGCCTTTTCACAATTCCTTCGTAATTTCACGGCCTAATAATGAACGAAATCAAGGGCTTGGTATATGTCACACGGAAGTTGCATTTTAATGCAGCCCACAAACTACATAACCCCAATTGGAGTGAAGAAAAAAACACGGAGGTGTTTGGCAAATGCGCCAACAGCAACTGGCATGGTCATAACTTTGATTTATATATTACTGTTAAGGGCATTCCCAATCCCGAAACTGGTTTTGTAATAAACCTCAAAAAATTAAAAGAATTGGTGGAAGAAAAAGTAATAAACAAAATAGACCACCGCAACATAAATTTGGATGTCGATTTTATGGTCGGCAAAATGGCTTCTATTGAAGTTCTTGCTATTTCTATATGGAATGAACTATTTCCTTTTATAAATGAAGGACAATTGCATTGCATCAAAATTTATGAAACTCCCCGGCAGTATGTGGAGTATTTTGGGTAAACTATCCTGTATTTTAAATCACCTATTTTTTGTTTGCATTGACCGAATGAACAACAAATGTTTAATTTTGCACTATGCAAATAGGTGATAAACTTTTTGAATTTAAGCTACCTGCCACAGATGGCAAAACATATAGTAAATACTCTTTTGCTGACAGGTATGCGCTTTTAATAATAGTATCCTGCAATCATTGCAAATATTCCCGTAACTATTGGAATAGAATAATCAAATTATGGAAAAGATACGAAGAAGATGATTTGGCTATAATGATAATTAGCGGAAATGATGCCAAACAATTTCCGGAAGATTCTTTCGAAAATATGAAGAAACTAGCCGATCAAATGTTCGAAGGCCACTTTCCTTACCTTTATGATGAAGACCAAGAAGTAATTAAAGCGTTGGGGGCGATAAAAACTCCCGAAGCTTTTTTATTTAACTCAAAACGCGAATTAGTTTATAAAGGCGCCATTGACGATAGCTGGGATAATGAACACGCAGTAACCCGCGTGTATTTGGAAGATGCACTTGAAGATACCCTTGATGGTATAGATGTAGATTTTCCCGAAATACCAGCCGTAGGATGCGGTGTTAAATGGAAACTAGAGAATAATTAGGAATTAGGAATGCCTTCAGCCTTCAATAAATTCTTAATAACTAAATAACCAAATAACCATTACCCAACCTTGACCATAGAAACCACCTTAAAAAATTTAATCCTTCAAAGTTTTTCTTCGCTTTATCATGAAGTATTAAAACCAGAAGACATAAAACTGGAACTCACCAATAAGGACCACATCGGCGATTTTACGTTTGTTGTTTTTCCCTTTTTACGCATTTCAAAACAAAAGCCTGAAGAAACCGCCACCAATATTGGAAACGTTGTAAAATCCAATTGCAGTGATATAGCTAGCTTTAATGTTATTAAAGGTTTTTTAAACTTTGAATTGAGCACAGGCTATTGGCTCAATTTTTTAAAGCAAAATATTGCAAACGGCGATTTCGGGAAAGTAACAGACGGGGCTGGCAAAAAAGTGATGGTAGAGTACTCCTCCCCCAACACCAACAAGCCTTTACATTTGGGGCATGTACGAAATAATTTATTAGGATTTTCGGTAAGTCAGATTTTAAAATTTGCAGGATATGAGGTGGTAAAAGCCAACCTCATAAACGACCGCGGCATTCATATTTGTAAAAGTATGCTGGCCTGGCAACTTTATGGAAATGGCGAAACCCCTGAATCGAGTGGAATGAAGGGCGACCATTTGGCAGGAAAATATTATGTATTATTTGACCAATATTATCGGGAGGAAATAAAAAATCTTATAGATACCGGATTAACCGAGGAAGATGCAAAAAAAGAAGCCCCATTAATCAAAAAAGCACAAGAAATGCTTTTGAAGTGGGAAGCCGGAGATACTGAAACCATAGCCCTTTGGAAAACCATGAATGGCTGGGTGTATGCAGGCTTTGAAAAAACCTACAACCGCATGGGAGTAAGTTTTGACAATTACTATTACGAAAGCAATACTTACCTTTTAGGCAAAGACTGTGTGAATGAAGGGTTGCAAAAAGGAGTTTTTGTTAAAGACCCTGACGGCAGCGTTTGGATAGACTTAACCGCCGATGGCCTTGACCGTAAAATAGTTTTAAGAGCGGATGGCACCTCGGTTTACATCACTCAGGATATTGGCACTGCCCAGCTAAAATACGACGAAACCAAAATGGATAAGTCGGTATATGTGGTAGGAAATGAGCAGGATTATCACTTTAAAGTTTTAAAATTAATCCTTCAAAAATTAGGAAAACCATACTCTGATGGGGTTTATCACCTAAGTTACGGCATGGTAGATTTACCAAGTGGCAAAATGAAAAGCCGTGAAGGAACCGTGGTAGACGCGGATGAACTGATGGAAGATATGCACGCCACCGCCAAACAGATTACGGAAGAACTTGGCAAAACCGAAGGCTTTTTAGAGAGCCAGTTGGAAGTACTTTATGAAACCATAGCCATGGGAGCATTAAAGTATTTTTTATTAAAGGTAGACCCAGTAAAGCGAATGCTGTTTAACCCAGAAGAATCGATTGATTTTCATGGCAACACTGGCCCATTCATTCAATATACACATGCCCGTATTTGCTCCATTTTACGAAATATAACAACTACACCAGTTGTTACCACCGAGGCCAATTTGCATCCGGCGGAACAAGAATTATTAAATACTATTTCCTTATTCCCTTCTAAAATTTCAGACGCCGCCGAGGAGTATAATCCTGCACTAATTGCTAATTATATGTTTGAAACGGCCAAAGCGTTTAACCGTCTTTATCATGATGTTTCGATATTGGGAGAATTGGATGAACAACTCAAACAAAACCGACTAGCTATTTGCACTATTACAGCCAACACCTTAAAACAAGGAATGAATTTGCTCGGCATAGTCGTACCTGAAAGAATGTAGACAGTTGTGAATCCAAATGAAGATTATTATATAAACGAAAATGGCTTATTGGTTTTCACTAGTAAGTATCATTTAAATAGAGGCTTTTGCTGTGGCAACGGCTGTTTGCACTGCCCATATCAAAACATTAACCAAGCTGGAATAATGGGTTCAGAGAATTACTAAATTCTCAGTAAAATTTTGAACCTTACCTCACTGCTATTTCTGGCAGATTGCCAAAATGGTTTGGCATGCCGCTTTGGGCGGTTTATGCTATATGGGCTGCGGTAGTTGTGGCGTTAAATTTGCCGTGCCGCAGGTATAATAAATACAAAAGCAACAAAGGGCATTGGTGGTTGTGTTATGCGCAGAAATAGGATTAATAGATCGTTTGCTTATCGGTCAGCTTTTGTTCAAACCCGCAAAAACCAAATCATTTAAAAAGGAAATTATTTCGCTTTCCTCTTTTGTATTGCCAAAATCGGTAAGTGAAGGCAAATTATTCATAAAGAAATTTTGAAAATGTGCCATTTCAACTATTGTAGAGGCTAATGACCTAGGATATTTATATGCCAGGTTGCATTCCAAAATAATATTCCCAACAACTGCACAAAGGTCTTTATAGGGTTTAAAAAAATGCTGTTTATTATCTTCTTCTACTTGCTTGGTAAGGAATGCCTTTGAGCCTTCTGAAATAATAATTTGATGAAGCAAACTTTCGTTTATGTAATTGGTTTGTTCGTCATCCTCAACAGCCGTTGCCAAAAGGGTAATGATTCTTTTTAACTTAACTGTAGGGTCATCAATATTATTGGTATGAAAACTGATTTGAAATTCAAGCCATCCCCAATACCAGGCCGTTAAATACAACAATAATTTATGTTTATTTTCAAAATATCGGTAAATCCCGGCTTCTGTTGTACCAATGTCTTCCGCAAGTTTCTTAAATGTAAATGCCTCAAATCCTGATTTATGGATTAATTGAATGCTGTGTTTTAGAATATTCTTTCCCAACTCCGAACTTTCAGGATCACGAAGAAATAAGGCTTCGTTCATTTTTATCTGTACATGCAATTTCATTTTAGTATACTCTTTACTTCAATTAAATAAAGCTGCAAAGCTACAGAAAATATTTTTACAATTTTTTATAATAGTATTACTATCATTCAAAAAACTAATACTACTTTTGCGGTAGACTTTATAACCCTTGAATTTGTTCAGTCATTACTATGTTTAAAATAAATACGGTTTAAAATATGCAGAAAGAAGAATACGGGATTAAAAAACTATTAAACTTAATACGATTAGAAAGAAAAGAAATTTATGATATATATTTTTATGCCATATTGAGTGGTATAATCCAATTAAGTTTACCCTTGGGAATTCAGGCTATTTTGGGCTTCGTATTAGGGGCAACTATGGTTACCTCGGTTTATATATTGATAATAATTATCATATTTGGTGTTTTTCTTTTAGGATATATGCAAATCAATCAAATGAAAATTATTGAAAAAATCCAACAAAAGATTTTTGTTCGAAATGCTTTCGCATTTGCGGAAACCATACCAAATTTTGATCTAAAAGAAATTGATAAATATTATCTGCCTGAAAAAATAAATCGATTTTTTGAAACAATTAATGTTCAAAAAGGTATTTCAAAATTACTATTAGATATTCCTACCGCTGTAATCCAAATTGCATTTGGACTCATACTGCTTTCCCTATACCATTTCTTTTTTATCTTCTTTTCTCTTCTATTAATATTGATTATTTTTCTAATTTTTAAACTCACCAGCAAAAAAGGATTGGAAACTAGCTTTGCCGAAAGCCAATATAAATACAAGGTAGTGGCATGGCTAGAAGAAATGGGTAGGGTAATAAAATCGCTTAAATACAGTCAGGGGACTGACATTAATCTTATAAAAACAGATGAAAAATTATTCAAATACATTTCTGCTCGAACCTCACATTTCCAGGTTTTATTAGTCCAATTTAAATCCCTCGTATTTTTTAAAGTAGCAATAACTGCACTGATGCTAATATTAGGCTCATATTTACTTTTTAACCAAAAAATAAATATCGGTCAATTTGTAGCGGCTGAAATTATAATTATTTCCTTAATCAATTCTTTGGAAAAACTAATTATTAGCCTTGAGAGCATCTATGATGTTGTAACAGGATTGCACAAGCTTAGTTCGGTTTTAGAAATTGATAAAGAAATGGATGGTAATGTTGATTTGGAAACAAAACAGTTAAGAATTGTTGTTAGCGAAGTTGATTTTTCATACAATGCAAACCAAAAAATATTTCAAAACCTATCTATAGATTTTTCGCCAAATAGTATTACGTGTATTTCTGGCGAAGAAAATAGTGGTAAGTCTACTTTGTTAAAGTTAATTACAGGATCTTATAAATATAATAGTGGCCTTATTACCATCAATAATATGCCACTACAAAATTACAGCCTGCAAAGCCTTCGAAAACAAACAGGAGTATTATTAAACGAACAAGATCTTTTTGAGGGAACCTTGTTTGATAATATAACACTCGGCAGAATAGATATCACAATTGAAAGTATTTCAAACTTGACCAAAACACTTGGATTTGAAAATTTTATTTCTGTTTTCCCTAAGTCTTTCCATAGCCCAATAGATCCATTAGGAAATACACTACCTACTTCTATCAAAAAGAAAATTTTACTTTTAAGAACTCTAATCCATGATCCACTTTTGCTTATATTGGAAGAACCATGGGCAGGATTAGACGAAAACGCAAAAAAAAACCTTCAAGCTTATCTTTTTGAAGCGGCCAAAACCAAAACAATAGTAGTATCCTCAAATGACCCTTACTTCGCTGCAAATTGTAATCACCATATTCATCTCAATAACGGCAATGCCATTTTAAATAAATAGCAAAAAATGGAACACTACAACAAACCTTATAAATCTTTCAACTCAATTTTTTTGATAAACAGAAACAGTAGAGTCCGTTATTACTTTTGGGTAATAATGCTATTTTTACTTGTGCTTTTGTTTCTGCCTTGGACCCAAAATATCAAATCAACAGGCTATATCACAACCCTCAAACAAGAAAACAGACCGCAAAAAGTCAATTCGCCTATTCCGGGAAGGATTAGCAAATGGTTAGTAAAAGAGGGTGATTTTGTAAAAAAAGGCGACACAATTGTAATATTAACTGAGATTAAAGAGGATTATTTAGATCCTAATTTAATTGCACGAACCAATAGCCAACTCGATGCAAAAAAAGGCAGTATTTTTTTTTACCATGGAAAAATAAGTACTACAGAAAAACAAATTGCTAATTTAAATAATGCAAAAAAGTTAAAAATAGAACAGTTAAAAAATAAGGCCACCCAATTAAAAAATAAATTGGTTGCTGAAAAAGCCGAATTAGTAGCAAATGAGAATGAAGTAAAATTATTAAAAAATCAATATGAGAGGCAATCAAAGTTGTATGAAGATGGCTTGATTTCTCAAACTCAACTGCAGCAGCGAAATATTCAATTTCAAAACGCCACAGCAAAAAAAATAAATACTGAAAATAAAATTGCTCAAACACAGCAAGACTTAATTAATATTTTAATAGAACAAAACAGTGTTGATCAGGAATATGCTGAAAAAATAAATAAAGCAGAGAGTGAAAAATTCCAAAACTTGAGCCAAATAGCCACAAGTCAAGGAGAAATGGCTAAGCTTGAAAACCAAGTTAGCAATTATACAATTAGAAACGGTATGTACATAGTAACAGCTTCGCAAGACGGACAAATTGTTCAGGCCAATAAATCGGGTATTGGTGAAGTTCTAAAAGAAGGAGAAACTATTTCCATCATTGTGCCAACACGGGCAGACTATTCGGTAGAAATGTTTATGAGACCAATGGATTTGCCATTGGTTAATGTTGGCCAGGCAGTGCGTTTTACATTTGATGGATTTCCTGCAATTGTATTTAGTGGCTGGCCAAAAGGAAGCTATGGAACCTTTGCCGGTAAGGTTGTTTCTATAGAAAATACTATCGGAGAAAAAGGATTATACAGGGTGCTGGTAGCTGAAGACAACGGCCAAATAAAATGGCCTACCCAACTTAAAATTGGTGCAGGTGCACAAGGTATTTTGTTATTAAATGATGTACCTATTTGGTATGAACTATGGAGAAATATCAATGGGTTTCCTGCTGATTTTTATAAAATCGAAAAAAAAGAAACTAAATGATTAAATACAACTTTTTACTCCTGTTGCTTTTGATTTCCTCGAAGGTTTTTGCCCAAAACGATTCGTTAAATTTAAACATTGAGCAGGTTTTAGAAATAGTAAAGCAATACCATCCGGTTGTTAAGCAAGGATATATTACTATTGAAAAATCAAAAGCCAATATTACCGCAGCTCGTGGTGCTTTCAATCCTATTATTAGCAATTATATATCAAATAAAACTTTTGATAACATCCAATACTATAACTATTCAAACCCTAATATCTCTATTCCTACTTGGTTTGGTGTTGAAGTTTCTGCCGGTTTAGAAAATTTAAATGGGAATCGTTTCGACCCGTCTGAAACTTTAGGAAAATCAAGTTATATAGGTGCAAGTATTCCTCTACTTAAAAATTTAATGATGGACAAACGCAGGGCATATCTTAAACAAGCCAATTTATACAATGAGATGGCAAAAACAGAGCAGCAATCCACGATAAATAACATCCTGATGGATGCTACATCAAATTACTGGGATTGGGTAAATGCCTACCAAGCCTATGTAATAGTTGAAAAAAATATAGTAATAAGTAGGAACCGATTTGAAATGGTTAAAAAATCCTATCAAAATGGTGAACACCCCGCTATTGATACTATAGAAGCTCTATCTCAATTCCAAAATTTTGAATTTCAAAAGAACGAAAGTTGGCTCAAGCTCCAAAAAGCCCGTTTGGAACTAAGTGCATTTTTATGGCAAGACAATAACATACCTTATCAGTTACCGGAAAAAGTAGTACCTCAAAACGGCTGGGAAAATGAAATAAATATAAAGTTATTTTCCGTTAATCAAGATGAACTGTTGGCAAGTGCAAAACAGTTTCATCCTGATTTACAAATTTATAACCAAAAGTTAAACGTTTTGGAAATTGACAAAAAATTAAAATTTCAGGAAATTTTACCAAAATTAGACTTTCGTTACAACCATCTTAGCAAAGGGTATAATGTATTTACCAATGAAGGTTTGTTGTTTCAAAACAATTATCAATACGGTTTGAAACTAGAAATGCCATTGCTCCTTTCGCAAGGGAGAGGCGAGTTTAAAATAGCAAAATTAAAAATAGAAGAAACACAAATTGCTCAAAGCCAAAAATCACTCAGTGTAGAATTAAAGGTAAAAAACTACTACTATGAATTTCAAAACATACGAAATCAAGTGGAACTGCAACGAGGCATATTGACCAATTTTGAAAAATTACTACACGCCGAAGAAACATTATTTCGAAATGGTGAAAGTTCTATGTTTCTTATTAACTCAAGAGAAAACAAAGTATTTGAAGCAGAAAGAAAACTTGCAGAACTAAAAACGAAGTATTTTAAAACAATTTATGCTTTGCAATGGAGTGCAGGATTGTTGATGTAAAATTTTCAAGAAACTTAAGCGTTGGAGAATTTGGGGAGTAATGGAATAGTGTTCCAATTACCAAAACTGCTTCCGTATTTTACATTGGAGATATGGAAAATCTTCTCATTTACAAAACGGCAACGGATGGTAAAAAAAAGCTTGGTCACTTATATTACCATTCAATAAAAAAAAACTAAACTAATAAAAAATATCTTTTTTGAATTTGTTTAAAATTCAGAAACTGAAACAACAATTCGAATTATCTTTGTTCTCGGATTAACCATGAAAAGAATTGTTCTTTTAATCACGTCACTTGCATTTTTTGAAACGATAAATTATGCTCAAACAGTTGCCGATATTGATGGGAACGTTTATAATACAGTCACTATTGGAACACAGGTTTGGTTAAAGGAAAACTTAAAAGTAACCCATTATCGCAATGGCGAGCCCATACCGGAAGTGAAAGATTCGATGGCGTGGGTTATCCAAACCAAAGGGGCTTGGTGCAACAATGAAAACAAACCGGCCAACAGCATTATTTACGGAAAACTTTATAACTGGCATGCAGCCAACGACTCGCGTGGCATAGCACCCATAGGCTGGCATGTGCCCAGCGATGCCGAATGGAAAACATTGGAAATATATGTAGGAATGCCAGCCAATATGGCCAACCTTGAAAATTATAGAGGAACCAAAGAAGCCAATACTTTAAAAAAAGCGGATACCACTACTTACTGGACTTTGGCGTGTTGCCCAACGCCCGGGCTTTCCAAAAACAAAGGAACAAATTCAAGTGGATTTACAGCTCTTGGTGGCGGGTATAGGATTTACTTTAATGCCGGTGGAAACTATACTTCCTTTCAGGCCCCAACCGGTAATGCCCAGTTTTGGACCTCTACCGCACCGGATGACACTACCGCATGGCTTAGACATTTGTGCGTGTATCATGAAGATATTTACAGGGCTCATTGGCCTAAAGTAAATGGCAGTTCCATAAGATTAATTCGGGATTCTCCAGCAACCATAAATGAAGTGAAAACGGCTTTTGAAATAGTTATGTTTCCCAATCCAGCCTATGACAAACTTTCTATTAATTGTTCAAAAAACAAGGATATAAAGTTGAAAATATATAACACCATGGGGATTTGTGTCTTGCAAAAAGACTTAGGCAATAATAGTTCTGAAATTGATATCAGTTCTTTGACAAAAGGGGTTTATATAGTTAAATTTAGAAGTCTTGAAGGAAATTCAGAAAATAAACTTATAAAAGAATAATAAGCACTTAAATCAAACTTTACTCATATCCGACTGGACTTGGTTTTGAAATTTCAAAGCTCCTTACTTTTAGAGTAAAACTGGTAACAGGATTCAATTTATAAACAGCCTTATCAAATCCAGGTTGATTAGGAAAAGCACCAAACGTAATTTCAAAACTGCTGTTCAGCAAACTTTCGTTTCTTAACAATAAACCAACAGAATAGGCCTGATATAATTTGCTTTCAAAAAGCTTTGTTGTTTCAGTTTGCAATATACCCAAACTTATAAAAGCCACGGGAGCAAACTTAAATCCTATAATATTGTATGGTGCATAGGTAACTGTTTCAAAATTAAGAATGAGTTTACTTGTTCCGGTTAATGTTCCTGCATTAAAACCATACATTTCTTTTGATTTCAGGGTTATCCTTTCCGCCAATGGCTTATTAAATCCTGTAGTAAACTTTCCACTAACAAACTGTCTAACGTACCATTTTCGTTCTAAAGATAAATCGCTGAAATAGTAAAAACCTGTATTAAAGGTTGAGTTATTTTTTTCCCCCAATTTATAAAATGTACCATACGAAACATTGCCAGATAAATAACCAATTTTTTTGTAATGTTTGCCATGTGACACCTCTATTCCACTATATTTACGACGTATATCTGTTGATTTACTCAGATATCCATAAACCAGTTGAATCATTAATCCTTCTGGC
Source organism: Bacteroidota bacterium (assembly GCA_947468275.1). Classification (GTDB taxonomy): domain Bacteria; phylum Bacteroidota; class Bacteroidia; order NS11-12g; family UBA9320; genus JABWCE01. The sequence continues at coordinate 46,913 of CANIKO010000012.1, forward strand.
ACGTCCTCATTGGCACCAAAACGATAAATATACTGGTCTTTGTAATATTTACGAAGTGAATATCCTAAACTACCAAGATATAGGGAAGAATTAAAATTGCTTTTTGCCGTATCCACACTATAATTGGGCCGAGCTTGAAAACGCTTATCCGCAAAGCGTAAAGCTCCTATTATCGCTCTATTTTTACTATTAACAGATTTGCTACTACCGGGCCTATAACTTTTGGCCACCCAAACATCCGAGTTTGTAAAATCTAAATTATACGCTGTGTTTACACTTTTTATAGAATCATAAAAATTAAACGTACCCCAGGTTTTAATAATTAACATCCCCCCAGCATACTTGGTTAGCGGCGAATAAAATGACCGATCAAACGAAACACCCAATTCGGTAGTTAATTTGGAATTATAGTAAAATAAATCGGATGAAACATAGGTGTTATTGATATTGGAAAAATTATAGTTTCCGCTCAGGCTATAGCCGGCAGAGAAATTATAACCAATTTTTTGTTCAAAAGTATGGCCCATACCTAGCAAATTTTTATCCCGCAATCGAATTGTTCCTCCGCTAGAACCTGCCGAGATACTTGGATCTATGGTCCATTTATCATGTACAATCACTAAAATATCGACACTATCAGTTTTATCGTCACTATTGGTCAAAAATATTCGAGCATCATTAATATATCTGGCCTGACGCAATAACCTTTCCGATTCTGATATTTTTAAAAGTTCCACTGATTCATTTTTTTTAAATAATAATCGGTTTCGCACCACCCATCGGCTAGTTGTTACATGGGTTTTGTTAGCTGTTTTTTGCAGAGGATTAACAATGGTTCTTGTGGTATCATTGGCTGAGTAGCCAAAAGGGTCAAGCACAATTATTTCGATACTTCGAATAATGCTTGCTTTAAATTTAAGGTTTGGGTCTTCCGTTTTTTGTTTATCTGAAAGAGATTTCTTATCATATTTTAATGGTGCCGGATCAATAAAAACGGCTTGGTAAAGAATTTTAGTAAACTTTCTCCTGAAAGCTACTTTTTGAATTTTTTTATAAATATCTAAAGTATCTTGTTTCTCTATTTTGATGGTAATTGAACGCTTTTTCTTTTGAGCTGAGGCATTGTCTACATAAAAAAAGGCGAAGCCAAAGATTAAAATTTTAATAAATATTAATAACTTGCTAAACCTCATAGTAAATAATTATTCAACCTTCACTCTTCTCAAATCTAAAGAATTAGCCGCCGTGTTCTTCATATTCTTAACCCTGTGACCTATCAGCCTTATGGATTGGTCATAAAACAAAGGAATAACAGGGCTTTCGGCCAACAGCATGGCTTCCATTTTGTGGTAAATTTCTATTCGAGCACAATCATTGGTTTGTAAAAAAATAGAATCAAATAATTCATCGTACGTTTTATTTTTAAAATGGGTATAGTTAGGACCATGGGGCGAAAAATTAGGGCTGTAAAAACATGCCAAATAATTCTCCGCATCTGGATAATCGGCTATCCAAGATCCCCTAAAAAAATTCAGTCTATTATTGGATTTTTCTTCTTTTAAAAAAGAAGAAGGTTGAACCTCCAAAGCTATATCCAAGCCAATATTTTTTAAATCTTTTTGCACAAAAAGACAAATATCTAAATAATCTTTGGTAGTGTAAAGTGTGATGGGCTTTTTAGTTTTGGTCCAACCCGATTTGGCCAAATACTCTTTTGCTTTTTGAGGGTTATAACCCCAATCTTCAGCTTTTTGTGGCGAATAACCGGGCAAACCCCTAGGTATAAATCCGCCATCCGCAGGATAACCAATATTGTTGCGAAGATGCTTCATTATCGCTTTTTTATTGATGGCTAACTGAATGGCTAAACGCAAATTTTTATCATACAATGGATGTGAGATGGAATTTGGCAACGAATCATCCACCATAAAAGCCAAATATTCCGTATTTAAAAACGGCGTAACAAGGGTTGTAAATTTAGAGCTATACTTATCTTTTAATCGACCATCTTTTTCTATTATTTCATCCTTAAAACTGCTTTCTAAACCATTAAAAAAATCAAGATTACCTTGTAAAAACTCTAAAAATGCGGCCTGTTTATCGTCCAAAAACGAAACCGCTACCGCATCTAAATAGGGCAATCTATGGCCATTTTCTTTTTCAAAGTATTCAGGATTTTTAAGAAAAACAAGTTTTACTTCCTCGTTCCACCGGCTAAACATAAATGGACCTGTACCCAAAGGATGTCGCCCAAAATCTTTGCCAAATTTATCTATCGATTCCTTAGGAACCGCGAAACAATATGGCATGGTAAGTAATCCTAAAAAAGGCGGAAATGGTTTTTTTAAATATATTTCAAGTATGGAATCATTGATGGCCACAAAGGGTTGCATTGCAACTTTATCATTAAAAATCCATGCACCCGGTGAGGCGGTAGCTTCGTCCATTATTCTATTGAAAGAATACACAAAATCTGAAGCTTTAACTTTTCGAGATAATCCATTGTTTAAAGATTTATCAATGTGGAAAAAAACATCGTTTCTTAAATAAAATCTATAAACTAAGCCATCTTCTGAAACCTCCCATTTATGGGCTATGCAAGGTGCTATCAATAATTGACTATCGAGTTGCACCAACCCATTAAACAGTTGGCTTACAGCCCAAATATTATCCTGTGTGCGAGCAAAAGCAGGATCGAGCGAAGTGATGCCATTATCGCTGTTGTATTTGAACACCGAACGAGGGTCAACTTTCTGATTACCACCATTGCAAGAAATTAACACCAAAAGAATGTTAATAAGTAGTGGAAACCTGTTAAAATCTATTGAGGCTTTGAAAATAGTTTTGAACCTCCTACCAACACCTCCTTTTTTAACATGACGCAAGTAACTTATTTCGGACACAGCTGTTTTTTAGTTAAGACCTCAGGAGCCAAGGTTCTGTTTGATCCTTTTATAACTCCTAATGACCTTGCAAAAGAAATAAATTTAGACAGCATTTCGTGCGATTATATTTTTGTAAGTCATGGGCATTTTGATCATGTTGCTGATTTAGAAACCTTAGCACATAAAACTGGGGCAAAAGTTATTGGGAGCTGGGAATTACATTCGTGGTTAAATAAAAAAGGAATAACCAATACACATCCAATGAATATTGGCGGAGCATGGGATTTTGGGTTTGCACACGTAAAAATGATGTATGCCGCACATTCTAATTCATTACCCGATGACACATACGGCGGAACCGCGGCCGGATATGTTTTTCAAAATGATGAAACCTGCTTTTATTATGCTGGCGATACGGCTCTAACTTATGATATGAAACTGTTAGCAGAGGATTATAAATTAGATTTTGCTTTTTTACCAATCGGCAGCAATTTCACAATGAATGCTACGGATGCTGCAAAAGCAGCTCAGTTTATTAATTGTAAAAAAAATATCGGTATGCATTATGATACGTTTGGTTTAATAAAAATTGATCATGATGCGGCCAAACAAGAATTTAAAAATAAAAACGCTGAACTTATATTAATGGAAATTGGTGAAACAATAACGCAATCATAAAACAACGAATAGATGGGAAAAATAATATGTATAGCCAACCAAAAAGGTGGCGTAGGAAAAACAACCACTGCCATAAACCTTGCTTCGGCATTGGCTCTGCTTGAATTTAAAACTTTACTTGTAGATGCCGACCCTCAAGCAAATTCAACTTCGGGCATTGGTTTTGACCCAAGAAATATTAAAATAGGATTATATGAAACCTTAATTCAGGATTTAAACCCAAGCGATATTATCTTAAAAACGGAGAATTCATTTTTGGATTTATTACCTGCCAATATTGATTTGGTTGGTGCCGAGATAGAATTGGTAGATATGCCTAACCGTGAAAAATTAATGGGGAGAGCTTTGAACAGAATAAAACCTAATTATGATTTTATTATAATAGATTGTTCGCCATCGTTAGGATTAATCACTACAAATGCCCTCACTGCCGCTGATTCAATTATTATTCCTGTTCAGTGCGAATTTTTTGCGTTAGAAGGTTTGGGAAAATTGCTTAATACCATAAAAATTGTCCAACGAAGTATAAACCCTAAATTGGAAATTGAAGGAATATTATTAACTATGTATGATATGCGTTTACGTTTGAGCAATCAAGTAGTGGATGAAGTCAAGACCCATTTCCAACAATTGGTTTTTGATACCATAATACAACGAAACACAAAATTAAGTGAAGCTCCAAGTTTCGGAATATCTGTATTGGAACATGATGCAGGGAGCAAAGGAAGTATTAATTACTTGAATCTGGCTCGTGAAATTTTACAAAAAAATGGATTAACCAATATGGTAGAGGAAGAGAAACAATTATCATGAATAATCCTGTAAAAAAAAGAAATTCACTCGGACGAGGTTTAAGTGCTTTACTTGAAAGTGCTGATACAGATGTAACCTCCATAGAATCAAAAACCTTAAATTCAGTAGCTAATATTTACATTAGTCAAATTGAGGCTAATCCGTTTCAGCCAAGAACTGAATTTAACGAAGAAAACCTAAATGAACTAGCTGATAGCATTAGGGTTCACGGGGTTATTCAGCCAATTACTGTCAGAAAAGTAGGATTTGAAAAGTATCAAATTATTTCTGGAGAACGAAGAACTCGGGCTTCATTATTAGCTAGCCTTACTGAGATTCCCGCATACATTAGAGTGGCCAATGATCAAGAAATGTTGGAAATGGCCATCATTGAAAACATTCAAAGAGAAGAACTTAACCCGATTGAAATTGCTATAAGCTACAAACGTTTGTTAGAAGAATGTAATCTTAAACAAGAAGAATTAGGCGAAAGGGTAGGTAAAAACCGCACTACGGTAAACAACTACCTTCGGCTCTTAAAACTACCTGATGAAATTCAAATAGGACTTAGAGAAAACAAAATATCTATGGGTCATGCCCGTGCATTAATAAATGTAACTAGTAATGAATGGCGTATGGAAATTTTCCAACGGGCTGTTACAGAGGGCTTATCAGTTCGTGCTGTTGAAAATTTAGCCAAACAAGGTTCACCTAAAACCAAGCAGGAAAAATTATTTATAGAGCCAATAAAATTTGGAGAGGAAGAACCGTTGCCAATTTCAAAACATTTTGCAGAGTTTAAAAACTTTGGCGACATGATAGCCCGAAAATTTAAAGCTACTGTAGAAATAAAACCACGTGGTGGCGAAAAAGGAAGTATTGTCATTGAATTTGAAAATAGGGATCATTTTAAGGAGATTCTTAAGCAATTGTAGGTTTGAAATCATTTTTGATTGTGGGTGAGGTAACCTAACTTTGTCACGTGTATAGACACAGAAATTTTATTCTTATAATTCTATTACTACTTGCAGATAGCAACATGCTTTTTGCACAAAAAAATACCGCAGATTCTATAAGTATAAAACGACTTAACCCTAGAAATGCGGCTATTTATTCCGCTGTATTCCCAGGATTGGGACAAATATATAATCATAAAATATGGAAAGCGGGAATCCTTTACGCAGGATTTGCTGGCATTACGGCTGGTTTCATTTATAATCAACGTGAATATAAAAGCTATCAGCGGGCTGTAGATGTAAGATTTGACACATTAGCCTCAACCGTTGATTTAAAATACCCAACTCTTACAGATGGAACTGTTCAAGGCCAGAGAAACTATCATCGCCGAAACCGTGATGTTTGTATTTTGGCCTACGTGGGTTTATATGCTTTAAATATTATTGATGCGAATGTTGACGCCAATTTACAAGAGTTTAAAATAAATAAAGACTTAAGTTTGGGTTGGCAACCAATACTTGCTGTTTTACCTAATCAAAGATTCCGGTCGGGTTTAAATTTGACATTAACTTTTTAAAAATAATAAATAATAATACTAATGAAAAACATTTCAGTTATAGGTTCAGGAACAATGGGAAACGGGATAGCCCATGTATTTGCTCAACATGGTTACAAGGTAGCTTTGATAGATGTTAATCCTGCCGCGTTAGAAAAAGCATTGGCCGCAATTACCAAAAACTTTGACCGACAGATAGCTAAAGGCAACGCCACAGAGGAATTAAAAAATTCAGCTTTAGCTAATATTACCATATTTACTTCCATTGCCGAAGGTGTAAAAAATGCAGAACTTGTGGTTGAGGCGGCTACTGAAAACAGCGATCTTAAATTAAAAATATTTGCCGATATGGATGCTAATGCACCACAAGATTGCATCTTAGCTTCTAATACTTCTTCTATTTCTATTACTAAATTAGCTTCGGGCACTAGCCGCCCGGGAAAAGTAGTTGGTATGCACTTTATGAACCCTGTGCCTGTTATGAAATTAGTAGAAGTTATTAATGGTTATAGTACCGAAAGTGAAGTTACCAATATTATAATTGAACTTTCCATGGCCGTTGGTAAAGTGCCTGTTCCATCAAATGATTTCCCTGGTTTTATAGCCAACCGTATATTGATGCCGATGATAAATGAAGCCATTTATTCGTTGCATGAAGGAGTAGCCGGTGTGGCTGAAATTGACACTATAATGAAACTGGGAATGGCTCATCCAATGGGTCCATTGCAATTGGCTGATTTTATAGGTCTTGATGTTTGCTACAGTATTTTAATGGTACTTTATAATGGTTTTGGCAATCCAAAGTATGCCCCTTGCCCTTTACTTACTAATATGGTAACCGCTAAAAAATTAGGAGTAAAAACCGGAGAAGGATTTTATGATTACAGTGGTGGTGGCAAAGAATTGAGTGTAAGTAAAAGTTTTAGATAATTAATAATATCCAATATTATAATTTCGTTTTAGTCCAAAAGAATTACAATATTTACAATATGGATAATACCATTTTAGATAATGATGAAATTGTAAACGAAAACGATTACCGAGATTTTTTAGCCCCAAAATGGAAACGTTTTTTTAATCTGATTATTGATTTCTATCTAATTTATTTTGGCTCTCTTATTGGCGCCACGGTTTTAGCAGCATCATTGCAAGAAGTATCAACAACAGTAAAACTTCTGATATTAATTGGTCCATACCTAACCGTATTTTTTCTCTATTTTTTTACCGAACTCTATTATAATAAAACCCTTGGAAAACTAATAACCGGAACAAAAGTGATTTCGGTTTATGACGACAAACTTTCAACAAAACAATTACTTATAAGAACCCTTAGCCGTATTATACCTTTTGAACCTTTTAGTATACTTTTTGGATACACGGCTTGGCACGATGATTGGTCAGATACTGCGGTTGTGAATAATAGTTATCATAAAGAATAATCAATAAAAAATGGAAATAGACAATTTTATTGAATTCAAATCTTCTCCGCAAATAAGAGAAAAACTAGCCGAATATGGAATTAGCAAATCCTTTAAGGAAGGAGATATAATTTTAAAAGAAAATTCCTATATCAATTCTATTCCTATTGTTAAAAGTGGCAGCATAAGAGTGATGCGAACAGATGAAGACGGCCGGGAAATTTTACTTTATTATATCAAATCTGGCGAAAGTTGTATAATGTCGTTTTTAGGAGGTATTCATAATGACACAAGTAAGGTAAAAGCGATTGCTGAGGAAGAATCGGAGATACTTTTTATACCTATCGAAAAAGTAAGTCTGCTTATAAAAGAATACCCTGAATGGTTGGATTATATATTTCGTTTGTACCACAAACGGTTTGAAGAATTATTAGAAGTGGTAAATGCCGTTGCCTTTAAAAAAATGGACGAACGGTTATTAAATTTCATAAAAAAGAAATGCGAACTAACTATGAGCCATAACCTTTACGTAACCCATGAACAATTGGCAAAAGAACTAGGGACAGTAAGGGTTGTAGTTTCCAGATTACTTAAACAAATGGAATTTGAAGGGCATGTCAAATTGGGGCGCAATAAAATCACCTTACTTTGAAAAAAAATGCATCAAAAGACATAATGTTTGTGAGCATCCAACTAATGCTTTTCATTATTTATTTCACTCCTATATTTTCAATAATTTTAAACCTTAATACTTTTGGAAATTCACCGGTATAGCCTCCGCCATAATAGGTTTGTTTGTAATTATTGTTGCTATTTTACAACTTAATAAAAAACTAACCCCATTTCTCCCACACCAAAAAACAGTGGCAATTTAATTCAAACAGGACTTTACAAATTCGTTCGTCATCCTATTTATTGAGGAATTATTTTAGCGGCATTAGGTTTTGGCATTTACAATGAAAGCCTATGGAAAATAACCATTGGTTTAGGCTTGTGGTTTTTATTCCATTTCAAATCAAAGTATGAAGAAACCCTGCTTTTAAAGAGTTATCCTAAATTTGAAACATACAGGATACGTACACGTCGTTTTTTACCTTTTATTTAATTTACCTTATGTGACTTTGGTCACCTTTTAGCATTTTTTATTGTTTGAACTTTGTAGTGAAATTAATATTTACTAAAAGAAATAAAACATATGAAAACAAACCTAGGTAACACGGACAAAATCATTCGACTTCTTGCTTCAGCAGTTATTGCTGTATTGTATTTTGCAAATTTAATTTCAGGCACCACAGCAATTGTGCTATTAATAGTTTCAGTAATATTAGTAGCTACTAGTTTTATAAGCTTTTGCCCTCTCTATTTTCTTTTTGGTACAAGTACCATTAAAAAAGGAAAATAATATGGAGTGGCAAAATGTTTCTGTTATTTCATTAATTGGAATAGTGGCAGGATTATTAAGCGGATTACTTGGCCTTGGCGGAGCTATCATAATTATCCCAGCACTAGTAATGCTATTAGGGTTTTCACAACAAATGGCACAAGGCACAGCCTTAATGATGATGGTATTGCCGGTTGGAGCATTGGCTGCATTTCAATATTATCAAAAAGGATTTGTAGATATAAAGACAGCTCTAATAATGGCTATTTTCTTTTTTATTGGAGGATACCTAGGCGCAAGGTTTGCAACTCACATACCTCAAGATGTTTTACGAAAATCATTTGCTGTAATGCTAGTATTAATTGCAGTAAAAATGTTTTTTGAAAAATAAATAAGTATAATGATGATCAACTTTTGGAATGAGCGCTATCGTGAAAAAGTGTTCTTATATGGTAAAGAGCCCAATGAATTTTTAGCACAACAACTTCAAAAAATTCAAACAGGAAAAATACTCTTCCCTTGCGAGGAAGAAGGACGAAATGCCGTTTATACAACAAAATTGGGTTGGGATACCTTCGCGTTTGACCTGAGTAAAGAAGGTTTCAAAAAAACAAAATTACTAGCAAAACATAATCAAGTAGAACTTAATTATCAAATTGCAGATGCCATAATGGTTGACTATCCAACTGAATCGTTTGATTCCGTAGCCTTAATTTTTGCGCACTTTCCTCCTACTATTAGGCAAAGCATTCATCAAAAAATTATTAATTGGTTAAATCTAGGTGGTATTTTAATTTTAGAAGCTTTTAATCAATTACAACTAAACAATGCATCTGGCGGACCGACTGATTTAAATAGGCTTTATACTGAAGAAATAATAAAAGAAGATTTTAAACCTTTAAAAACAGAACTACTAGTTTCTTCCCAATTGATATTAAATGAAGGTAAATACCATCAGGGGAAGGCTGATATCATTAGATATGTAGGGATAAAAGATTATTAATTAGCTAAGTGTAATAAATGTTACCAACCGTCAAAATTACTAGTACGACCTTTGTTAGTGAAGTTAAAACAAGTTAATTAAATATATAAAAAGTATGAAATACGTTATTATTGGAGCCGTTGCCGGAGGAGCTAGCACAGCAGCTAGATTGCGAAGAATGGATGAAAAAGCGGAAATTATTATTTTCGAAAAAGGAGAATATATCTCTTATGCAAATTGTGGCCTTCCATATTATATTGGAAATGTTATAAAAAACAGAGATGCATTATTTGTTCAGACTGCGGCCTCGTTTAATCAACGATTTAATATTGATGTACGAGTAAAAACTGAAGTAGTAGCTATTGATACAGAGCGCAAAACAATAACCGCAATTAATCAGGTTACTAATAATCAATATACCGAATCGTATGACAAATTAGTATTATCACCAGGTGCCGACCCTGTTCGTCCGCCATTACCGGGTATTGGGCTTGAAGGAATTTTCACCTTGCGAAATGTTACAGATACAGATTACATAAAAAGCTATGTCGATGCCCACAAATCAGGGAAAGCTGTTGTAGTAGGTGGTGGATTTATAGGACTTGAAATGGCAGAAAATCTGGTCCATTTAGGTTTAGAAGTGAGTATAATTGAAATGGGAAACCAAGTTTTGGCCCCCGTCGATTTTCCTATAGCAGCAATTGTGCAACAACATATTAGAGTAAAAGGGGTAGATCTACGATTGAATACAAGTGTTTCAGGATTTGAGAAAAAGCACAATCAATTGAGGGTGCTACTGAGCACTGGCGATGAGATTGAAGCTGATGTTGTTATTCTTTCCATTGGAGTGCGCCCTGATACCCGATTAGCGATAAACGCAGGACTTCAATTGGGAAATGCAAAAGGAATTTTTGTAAATGAATATTTGCAAACCTCCAATCCTGATATTTATGCTGTAGGAGATGCCATTGAATTTGCCAATCCTATTACCAAACAATCCATGAATACTTATTTGGCAGGACCTGCAAATAAACAAGGTAGAATTTGTGCTAACAATATTGTTTTAGGAAACAAAGAAAAATATAATGGCGCAATAAATACTGCAATTGTAAAAGTATTTGACATTACCGTGGCGACAGCTGGAACAGCCTCTAAGCATTTGGATAGTGCAAAAATACCTCATATTGTCTCTACAACTCACAGTGGTTCTCATGCCGGTTATTTCCCGGGCTCCCACCAAATGCATATTCAAATTGCATTTTCTCCCAATAACGGTAGACTGTTAAGTGCTCAAATAGCGGGTCATGAAGGCGTTGATAAACGCATGGAAATGTTCTCATCTGCCATTAAAAGAAATAGTACCATTTTTGAATTAATGGAAATGGAACATGCTTATGCACCCCCATTTTCCTCCGCCAAAGACCCTGTAAATATTGCAGGATTTGTGGCAGAAAATATTTTAAATGATAGAATGACTCCTTTTTACTGGAATCAAATTGAAAATATTGAAATCGATAGTATTTTGATAGACGTGCGCACTAAAAAGGAACATCGTGATGGGACTATACCAAATGCTATAAATATCCCTTTGGATGAGTTGAGAAGTAATTTAAATTTAATACCAAAGGACAAAACGATCTATGTTTTTTGTGAAGTAGGACAGCGAGGATATTTGTCCCAAAGAATTTTAAATCAAAATGGATTCGAAAACGTTAATAATCTTTCTGGCGGTTATTTGACTTGGAAAAACTGTATGGTAGAATCAAAAATAAAGTCAGAATCGAGTGTATTATTCGTATAATTAAAAATATTCTGCTATGTAACAAATGTAGCTGATTCTAAAAATTGACGATTGTAACTTTGAAATTCAATATTATAAAATATTACAACTGAATGTACTTTATTAAACGGCATATACTGACCATTACAGGAGTGGTGATAGGTGCAATTGGCGGCTACCTTTACTACCATTTTGTGGGTTGTGCTAGCGGCAATTGCACTATAACTTCAAAACCCCTGAATAGTACCTTATATGGCTCCATAATGGGAGGACTATTTTTAAACATATTTCAAAAACAAAATAAAAAAAATGAACATTGAAAAAATTATCAAAGAAAAACAAGGTACAATTGTAGATGTTAGAACTCCTCATGAATTTATGGGAGGTCATGTTACTGGATCAATTAACATTCCAGTGCAAGAACTTTCAGAAAGAATGAATGAACTTAAAGCGCTAAAAACCCCACTAGTTTTATGCTGTGCATCAGGTGGCAGAAGTGGAATGGCTCATGGCTTCTTGGCTCAACAAGGTATTGAATGTTGCAATGGAGGTTCATGGTTAGAGGTAAACTACTTTCACGCTCAAACAGTTTAATAAAATGATAAACGCACTAAAGAATTTATTCGGATTTGGTCCTAAAGTCGACTTTAATGAACTTGTTCAACAAGGCGCAATTATTTTGGATGTTCGAACCAAAGGCGAATATGTCGGAGGCAATATTAAAGGTTCTATGAATATCACCGTTGATCAACTTCAAAACAATCTTCACAAATTGAAAGATAAAAATCAACCCATCATAACATGTTGTGCATCAGGTATGCGAAGTGCATCAGCAAAAAGTATTTTAAAATCAAATGGCTTCACTAAGGTACATAATGGTGGCGGATGGAGCAGCTTAAGAAGCAAAATAAGATGATAAAACAAACACTATTTACAGGATGGCACTTTATGCGCTGGCTTCGGTTAATTGTTGGTGTTTTTATTGGAATTCAAGCCATCACAATGCATCTACCTATGTCAGGATTTATAGCAGCATTCTTTTTATTTCAGGCAGCTACTAATACAGGATGCTGCGGAACAACTAGTTGCTCAGCTCCAACAATAAAAGTCAATCCTACCAAAATTGAAGAGATACAATACGAAGAAATAAAGTAAAAAAATGGCAACAACATTTTCAGAAATAATTGATAGCCCCACCCCTACTTTAGTTGATTTTTCAGCCGAATGGTGTGGGCCATGCAAGGCCATGAAACCAATATTAGAAGAATTAAAAACTAAAATTGGCGACAAAGCCAAAATAATAAAAATAGATGTAGATAAAAACCCTAACGCAGCAAGTACCTATAGAATTCGAGGGGTTCCTACACTTATTCTGTTTAAAAAAGGTGAAATAAAATGGAGACAATCTGGAGTAGTTTCAGCCAAAGATCTTGAAAAAATAATCAATTTAAATACTTAAATATAAAATGAAAAAATACTTATCAATAAGTTTATTACTCTTTACAATTTCATTAAATAGTTGTACCAACGGTAAAAACAAAACACCACAAACAACTCTTTCACCAACTGAATTTGAAGCTAAAATTAATGAGATACCTAACCCTCCTCTTTTAGATGTAAGAACTCCAGATGAATTTTCAAAAGGACATATTAAAAATGCATTAAATTATGATTGGAACGGAAATGATTTTGAAAAACAAATCGCACTACTTGATAAGTCAAAACCCGTTTTTGTATATTGTTTAAGTGGAGGACGAAGTTCATCCGCTGCTAGCCAAATGCGTTCAGAAGGATTTAAAGAAGTATATGAATTGGATGGCGGCATGATGAAATGGCGAAGTGCCAATCTTCCTGAAACCACAAATAATGCGACCGTTTCCACTGGAATGACAAAACAACAATTTGAAGAATTAATCAATTCCGATAAATTAGTATTGATAGATTTTTATGCTGATTGGTGTGCCCCCTGTCAAAAAATGAAACCGTATTTAGATGAAATATCTAGAGATATGGCTGACAAAGTTATTATTGTGAGAATTAACTCTGATGAAAATCCTGCACTTTGTAAAGAATTAAAAATTGATGCGTTGCCAACTTTGCAAGTCTATAAAACTAAAATTCTTAGTTGGTCAAACACAGGATTTATTAAAAAAGAAGAAGTATTAAAACAACTTCAGTAATTTAGATTTATCGATTGCTTCTTTCCACATAGGGACGAAGTGTTTCCCCAGTATAAATTTGACGCGGACGGCCAATTGGCTGTTTCTGTTCACGCATTTCATTGCATTGAGCTATCCAACCTGGTAAGCGACCAAGTGCAAATAATACGGTGAACATTTCAACTGGGAAGCCCATTGCTCTGTATATAATACCTGAATAAAAGTCAACATTAGGGAACAATTTACGTTCAATAAAATACGGATCGGCTAAAGCGGTCTCCTCCAATTTCTTAGCTATTTCAAGAGTTGAATCATTTACTCCTAACTTATTTAAAACATCATCACAAGCCTTTTTAATAATTTTAGCACGAGGATCAAAGTTTTTATAAACCCTATGACCAAAGCCCATTAAACGGAAATTATCATTTTTATCTTTAGCCTTTTCTACCCATTTCTCTACATTACCACCATCTGCTTTAATAAATTCGAGCATTTCTATCACTTCCTGATTGGCACCACCATGCAATGGCCCCCAAAGTGCAGCAACGCCAGCCCCAACCGAAGCATACAAATTTGCATGAGATGAACCTACTAGGCGAACTGTTGAAGTACTACAATTTTGTTCATGGTCGGCATGAAGTATCAAAAGTTTATTAAGCGCATTTACTAACACAGGATCAATATCATAATCTTCTGTTACGTGCTTAAAGGTCATATTAAGAAAATTAGAAACATAGTCTAATTTGTTTTGAGGATAGTTGAATGGATGACCTAGACTCTTTTTATATATCATTGCACAAATCGTTGGCATTTTGGCCAACAACCTATACACATTAAGCATCTTTTGTGAATCATTTTGAACAGTTCCTAAACTTTCAGGATAAAAAGAAGACAGTGATGAAATCATGGCTATAAGCTGACCCATTGGATGACTACCAGTTGGCCAAGCTTCAAATATGTTTTTCATATCTTCGTTTACCAAAGTATGGCTCCGAATATTCATATCAAATTCGTCATACTGTGTCTTATTTGGTAACTCACCATTTATTAAAAGATAAGCAACTTCCATAAAAGTTGCATTTTCTGCTAAATCTTCTATTGAATACCCCCTATGGCGAAGTATACCCAGTTCACCATCCAAATAAGTTATTGAACTTGCTGTGGCACCAGAATTTTTGTAGCCTACATCAAAAGTAATGGCACCGGTTTTGGCTCTTAAATCTGAAATATCGATTCCTACTTCTTGTTCTGATCCTATAATTAAAGGCAATTCAATTTCTTTGCCCTGTAAACTGATTTTAGCGGTTTCGCTCATGAGGTGATTGGTGTTTAAAAACTGTTGCGAAGGTAGTATTTTCAAATCCATATTAAATAAAGAAAATGATTTTTTTTACTATTTAAAAACAATAAAAATACAAGGTTGGGGTTTCAAAAAAAACATTCAATTTTATACTTATTATCAAATTTTTTGCACTTTTTAAAATTATAGTCAAAAAGCAATAATTTATGTATTAAAACACCTTAAAAGTTTACTAATTTAAATTACTCAGCAGGTTTTAATTTGGCTGTAAAGTGCCTCAGCATTTGGGATTCTTCAGTAATTACTAATCCTTTAATTTCTTTCCTATTATTGAATACTTCGATAATCACCTCCGACACATAATCTATATGGCTTTGCGTATACACCCTTCTTGGAATGGCTAAACGCACCAGTTCCATTTGTGCTGGTATAAGTTTATGGGCATCATCATATTTACCAAACATAAGTGAACCTATTTCCACACCACGAATTCCTCCTGAAATATACAATGCCCCTACTAAAGCCTGACCAGGATATTGATCAACAGGAATATGCGATAAAAATTGCTTTGCATCTAAATAAACAGCATGCCCTCCTGCTGGCTGCATCACTGGTACTCCTGCTGCTATTAATTTATTGGTAAGGTATTCGATGCTTCTTATACGATAATGTAAATAATTTTCTTCCATTACTTCTTTCAACCCAATGGCGATTGCTTCTAAATCTCTGCCTGCTAAACCACCATAAGTAGGAAAGCCTTCCGTAATAACTAATAAATTCCTGCAATTGAGCGCAAGCTTTTCATCGTGCATCGCTAAAAAACCTCCAATATTGGCAAATGCATCTTTTTTTGCACTCATGGTGCAGCCGTCGGCAAGCGAAAAAAGCTCCCGTGCTATTTCTGATACTTCCTTATCGGCATAGCCCTCTTCACGTATTTTTATGAAATATGAATTCTCAGCAAATCTGCAGGCATCAATAAAAAGTGGAATTTTATTATCATTACAAACTTTTTTTACATCCTTTATATTTTGCATGCTTACCGGCTGGCCTCCACCAGAATTATTAGTCACGGTTATAATACAAAGTGGAATATTGGCCGCTCCCTTTTCGACAATAAAATTTTCCAATGCCCTTACATCCATATTTCCTTTAAATGGAGCTGAAATAGTTGGATATTTTCCTTCTTCACAAAGCAAATCGACACCTTCGGCACCTGAAAACTCAATATTTGCACGTGTTGTATCAAACAATGTATTGCTAACAAAATATTTACCTTTTCCTCCAAGTATGCTAAAAAGAATTTTTTCTGCTGCCCTTCCTTGATGAGTAGGAATCACAATTGGCATTCCTGTAATATCCTGTATTACTTTTTCAAAACGAAAAAAACTTGGACTACCGGCATACGATTCATCTCCCTGCATAATGCCTGCCCACTGATTACTGCTCATGGCACTAGTTCCGCTGTCGGTAAGCAAATCAATAATAACATCTTTGGCTTTTATTAAAAAGGGGTTATAGTGAGCTTCTTTTAATAATTCAATTCGTTGTTCTTTTGTTGTAAAATAAATAGGTTCTACAGACTTAATTTTAAAAGGCTCTATTATGGTTTTCATATATTTAATTCTATTTTTTTGGGGTCAATTAAGATTTACATTAAAACCGTTTGAATGATTTATAATTATTTAATTAGCCCTAAAATTTAAAAGACTAACTAACATCGAAAGACATTATATATTATTTTTACTTAACTCCTCGCCCTGACGATTTTGTTCCTCCAAAGTCCAACCATCCGTAAATGTTGTTTCCAACCATACCTTTCCTGATTTGCGAAAAACCTGAGCACCCAACCCATATACATCTTTAAATCCCTGCCCCAAATCAACAACTGTCATTTCTGGGCTAATACTAATTACTTCCTGATTATTGCTATTCCTAAATTCACCTAATTTTTTATTTTTCAGTTTCAAATATTTTCTCTCAAAAACACCATTAGAACTGTATGACTTTGAGAAAAATTCAAGTTTAAGGTAAGGAAAAATAGAATTAAATTCCTCCTGTAACGCAATAATTGCAGTTTGGTCATTAATCCTTAGAGTCATATACGCACTATTTTCAATTTCAATTAATCTTCAGAATCAGAAAACGCAATTTATAGTCAATAAAGTTGGCCTAATACCAAAATTTTACTACTGCTTTTTTAACTGATATTTAATTAAACGAAATTAGTAATGTAGCGAATGATAATTAATGAGAAGAGTCAGTTTTAAACATGACATTTATCAGTTATCCAATTGATTGAATTGATTGTTGACCAATAAATACGAAAAAGAACCATGAGGTTCTGATTTAGAATTGATTTTAGTTCTTCATTTTATCTAGCCCTTCATAATCTAGAATAGTGATTGTTCCTCCTGAAATCTCAATTAATGACTCCTCTTTAAAATCACTGAGAGTCCGAATAACTGTCTCAGTTGCTGTTCCAACAATATTAGCAAGATCAGCTCTTGAAACATTCATACTGAAAATTTGTTCATCATCTTTTTTATATTTATCCGACAGTTTTACGAGGGCTTCAGCCACTCTTTTTCTAACAGAATTATAGGCCAACTTTACAAGTTGTTTTTCACTTTCCAAAAGATCATTAGAAAGTATTTCAATAAATCTTCGCGATACTTCAGCATTTTTATAAATTAAAGCAAAGAAGTCTTCTTTTGGAATAATATATATTTCAGAATCTTCAAATGCACTTGCAGAACTATTATGTTTTTCATCTTGCAATAAAGAAATATATCCAAAAAAATCACCTTCTTTATACAACTCTGTTATAAGTTCTTTACCATAATCATTGGTCTGAAAGGTTTTTACTTTCCCTTTATTCACAAAATACATTCCTTTTGGATAACTGCCTTCAGAATAAATAATATCTCGCTTTTTATAAAACCTGACATCGCGTTTTTCTGAAAGTTTACTTAACGATTCTATATTTTTGGCTTCGTTTATAAAATCATTAATCCCTTCAATATTTTTGGTAAATTCTCTCTTTAAAATAGCGTTTTTCTTAAAACGACTTTCAATTGCATTTAGCAATTCTACATCATCAAAAGGTTTGGTTAAATAATCATCAGCTCCCATTTCCATGCCTTTTCTAAAATCGGCTCTGTCTGCTTTAGCTGTTAAAAAGATAAAAGGAATGCTAGATGTGTCCCCATTTTTAGATAATAAATGAAGAACACCATATCCATCAAGAATCGGCATCATGATATCACAAATAATAAGGTCGGGCATCTCTTTTTGAGCAAGCTCAACTCCTTCTTTACCGTTCTTTGCAGTAATTACACTGTACCTGGCTAGTGTAAGTATTTCAGCAGTATTTTCACGAACGTCTAGGTTGTCTTCAATGATTAATATTTTTTTCATTAATAATTATTGTTATTGTGGAATTGTAATGGTAAATGTTGTACCTAAATTTTCTTTACTTTCAAAATCTATTGAACCATTCATCACTTCGGTATATTTAGCTACAATATTCAGCCCTAAACCAGTGCCTTGAATATGGGTGGCATTATGACCTCTAAAAAAACGCTCAAATAAATGCTTCTGATCTTCTTTTGTAATCCCGATACCATTATCTTTTACCGAAATTTTAATTGAAAAATTCAGGACTTGCACTTTAACTTCAATTATACCTCCATCAGGTGAAAATTTAATGGCATTTGAAATAAGATTGAAAAGCACATTTCTTAATAATTTTTTATCAATAAATACCATTTCATTTCCGGTATACATTTCATTAATAGTCTGACCATCCCTTAACATAAACTTCATCTCAGTTACAGTTTCTGTTATAAAACTTTTTAAGTTCATCGACTCCGGAATATTTTCAATACGTCCTTCCTCAAGTTTACTTACCGATAAAAAGTCATTTAATATATCTGTTAGGTTCACAATTGAATTCTTTATTTTTCGTATGTGCTTTTGTTGGCTTTCACTGTCATTTTTTTCGCCATATTTGGCTACTAACGAAAGTGACGACATCATGGTAGTTAGTGGCGTTCTAAATTCATGCGAAGCCATAGACACAAATCGTGACTTAAGTTCATTCAATTCCTTTTCTTTTTGAAGAGCATCGTGCAAATCTTTCTTTGTTTTCTCTAATTCTTGAATGGCTTCTTCCAGTATAAGAGTTCTGTTTTTTACCTGCTTGGCCAATTCTGCTGAATAGTCTTTCAAATTTGCCTCAGCTTGCCGGCGGATTGTGATATCAACAATAAATGCAATAACAAAATTACCTTTTTCTGCAGAATACGGACTTAAACTTATTTCAATAGGAAATTCTGAACCATCCTTTCGCAATCCAAAAAGCTCAAGATCCGAGCCCATTAATCGAGCCTTGGGGCGATGATTATAATTACCAATATGTTGATCATGATGGCTAGCAAAACGCCCGGGAATCAATACATTGATTCGTTTTCCAAGCAATTCATCCTTATCATAGCCAAAAAGTTTTTCAGCACTTTGATTAATTCGTATTATTTCACCTCTATCATTAGCCACCAAAATACCTTCGGCTGCATATAAAAAAAGTGCATCTACTCCTTCCTTACCTTCCATGTTCTATTTAGTTGCCATTATATGGTTGGCAAATTTACAGATTTTGATAACGACAAAGTTAAAATGATGAAAATTCAATTAATAGCTTTTAAAAATTTGTTATATGTTAGCATCCCTAACTGCTGAAAGCATGATTTATTTCTGCCACTTCAAACACTGACCAATAAGTTAATATATATTTGAAGTGTTATTATTGGCATATCATAAACTTAGTCATGAAAAATGCATTCCTTTTCATTCAATTATTGATTCCTGCGGTTTTATTCGGACAATATAAAAATTTTGGAAGTGAATTGTTTTTTGTAAGGCAACCGAGTGCCCGGGCTGAAGCTATGGGCAGAAGTTATTGTGCCATAGATGGAGATTTAACTTCCGTTTATTTCAATCCGGCTGGAATAGCCACCCTAAAGGGAATTGAACTGGATGGTTCTTATACCACTCCACACTATAGCCTGGATAAAGCGAATTATAAATTTCTAAGCCTTGGATACAAATTCAACAAATACATTGTGGCAGGGCTAACGGTGAATCATTTTTCATATGGACAGGAAATAGCTTTTACCGATGATTTTGGTAATCCAAACTACACTTTTATTCCATATACTTCAAATTATTCACTTACCCTTGCCTCCCAACCTATAAAAAATTTATTAATAGGACTGAACACAAATCTGTTTGTTTGGAATCCGGTGAAAAAAAATTTCATCGCCCTGAATTTTGATTTTGGTGTCATCAAGAAGTTTGAGTTGGTTAATGGAAAAAATTATCAGCATTCGGCCAGCCTCGGAACCAGTATTAAAAATTTCAATTATTCAAAAGTGAAAATAGATTACGCTGGATCCAAAAGTGAAGAATCTTTACCTGTTATTATGAAATATGGCGCCAATTATCAAATTACCTTTGACAAACATCTCTTAATTGACAGTCTGAAAACATTAAGACTATTGGTACAAGGAGAATTTCAGGATTTATTAAACTCAGATTATTATACCACGTCACGTATCGGTGGTGAAATCATGTTTTTGGAAATACTGTCTATGCGGGCAGGTTACTTCAAAGAAAAAGTTGATAATTATGGTTATCCTGACAGAAACAAGAGCGAGGTTTCTGCTTTCACATACGGATTTGGCCTGCAAATCCCTTTACATAAGTTAACAAAACTACCCTTGAACATTAATCTGGATTACACCAACCTGCCTCAAACAAGTTATTCAAAAATTTCTACTCAATGGGATAACTTTCAGGTCTATAATGTGCGGCTTAATTGGATGATCGGCGGCAGAAATAATCCTAAGTAATAAGGTATCAAGATTCTAGATATGTTAAAAATTCACTTTAAAAGAAAATGGCCCTACTTAAAAAAGTAAAGCCATTTCTAAACTATGAAATTATCTAAACCCTTATTTAAGCTATAATCCAGGTATTATCTCCTGATAGTATTTTGTTCAAAGGCATTCTACCTTTTCGTGATCGGATTTCTTCAATCTGCATCGTCATTCCTTCATCATACACAGGGCGTTCGTCAGCATAAAGAATACCGAAAGGACGTGGAAAATCTTCACCGTTAAAGGTGGTATCAAAAAAGCGCGAAAGTAAATTTGCTTTGGTTTTATCCTTTTCATCATGTATCCACAAATCGGCTAATCCATTTTCAGCAATATTTACTATTACCGGAGTTAGTCCGTCCAGTTTTATTCCTTTCTCATCATTGTGTCCATAAATTAAAGGTTTGCCGTGTTCCAAAAATATGGCTTCTTCTTTTTTTGTTTCTTTATCAGAGAAAGCAAAGAATGCCGCGTCATTAAACACAGGGCAATTTTGATAAATCTCAACAAAGGAAGTTCCTTTAAATTGGTCGGCTCGTTTCAAAACCATTTGCATGTGTTTTGGGTCGCGGTCCAAGGTACGTGAAACAAAAGATGCTTTAGCACCCAAAGCCAGTTCCGAAGGATTAAACGGTTCTTCGATGGAACCATAAGGCGTGGTTTTTGTAACCTTTCCTTTTTCTGAGGTTGGGGAATATTGACCTTTGGTAAGGCTGTATATCTGGTTGTTAAACACCAAATAATTAAAATTAAAATTTTTGCGCATGGCATGGATAAAGTGATTGCCACCGATGGAAAAAGAATCGCCATCGCCGGATACTATCCACACGCTTAAATCAGGATTTGCCGCCTTTACTCCTGAAGCTATAGCGGCTGCACGTCCGTGAATACTATGCACACCAAAGGTATCCATGTAATAAGTAAATCGAGAGGAGCAACCGATTCCCGAAATGAAAACCAGGTTTTCTTTGGGTACACCCAATTCGGGGAAAATAGTTTGTGCCTGTTTTAATATAGAGTAATCACCACATCCCGGACACCATTTCACGTCCTGATCGGTAGAAAAATCTTTGGAGGTAAGTGGTTTTATATCGTTTTCTAAAAGAGTTTCCATGTTTATTATTTTAATAGTTCAACAATTTTTGCTTTCATTTCAGTGGTGGTAAAAGGCAATCCCTGAACCTTTGAAAAACCGATGGCATCAATCAAATATTTAGCTCGGATTAATTGCAATAGCTGTCCGCTGTTCATTTCAGGAATCAATACTTTATCATAACCTCTTAATAAATCCCCCAAATTTTTAGGGAACGGATTTATATATCGCAAGTGAGCATGTGCCACATCATAGCCTTCCGCTATCGCTTCGCGAACGGCAGTTTTGATAGCTCCATAGGTAGAACCCCATCCTAAAACAAGCAATTTTGCTTTATCGTTTCCGGTATCGGGTCTCAATTCAGGAATATAATCGGCAATCTTATTGATTTTTTCAGCCCTCAAGTGAACCATAGTTTCATGATTCAAGGGGTCGTAAGAAACGTTTCCGGTAATGTCTTGTTTTTCCAATCCACCAATACGGTGTTCCATTCCTTTTGTTCCCGGTTTAATCCATGGGCGAACTAATTTTTCGTTCCGCTTGTATGGTAGTATCTCTCCTTCGGCTCCATTAGGTTTGCCTAAAAATTCGACAGAGATAGGTTTCAAATCATCTTCATTAGGAAAACGCCAAGGTTCAGAACCATTGGCAATATAACCGTCGGTCAATAAAATAACCGGGGTCATGTGTTCCACTGCAATACGGCAAGCTTCGTAAGCCATATTAAAGCAATCAGATGGCGATGTTGCAGCTAATACGGCCAAAGGTGCTTCGCCATGACGACCATGCATAGCCATCAGTAAATCAGCCTGCTCGGTTTTGGTAGGTAATCCTGTAGATGGACCTCCGCGCTGAACATTTACTATTACTAATGGAATTTCTAGCATTGTTGCCAATCCGATGGCTTCAGTTTTAAGGGCCAAACCCGGACCTGAAGTGGTTGTAATAGCCAACTGACCGGTATAAGAAGCACCGATTGCAGAACAAACTCCGGCAATTTCATCTTCAGCTTGAAAGGTTTTTACACCATTGGCTTTGTATTTTGAAAGTTCGTGTAATATATCGGTGGCAGGTGTAATTGGGTAGGAACCCAAAAATAAAGGAAGTCCTGATTTATCAGAAGCTGCAATTAAACCGATTGCTGTTGCATGGTTTCCGGTTATATTGCGATAAACACCTGAAACCATTTTTGCAGAAGTAACTTTAAAACGGGTATTAAATATTTCGGTATTCTCCCCGTAATTCCATCCAGCTCTTAATGTTCTTATATTAGCATCTGCTATCTCAGTTTTTTTTGCAAATTTTTCTTCAATAAATTTAATGGTATGATCGAGCGGTTTTTCAAACGTCCAAAACAGAAGCCCTAAAACAAACATATTTTTAGAACGCTCTATTTCTTTGGTTCCTAATCCTGTCCCCGCAAGACATTCCTTTGTATTTTTAGTAATATCAACCTTATGTAAAATATAGTTATCCAAGGTTCCGTCTTCAAGCGGGTCAGCAGTTTCTGGATATTTAGCCAAACCAAGATTTTTTTTATCAAACCCTGAAATATTAGCTATAACAACTCCACCTTTTTTTAATCGAGGTAAATCGACTTTTAATGCAGCAGCATTCATAGCTACCAATACATCAAATTCATCTCCTGGAGTATAAATTTCCTTGCTTCCAAAATGAACCTGAAATCCAGAAACCCCTGCTACAGTTCCTATTGGAGCCCTTATTTCTGAAGGATAATCAGGAAACGTGCTTAAATCGTTTCCTAAAAAAGCAGCGGTATCCGTAAACTGCATGCCAGTAAGTTGCATCCCATCACCTGAGTCGCCCGAAAAACGGACAACCATACTCTCCGCTTCTATTCCGATAGAAGAGTTATTCAGGGTTTCTCCAATTGTATTCATAACAATATATTATGGATGTAACGCTTCTTTCTTAGCTTCCAATTCTCCCTTGGATTCCACATGATTGTCATCCAAAATACAACAATCCACAGGGCAAACTGAAGCACATTGAGGCTCATCGTGAAAACCAGTACACTCTGTGCATTTGTCAGCTACAATGTAATAATAATCATCGGAAACTGCAGATTGAGATTTGTCGGCATCTGTAGTCAATCCGCTTTTTGAAACGAAGGTTCCTGAAACACTAGTTCCATCAGAAAAACGCCATTCATTTCCGGGTTCATAAATTGCACCATTTGGACATTCCGGTTCACAAGCCCCGCAATTAATGCAATCGTCTGTAATTTTTATTGCCATAATTTTAAAATATTTTGTTACTAATTTAGGTTGTAAATCAACAACGATATATAACTAAATCCAATGATAAATGTCATACCAAAAAAAAATATATAAGGCTACAAAATGACCAAAGTCATATTAGATGATCTTTTGCATAGATACTTTTGATGTCTCAAAATATATATGGGTTCATCGGCATTAATTTTACTTTTAATATGCGGCGCTGGTTTTGCCGGTGCAGGAATTGTGCTCTCATTTTTATTAGCCAAATCCTCAAAAAATGCACAAAAAGGAGAAACATATGAGTGTGGAATTGAAACGACTGGAACATCCTGGATTCAATTTAACGTTGGCTACTATTTGTTTGCACTCATTTTTTTAATTTTCGATGTGGAGCTTGTATTTATGTATCCTTGGGCAACCGTTGTAAAAGAAGTTGGTATACCTGCACTTATAGAAATAATCGTATTTATGTTCATACTTTTTATGGGCTTATTATATGCATGGAGGAAAGGAGCCTTGGAATGGAAGTAGAAGATAAAATGAAATCACCAATAGTATTTCCTGGGCAAATACATGAGACTGAAAACGGTGGAATATTAGTTACAAAGTTAGATGAAGTGATTAATTGGGCTAGAGCCAATTCATTATGGCCTTTGGTATTTGGAACTAGTTGTTGTGCTATTGAAATGATGTCGGCTGCTGATGCAAAATATGATTGGTCAAGATTTGGATTTGAAGTGGCAAGAGCTACTCCACGACAAGCTGATTTGATTATAGTAGCAGGAACAATTGTAATGAAAATGGCCCCTGTTTTAAAACGACTTTATGACCAAATGCCCGACCCAAAATATGTAATTGCAATGGGTGCATGCACTATTTCAGGTGGCCCATTTTTTTACAATACTTATTCTGTGGTAAAAGGGGTTGATCAGATAATCCCCGTAGATGTTTATATACCGGGTTGCCCACCAAGACCGGAAGCACTGCTTCATTCAATGATAACCTTGCAGGAAAAAATTAAACACGAACAGTATTTTAAAAAACCAATAGGGGTAATCAAATGACCAACGAGGAACTCATAAATAAAATCAGTTCAATATTACCAGAATCAACATTTGATGAATCTGGTGAATTTTTGGAAGTAAATATTCCATCCTCAGATTTATTGACTCTATTGAATGAACTTAGAATCAATAAATCTCTTGACTTTGATTATCTATTTTGCCTCACTTGTGTTGATTGGAAAGAATATTTAGTGATGGTTTATCACTTATTGTCAAAAGAATTGAAACATACAATTGTAATTAAAGCCACTATTTTAGATTCCATGAATCCTGAAATAGAAACGATATGCAATATATGGAGAACCGCAGAATTTCACGAACGGGAAGTTTATGATTTATTTGGAGTAAAATTCATTAATCATCCCGACCTCCGTAGATTATTCTTGGAAGAATCATGGATTGGATACCCATTGAGAAAGAATTATACCGATGAAAATATGATTGAACTATGAGAGGTTTGATTGAAGAAAATATCATTACCGAAGACGGCGAGTTCATATTAAATATAGGACCTCAGCATCCCTCTACTCATGGAGTATTGCATCTTAAAGTTTGGCTAGATGGCGAAACTATTAAAAAAATTGAACCCCACATTGGCTATATCCATCGCTCCATTGAGAAAATGAGTGAACGGTTATCGTATAGAAATTTCATTTTTGCTACCAGCCGAATGGATTATCTGGCAGCGCATATCAATAATGAAGCATGCGCTTTAACGATTGAAAAAGCCTTACAAATAGAGGCAACTCCAAGAGCAAAATTTGTTCGAACAATATTATCTGAACTTACACGTTTAGCCTCTCATCAACTTTGGTGGGGGTGCACCGGACTAGACCTTGGAGCTGTAACTCCATTTTTCTATGCATTTAGAGAACGGGAAGCCATCATGGCAATAATGGAAGAAACATGTGGCGCTCGGCTTACCCAAAATTTTATGGTTCCTGGAGGCATTATGACAGATATACATCCAAATTTTCAGCAAAGAACCAAAGATATTTTAGAACAAATAAAAGGTAAGTATAAAGAGTACGATGATATAATGAGCGGAAATGTAATTTTCGAAAATCGCACTAAAGGCGTTGGTTACCTTTCAAAAGAAGATGCCATATCGTTTGGGGTAACCGGCCCTACCGCAAGAGCTTCCGGTGTAAGTTGCGATATACGAAAATGGAACCCATACAGTGCTTATGACCAAGTGGAATTTGATGAAATATTAAGTAATGGTGGAGATTGCTATGCCCGATATCAGGTAAGAATGAAGGAAATGCGCCAGTCGGTTTCCATCATTGAACAATTGATTGATAATATACCTGAAGGAGATTTTCAAGAAAAAACAAAAATGGTGATTAAACTTCCGAAAGGAGAATACTATCAGCGTGTAGAAACGCCAAGGGGCGAATTAGGGGTATACTTAGTTAGTGATGGTTCGGCTAATCCCTATCGCATAAAATACCGATCACCAAACTTTTCAAATCTTTCTGTTTTACCAGCAATAGCGAAAGGTTATAAAATTGGTGATTTAGTAGCTATAATGGCAACAATAGATTTAGTAATTCCAGATATAGACAGGTAATGAACACGATATTTCTATATAGTCTTGCAGGATTAGCAACCCTTATTCATAATTGGTTGGGAAAATTTATATCAAGCGAATTAGGTTTACATATTTTAGAGTTAGCCATCATTGGGTTAAGTCTTATCGTTTTTTTGGTACTGCTTTGTTTTTTCCTCGGCTATATGGAACGCCGTGTTGCAGCTTTTATGGAAATTAGATTAGGTCCCAATAGAGTTGGGCCACAAGGTACTTTGCAAATAGTAGCCGATACTGTAAAATTATTATTCAAAGAGGGATTAACACCTAATAGTTCTGATAAATTTTTGTTCAATTTGGCTCCATTCATAATGGTGATTGCGTCTATGATGGCCATTGCTCCTATTGCTTTTGCCAAAGACTTTCAAATTTATGACATCAATATTGGCGTTTTATATGTTTCAGCAATTTCATCTATAAGCGTTTTAGGGATATTAATGGCAGGTTGGTCAAGCAATAATAAATACTCGCTTCTTGGAGCCATGCGAAGTGGAGCACAAATCGTAAGTTACGAATTATCGGTAGGTCTCTCATTAATTTCAATAGTTATTTTGAGTGGTAGTTTAAGTTTGGGTGATATTGTATTGAGCCAACAAAATGGATGGTGGCTTTTTAAAGGACATATTCCAATTCTTATTTCATTTGTAATTTTTATTATTGCCTCCACGGCTGAAATAAACCGCGCCCCTTTTGACCTTGCCGAGGCAGATCAAGAACTCACCGGAGGCTTTAATACAGAATATTCAGGAATGAAATTTGCCATGTTTTTACTATCGGAGTACATCAACCTTTTTATTGTTTCGGCTATCGCAGCAACCTTGTTTCTTGGGGGATGGATGCCATTTCATATCGGAGGCGGACCAAGTTCATTTAATCATATTATGGATTTAATCCCATCTTCCATTTGGTTTTTGGGTAAGACATTTACCATTATTTTCATCATAATGTGGTTCCGCTGGACTTTTCCAAGATTGCGAGTAGATCAATTATTAAATTTAGAATGGAAATATCTGTTACCTATTAGCATGGTAAATATTATTATAGTAACACTAATTGCAATAATGGGATGGCATTTTTAGTAAATTATTTTAAAACTATTTATAAAACACTAAAATCCTTATTGACAGGGATGAAAGTGACCGGGTATTATTTTACACATCTCAGGGAAATTCATACCGAAGAATACCCTGACAACAGGGCAACTTTAACAATGTTTGACCGGTTCAGAGGGGAAGTAATAATGCCACATAATACTGACAATGAGCACCGATGTACGGGTTGTCAAGCTTGTGAAATAGCCTGTCCAAACGGAAGTATAAAAATAATTACTAAGCAGGAACTGCTACCCGATGGCAAAAAGAAGAAACGAATTGACACATTTGTTTACCATTTAGACCTATGTACGATGTGCAATTTGTGTGTTGTGTCATGCCCTTCAGATGCTATCGTTATGGGTCAAAACTTTGAGCACAGCGTGTATGATAAAAAAACTTTGAAAAAAATATTAAACAATCCTGATTCTAAATTGATGGCTGGAGTTGAATAGTAAATAAAAAAAACAAAATGAGTGCATCTGTAATCATATTCTATATTTTATCAGCCATTGTCTTAGGAAGTGGAATACTTGCTGTTACCAATTCTAAAATATTTAGGGCTGCTGTATTCCTTTTGTTTTCATTGATGGGTGTCGCTGGTTTGTATTTTTATTTGAACAACAATTTCATAGCAGCCGTTCAAATGGTAGTATATGTTGGCGGAATTGTTGTTTTAATAATTTTCTCAATATTTTTAACACAGGCATCAGGTTCGGACATGGCAAAACCTAATATGGGCCGGGCTTTCTTTTCTGCACTTTCTGTAATTATTGGATTAATGTTTACTCTGCTATTTATCGGCGAACAAAAATTTATAAGTACTACAAATCCAAGTATTGAACCTGAGGTTAAAAATATTGGGAGACAAATGTTGAGCACAACTGAACATGGCTTTGTTTTACCTTTTGAATTAGTCAGTATGTTGCTCTTGGCTGCAATGATTGGGTGTATTGTTATTGCGATTAAACGACCTATAACCCATCTGAAAGAAAATTAAACAATGAAAGAAATTGGATTAGAACATATATTAGTTGTCAGTGCCATCTTATTTTTTATAGGTGTTTATGGGTTTATGACACGCCGAAACATGATAACCATGCTAATGTCGGTAGAGTTAATTTTGAACAGTGTCAATCTGAATTTTATAGCCTTCAACAAATATTTATATGCCGATAAACTGGACGGTATATTTTTTACATTGTTCATCATAACCATTGCTGCGGCTGAGGCTGCTGTAGCGATTGCTATAATCATTAATCTTTATAGAAATTATAAATCTATAGATATTGAAGATGCTGATATTATGAAATATTAATACGTTGAATAGAAAAAATGAACAGGATACTCTTAGATATAATAACCAATCAAGTTGTCCCTTTTGATAAGGTACTTGGATGGGTCATATTGATTCCTTTGCTTCCGCTATTTAGTTTTTTACTTTTGGCATTGGCAGGCCGCAGCTATTTCAAAAAAGCCGGCACAACCATAGGAACCATGTCACTTTTGGTTTCCTTCATTGCATCTTTAGTTGTAGCCTATCACTATTTTTTCGAGATTGGAAAAGTAGATGGCGTTTATCAAAAAATTACTGTTTTTAAACATAATTGGCTTCAGTTTACTTCCAACATTTCCATTGATATGGGCATTTTGCTAGACCCCATTTCGGTAATGATGATTGTTGTGGTAACTTTCATTTCCCTTATGGTTCATATTTACAGCATTGGCTATATGAAAGGTGAGCCACGGATTTCCACTTATTACGCATTTCTTTCCTTATTCACATTTTCCATGCTGGGTTTGGTGCTTTCTACCAATATATTCCAGATGTATGTTTTTTGGGAGTTGGTAGGAGTTTCATCCTTTTTATTAATTGGATTTTATTACGAAAAACCTTCAGCTGTGGCAGCCGCCAAAAAAGCCTTCATCGTTACACGTTTTGCTGATTTAGGATTTTTGGTAGGTATATTAATTTTATCTTTTTATGGTGAAACCCTAGATTTTCAAACCTTAATTGAACGCTTAACCACCAACGAAGGATTTTTGAATAATGCAGTGGCGGCCTCATTTATGGGAGTATCAGCACTTACGTGGGGATTGCTTTTGGTTTTTGCAGGTGGAGCCGGAAAATCGGCCATGTTCCCGTTTCATATTTGGCTACCTGATGCCATGGAAGGACCAACGCCAGTTTCTGCCCTTATCCATGCTGCCACAATGGTAGTAGCGGGTGTATTTGTCGTGGCCCGATTGTTTCCAATTTTTGCCTTATCAAGTCCAGTTTCTCTGGAAGTTGTGGCTTATGTAGGTGTGTTTTCATCCTTATTTGCTGCCATTATAGCTAGCACTCAAACAGATATAAAAAGAGTTTTAGCTTATTCCACCATATCACAAATCGGATTTATGATGTTTTCATTAGGTGCTTCAGGGTATGGTGGTGAAAACGGTCTAGGGTTTATGGCTTCCATGTTTCATTTATTTACTCACTCTATGTTCAAAGCCTTGTTATTTCTTGGGGCTGGAGCGGTTATTCACTACGTTCACAGTAATGAAATGAAAGATATGGGCGGGTTAAGAAAGAAAATGCCACTTACCCATCTAAGTTTTTTAATAGCCTGTTTTGCCATTTCAGGTATACCACCATTCTCAGGTTTTTTCAGTAAAGAAGAAATATTATTGGCAGCTTGGCAACACGATAAAACTATATTTTTCGTTGCAATTTTTACTGCTATGATTACAGCCTTTTATATGTTCCGGTTATACTTTAAAATTTTCTGGAATACCGAATCTAATCATGCAAAGCACGCCAATGAAGCGCCAAATACAATGTTGCTCCCATTGATCGTTTTAGCGGTTCTTTCAATTTTTTCAGGTTTTATTCCGTTTGGTAAATTTGTTTCATCCGATGGCAAAGAATTAATCACGCAATTACATCCTTATTTTTCTATGGTCCCAATAATATTGGCTATTGCAGGAATCCTAGTTGCTATGGCTTTTTATCATAAAAAAAATAATACGCCTCAAAGTATTGCAAATAGTTTTAATGGAATCTATAAACTTGCTTACAAAAAATTCCTAATTGATGAATTGTATCTCTTCATTACCAAAAGGATACTATTTAATTTGGTAGCAAGACCAGCTGCATGGATTGATAAAAACATTGTGGATGGTGGAGTTAATCTTACTGCTAAAGTTACAGGTATTTTTTCTGAAAAGATTAAAATAATTCAATCCGGTAAAGCACAGGAATATGCTATTTACTTTTTTTCGGCAACTATCGGTTTGGTGTTGCTCTTTATTTACCTATGGATATAAAAATTAACTATTATGACAACAAATGATATTACTATTTCATTAAAGAAAACCTTCATCGAACTTAGAAATGTGGAAGATGAATTAAACCGACCACTTGAAGATGTTGTTACATTATCAGCTTGTTATAATGTTAGACAATCTATGATGGATATGATGCATCTTTATCTACAGAGCCATTCAATAAAAAATCATGAGGGAAGTAGTTTAGAAGATTTACTGACACGTTGTATCAAAGTTAATAAACAATTTTCAGCAGTTGATTTATCAAAAATATTGTGCAAGGAACATGACCATGCAGCTTGCACAAGTCAATACTGCCTTACAACAGAAAAAGTAACTGACTGCTTGTTAGTAGCCAATCAGATTAAAGGACTTCTAGTTGAGAATATGAAAATAAGTGAAAATGATTAATCAAAAATGACGAACTTATCTTTTTTGATACTTATTCCATTGCTAACTGCGTTAGCGGTTTTAATCTGTAAAAACAGCCTTCAGGTTAAATGGACTGCATTATCAGGTTCCATCATACAACTTGGAGCGGCCTTCAGTTTACTAATTTCTTATCTTGCTGAAAGAGCAATTGGCAATACAACTCAAATGCTTTTTGAAACTAGATTTAATTGGTTTAAAGCTTTAAATATTCAATATTATGTGGGTGTGGATGGAATTTCAATTGCCATGATATTACTTACAGCCGCAGTTGTAATTGCCGGAATTTTGGTGTCCTGGAAAATTGAAACACTGACCAAAGAGTTTTTCTTTCTATTGATGTTATTAAGTTTGGGAGCTTATGGATTCTTTATTTCTCTAGATTTATTCACCCTGTTTTTCTTTTTGGAAGTAGCCGTTGTTCCTAAATATTTGTTGATTGCTATTTGGGGGAGTGGCAAAAAAGAATATAGTGCTATGAAACTTGCACTTATGCTAATGACAGGTTCTGCATTGGTTCTCCTAGGAATATTACTAACCTATTTCAACACTGATATTGGGAACGGCGTCCATACATTTGACTTATTAAAAATATCACATCAACAAATTCCATTAGCGACACAGATGTATATTTTTCCTTTGCTATTTGTAGGCTTTGGAATATTTACAGCTTTGTTTCCATTTCACACTTGGGTTCCCGATGGTCATTCCTCGGCACCTACAGCAGCCTCCATGTTTTTAGCAGGAATATCAATGAAATTAGGTGGATACGGTTGCTTGAGAGTAGCTACCTATTTAATGCCTGAGGCCACAAAGGAATATTCATGGTTAATTGTTTTGCTATCAATCATTGCTATTATTTATGGAGCATTTGCCACATTAATGCAAAAAGATTTAAAGTACATGAACGCTTATTCCTCTGTAAGTCATTGCGGTTTTATTTTGCTAGGAATTGGCATGTTAAACCAAACAGCAATTAACGGAGCCGTTATACAAATGGTGTCTCATGGATTAATGACTGCACTTTTCTTTGGTGCTATTGGTATGATTTATGAACGAACCCATACCCGAGAAATTAACCAATTAGGAGGGGTGTTAAAAACTATTCCATTTATTGGAACTGTTTACATCATTGCAGGATTATGTTCACTAGGTCTGCCAGGATTTAGTGGATTTGTAGCTGAAATGACCATTTTTATGGGAGCATGGCAAAAGCCTGAACTTTTTTATAGGGTGGCCACTGTTCTGGCTTGCGCCTCTATTGTTGTTACCGCAGTTTATATTTTAAGGGCAGCAGGAAAAGCCGTAATGGGACCAATAAAAAATGAGAAGTTTTTAAATCTAAAAGATGCCACATGGAACGAGAAGTTTGCTTCTGCACTTTTAATTATAGCCATTCTTGCCATCGGGATTACTCCATTTTTGTTATTGGATTTAATTAGTCCCGATACGCAAATCATAATTCAAAATTTATCGAGAGGGGTCATTAATAATTAACTATGAGTATTGATTTTTTTATAGTGATGAAATCCGAGCTGAGTTTAATACTCCTCATTTTTCTTTTGCTTTTTTTAAAGGTTTGGGATGGGCTAAAAAGCAATAAAACCTTACTCAATGGGATAAATATTTTATTACTTATCAATTTCATAATCGGTTTTTTCGATTCTCCGGCGAGCACACTTTTTAATGGAATGTTTAACCATAATTCCATCCTCAATACCGAAAAATTACTGCTAAATTTTGGAACCCTTATCATTTCATTGCAAGCCTACGATTGGGTAAAAAACCATAAGCATTTGTTAGAGTTTTATATTCTGATGCTTTCCACTTTACTTGGAATGTTCTTTATGATTTCAGCCGGAAATTTTTTAATGTTTTATTTGGGTCTTGAGTTGGCAACTATTCCATTGGCAGCCATTGTGAATTTTGATTTAGACAAACGAAAATCATCAGAAGCAGCGATGAAGATGATTCTACTTTCGGCATTTTCTTCCGGAATTATGCTGTTTGGCATTTCTATGATATACGGAACAACCGGCACGTTAAATTTCTCTGAATTACCATCTCTTTTAACTGGTGGACATTTACAAATTTTAGCTCTAATTTTTACGTTTACTGGCCTTGCTTTCAAACTTTCTGTAGTTCCATTCCATCTTTGGACTGCCGACGTATACGAAGGAGCGCCAGTCCCTATTACGTCTTATTTATCCGTTATATCAAAGGCGGCTGTTGTATTTGTATTTATTTCAGTATTAAATCCATTATTTGTAAATATTGCCAATTTATGGTATAACCTCTTATTTTTGGTAATCATACTCACCATTACCGTTGGTAATTTATTTGCTATTCGCCAAACTAATATTAAACGGTTTCTTGCATTTTCATCCATTGCCCAAGTGGGTTATATTTTATTAGGCCTTTCATCCGGCAATCAAATGGGATCAACATCTGCAGTATATTTTTTGATAGTTTATTTATTCTCTAATTTAGGTATATTTGGGGTGGTTGCTTTAATTTCAGCCCAAACAGGAAAAGAAGACATCAGCAATTATAGAAGCTTTTACAAGAACAACCCAACCCTAAGTTGGGTGTTAGCAATTGCATTATTTTCCTTGGCGGGCATTCCTCCCACAGCTGGTTTCTTTGGAAAAATGTTTTTAGTAACTGCAGGAGCCAGTCATGGAAATTATATTTTGGTAAGTTTGGCGGTACTAAACATGGTGATTTCATTATATTATTATCTGATGATTGTAAAGGCCATTTTTGTTGACGCTAACGATGAACCGTTATCAAAATTAATAATCAGCTGGCCAATGAAACTGAGTTTTATTATTTGTATTATAGGTATTGTAGCCACTGGTTTCTATAGTGATTTATACGAATTTATTAATCAATTGTTTAAAATTTAATTACTAAAAATGGCCTTAAATTCAAACCATACTTTTGAAGACCTTGAAGAAATAAAATGCTCAATTGTAGAAAAAAATTGCATTCAGGAACGGGTTGATTTTTTAAAGCAAATTTTGGAGTTTAATAATTTTAAAGTTGTTGTGGCTCCAAGTCCTCCACCTAAAGTTACTGCAGTTCCTGAACCGGACGCTGAAGTAATCTTACTTCCAGAAACTTTTACAGTTGGTGTAACAAATTTATCGTTTAGTCCAACCAAAGCCATATATAACCGCGAGTTAAAAACATCTTCTGGAAACTCTGTAACTCCCAATTATTGGAAACAATTGAAGAAAGATTCCAACGATGAAATCTGGTACTGGAAAAAATAATCTTCAAACTGATGAGTCAAGAGAAAGAGATACAACAAATTGACGTAGAGAAGATTATAAAAGATAAAAATCCTCGCTTACTTAAATTCCTCCCGAGTCCAATTTTAAGGTATATAAAACGCGTTGTTCATCAAGACGAGTTTAATGACTTTATTATACAAACAAAAAATGACCATAACCAAAAATTTGTTGAGTCTGCTATAAAAAATTTTCAGGTAAATGTAAGTAGTATAGGGCTGGAAAATATCCCGGAACATGGAGGCTGCATAATAGCCAGTAATCACCCCCTGGGCGGCTTGGATGGCATTGCACTAATGCATGAAGTTGAAAAAAGAAGAAAGGATATTAAAGCCCTGGTCAATGACATTTTAATGAGTTTAAAAAACCTGAACCAATTATTAATCCCAATAAATAAGCACGGTAAAAATGCGCTTGAAAGTGTTAGGCAAATTGATCAGTCTTTTGCCTCTGACGAATGCATTATAGTGTTTCCTGCAGGTATGGTTTCGCGAAAGCAAAGCGGAGAAATTAAAGACCTCGAATGGAAAAAAAGTTTTATAACCCGAGCAATAAAGTATAAACGAAATATTGTTCCTGTTTATATAGAAGCTAAAAACAGCAATTTCTTCTATAACCTAGCTTTATTTCGCAAAAAAATCGGCATAAAAGCGAATATAGAAATGTTTTATCTAGTAGATGAAGCCTATAAACAAAAAGGAAAAGATATAAAATTAACCTTCGGGTTGCCCATTCCGTATACCATTTTCACCAAAGACCATACCGACCTGTATTGGGCCGATAAAGTCAAAGATCATGTTTATGGTATAAAAAAAGGCAATCGCGTTTTATAGGATTTATTAAGATGTATATTTTCAAATAGTTTTTTAAAAATTCCGCCATTAATTCCCTTCCTATGACTAAAATCATAAGAAATTATCGGGAATAACTATTTCTTTACACTGTAGAAAATGGCGAATTAATTCAATAAACCAAAGGGCAAAAGGCATCTTGTATGAAAAGCAAAATTGGCACAATACTATTGGCAGCAGGAAATTCTGAAAGAATGGGTCAATGTAAATTTCTATTGACAATGGATAATGGACTAACTTTCTTTGAGAATATTGTTCAAACCTTTCACAGCTATGGTATTATTAACCTTGTAGTTGTTGTCCAACCTATACATATTAGTAAATTAGAAAATTTATGCTGTAAAATGGTGTCTAAACCAATATTTATAGCGAATTATTTCCCTAAAAACGACCGGTTTTACTCCTTACAATTAGGTATAAAAGCTTTAAAGAATGTAGATTTCAGTTTCATTCATAATGCCGACTCACCATTTATAGATTTAGAAACATTACACCTATTGGACTTTAATAAATACCAGGCGGATTATATCTGTCCAATTGCTAATAACAAAGGTGGGCATCCTATTATAGTAAATTATTCAACGTTGAAATACCTTGCTGAAAGACCTCAGAATGCAATTTTAGCTGATGAATTAAAAAAATTCAACAGATTAAGTATTCCTGTGAATAATGATTTAATTACCATTGATATTGATACACCGGAAGATTATAAAAAATATTTTAACTAAAAAACATTGGTCAATATTTTTAAATTAGCTGAAGAACAAAAATCGCAAGGGATCCAAGCCGCCTTGTGTATTATTGTTTCTACTCAGGGTTCTACGCCCTTAAAAACTGGGGCAAAAATGTTGGTTACCAAATATGGCAAAATCTATGGAACCATTGGTGGAGGAAACCTTGAAAAAAAAGTCATTGAAGATGCCATTGATGTTATGACTAACAAGGAATCAAGGCAATTTGAACATCATCTTTTGCAGGAACACGGCATGTGCTGTGGCGGAACGGTTAACGTATATATTGAATCTATTATGCCTCCTGAAAAATTATATATTTTTGGAGCAGGCCACGTTGGCCAGGCCCTGTCTAATTATGCTTCTTCCCTATGCTTTGATGTTTTTGTAATTGACAGCCGAATGGAGGAAATTAATAAAATTCAAAATAATTCGGTCAATACGGTTCCGTTAGGTCATGTTGAGTATTTATCCAAAATGATTTTTGATAAACAAAGTTATATCGCCATAATGACTTATGACCATAAAATAGACAGAGAAATTTTAGCGTATTGCTTAAAAAAACCGTTTGCCTATTTGGGTATGATAGGTAGTCAACGAAAAGTAGCAGTCACCCGAAAAATGTTCCTATCTACTCAAATTTGCAGCGAAGAAGAACTATCCAAAGTAGATATGCCCATGGGATTTAACATTAATGGAACTGGGCCAGAAGAAATAGCCATCAGTCTTTTGGCAAAAATAATTGAAGTAAAAAACAAAGGGAATAAGCCCCAAAAAAATAGAATTCCTGAATATCAAATAGCACTTGCAGAATGCGGATTTTAACACTGAAAGTAAACGGCACCAAACATCAGGTTTTGGTAAATGAACACGACTACCTATCCAAAGTGATACGTGAGAAAATTAATTTAACAGGGACAAAAATTGGATGCGAACAAGGAAGTTGCGGTGCCTGCACTGTTATGGCAGATGGAATTCCTGTATTAAGTTGTATAACCCCTGCGCTAAAAATGGAGGGATGCGAAATTACTACGATTGAAGGTGTTGCAGATGCCAATAAACCTCATAGGCTTCAAGAAAAATTTGTAGAACACGGAGGCATTCAATGCGGATATTGCACACCTGGGATGGTAATTACTTCTTTAGCTTTTCTCAAAGAAAATCCTAACCCAACAAGGCATGAAATACAGGAAGCACTTTCAGGAAACTTATGCCGTTGTACGGGTTATAAAAAAATTATTGATGCGGTAGAATCCTATGTTGAAGAAGTTAAAACAGGTTCAGTTATTGAAAAAAACAAGGATAAATTTAAGATGGTTGGTGAACCCAGACCCTATATAGAAGCTAGGAAAAAAGTAACCGGAAATGCAGATTATGCCGATGATATTAAAATCAAGAATGCCCTGCATTGTAAATTTTTGAGAAGCATTTACCCTCATGCCAGAATCAATTCTATAGATACCACTGCAGCTAAGAATCTGGAAGGAGTGAAGGCTGTATTGACCGGAAAGGAATTGCCTATTTCATTTGGAGTACTACCAATATCGCAAGATGAAACCGCTTTAGCAGTTGAAAAAACCAGATACGCTGGCGAAATTGTGGTAGCAATAGCAGCCGAAACCGAAGAAATTGCTGAAGCGGCGTGTAAGCTCATAAAGGTCAGTTACACTCCATATCAGCCCTATTTTGAAATGGATGAATCACTTGCAGATATTGGAGATAATGAAAAAATTCACATTCATACTAAATTCAACAATAACATTCATAAAAAGGCTGAATTGCGGTTTGGGGACCAACAAAAAGGACTTGAAGAAGCAGATAACCGTATTAGTATGGAATTTAACTTTCAGGGAATTAATCATGGTTTTACCGAACCTCATGCAGCTACTGCCTGGTGGGATGAAAATGGATTAACTATTATAACAGCAACTCAAGTTCCACATTATTTGCACCGCTTTTTAGCCAAGGTTCTTGAAACACCAATGAACAGAATTAGGGTCATAAAACCATATGTTGGTGGAGGATTTGGAGGTAAAAGCGATCCATTTCCTCACGAAATGATTATTTCACATTTGTCAAAAATAACAGGACGTCCTGTAAAAGTGCGATTCAACCGTGAGGAGGTATTTCTTTCAAATCATGGCCGTCATCCTACTAAAATGAAAGTAGAAATGGGCTTGAATAACGAAGGAAAAATAGAAGTGCTGGATGCTGATATCGTAATTGATGGTGGAGCATATGGTAGTTTTGGGGTCGTAACCTCATATTATAACGGTGTGTTATTGCAAGCACCCTATAATATTTCAAATTTCGGTTTCAAAGCCTTAAGGGTTTATACCAACAAACCACAATGTGGAGCCATGAGAGGCCACGGCGCTGTTAACTCCCGGTTTGCAGTTGAGACCATGTTGGATGAAATGGCACACAAACTAAATATTGACCCATGTGAATTAAGGTTCAAAAATTTCCTTGACTCTAATACTTTTACCGTTGGTCAATACAGAATCACTTCCAATGGCAGTGCCATTAGTCTCAAAAAGGTAATGGAACAATCCAACTGGAGTCAAAAGTTTGGTAAACTTCCCTATGGACATGGCTATGGTGTGGCTTGTGGATTTTTTATCAGTGGGAGTGCCCTGCCTATTCATTGGAATGAATACCCTCAGTCGGTTGTTCACCTAAAAGTAGACATGGATGGACGGGTATTAATTACCTCAGGAGCTAGTGATATAGGTCAAGGAAGCGATACGATGTTAGCCATTATAATAGGAGAAGTTCTAGGGTTAAGTATGGACAATCTATTTGTTGTAGCTGCGGACACTTTATTAACACCCATAGATTTGGGAAGTTATTCGAGCCGGGTAACATTTATGGCTGGCAATGCAGCTAAAATGGCAGCTGAAAATCTCAAGGGAAAAATATTCTCGGCAGTCGCAAAATATACTGGATCAGATATTACAGAACTTAACCTTTCAAACGAAAGGGTTTATTCAAATGATAAAAAAGTTGATATAAGTTGGAAAGAAGCCATAGAAATGGGAACCCGTTTTGTTGGAGCATTAAACACCAGCGGTTTTTATAATTCTCCAAAATTAGGAGGAGATTTTAAGGGTGCTGGAG
Source organism: Bacteroidota bacterium (assembly GCA_947468275.1). Lineage (GTDB taxonomy): Bacteria > Bacteroidota > Bacteroidia > NS11-12g > UBA9320 > JABWCE01. The sequence goes on from CANIKO010000012.1 coordinate 86,561, forward strand.
CCGGATTAAGCCCCTCCTACTCATTTGGTGCATTGGTGGCAGAAGTAAAAGTGGATACAGAAACAGGTTTTGTAAAAGTACTGAATATGTGGGGAGCACACGATTGTGGAAAAGCATTAAACCCTTTAGCTGTTGAAGGACAATTAGAAGGTTCATGGCATATGGGAATGGGCCAAGCCATCAGCGAAGAAATGCGATATAAAAACGGTTTGCTGTTAAATGCCAACTTTCTTGACTACAAAATCCCAACATCGCTTGATACCCCGCCAATTCATAGCAATATCATTGAAACCTTTGACCCTGAGGGTCCATTTGGCGCAAAAGAAACGGGCGAAGGAGCCTTGCATCCTTCAATACCAGCCATTACCAATGCAATTTATGATGCAATTGGAATACGAATTACTTCACTTCCAATAAGACCTGAGCATATATTGGCAAAATTGAAAGAAAATAAGGAGGATTTATATGACAAATAGAATCGTTTCAGAAATAGAATATAATATACCTTCAACACTGGAAGAAGCTATTTTAATTGCTTCGCAAAATACTCAACGCTGCAAATTTATTGCTGGAGGGACAGATATAATGCCTAATAAATTTCAGGGAAATGACATAACCAATCATTTGATTGATATTTCCAAAATTAAAGAATTAAAGGGAATTCGAAAAGATAACAACTATTTGTATATTGGAGCTCTAACACGACTGGATGATTTAAAAAAATCAATAGATATTCGTGAGGAATTCCCCGTATTGATTGAAGCCGCAAATTCTGTTGGTTCTCCAATTATTCGCAAAACGGCTACCCTTGGCGGTAATATTCTTTGTGAAAATCGTTGTATTTATTACAATCAATCCGAATGGTGGCGCGAAGCCGTTGGCTTTTGTCTTAAATGCAACGGAAATATTTGCATAGCTACAGGTGGCAAAAAGGCTTGTTTCTCTGAATTTATTTCAGATACTGCTCCGGCTCTCATTAGTATGAATGCTAAAGTAAAATTGATTGAACCAGATGGTGAACGAATTATTGCCTTAGAAGAACTTTATACTGGCGATGGAGTAAATCCCAAAACCATAAAAAATTCAACCCTTTTAAAAGAAATTCTTTTGCCATTGGATCAAAATTTTAAGTGTGCTTTTAAAAAACTTCGGTTAAGGGAATCTTTAGAATTTACGGCCCTAACTTCGGTCGTTTCAATAAATAATAAAAATACAATTCGAATCGTATTGGCAGGAGTAGACCCAAAACCTGTTTTGGTGGAGGGTAAATTAAATGAGGATATAGAAGAACTTATTAAAAAAGCCATAAAAGGTAGCAGAGCTGTTGAGAATGATATGTTTTCGAGAACCTACCGCAGAGATATGATTCGTGTATTTATAAATAATTGTTTAAATAAAATTAATATATAAAATGGAAAATAACCCTTCTCAAATGCTCATGGGTGAGCATGAAATTATTAAAAAATCAGAAAATATCATCCAAGCCATGTATAAACTTTGGGAGAAAGACCCTGAAAAATACAAAGCCAATGTTACACGAATGCTTTATTTTTTTAAGGAATATAGTGACAAGTTTCATCATTATAAGGAGGAAGAAGTTTTGTTTCCTGAAATGCGTAATCATCCTGATTTTGTATTGGATGAAATTATTGATGAATTAGAAGAACATCATGTTATGTTCAGAGAATATGCCAAGGATATTAAAAGGTTAATTGAAACCAATGAACTAGAAAAGGCACATGAAACTTTAAATAAATACATTAGTAATTTACTCGATCACATTGCAGTTGAAGATGATGAATTGTTCAGTATGGCCGAAAGTTTATTTAATGCGGATGAATTCGAAAAAATATATTTTAAATTTAAAGATATAGATCGTGAACTTGGAGAAAAACTCAAAGATGAACTTGAAAAAATACCAGGGGAATTGGAAAACAGTTTGTAAACACATCTCTCATAGAACTCATTAGAATTAATTTTATTAGAATTGTATTTCAATTACATAAAAAGATATGCGCCCAACCAAAGCTGGACAGTTAGCCAAATTCAAAACTCCTTTCCAAAATGACGATCCTGACCAACTTTATGTTGTATTAAAAATAATGAATGAGTTTGAAATGCCAAGAGTGCACATTAAAGCTGTAAATTCCAAATCAGTTGAATCTGCAATAATATATACTGTTCTGCTAGCTGATTTGGAAGTTGTGGCAGAAAATATCTAGTTTACTATAAGCAACTAGCAATTTTCCCATTCGGGTTTTCGCTTTTCAAGAAAGGAAAGAATGCCCTCGTTAGCATCTTTGGTTTCCATCAATTGACCAACGTACATATACTCCAATTGAGGTAAAAAATTACTTAATATGTGATTAAATTTTACTCTTGTGGCTTTTACAGAATAGCGCAATGACGAAGCACTTTTAGGAATTATGTGCTGTTCAATCCAATTATTAATTTCAACCTCCATTTCTGCTTTATCCTCAAATATTTTATTTAATAATCCTGAGTGATATCCTTCATCTGCATTAAATGTTCTACCCGTTATTAATATTTCTTCAGCCCTAGCATAACCAATTTTTAAAGGCAATAATATGGATGCCGGTGGTGGAAAAACACCCAAAGCAATTTCAGGTTGACCCATTTTCGCAGTTTTATCAGCAAACAAAAAATTACACATTAATGCTAATTCTAGTCCGCCCCCCAAACATTGTCCTGTTATTTTGGACAAGGTAGGAACAGCTAAATCACGAAGTGTAAAAAATAATTTGTGAAAATTTTTAAGCATTGTGGCAGCCATTTCTTTTTGATGCTCTTCTACACTTGCTCCAAACGAATAATGCTTTCCGGCCCCTTCAAATGTAATTAATTTCAAATCTGGTTTATTAAAAAAGGAGTCCAAAAGATTCTGCAATTCTACCATCATTATATGGTCCAAAACATTGCCTTTGCCATCATCCAAAATTATTCGGACTACAGAGTCATTATGGAGATATTCAACCTTTAATTTTTCCATTATTTGGCTGTTTATAATTGTTGAAATTGTGGTGAAATAGATTTGTGCATTTCATCATTCCATTCCTTTCCTTCGGCCAAAAGTTGACGAAGTTTTATAAAATTAACCTCTCTGTCGTTCTTGGGACCATCGTTAAAGGCTTTAAATCCAGCTTTCGCTTCCGTTACCATATTTAGAGCTAGCCACTCACGACTACTTTCCTTATTTTTATCCCAATGTTCCAGTTTTTTCTTTCTAACTTCAGTTAATGTTTTAGCCAAACAATTAGGGAATGTGTATAGCAATTTAGATATAAGCTGATTAACGGATTCATCTAATTTTGATAAATCTAGAATTCCTTTTTCCATGATTTCTTTTCCTGCTTTCATGGCAGCTCCTTTTTTCATAGTTCCAAAGACAATTTTTCCGAATTCATCTGTTTGTCTATCAATTACCACTAAAGGATTTGGAATAAAATTACCATCTACTTTTAAAGCGGGAACAATATCAGTAATCATACCAAAATAATAGGCTTGATGAGCAGTCCAAGGTTCGCAAAGTGTAAGAGACATCATCGCACGTTCAACACCTACATAAAGATGTAAAAAATCTGTTGCTCCACCTATGGCGGCACTTCCATGTTTAGGACCGGCTTGACCAAAACGAGCCAAATCTGAAGCAACTGTAAAATCGCAGGCCATCCCTATTTCTTGTCCGCCACCAATCCGCATTCCATTTACTCTGCAAATAACAGGTTTCTCACACTTCAATATGGCACTAACCATGTCATTGAACAAACGCATGTATTGGCTATATTCCTGTGGATTGCCTGAATAATATTCGGCATATTCTTTTGTGTTACCTCCAGTGCAAAACGCTTTATCACCAGCAGCAGTGAATACAACAGCCACGACACTCCTATCGTTAGAAGCTTCACCAAAAGCCAAAATAATTTCTTTAACAGCCTGAGTTGTATACGAATTGTATTGTTGAGGATTATTTAAAATAATCCAAGCGTTAAAAAGCCCCTGAACCGACGTACCATCTTTATCTAAACATGGGCGTTTTTCGAAAAGAATGTCGGTATAACTGTGGTTTACAATATTGTGATTTATTAATTTAGTCATTGTTTTGAATTTTTTAATTTTTATAAAAGTCAGGTACAAGTACCGAACGTTTGTCATATTTATGTTCTAACGTGTTTTTGAAAACTTCGTTAATTTTTGACATCGGAAAAGTTTGAACAAAATCTTTAATTTCCAATTTTCCAGTAGCAATAAGTTCAACCACTTCAGGATATAGTTCAGGTTTACACCCCCAAGTTCCAATAAGTTTAGCATCGAAGGCCATCAAGTTGCTTAATCTAACCTCCAACTTATTCATTGTAAATCCTACAATACTAAGGGTTGATGTGTAAGTAATTAAATTAAATGCCAAATCTTGACCAGCTGCAGTTCCCGAAAATTCAAATATCTTCCAACCATATTTTGAAGCTCCTAATTCTTTAGCAATTTCTCTCACCTTGGTTTTTATTTCCTTTATATCCAATCCTTTTGAATTGAGAGCAGCATCAATTCCGTTACTTTTAACTTGTGATAATTTCTCATCATTAATGTCAATAGCTAAAACTTTTGCTCCCATTATTTTTGCTATTAAAGCTCCATAAACTCCAACTCCACCAACTCCAATTACTATTGCCAAATCGCCTTTTACCAATTCCGATTTTTTCATTACCTGATAAGGTGTAGATATAGCATCGGCAATTACCGAAAGTTGTTCTAATGAATATTTTTTTAAAATAGAATTAGGAACAAGACACAAATATTTATGAGGAACGACAATATGTGAGGCAAATCCTCCATGAAAATCATTACCCGGCATCAATTGGCTTTGGCAAATATTACTTCTTCCATTAATGCACAAATCGCAATTACCGCAAGGCAGTACGGCTGGAATAATAACATTTTTACCTATTAAATTTTCCGGTCCTTCAATTACAGTTCCACTAATTTCATGTCCAAGGGTAAGTGGCAATGCATGTTTGGTTGTTACACCATGATGCCAAAAACTAATATCGGTATGGCATACACCACATCCCGCAATTTTCACCAAGACTTCACCTGCTTTAAGCTCCGGAAAATTACTTTCAGTTCTTTCGAACTCCTTGTCTAGAGCTATCATTTTCCACTGATATAACTTGTTATTTCCCATGTAAATTATTTTTTAATTTCATAATAACATCTTACAGGAGAGATAACTACCCCTTCCTTTTGAAGCTTTTTTAAACTTTTATCAACTATTGTTTTATCAATACCTGATAATTCAGCCAGTTCACCACACTTTAATGGTTTACCGGCCTGCCTCATTGCATCCATTATTTGTTCTGATATTTCCATTTTATTAAATATTTATGTTTTCAAATAATATAGCCGTTCCTTGTCCGCCGCCAATACATGCTGAAGCAATTCCATATTTCACTTTTCGGGCATTCATTTCGCGAATCATTGTTAGTGATAATCTTAAACCACTTGCAGCAAGCGGATGTCCTATAGCAATGGCACCTCCATTTACATTTAGCTTATTTCTATCTAACCCCAACTCTATTTCACAACCGATTACCTGCGCTGAGAAGGCTTCATTTATTTCAAATAAACCAATGTCATCAATTTTCAAGCCCGTCAATTCTAATAATAGTTTAATCGCAGGAACAGGTCCAAGACCCATTACTTTGGGATCAATTCCACAGGTAGCTCCCCCAATAATCTTAGCGATTGGTTTAAGATTTCTAGCATTTATGGTAGTTTTATTCGCAACTACTGCTGCTGCAGAACCGTCTACAATTCCACTACAATTTCCTGCTGTAAGCACTCCTACTTCAGAAAAAACGGATGATAATTTTGTAAGGGTTTCAATATTTGTTTCACGAATGTGTTCATCCGACACAAAATCGTTAACCCCACTCGAAAGCTTAACTTTCCTAGGTTTTAATCCTTCTGCTTCAAATATTGTAGAATTTATAGGCGTTATCTCCTCATTAAAAATATTATTATTTTTTGCATAAACCGCTCGGTTAAAAGATGTAAGGGCGTAATCATCGCATTGTTCTCGTGTGATATTGTGTTTTTTTGCAACATTTTCTGCTGTAAAACCCATTGGATAACCGGCTGCGGTATCATCTAAGGCTTCCCATAACATATCTTTAAATACAGGTCGCCCCAGTGGATAACCCATTCTATTTCCAAAACTAACCGTTGGAGCTAGGGACATATTCTCGGTTCCGCAGCATAAAACCGTATCGGCTTTTCCTAAAGTAATTTGCTCAGAAGCTGTGATGATAGTTTCAAAACCTGAAGCGCAAATCCGCTGCACCATCAATGAAGGAACTGTTATTGGTAAACCGGCAAATAATGCAATATGCCTTGGAAGGAAATAAGCATCCCCCGATGATTGACCAATATTGGCAATAATAGCCTGATCAATTTCACTTGGATCTACTCCACTTTTTTGCAAGGCGGCTTTACTTGCAAAAATCCCTAAATCAGTGGGTGAAATATTTGCCAGAGTTCCACAAAATTTACCAAATGGAGTGCGAGCCCCATTTACAAGATATATATCATCAAATAATATCGCTATGCCTTTTTCTTTATTATGGTATGATTTCATTTTATTCTACTGAATGTTCAAGTTCTTTAAGTGCTAATTCATCTGGATTATGAGCTTGCCAATGTTGTTTGGCAATAAGCGAAGCGCCATAAGAAACAATGTGTTGTGGATGCTCTACCGTTATAATTTCCTTATTAAATTTTTGGCTGAGAATAATACTCAAGTATGGATGATGCGCTATAACACCGCCAATTATTAATGTGGGAATGTCAGAAAATAAACGCATTTTGGCTACCTTATTTGCTATTGAAATATAAATTCCTCGCGCAATATCGGGTTTAGGCATCCCATCAAAAACCCAATTCATTATTTCGGTTTTTGCAAACACGGTACAGAAACTGTTCAGTTCTTTATCAAAATCAGAATGTGCGGCAAGGCTGCTCATATCCGAAATATTTATTTCTGCCCGCTCAGATATTTCTTCCAAAAAAGCGCCGGTTCCAGCCGCACATTTATCATTCATATAAAAATTAGCTACCTGGTTGTCACTGTTACTATGAATTATTTTTATGTCTTCGCCGCCTATATCTATAATATTTTTTTCACCGGATAGATATTCGGCAACACCTGCTGCTGCACAATTTATCTCAGTTTTTACTATATCGGTTTCGGTAAAATGTTTTCGGCCATATCCAGTGGCACAACTATATTTAATGTTAAATGAAGCACCTATTGCCTGTAGTATATGCTTCATGGCATATCTATCCTTATTCATTGTTTGTAAAATGTATCGGAATACCACCACACCATGTACATCAATTATTGTAAATTTAGTAAATGCCGACCCTAAATCGATTCCTAAAAAATAGTTTTGTTCTTTGTAATAGATTGATGAGCGGTTTTTATCAATAAGCCCTTTGGTAATAATTCGTTTATTTACTTCACCATCAGGCCCCGGGAATCTGCTTAAAACATTTTTATTGGTCATAGCTTTCACCATATTTGTAAAAGCTAAATTCAAGGAGGTTTTCACATAGTGCTTTTTACCATATTCAACAATTTTTCCATTAAAATAATCAATTTCCGTTTGCCTATTATTCATTAAATCAACTGCTAATGAAGGAAAATGGTCACCACCTTTTTTAAGGTATTGAATACATTTTCTAACAAAATCGTCAGGGAAACGAATCTTTTCTTTTTCGGCAACTTCTATTCCTTCATTAATTATTTGTTCTATTAATTCTAGGGTTTCATCATCGGCCATTGCTTCGGCCATTGTTAATCGGCCTACTCCGCATAACGCACTAAGTGATGAATTTAGGATTGTTTTTTCCCAAGAACTTTTCACTAAATCAAAAGAATCAACTTTTTTGGTTGTAAAACCTACGGTATTCAAAATATCGGCAAACCTTTCAGCCTCCTTGGTTCTGTTATCATCCATTGAACCAACATAATTGGGTGGTGTAAAAAAGGAAACTTTTACTGTATTGGCCGAAGCCATATTTCCTGCATAATTTATTACCATGCGCAAGGTTTTTGATTCACCGAAAACAGAAGCAATTATCCCTTCAGTATCAATGCCATTTTGAGCTGAAATAAGGATTAATTTATCAGAATTAATTAATTCAGCTTCTTTTACTGCACTGGGGGTTTGGTATGATTTTAATGAAAAAACAAGATAGTCCAAATCCAAATGCCGCATATCCATGATGGAATCAAATACATGTTCAAATTTTGTAATTGATTCAAACATGTTCTCTAAATTTATACCATGTTCCTTTATCTTTTTAAGCTTAAAATCATCTTTATCACAAATGGCAACCTCACATCCTGCTTCATGCAGTTTTACGGCCAGTATCATCCCCACTGGCCCCATACCCACTACTCCTACCTTTATTTTTTCTACTTTTTCCATCGGTTATTTTCTGATAAATTAATTACCTTATAAAGGTTATATATTTTTTATATAATAAATTTCTTCATCAACTGGCACCTTTTCTCCATGAGCTTGATAGAGCAGTGTTTTGTATTTTTCAATAACTTCCTCATAAGAAATTCTTGGTTCAACTTCTGAAGAAATTCCTGAATTTAATAGGATAGCCTCAACAATTTTATCCTCCTTATCATCAATTTTACTATTAATTAATTTCATACAACCTGTGAGGCATCTTCCCAATTCATCAAGGTTTCGCGGACAAAAACAACCTTCGTTTGGAGTAAGCATATACTCAGGGTGCGTATACAATTTTTTATTAGGAAAAATAAACGCTACCGGATTGTTAGATTCATTTTGACTAACCACAGCATATTTCACATAATGGCATGTAGTTTCTATCAAGCCTTCTATAACTTCGGGCTTAACTTCTTCCCCAGTTGAAAGTTTGAAAATTCTATTTTCTGATGATATGTTGTGACTCATGGTAATATTTAAATTAGTGACTTAACACCTTTGAACTTTCAATTTGTTCAATAAAGGTTTCGATTTTGGTAATGCTTTGACCTTCTGAATAGAATCGTAAATCACACAAATCCGCTTCAATTACCAAAGTAGGTATACCAAGTGATTCGGTAAGTCGCTGAGGCATTCCAAATCTATTATTTGAATTATTGGCACATGTTTTTGCATCATGAAATATGATACCATCTATTCTGAAAAGACGAACTAATTCACTAAGTATTTTTTGCTTTGCATCTTCACTTCGGTTGATAAATATTTCGGTATAGGCCTTTGCAGAAGATTCAAACGGATGCCTTGGGTCAAAAGCATCGAATACCCAACTATTGCAATAGGTAGAGGCCACAACAGCCGCATTATTTTGAGAAAACAAGTCTGACATAGATCTTAATTTTCCCCAAATTGGCATTCCATCCCAATATATCCGACACTGTTCTTTTTCTAAAAAACCAATTCCATTTTCTACATTCCCCTCAAGTTCTTTTAAAAGTGCAGTGTAATAATCTTTCGCTATTTGGGTACCACGCAATACTACAATTGGCCCCATGTGAATAGTGGCATCAAAAAAACTGATGGGTGCCGGCGTATTTGTTGCCGTCCATAATACTTTTTTCCAAAGTTCTGTTGCTTCCGCGCTTAATTTCAAAGTTTCTCTGAAACGATCGATATCAAATTTTATTCCGGTCACTTTTTCGCAAATCGGAATCATATTTTTAAATTGTGAGGCTACATCTTCAATTTCTTCCTGAGTAACATCATCCACATGGCGAGGGGGGTTAATACCAAAAATAGGGCAATCTAATTTACGGGCAAAGTAGGTGAACCAATCCTGAACTTCACGGCACTGATTAGTGTTGTACACTATAAAATCAGGACGTGGTGGTCCATTTAAACCATAGTGTTCTTTTAACGGAGTTTCATTTTTTAAGTAGGAACCAATATCAGCAGTGAGATAGGAGCAAATATCATTGGAATAACCCAATTTAGAAGATTCAGGTATTAAATCACCGGCGGTTCGAGTAGCTCCCAAAAGGGCACCGTGATTTTCCGGAAAATGAACTTCAAAACCAAACGAGCGCAATAATTCGGCTGGCCCAACACTAGTGCACCATGCAATTTTTTTTGAAGTATCTTTCATTCCAAGAAAATAATTTCCCATTATTTCCTTCATCAATTTTGCGCTTTGTATCTTGTACATCCTATATGTTATTAAATCTTTATTCGTGCATCTACAACAATTGTTTTATCCTCAAATGCCATTATTGGATTTAAATCCATTTCTTTTATTTGAGGAAAATCGTTAACCAATTGTGATATACGTTGTATAATTTCTATTATACTTTTTTTGTTTACTCCACTTTGTCCTCTCACTCCATCCAATAATTTTGAAGCTTTTATGGAGGATAGCATTTCTTCCGCTTCCAATTCCGTAACCGGTGATAATTTAAAAATCACATCTTTTAGGACCTCAACATATATACCACCCAATCCAAACATAATTAATGGCTCAAGTTCCTTTTGTGCGGTAACTCCAACAATTAATTCTTTACCTCCAGGTAAAAATTTTTGAACCAAGAATTTAAGTTCTTCATTTTTAAACTTTAATTTCATTCGATCAACTGCTAACTTTACTTCACCGGCATTTTTTATATTGATGGCTACACCTCCCAAATCGCTTTTATGAACTAATGATGAAGCTTCAGCTTTTATTACCACTGGAAATCCTATTTCATTTGCATACAGGATGGCTTCATCGGTATTTTTAGCAATTCGCCAATCTGCCACTAGAATTCCATAGGCTGAAAGTATTTTGAAAACATCGGATGAAGGCAAAAATGTACCATTTCCTTTTGGAAGGCTTAGTGAAGAATCTATATCCGTAAATTTTTTAGGCTCACCAATATTTCGGGTTTGCACCTTTTGAAATTTATATAATGCTCCTAAAGCTTTTGCTGCTGTAGTAGGAAAACTATAACAAGGCACACCGCCATCTTTTAGTATTTTAGCCGTTGTTTGAAACCGATCAATACTAAGATTGGTCATAAAATTACATATAATCGGCTTGCGTTTCAATCTATTTACTTCTACAATATTTCTAGCTACTTCATCAGTATCAGTAAAGGGTGCGGTAACAAAATTGATAAATATACTATCAATGTTTTCTTCATTCATTAGCACATCCAATGCACTTCTAAAATGGATTCCACCGCCCGTTGCTACCACATCAATAGGATTGCCAATTGTGGCTTCGGGTAGTTGAGTTTCTTTTAAGATATTTATAGCTTTTTGTGAAAGAGGTGGCAACTGCAAACCGACACTTACCAATTCATCAGTTGCAATAACAGCCGGCCCACCGGTATTTGTAATTATACCAACCCGGTTTCCTTTGGGAATGGGTTGGGTAGAAAAAGCCATTGCAGCCTGACACATATCTTCTTCGTTATTAAATGAAAGAATACCTGTTTTTTCAAAAATCAACTCAGTGGCGATATCAACACCTGCAAGTGAACCTGTATGTGAAGCTGCCGCCTGAGCACCTTCTTCTGTCCTACCCGATTTCATGGCAAGTATAGGTTTCTTTTTGGCTACCAGCTTGGCGGCTTCTATAAATTCCCTTGGGTTTCTAAATCCTTCGGTATATAATATGATAGCTTTTGTACCTTCATCTTCACCATAATATTTCAACACTTCTGATATTGAAATGTCGCAGGCATTTCCGTTAGATGCATACATCCGCATACCAATATCAAGGTCAAAAAGACTTTGCATTATAAAGGCACCTACCCCTCCGCTTAAAGCTACTATAGAAATAGAACCGGGTTTGGGAAATGTAAAAGTAAAATCACAATAGGCATTATATTCGGGATTGGCATTAATAATTCCCTGACAATTGGGTCCGAAAATTCTTACGCCGTATTCTTTAGCTTTAGCAAGAAATGCTTCTTGCAGTGCAATCCCTTCCTCCCCCATTTCGCTAAATCCTGCTGAATTGATAATGACGGATTTTATACCTTTTTTTCCGCAATCCTCAATAATTTGAGGTACAAATTTGCTTGGAATAATAACATGTGCTAAGTCGATATCCTCCGGAACATCAAAAATGGTAGGGTATGCCTTTATCCCTCTAATTTCAGATTCTTTGAGATTAATAGGGTAAATTTTACCCGTGTAATTATAATGAATCAAATTTTTAATTACCACATTTCCAATGGATAATTCTTTGGAAGATGCACCTATAATGGCGATAGATTTAGGTTTAAACAGGGTATCTAACTCATGAACCATATTTGCATTATCAATAATTTGTATCGAGGCTTGAGTAATCATTTGAACTTATTTTTAATAAAATCCTAGGCAACAGCTACTACTTGTTTTTCTTTTAATTTATAATATCTAAAACCGCCCCAAAGTGCTGCCCCGATGGCTCCCGAGTAAATGGCGTCAGGATGAGAAATAAATTCAAGTTCGCCTTTTTTATTTTCAGTGGCTAACTCCTCAATAGCCTGAATCATCCCAGCGTTCATGCCCATGCCTCCTACTAATGCTACGGGGGATTCTGTTCTAAGTGAACCTAATAATTTTATAACACGTTGTGAGATAGAAATATTAATTCCTTTAACAATATTTGGGGTTGAAAGCCCTTTGGACACAAGATTAATCACATCTGTTTCGGCCAATACCGCACAAATACCAGATGGAACTTCTGGATTATCAGCCTTTAAAGACATTGCACCAACCTCTTCAATGGCCAAGCCCAAGTAACGTGAAATATTTTCGATAAACTGACCTGAACCCGAGGCACATTGGCCTGTCATTTTATAATCCATTACTTTACCGCGATGGTCCACTTTAATGGCTCTAACATAGAGCCCACCCATATCTACAACAGTTTTTGCACCAGGAACAAAATATATTCCGCCACGGGCATGGGACGTCATACTATAAAAATGCCCCGTTTTTCTTTCCACCATTTCCCCTTCGCCGGTGGAAGCTAAATATGCAATATCTTGATCATAATCCAATTTATTTCTTTGTAAAATTGAATCTACCGCTTCCTTAACAACATCCTTAGGATTCCTTTTTCGGATTTTTTCAGTTTGCTTATCAATTAATTTATGATCTCCCGATTGATTTTCATATGTCATAAGTACTACTTTCACATAGCTTCCTCCAACATCCACACCCATTGTATATATTGTATTTTCCATTGTTATCTTTTAATATTTTAATAATGAATTTTATTCTTCCATAGCTACTGTTTTCTTCGCAGCTGGTAAATCTGCACTGATATTTCTTCTAGCAAACATTGCTCCTCCAAGGGCTCCCATAAAAATTGAATCTGTATGGATATTCATGGTTACCTCTCCGTAAGAATCAATAATCATCTGTTTTACATATTTCAAAACGGCCTCATTACGAGCCACGCCTCCTGTAAATGTAAATTCATTTTTTACCCCACCCGAACGCGCTATTAAGGACATGGCTCTTTGGACAATGGCTTTGTGTAAACCGGCTAGAATATTAGGCCTCTCCTCTCCATTATGGAGTAATTCCTTTACCTCAGCCCCTGCAAAAACAGTACATGTTGAGCAAATAACTGTTTCTTTAGTGGCCTTATTTGCCTCAGGTCCGAGTTCATTTAATGAAATTCCGAATTCATCAGCTATATATCCTAAATAACGACCGCAACCTGCGGCGCATCTATCGTTCATATGGAAACTAGTCACCAATCCATGGCTATCCACCTGAATAGCTTTTGTATCCTGACCACCAATATCCAATACTGTTCTAGTATTAGGAAAAATAGCATGAGCACCAAATGCATGGCAAAGAATTTCAGACCGAATACAATCTTCAGGAAATGGCAATAATGCCCTTCCATAACCTGTTCCAGTCATTTTTGCAATATGAATCTCCTCCCCTGCTATATCATCAATATGCTGGCGCAGAGTTAGTTCAACATTTTTATAATTATTTTTTACTGCGTTTAGTTCAGCATAATACCAATCTTCCTTAGATCCATCCTCCTGCTGGTCAACCAAACCTAGGTACTTTTCATCTAAAATTTTCATTGACTCGTGCACCAATTCATCAAAACTATATTGCACCATTTCATTTTCAACCGGCGTAATACTTTTATCAAAAGCCAGCATTAATGGTTCATAATATTCAGTACCCATTTTGCCCACTTCCAAATTGTATCTTTCACTTACAATATCACGGAAAAATTGATTTTTTGAACCTAAATCGCCATTTATAAACTCATGATGAATTTGGGGTCGAATATGATTTATAATTTTCTTTAGCTCAATTGCCAATGCCTCCTTATTTGCATAAGTAAAATTTGAAACTGTTCGAATTAAGGTTTCTTCCAAGCTATCCATCCTTCGTTTAAACTGTCCATACTGAAAGGTATTACGTAAGTCTTTCATATATTTTTTAAACTCAGGTTTGGAAATCATATCCTGATTTATTTTATGAGAAAGCAAAGTAAATCGGGCATCATATATTGCTTCTTCTCTTGCAATATCTGCGGCTACCTTATAGTTGGCTCTAGTATTGGTAATGCCTCTGCCCACAATTTCATCCTTTTCATTAATGATTACGGCCTTTGAAGTGGTTGATCCTAAATCTATTCCTAAATAATATTTATTCATTTTTTCTGATTTTTATGAGGTAAAAAATTAAACTTCTTCACTTTCATGAATTACTTTTCTTTGTTCAAGCATTTGGAAATAAGATTCTAATCGGTTTTTAATATTAGAATAAGAGAAATAACGTGGGTCAACCAAGTCTGATTCAATAAATCCTACCGGAACTTCTAATCTATCTTCAATTTCTCGCATCATTGGCAATTGGCCAGCAGAAAACGAGTTGCAACTTTTTATTGAATTGGTAATATACCCATCGGCCTGATATTCGGTAATGCACTTTGAAAGCAAATCAATACGTTGAGGAATATTTAGATTGGTATAGCAATTCATACAATATTCAGCTAAGGATTCTAGAGGTCGAGTGGAATCATGTCGCCAACCCATATCATACACACCTCCAACTTTGGTGTAGGAGGAGGCTACAATAACAGCTCCCATGTCATAAAATATTTTCCAAAACTCACGAAAACTGGTCCAATTTGGAGGCCCCTCCACCACTAGTCGATATTTCTCTTCCTTCATTTCACCTTCTGGAGTAATAGGCCCAAGTCCTAAACGAATTCGTTCTTGAATTTCGCTATATAATTCTTTGTAATAATCAACCGCTTCCTGGGTACCTCGAAACCCAATATTTATAGGACCTATATAGTAAACGCCGGCAAAATATGCATCTATTGGCGATGGTCTATGTTTAGTGGTATCAAATATTTTTGTAATCCAATCCTGAGCTTCTTTAGCTAATACCAAATGCCTTTTAAGTTTTTCCTCATCATATTTGATTCCTGTCACAGCTTCCATTTGTGGAATCACTTCTTCCTTGAACTGCTTCACCATATATTCAGTCATTTCAGGTGTCATAACCCCATTTTCCTGATAAGGTGTATGAACCATAATAACTTTTGCATTGGGATATTCTCTTTTTAAAGTTTCAAACCATTTTAGAAACGTGAAACACCCGGTATAACTTAAAAGTAAAATATCTGGTTCTGGAATTTTTAAACCCGTTGGACCGATGTTGCCTTTCATCATCATTCCAACATCGCATTTCACATAGGTACATACATCCTCAGAGTGAGCATTTCTTTCGGCTTCTTTAATATATGCTGCTGATTTTTTTCGCATTGCACTTTGCAACGCATTAATTTCCGGATAAACCGGTAACATATCAAAAGTTCGTATCAACTCTGAAAGATTGCCAGGAATAAAAGTATAACAAACTTTTTTACCCGTTTCTTTAGCTTTTGCCAAATCATTAAAAAGACCATCAATCATCTCTTTTTGGAGAATCATGCTTCTTTCTTTCTGTGCTTCCTGTGTCATGGTTATTTTTTCTTTTGGTTTAATTATTTATCTAAATTACTGCTGTGACAGGTTCATCTTCCCATAACTTGATGGAATCTGAAAATGCTCCGACCTGTTCTTTTATTACTTTATACTGGTTTATATTTTCGCTATACTGGAATGAAATATATCGAATACCCATTTTATTAAATGCATTTTGAAAAATAGGAGCATCCAATAGACTTGGATCACAGAAACTTGCCGCGGCAAATATTACACCTGTAGCACCTCTGCTTTCTACAATTTTGGCCAATCGATATTCCTTGGGATTATTAACATCATAAATAGATGATGAGTACTGGCTTTGTTTGATGTAAGAGTTTGAAATGGCTTCTAATGGATTATTGCTAGAAGCATCTATATCTCCCAAAATCATTCGTGAACCCAGCATATAATCGTCATCGACCACATAGCAACCAGCTTCTTCAATTGCTTTTATTAAACCAATTGCAGGTTGCTCACAAAATGCACCTGAAATTACTACTTTAATTTTATCCTGTGGTACGCCTATGTTTTCTTTAATATGTTCACATACTTGTTCTAATAGTTCATTGTGCTCTTCAACAGGCATTACTGTTCCTGCTCTCACTATGTAGTAGACATCTTCTATACTTAGTCGCCAAGGAAAATCTTGTCGGATATTGTAAATATAGGAAATCATTTTACGGTTCTTATTATATAAATCAATCGCATGATTTAGTGCATCGATTGTTACGTCTATACCATTAATTTCTTTGATATATTTTAACACATGCTGCATTTCCTGCTGATAGAAAACTCCACCTATTTCAGGTAAAAAATTTTGAGGAAAATCCATATACTTTACAAACTTTCCAATTTTTTGTTGTTTAAAAATTCCTGATAAATTCCTGATTACATCGCATATTGAAGGAAATATAAACCCGTCAAAATGTGCCATATGCTTATCCAAAGCTAGCTCAATAATACTTCTTGGAATATGGCATATATAAGATTGGTAATAGGCATCGCCTTTTATAATTTGTTTTCGATCACCTCCCCCAAAAATACCAACGGCCATTCCTCCCGCAGCATGAATAATTTCACGAGGAAAATAGATTGGCATATATCCAACCAAGACCCTTCCATCCTTTTCTAATTTCCATTCTTTGGCTCGGGTAAAATTCAAATCAAAGGCCTGAAATTTACATATATCAATTATCTCTTTTAGCGTCTTCATTTTTAATACGATATTAACACCTTTTTATCTTTTATTGTCAATTATTAATCTTCAACAGCAAAAATATATCGTCCATATTTAAAAAAAATGACTTAAATCATAATTAAGAAATAATATTTTACCTTTCATTGCAGAGGCGTGATTAGGTTCAAAAAACATAATTGATACCAATATATCAAAACATTGAATTTTTAAATATTTACTATTATGGAAAAGAACAAGTTAATTGCCTTAGTAACAGGAGCTGCTAAAGGAATAGGCAAAGCAATTACGTTTAAATTAATAAACGAGGGGTATTTTGTAATAATAGTAGATATAGATAATTCAGCAGGAAAAGAGCTTGAAGAAACATACAAAGGCCACAGTATTTTTTATCATGGAAGTATTTCGAAAGCGATAGAAGTAAAAAACTTGTTTGCCTTTATTATAAAAAATTATGGCCATTTGGATTTGTTAGTTAATAATGCCGGAATAATTAAGGATAATTTGATTTGGAACATGCCTGAACACGACTTTGATAGTGTTATTGATATTAACCTTAAGGGCACTTGGTTAATGTGTAAGGAAGCCGCTGTATTAATGAAATCAGAAAACAAAGGGCGAATTGTAAATATTGCATCTAGAGCTTGGTTGGGAAATCAAGGGCAATCAAATTATTCGGCTTCCAAGGCTGGTATAATTGGCATTACCCGTGTTTTAGCACTTGAATTGGGGAAATATCATGTATGTGTTAATGCTGTTGCTCCCGGATTAATTGATACTCCTTTAACCCAAAGCTTAAGACAAGATGTACTCGAAAATTTAATTTTAGCCCAACCCACCAGAAGCATAGGCCAAGCGGAAGATGTAGCCAATGCCGTTGCTTTCTTAGGTTCATACAATACTCAATTTATTACCGGACAAACTCTTTATGTGGATGGCGGAAAAAGTATAGGCAGCAATTTATAGGTTTCATTCTTGAAGGTGTAACTGACCTGATTCAGCCACCCACATGACCAATATCATAAGAAATTTGATGGAATAAATATTCCTTTACCGCTGTTTTTGAGTTAAAAAGAATTCAATAAAATCAAGACATTAAGTAAATTTTAAACCCTAAAAAAGTTAATGAAACGTAAAATAAAAATAATGGATGGCAATGAAGCTGCCGCCTATATTGCTTACAAAACGGCAGAAGTTTGTGCTATTTATCCAATCACTCCATCATCCACAATGGGCGAATATTGTGATGAATGGTCGGCGGAAGGAAGACTAAATGTTTTTGGAACCGTGCCACGAATCATGGAAATGCAAAGCGAAGGTGGTGCTGTAGGTGCAGTTCATGGAGCCCTTCAAGGTGGCGCTATGGCTTCCACATTTACTTGCTCGCAAGGCTTATTATTAATGATTCCTAATATGTACAAAATTGCAGGAGAATTAACTCCCACGGTTTTTCATATTGCGGCCCGAACATTAGCTACTCATGCCCTTTCTATTTTTGGTGACCATTCAGATGTAATGTCGGTGAGGCAAACCGGATGGGGAATGCTTTTTGGACGCAATGCTCAGGAAGCTATGGATATGGCAATGATTGCACAAGCTGCAACTTTGCGCTCGAAAGTTCCTTTTCTTAATATTTTTGATGGTTTTCGTACCTCTCATGAATTGATGAAAGTGGATGTGATATCGGATGAAGTGATTTTAAAAATGATGGACGAAGGAGATATTCTTACCCTTCGTAGCCGTGGTATGACCACAGAAAGCCCTTCGATAAGAGGAACTGCTCAAAACCCAGATGTGTTTTTTCAAGGTCGTGAGGCGGCCAATAAATTTTATTTAAATGTTCCCATTGTGGTGAAAGATTCAATGAAGCATTTTGCCGAACTTACCGGAAGGCACTATAAACTTTATGAATATTTAGGGAATGAAAATCCCGACCGAATTATTGTTATAATGGGTTCAGGATCAAATACCGTTCATGAAATGATAGATGACATGAATACCAAGGGCGAAAAAGTAGGATATGTTTATGTTCGTTTGTTCCGTCCGCTGGATGCCAAAGAATTTGCAAATGCACTTCCCAAATCGGTTAAAAAAATTGCAGTACTCGACCGCTGCAAAGAACCGGGAAGTATTGGAGAACCTCTTTATCAGGATGTGGTTTCAGCTATTTCAGAAGAATGGACCGGTGAAAAATTAAAGATAATCGGTGGCCGATATGGGCTTGCTTCCAAAGAATTTACACCTGCCATGGTTAAAGCTGTTTTTGATGAGTTAAATACAGACGTCCCCAAAAAACACTTTACAGTAGGTATTGATGACGATGTAACTCATTTGAGTTTAGATTATGATAAAACTTTTTCTTTAGAAAAACAGCATTTGTTCCGTGGATTGTTTTATGGCTTGGGAGCCGACGGAACCGTGAGTGCCAATAAAAATTCGATAAAAATTATAGGCGAAACTACTGATAATTATGTTCAGGGATATTTTGTTTACGATTCAAAAAAATCAGGTTCTCTCACCGTTTCGCATCTTCGGTTTGGTAAAAATCCAATAAGGTCTACTTATTTAGTTGGTTCTTCGAATTTTATAGCTTGTCATCAATTTAATTTTATCAATAAATATGATGTTCTTAAAACCGCTGAAGAAGGAGCTACCTTTTTACTAAATACTCCTTATGAAAAAGAAGAAGTTTGGGAAAAAATACCGCAACATATTCAGGAAGAAATTATTGATAAAAAAATAAAGTTCTATGTAATTGATGCTTCTAAAGTAGCTCGTGATGCCGGAATGGGCTCACGGGTAAATACTATTTTGCAAACCTGCTTTTTTGCTATTGCTGGCATACTTTCTAAGGATGATGCCATTAAACGAATTAAAGACGCTATTCAAAAAACCTATTCAGACAAGGGCGAAAAAGTAGTACTAAAGAATTTTGAAGCCGTAGACAAAGCCATCGAAAATCTTCATGAGATAGATTATTCAAAATACCAAACAGGAACCTTGGAAAGTGAAAAAATGGTATCGGATGATGCTCCTGATTTTGTAAAAAATGTATTGGCAAAAATCATGTCGTTTGAAGGAGATGAATTACCTGTGAGTGCTTTCCCTATTGACGGAACCTACCCTGTATCAACCACCCAATGGGAAAAAAGAAACATTGCCGACCAAGTTCCCGTGTGGGATGCTGACTTATGTTCGCAGTGCGGCAAATGTTTTTTGATTTGTCCTCACGCAGCCATTCGTTGCAAGGTGTATGACAAAGAAGATTTGGCCAATGCCCCGGCCGATTTCAAGCATGTTGCTCCTATCGGTAAAGAATTTTTAAAGGAAACTGAAGCCTATACATTGCAGGTGGCTGTGGAAGATTGCACCGGTTGCAATTTATGTGTGGAATATTGCCCGGTAGAAAGCAAAACTAATCCGGGACATAAAGCTATCAATATGGTTCCGCAACTTCCTATTAAGGAAACGGAAATAAAAAACTGGAATTTCTTTTTGACATTACCTGAACTGGATCGTTCACGAATTAACAAAAACACAGTAAAGGGAACCCAACTTTTGCAACCTTTATTTGAATTTTCAGGGGCTTGCTCGGGTTGCGGCGAAACGCCTTATGTAAAACTATTATCGCAGTTATATGGTGATAAAATGATAGTGGCCAATGCCACAGGATGTTCTTCTATTTATGGAGGTAATTTACCTAGTACCCCTTGGGCTACTAACGATGAAGGCCACGGACCTGTATGGGCTAATTCATTATTTGAAGATAATGCAGAATTTGGTTTGGGAATAAAACTAGCTTATGATAAAAAAGCTGAAATGGCCAAAGCTATTTTAAATATGAACCGCTCCACAATAGGCGATAGTCTGGTAGATGAAATTTTGAACACCGACCAAAATACTGAGGAAGGGATCAAAAAACAACACATGAATGTAGCCGAACTTCGCAGTCGTATTGCGCCACTGCATAGTTTTACAATGAAACAACTTACATTTTTGGCCGACCATCTTATTAAGAAATCACACTGGATTGTGGGTGGCGACGGTTGGGCTTATGACATCGGTTTTGGAGGATTAGACCATGTGCTTTCAACCGGTGAAGATGTTAATATTATTGTATTGGATACAGAAGTTTATTCCAATACCGGCGGACAAAAATCCAAATCAACACCTATTGGTGCAAGTGCCAAGTTTTCGGTAAACGGAAAAGCCAACGGTAAAAAAGACTTAGCATTACAAGCCATAGCGCATGGCTCGGCTTATGTGGCACAAATAGCCATGGGTGCCAACGATACCCACACTATTAAAACCATTCAGGAAGCGGAAGCTTTCCCCGGAACTTCAATAATAATTGCTTACAGCCATTGTATTGCCCATGGGTATGATATGGTTCACGGAGCCGAACATCAGGCCAATGCTGTAAAATCAGGATACTGGCCATTGTTTCGCTACAATCCTTTGAAACCAAGAGGTGAACGGTTTACAATAGACAGTAAAGAACCTTCCTTACCCTTAAAAGATTTCTTATATAACGAAACTCGTTTTAGCATACTCACCCGCCAAGACCCTGAGAATGCAGAAAAACTATTTTTACAGGCCGAACAAGGGATTAGCGACCATTGGGAAAGAATGGTTGCTTTGAAAGCTTTGTAGATAACAAAACGACCAAGGTTTTAAAAACCTCGGGCGGTTAATTAGAAGTAATCCTAATTAAAAATTCTTATGAATTATTGAATACTATTACTTTAACTTCGTATTAGTTAATTAATATTTATCATGAAATCCAATTTCAAACTTTCAGTTCTAGTTTACTTTTCAATTGCTTATGTGCAAGTTTTTGGGCAAATTTCCGGTGTTTGGACACCAATTACTGACCCTATTACAACTCTTCCAATTGGTATTTCCACTATGCCAAAAGTTGGTATAGGAACTCTAACACCTGATGCCAGAACTGAAATAATTTATTGCCCTGATGAGAATGGACTAATTGTAACAAAGGTAGATTGCGACCCATACATAGCTTCGGTAGATATTAATGACCACAACGGAAGTTTTCAAATGGTGGGCAATGGAATTGAACAAGGCTCTACCCAAATATTCACCGTCCCATTTAATTTTAGTACTTTTAATATTTCAAACTCTCTTTTTCCGTTAGTTACTACCTCAAAACCTTTATTCTGGGCAAGAACCAAAACGCCCGGAAGTACCATGATTCCTGTTTCTACAACAGATAACTTTAATACAAAATTTATTGTGCTGCCTACAGGTAAAGTTGGTATTAATGTAGCATCGCCAAGAGCCTCTTTAGATGTTAGAGGCCAAGGGGCTAAAAACTTACCGGTAGCAATTTTTGGAAACAGAGCTTTAGGGACTAATTCAATAAATCCAATTAATAATCTACCTCAGTTTTATACTCAACATATTCAGATTGTTCCTTGGTTAGATGAAAATGCCTACAATGAGATAACTCAAAATAATGACCAAGGGTTGTTCTTTACAGATGGTAAAGGATTGGATGGTTGCAATCAGGATGGTGCTTTCGTTATTGCACCTTGGTCACCCCAAAATACAGGAACAGATATTGGCGGATTAAGAATCAAAAGTAATGGAAGTGGTGAATTATATGGAGATTTAGATGTATTTGGAGATATTAAGGCACATCACCTAACGGTTAAATCTTTTAGCTGGCCCGATTATGTTTTTGAATCCTCCTATAAACCAATGAGCCTTAGCCAAATTGATTCATTTATTAAAATCAACAAACATTTACCGGATGTTCCGTCAGCAAAGGAAATTAATGAAACTGGAATTGATGTAACTAAAATGCAGGAAATCCTGTTGAAAAAAATTGAAGAATTAACCTTGCTTTCTATTAAACAGCAAAAAGCAATTGATTTATTGAATTCAGAACTTTTAAAACGAAATGACGATGAATAATTTATTTAAAATATTTTGCTGGTTATTGGTTAATTTTTTAGTTCAAAATAAGTGCTTTGCGCAAATGAATCTTTGTTTCTGCGAAAATATTCCAGCAAAGGATTGTTCTTTTTTCCATTTTTCAACTATAATAGCAAATACACCATGTGTTACAGACCCTTTAGTCTTAGCATTTGAAGATAATTTCGAAGGGAATACTATTAACTTAGATAATTGGATTCCTAATGATGAGTTTACTGCATTTCCTCATAATGCAGTACCAAGAGATCAGTTTTTTACTAAAGGTTCAAAACAATGGTATTTAAAAGAAAATATTGTTGTAGAGGATGGAAAATTAAAAATTGTTGCAAAACGTGAAAACTTGACAAATAAAACATTTAGTATTTGGGATGGTGACGCTAATGGAGGCCAAGGAGGTATGGTAAGTATTGGACCTAATGATTTTAATTTTACATCAGGTGAGGTCGATACAAAGTGGGAGTTTGGATATGGGGTATATGAAATAATGTGTAAACTTCCCTCAGCAGGCAAAGGTTGGTATCCTGCTTTTTGGGCATACTCTGACGCATCAGGATCATGTGATGAAATAGATGTATTTGAATTTTGGAGTGCAGCAAATCGAGATAATGATTATAAACTTTTAGATTTTACAGCAACTAACCATGCAAAATGGGCTGGGAATCATGTACAATGTGCATCAAAGATAAGGCCTGCAATTGATTTTACACAAGGTTTTCACAAATTTAGTCTTCATTTTTTGCCCCATGTTGTTAGATGGTACGTAGATGATTGGCTCGTAAAAGAAGTTTATAAAAACTATAAGATTACCACAGGAGGAACATTAACTCCACTTAATTGCGGATCATACTCAAATGTAGCAGAATATGTAAGGGATAAGCAATTTCCTTTCGGACCTATGAATATCAAAATTAATTTTGCAATAGAATATGGTTCAGATACCCATGGTGACAAATCGCCAGACTCTAATACTCCTTTTCCTAATAGTTTTGAAATTGAATATATTAGAATTTATCAATTTACTCCTTGTCAAGGGGTTATTAATATAAATAGCCAGTCAGAACTTGATGCTTTATTAAATACACAAGAAAATTATTACAATGTGATTTTTGGAACGACTATTAATATAGATAACTGTACCCTGAAAAATAAAAGAGCGTTACGACTTATGGCTTCGGAAGAAATAAATTTTGGTACAAATTTCATAACAGAAACTGGAAGCTATCTTGAAAGTTCTTTGGGTGATTGTCAGTCCACATCCTTTTACAAACAAAATATTTCAGATAATAAAGAAAATTCAAGTAATTTAAATTGTAAGGATTTAGTTAGCGGCGAGATGGTCAAAAATGATGGAGTATTAGGTGGTAGTAAAACCAATATAGAGAGTTCAAATTTGAACACAATTGGTATTAACCCCAACCCATTAAATTTAAAAAATGATTTGCTAAATTTAAAACTATTTCTGAATGACATTTCTGAAATTTCCATTCTATCGTCTAATGGTCAAATAATTTTAGATAAACTAAAAATATCTGAATCAGCATTTCAAATAAAATCAGAAGTATTTAAAACTTCAGGGATGTATTATGTATCTATAAAAGGACTTAGAACTGATAAGACCCTCTATTTTAAGTTAATAGTAATTTAGCATGAAACTTGGGGTTTTATATTCATTTTTAAGTTTATTAATTTCATCTTCTGTTCTTTCACAAAAGAAGGAAATAGAATTTCTTTTTAATCCTACCATATTTATTAAAAAAAACGATGTAAGGTATATTCAGGCGACTCTGCATTATAAATATCTTCCAAATATTTTGTATTTACCAATCAAAGAACCTCTTATCTTAGTATCAGGGTTAGAATATTTACATTATAACGATGGTGTTAAAATGAATAAATTAATAATTCCATTAATTTTTAATTTTTCTAGAGGCGATGAGTATAGGCTATATACGGGTTTAGGTATATACGGTAGTGCAAACTTTAATCATCAAAAAATCGGAAGTAGTTTACCTACCTTATTTCAGATTGGTGGTAGTTTTAATCTTGGGTTTCAGTTTAAAATTAAAAACAAGATATTTATTAACACAGAATTCAAGTATAGAAGGGATTTATCAAAAACATTTATTGTTGATGATTATGACCGCAGTGCAGAAGCGTATATGGATTATAAATCTATAAATCTAGGATGTACATATAGATTAAGCAATTAAAACTAATATTATATGTTACTAAAAAAAACAATATTTTCACTAATAATAATTTTAAGTTCAATTGTTTTAAAAGCTCAAAATAATTGTTCTATCGGGTATAATGTTACTGATAATTACAGAATTTTAAAGGCTAAATCTGAACCATTTAAATCTACAGTTAAAAAATTAGATAGTTCAGAAATAAGGGGTGCTGGTCATACTGGTTATCTAAATTATTCAATAAAATTAAATAGTCGCTTTTCAATTTTAACTCAGTCAAATTATAACATAGTTGAATATAAAACCAAGAAAAGAGATGGTAATGTATATGATGATATCACTCAAAAAAAGATTAAAAGCGATCATTGGGAAACATACCGATACAACTTTATTTCTGGGGGTGTTGGGGTTGTTTTGTATTCAAAAAATAAACTATTCTCAATAACCCCGGCAATATCCTATCAACGATTATTAAGGTATTGGAGTAAATCTTATTATTATGTTCCAAATTACAAGGCTACATCTGCAAATGGAGGATATTATCATAATGATACCTCCAAGGTGAAAAATAATTATTCGGTTTCACTTAACTTGGGTTACTCATTGGCAGCAATAAGATTGCCCGATATTTCAGTAAATGTGAAAGGGGAGTATTTTTTAAACTCCATCTACACTAACAAATCTATAAAAAATCATTTATGGAATCTTGGGGTTGGAGTTTCAATGGCAATCAGGCCTATCAAAGGTAAAAAGAATTAATTATTCAACTTTCCAAAAACCTTTTCAAGTTCATTTAACCAAACTTGTAAAACAAAACGACCGAGGTTTTAAAAACCTCGGTCGTTAAAAAAAACATTCTTTTAATTTACTGATTCATCAACACCACTGTCCTGTTTATTTGTTGACCATTGGCTTCAATTACCAAGTAATAAATTTGAGATTGAAGATAACTTAAATCCCAATCGATGGTATTAGAGGTTGTATTTTTTTCGGCTACCAATCTTCCAACAGGGTCGTATAATCTAAGCGCAATTTTGCCGGTATTAAGATTGGATTCGATGGTTAATTTACCTCTGGATGGGTTTGGATAAACTTTGATGAAAGATTCAATATTTGATACATTACCGGTTTTTACCACCTTGGTAGTGGCATCAGGATTTCCGGTATAGGTTTCGGTATTGCCAATACTGTCCAACGCAATGCTATAAAATTTATAGGTATGATTGCGATGACCTTTGTATTTGCTAGTAGTTAGTGAGGTATTGGCCATCCAATTTTTATAAGCACTGTCATTATCTGAAACAAAAATGTTATAATAATTTAAACCGCAATCACTATCAAACCCTGACCACGAAACAGTAAAATTAGAATCTGTAGTTTCTATTGGTAATGAACTAACAGAACTTGTTGGAGCCATAATATCTATTTTATTAGAATATTTATTGGTTTTAATGGGTTGGTTTTGGTCAAAATAAATAGAGGCCTGATTGGCCACAACATCATTGTGTTTTATGGTAGATTTTAAACCAACGGTATAAGAAAAATTAGCTTGTCCAACAGATTTGGTTTTGTTAGGTGGTAAAAATCCTAGGTCTACATCTTCGTTTGGATCAAGAGTAGTGCGGTCTAAAGTATTAAATGTAACAGTAATTACTCCTTTGGCTGAATCCAATATTCCATGAACTTTAACTACAGAAGCTATCCGTGGATACAAATCAATAAGCAAGGTAAATTCTTTGGCAAACGCCTGAATTTTATAAACTGAATCAGCTATCACTATTTCACCAAAACTAAAGGTTTTATAATCCAGTTTTTTCAAATCAATGGTATCGTGTATCACCACATCGGTAGCCGGTGAAGTAGCTGAATCTTTGTTTTCAAAATACACACGGTAGTTCATCAGGTTTCCTTTACCAATATAATTATCGGATCCATATCCATCAGGACCGGCTATTTCATTGGGGTCGAAAGAATATACACCGTTGGCATCCAGTTTATTTTTGTTTTTATCCCTGAATTTTCTCCAGCAACCTTCATTGGCTTCGCGGTTTTTTCCCACATCAATTACCAGTCCGGTAATGGCTGAACCTGCGGCAGCTACTATTTGAGCAGTTTTCCAGGCCGGATTAAAGTCGGCAGCACATTTTAAGCCTGATGAAACCCAACTGGCAGTATTCCAAAACCAGCTTCCCCAAGTACTTTTATCGGGTTTTATGTCTTTGGGAGTTATTGAACCGATTGGGTCCACATATTTATAAATTAATTTGTAACAGGCATATCCGGGTATTAATCCTACAGCTTTGTCAAATGTGTATTTTAAAGCTGCTGCAGTAATGCATGCTGCCACTTCGGGAGGAGTTGTTGCTTTTTGTAGTGGGATATTTTCCATAAACGGATCCATTACCCATAAGTCCATACTCAGTTTGGCTGGTGTATTTAATTTTACCATCACCCTCGCCATTTGGCTTGAATTGGCTTCTATTTCGGGAACATAAAAAGCATAAACCCGCATTTTTTTTCCGATATATCCGGTCAATGAATCGGTAACGTAATATAACTTAAAGTTACTATCAACTGGCAAAGTATAGCCTGAATCATAAGCTACCTTTGGCAAATAAAAATGGTTATCCGGAAAATCAATTTCCAAGTTTGCTAAATCATTCACTGCAAATATTAAAGGAACTCCAAGTGCATTTACGTTAGCACGATTACCAAAATTGATATAATAAGTTGACCAGCGGTTTAATAAAAATTTATTTCTACCGCTTAACAAAGCCCAAGGTTCAGGCCGGGTGGATGGTTCAACATGAAAATGTTTGGATAATACAATTGGCGATTCGCCACTTATATAAGTTGTAAAATCATAAAATCCTGTATCAATAGCAGTAAAGGTAAAGCTAGCAGAAAAACTTTCTCCGCTTTGGTCAGTTATTTTAACTTCGTTGGCAAAAATTATTTTACTGCCTTTAGTTATTGACACCGACATTCCTGATTTAAAACCAGCTCCAAAACCATAAATGGTTACTTTGCCGGTATTACCAAAAAAACGTGGTTCAGCTTTTTCCACTTTAGGTTTAAACGTTACTAATCCTAACCCTGAAGATGACAAAACAAAATGACCGTATGATGGGCAATTGGTGATTTTTATTTTATTGTTCAAGGTGTCGCGGGTTATATTTCGTTTGATTTCTTTCCAGTCAATACCTCCGTTTTCGGTATAAAAAACACGTAAATCCTTTTCTGAATTGCCATTTAGTGCATTGGCACTGTAATTTAATTCAACATAATTTAGGGAGTCGCGACTAAATGAAGGGACACTTTTAAATCGCCACCATTCATTTACAGCATTGTTTGTATTAGGATTCTGCTGGTATCCAAAATGCTCTAAATTCATTTTATTTAAAACTGAAATAGTATTGGATTTAAAAGTAGTATGATAAAAACCAAACACTGAAGGATGCACATCAAAACTAAAGGTTGATTCAACTTTGCCATAATTTATGAGTCGATTAGGATTGGCTAATGAAATGGTTTTCAGTGTGGCATTAGGTTTAATGACTAGCCAGGTAGAAGTTTTATTGGTTAAGGTCAAATTATTAATAAAATTATCTCCTGTCAATCCAATACTGTCATCCAAATAAACTGGACACATTATCCCAAGTGGAAGTTTACCTCCGAATGTTCTGTCTTTTTTACCCACCAAGTAAATGGAATTATTATTCATTTGGCCATTGTTAAGCAAATTGCCTTCGGAATAAATAAATAATGGCCAACCGGAAGTTACATTTAAAACAGAACCGTTATTGGTTAAATTTCCATTGACGTATAAGTAACGGGTAGCCGCATCATTTATGAAGGTATCAAGCAAAGTGGCATTGCCCCGAAGTGTATTGTTAGAACCCAAAGTGAGATAACCCTGTAAAGCATAATTGCCTTCAAAATTCATGTTTCGAACCAAATAGCTTTTTTTCAGCCTCAGGGTATCATTACCTGAAAGCGTTCCGTCATATAAATTTTCGGACTGTGTAATAAAATCGAAACCGTTGGTGGTAATTTTTCCCGTATTAAAAAAGATTTCATCGTTACGAAAATACACATCACTGCCCAATACTAATTTGGCACTAGTATCAGAAATTTGAATTTGACCGTCAAACCATTTGCCGGCAGATTGAGAAATAGTTTGGTTGGTGGTTGCGTCAAAATAGGTTACCCGTGGATTCCAATATCCATTATTATGAATATTTCCTCTTAGGTAAACAT
>CANIKO010000013.1 GCA_947468275.1 Bacteroidota bacterium
CTTGAAAATCCTTCTAAATTATTTAGTGTAACAGGCAGAAAAAATGTTACTCTTAATCTTTTATCAAACAACGGATGTTCTGATGTGGTGACTAAAGAAGTAAATGTAAAACTACAGTCTAAAGCTGATTTTAATATTGGCGATGTTTGCGAAGATGATGATGCGGTATTTACCAACAAGTCAAGTGTATCACAAGGTAACTTATTATTCAATTGGAAATTTGGAGATGCAGCTACTTCTTCAATACAATCACCACGTCACCGTTACAATATCGGCGGTGTATCTCAAACATATAATGTTACTTTAGTAGCGGTTGTTCCTGGAGGATGTTCAGATTCAATAAGCAAGCCTGTATCAGTAAATGCTAAGCCAATATCTGACTTTACCTTTACTCCAAGCGGCCGTCAGGTAAGTTTTAAATCTAACCAAGCGGGTAATACACTTTACCAATGGCGTTTTGGTGATGGAGGAAACTCAACATCAGCTAATACAGTATATAACTACCTTAACTTTGAATCAGGTAAATATTTTGCATGTTTAGCAGTAGTAAATGCTGCCAATTGTTTCTCTGAAACATGTAAATTGGTTAACATTACTGGTGGAGTAGCTCAACTTACTAAACTAAGTGGTGTTAAGGTTTATCCTAACCCTAACAAAGGAAGCTTTACTGTAAGCATTGAAGATCCTAAATCTGATATTTCAATAGGAGTTTATAACTTACTAGGTGAAGTTGTTAAAACAATCGAAACAAGTTCATTGAAATCAACTTATACAGTTGACTTGAATGTAGCTAATGGTGTATACATGGTGAAAGTAACTAATGGTGGATTAACCTCTACTCAAAAAGTAACTATCAACAAGTAATATATCACACTTTATAAAAAAAAAGCCTCCTTTGGAAACAAGGGAGGCTTTTTTTATGTGGTTTGCATAAAGGGATTATTAAGACCTGATTTAACAAGAGAAGACCATCGATTATACAATTATCTTTGATATCTCAATTAAACAATTAGATTTGATCCTCCAAAGTGTAGTTCATAACCCACTTTAAAAAACGGGGCGACACCGAAAAACTCAACGATTAGGACTTAAAAAAATAAAAATATAATAAAATGGGTAAGTACATTGACAACAATCTAATCAAAGATGAGCAAGTTGAATTAGAGACCACCTATCATTGGATAATATTCTGCAATTTAAGAGCGCTATTGACACTGTTTATTGCACCGTTAATTGACAGATACTCGGATGAGTTTGCAATTACGAACAAACGTGTCATTATCAAAACGGGTTTAATTAGCAGAAAAACTTTTGAAATGAACCACTCAAAAATTGAGAGTGTAAATGTTGACCAAGGAATTTTGGGACGAATACTAAACTATGGGACAATTAAAATTGTCGGTTCGGGCGGTACAAGAGAAGTATTTCCAAAAATTCAAAGGCCCTTGGAGTTTAGACGAAAATTCCAAGAAATGTCTAACTAATCGAATCTTACGATTCGAGCATCAATTTATGTTTCCTTCGGCAATTACAACTAGATTCATTCTGTTTATTTAATAAAATCCATTTTGTTTACTGCGACTGTAGACCAATTTATGTACCACCTTTTATTAGGCTAGCGAAAGTGGCCAACGTCTGGTATACTTTGCCGAAAACTATGCCTCAATGCTCTTATAATTTAATTTAAACGTTTGAGTAGGATTTTGAGGCATTTTTAGTATAAAATGCAACTAATAAATTACAAATCAGTACAAATCAATTATTTTAATAAGACGAGAAAGACTTTATTTAATTTTTTAAACAAATTCAAATTATGAAAAATAAAAAATTACTATATACATCAGTTGCGTTTTTGCTTTTTTTAACTTTAAAGCAAAGTGCTAAAGCTCAAACAGGCGTTTATGTTCCAGAACTTGCAATTTTTGATAAGGCAATGACCAACCTTCTAACGAAATACAAAGTAAAAGGAGCGCAATTAGCACTTACCTACCACGGGCGTTTAGTGTACAATCGTGGCTTTGGTTATGCTAACACAAGTACTAGCACTCTTGTTCAACCCGACCATAGATTTAGGGTAGCAAGCGTATCCAAACCAATCACTTCTATTGCAGTGATGCACTTAATAGAACGGGGCAAGTTACATTTGAGTGATACAATTTTTGGTGCAAAGGGGATACTTAACGATG
Organism: Bacteroidota bacterium; assembly: GCA_947468275.1. Taxonomy (GTDB): domain Bacteria; phylum Bacteroidota; class Bacteroidia; order NS11-12g; family UBA9320; genus JABWCE01. Next base: position 2,187 of record CANIKO010000013.1, read on the forward strand.
TGAAATATCAAAAAGCAATTGATTCACGTATTTACCATATTACCCTTAGAAACCTTCTTGAACATACAGGAGGTTGGGATAGATTTATTTCTGGAGACCCTTTCTTTCCTGCATATGCAGCTAGTATAATTGGTGTTTATGACATGGCAATTGCTATGGGGGTTGCACCTCCAGGTACTGCGCAATCAACAATTCAATATATGCTCAATAACTTTATGCTTGACAATGCACCTGGAACAGTTTCAGCTTATTCTAATCTTGGATATTCCATAATAGGACAAGTTATTGAAAAAGTAACTGGGCTAGGGTATGAAAAATATGTTAGAGACACCATTTTAATTCCAATTGGTATTACCGATATTCAAGCAGGGGCTACATTATTATCAAATCAGTTACCAAAGGAGGTTAATTATTATAATAATTGGAACACTAAAAATGTTTCCATATACGATGGCATAACAATGACTGATTATCCTTACGGCGTGTACAATATGGAAAGCATGAATGGGTGTGGTTCATGGGTTGCATCGGCAAAGGATTTATGTAAATTACTAGTAGCCGTAGATGCCTTTCCTTCTAAACCAGATATACTTTCTCCTTCAACAATTAAAACCATGACAACCGGTTCAAAGGTATATCCTTCATATTCTTTGGGCTGGGCCTTAAACACAACCGATAAAAATTGGATTCACACTGGTCTTTTACCCGGCGCTTGTCTAACAGAGATTGTAAGAAGAGGCGATGAAATTAATGGCGCCTTATTAGTAAATACAGATGCTAATATAAGCGGCTTAGCAAATGAAATTGATAACATATTATACCTATATCCACCACTTGTTGTTAACTGGCCAAATCATGATATTTTTAACAGTATAGCTGAACCTGAAAGAGAATTGTTAATCAGTTTTTACCCAAACCCAACCCAAAATCAGATCAATATAACAGCCCCTTCTCAATTAATAGGTTCCAATTACACTGTTTATAACTACATAGGCAAATCAGTAATTGATGGAAAAATAAATTCTGAAAACACAACGATTGAATTAAGTAAATTGTCAGCAGGTATTTATATTTTTAGTGTTGGTGACAATTTGAAACAAACATTTAAAGTGATAAAAGAATAAAGTCAAGCCCATAACAGTACCACCAATGAACATCTATACTTCGTATCAAGTTCATGTTTTAATTCCCTAAATAGCCACCTTCTGTTAGCTACTAATCCTTATGCGCAAGCATAGTGAACGATACAACACCATCATTAAAAGACAATCATGAAAACAACAACAATGAATTTAAGTCAAACCGCACAGCGAGCAATTGATGCTTATGGAGGTTCAGACCTGTGGAAAAGCCATAAATTTATAGAAGCCGAAGTTTCTGTAAAAGGACTTGCATTTACATTGAAACGAAGACCATTTTTTGAACACGCAAAAATAAAAATGGAAATTGCCCGACCGTTTTCTGTACTTACACCAATTGGAAAAGATAAATTAATATCGGGAGTTCTTGATGGAAAAGATGTAAGAATTGAAAATACAGATGGAAAAATTATATGTGAAAGAAAGAACGCAAGAGATTTTTTTCCTTATGGACGCAGACTTTTTTATTGGGACGATTTGGATATGGCTTACTTTGCCAATTATGCTTTTTGGAATTACTTCACATTGCCAAATTTATTGACAAACCACCTTATTGAATGGACCGAGAAAGAAAACGGTTTTCTTTCGGCAGTTTTTCCTGAAAGTATTCCAACTCATAGCTCAATACAAGAATTTCAATTTGACACTAAAGATGGATTATTAATACAACATAATTATACAGTGGACATAATTAGCAAACTTGCTAAAGCTGCAAATGTGATTACAGAACATAAAAAAGCCGAAAATGTGATTTACCCTTCGTCAAGACTTATAACACCACAAAGCGGAAAAGGAAAAGCACTGAAAAGACCGATTTTAATTGATATTACAGTTCACACCTTTAATTTAAAAAATAATGATTAAAAAAATACCAGGAATTAAAATCACTTTCAAAAAAAATTGGAGGTTCAGTGGTTAATTGAACATTTATGCATTTACAAACTTTGAAATAATAAAATAGTATTACAACTTATATTGGAAATGGCAGTGATGGTGGGAGATTAGAAAGTAAACATCACGATATAGCAGTAAGTAATATTAAAGGGATGAGGGTATTAATTATCTTTCAAAATAGGCAAAATTTTAGGCAACAGTACCAATAAAAAACCCTTGTAAGCTTTGACTTACAATGGTTTAAATAAATTAATAATAGACTCAAGCTACCAAAGGTTGAATTGTTTTGAGCATGATTTGAATAGTCTAACATCATTATTAATAAGCCTTTCGTCGTATATTGATTAACCGAAAAGGAAGATTTTTAATAGTTAATTTTAATTTAACCAAAAAAAGGCTATTAATGAGTAAAAACCTTTAAACATAACCCAAATAGTTTAATATTTGGATTATGTTTGCAGTATATAACCCAAAATAGCATGAATATAGATTATATTAATTTTCTTCCCCCAAATGGAAATATAGAGACAAAACCAGTGCTTAAAAAGGCAGCTGAAGCTCATCGATATTTAGCTGAATTAAAAGGGATAGCCAACACTATACCTAACCAAAATATACTGATTGATACCCTTTCTTTGCAAGAGGCCAAAGAAAGCTCAGCCATTGAAAATATTGTATCAACTTTTGACGATATATACCAATCAAATGCAGTTGCAAATAATTACATTTCATCTTCCGCAAAGGAAGTTCATGCCTATTCTAAAGCACTCAAAGTTGGTTTTGAATTGATAAAAAAAAATGGCATACTCACAACAAGTCATATTCTTGAAATACAGAGCCATATTGAAAATAATAATGCTGGTTTCAGGCAATTACCCGGGACAATTTTACTAAATGAAACTACGGGAGAATCAGTTTATACGCCACCGCAGGATTATGAAACCATTGTAAAATTGATGGCTAATTTACAAGATTATATCAATGATGATGAACTTTCAGATGTTGATCCGCTAATAAAGATGGCAATTATACATCATCAATTTGAAAGTATTCATCCATTTTATGATGGCAACGGGAGAACGGGAAGAATAATTAATATTCTGTATCTTATAAAAAACGACTTGCTTTCCCTTCCAATTTTATATTTGAGTAGGTATATAGTGCAAAATAAAGCTCTTTATTATCATTTGTTGCAGGATGTAAGAAATACAAAAAATTGGGAGCCTTGGATTTTATTTATGTTGCAAGCCGTTGCCAATACTTCAATTAATACCATTGGCATCATCAAAGAAATCTCTCAGTCAATGCACCAATATAAGTCTATAATTAGGGAAAAAGTTCCAAAAATATACTCACAAGATTTGTTAAATAATCTATTCCGATACCCCTATACCAAAATAGATTACCTAATGAAGGATTTAGAAATAAGCAGGAATACAGCTATAAGATACCTAGAGCAATTAGAAAAAGTAGATTTAATTGGCAAAAAGAAGGTAGGACGGGACAATTATTTTGTAAATAAGTCGCTCATTAACATTTTAATTAATCCTAAAATAAATTAAAAGCTAGAAAGTAATCTTGTATTCTTAATATTCATTTACATCTATTACCACTATTGAAATATAAATGATCCGAGTAAAGAATTTTTAGATAAACTTATTATAAATAAAAAAGCCAACTCTAATTTAGAGCTGGCTTTTTGTAATTGTTTGGTTTTTAAACCGATGTAGTCCCTAGGGGAGTCGAACCCCTCTTACCAGGATGAAAACCTGGTGTCCTAACCGATAGACGAAGGGACCATCTTTTTAAGGACTGCAAAAATAATTTTTTTTTAATCAATTACAAATACAAAATTATTATTCAGCACAATACTCTAAACTATTTACCAAACTGCTGATTTAATGCATTTTAATTTACATTAATAGAAACATAATATGCCTTATTTTTTTAATTTCGATGAATTGACGTAATTTTGGGGTCTGTTAAATAACAATTTCGAATGAAAGTAGCAATTAATGGTTTTGGTAGAATAGGGCGTCGGGTTTTTAAATTCTTGTTAATGAATCCAAAAATTGAGGTAGTTGCAATTAATGACCTAACAGACAATAAAACTCTCGCACATTTATTAAAATACGATTCCATTCATGGTAGATTTAATGGAACTGTAGATTTTGATGAGACTCACCTCATAATAAATGGCAAAAAAATCCTTGTCATAGCTGAAAAAAATCCAGTAAATTTACCATGGGCCACCCTAGGGGTGGAAATTGTACTTGAATCCACTGGATTATATACAGATAAAGAAAAAGCAATGGGCCATATTATTGCTGGCGCAAAGAAGGTGGTGATTTCTGCCCCGGGAACTGGCGACCTAAAAACTATTGTTTTAGGGGTGAATGATTCTGTATTGGATGGCCATGAACAAATAATATCCAATGCTTCTTGTAGCACCAATTGCCTAGCACCAATGGTAAAAATACTGGATGATACATATGGCATTGTGAATGGCTTTATGACCACTATCCATGCCTATACCTCTGACCAAAACTTACATGATGCCCCACACCGAGATTTAAGAAGAGCCAGAGCCGCTTCTTATAGCATTATCCCCACAACTACAGGCGCGGCCAAAGCTGTAGGCTTGGTATTACCTCACCTTAATGGGAAACTTCAAGGAAACTCTATGCGAGTTCCTATCCCTGATGGTTCAATAACAGATTTCACGTGTGTATTAAAGAAAACTGCCACAGTGGAGGAAATAAATACTGTATTCAAAAATGCATCGGAGGGTTCATTAAAAGGAATTTTAGAATACACCTCCGACCCTATTGTTTCCATCGACATTATCGGAAATACGCATTCATGTATCTTTGATAGTGAATTAACTATGGTTATTGGCAATACAATAAAAGTGGTTGGATGGTATGACAATGAAACAGGGTATTCATGCCGTGTTAGTGAATTAATTGAGAAGATTGGCTAACCAACCGAATTGGGAATTGGTTACTTTTCGTTATTATTTTACATAAAAATGCGAGGAAAGTTAAATCCTTTTTCGTCAAATTGCGTATCAATAATTATGGAACCCGAAAAAGGAAAATTATTAATTTCAGAACCCTTTATTAGCGATCCGGCGTTTGGACGTTCCGTAATACTTTTAGTAGAAAAAAATGAATTGGGCACAGTTGGGTTTGTGCTAAATTATAAATTAAACATGTTAGTATCGGAGGTGCTAAATACGTTACCAATAAATAATGCTTTATATCAGGGTGGACCGGTGGCACATGATTCACTTCATTTTCTGTATAGGGGTAATAATCCTGTAAAACATTCGATAAAAATAATGACGGGATTATATTGGGGTGGCGATTTTAATGAATTGACGACCAAAATCGATAGTTTAGAAATTTTGCCAGACCAGATTCGCTTTTTTATAGGTTATTCGGGGTGGGAACCTGGCCAGTTAGAATTTGAAATAAAAGAAAATACTTGGATAATAGCCCAAGGTGACATAAAAAGTATCTTTGAATTTAGTGCGGATAAACTTTGGAACAGAGCTATGAAATCGCTAGGTGGGGAATATGCGTTAATGGCTAATTCGCCAATTAACCCAAAGTTAAACTAACTTTTTTTATTAATTTTACCAAATCCCAATGGTGTTCAGATCCCATTTTCCCTGAGCCCGCAACACCTTTTCTATTAGCTCTCTAACGCAGCCACCGCCTCCGGGATAACTTGAAACAAAATCACAAATTTCTTGAATATCATGGGAAGCATCGGCAGGACAGCATTTCAACCCTACCTGCTTTATTAAATTATAATCCGGCAAATCATCGCCCATATAGGCTATTTCATCAACACTTAAATTTTTATCAGAAATGTAGTTTTTAAAAACAGGAAGTTTTTCATGCACCTTCATAAAAATATCTGTAATACCCAAACCCTCCAACCGCTTTAAAACTCCAGAAGAATTACCGCCAGAAATAACACAAATTTTATAACCGAGTTTAACCGCTAATTGCATGGCAAACCCATCTTTAATATTAAAACTACGGAGCATATTTCCATCATCCGTCACTAAAACTTGACCATTGGTCATAACTCCATCCACATCTAATATGAAGGTGGTAATTTCAGTTAGCTTTTCAATATACATGAATGAATTAATAAATATTAATGGATGATAGGCTTAAAAATCAATCTTGATTATCCCTCCATTCATACACCCATTGAGATTGTATCATTTCCAAATGGCCTTCATTGCATTCTTCACGCTTACCCTTGAAATCGGGTAGTTCTAAAATCCATTCTATAAGCTCGGTAAACCGAATCCTGTATATTTGGCTTTCGCCAAATTCATTTCCAAACTTGTCATATAAGCCTATCGCTATATCTTCATGGTCTTTCCAATAAACGGGTAGATGAAATTTTTCAGTCATATAAATTTATTTTATAAAAATTAGTGGCCTAAATGAACGGATTGGTCAGGTATGGTAACTTCAATGTCTCCGCTAATAATGCACTGACATGCCAAACGTGAATTTATTTTTGGACTAACAGCACGGTCAATAAAATCCTCTTCTGTATCTGTTATTTCGGGTAAAGTACCCATGCCCACATTAATATAAACCTGACAGGTGCTGCATGCACAAACGGCTCCACAATTATGATGTAAGGCAATACCGTTATCCAAGGCTGCATCCAATATGGTATCTCCTTTTCTAACTTCTACTTCAATTGGAGGGGATTGGTCGAAAAAATTAAACTTTACTCTGTATGTATTTGCCATTTCTAATCATGCAAAGGTAATTAAAAGCCCTCTATACTCAAATGTGAGAATTAAAGCAACCTTCTATTAAATAAAACCATCTTTTAAAAAGAATATTGAAATGATAGAACGATTTTTGCAAATACAATAATTATATATGAAAAGTACATTCCTCCTTATTTTCAGTTTCTTTCTTTTTTCAAATTCCGGAATGGCTCTTGGACTAAAAGAAAAAGATATCGAATTATCAGCATTAATGGGGAAACGCATATTTCAAAGTCCGCTTAATGAATGGCTGGAAAAATATTCTTTTAAAACCGCTTCTGAGGAGCTTCAAACTGACGGACCAGTTCTAATTGTAAAACACTATGAAAAAGGCTATTCAATGCTGTACGATATCAATATGGTATTAAATTCGATATCCGTATTCAATAAAGGGGGGAAGTACCAATCCTTTAAAGGAAAACTTCCATTAAATTTAAAATTTGGAATGAATCGGGATTCACTTTATAGAGCCGTTAATTTACGATTGGAAGACGTGGAGGATAATCCATATGTATTAACAAGAAAATGGAACAATCAGTTGCTTCAATTGATGTTTACGTCTAAAGGTTTGAATCAGGTGAATGTTTTAGCCAATGATTCCATTCCCCAAGCTGATGATTTTGGCTTTATTAGGTTAATATATAATGGTACTGTTGAATCAGGTGATTGCGACAGTCTTAAGGGCCGAATGACTTGGAACAATGGTGCCGCAGAATATGAAGGAGAATGGGAAAATAATTTGCCACATGGCAAGGGCTACTTTAAAGATCAAAATAATAATTGGTATAAAGGGGAATTTAAATATGGATATTTTTGGGGAAAAGGTCAATTATCCGTAGCAGATCTTTATCTGTATCAAGGCGATTTTATTATGAGCCGCAGGCAAGGAACTGGAATCTGCAAATTTTTTATTCAAAAAGGAGAAAAGTATGAAGGCCAATGGAAAGAGGATCAAATGAATGGATTGGGCAAATACATAAAAAGTGCCAAACACTATTATTATGGCAATATGGCCAATGATAAATACAATGGAAATGGAAAATTGGTAACACCCGACGGATGGATTGAAGGTCTATTTAGAAATGGTTTACCAAACGGATTTTTAAAACAACACCTTGACAATGAAAATGTTATGATTGAAGGAGAATGGATAAGCGGAAGCCGTGAAGGAAAATTCACAATAACAAATATGGATAACAAAAAAATAAGTTACAAAACGTTCAAAAATAATATCGAAATTATTGATAAATAAAATCAAGATTTAGAAGAACAGCAAACACAACCATTTGCTATTCTTATTACTTGTAAACGTACTGAACCACATTTTTTGAATGCTGTTCAATTAATATTTCTTTATTCGCTAAAATGGCTGGCAATTCTTTTTCTTTATAATTATGAAGAGTAATTAAGGTTAATTTTTTTAATATCTCAATATTAAAAAGTTCGGTGAGCTGAGGAATTAATCCTGTAAATTTTCGCTCATCATAATTGGCACAAAACGAAAAACTAATGGCTGAATTTTGCATTACATTTATCTGAACCTTAGCTGATGCAAGAATTGCAAAAATTGAACTGAGGTGTGATTCAACAATAAAAGAAAAATCTTTGGATGATAAATTAATTAAAATTTGATCATCCTTAAAAATATAGCACGCTATTGACTCCTCCATGGTTTCATCCATGGCTTTAACCACCGAACCTTCGGCATCTGGGTTTAAAAAGGATTTAACATACAGAGGAATAGATTTACGCAATAGAGGTTGAATAGTTTTTGGGTGCAAAATAGTGGCTCCATAATAGGCCAGTTCGATGGCTTTGTTAAATGAGATCTCTCGCATAATTTGAATATTCTCCATACGCTTTGGGTCGGCATTCATCACACCCGCCACATCTTTCCAAATAGTTACACTCTCTGCATTGAGGCAATAGGCAAAAACAGAAGCTGAATAATCTGATCCTTCCCTGCCAAGTGTTGTTGTATTATTTCTATTGTTACGACCAATAAAACCTTGCGTAATCACTAATTGACGGTTTACCAAGGGCATAAGCCGATTAGTTATTATTTCTTCAGTAGCTCCCCAATTTATGCGAGCCTGACGATAGTCTTCGGTAGTGTTAATGAAATTTCGTGCATCTAACCAACGATTATATATGCCAATTGTTTGTAAATAAATACTTATAATTTTAGTACTTATTAATTCTCCATAACCAATAATCTGATCATACAAAAAATCAAAATCGGTGTTTACAGGTTTTGTTTCAATATAACACTCGAGTTCGATAAATAAATTATCAACTTCGTGGTAATTGTTTTGCAAGTCACCGCCAATGAGATCACCAATAATTTTATTATGAAAATTCTTTATATCCGCCAACTCTTTGGAAGCAAGTTCGCCTTTACCATCAAACCAAGCACCTAACATACGCTCAAGACCGTTGGTTGTTTTACCCATGGCACTAATCACAACCAAAAGTTTTTCGTTTTGGTATTTCTTTAGAATATTTCCGACATTTTTAACTGCATCTGCATCTTTTACCGATGCCCCACCAAATTTGAATACTTTCATAACAGGGCAAAAATAAGAATTAAGACTGAAAGATATTAGTTATTATGGGGTTTGTCCTACCGAGTTACGTGGTGTTTTAATTTAGATACAAGAGTTTCCAATTATCTTGAATGAATAATGATTAATAATTTTTTAACCTTAATAATTGACTAACTACTCGTTCCAATCTACAATAAACAAATTGGTGTCGTGGGTTCCGCCATTATTTCGGTTAGAACTAAAGATTAATTGTTTACCATTTGGAGAAAACATAGGAAATGCATCAAAACCTCCATCACGGCTTAGTTTCGTTAAACCCGTACCATCCATATTTATCATGTATAAATTAAATGGAAACCCCCTTTTATACTCATGATTAGAAGCAAAAACTATTCGTTTACCTGTAGGATCAAAGTTGGGAGCCCAGTTAGCATTGCCTAGGTTGGTTATCTGTTTTGCATCTGTCCCATCAGCATTAGCTACAAAAACCTCCATTTTTGTGGGTGCCACCATACCTTTTGCCAATAAATCTTTGTATTCCATTACATCTTCATCAGAAGTTGGTCGCGAGGCACGCCATACTATTTTGGTACCGTCAGGACTAAACCAAGCGCCGCCATCATATCCCAATGAATTTGTTATTTGCTTTACATTGCTTCCGTCCATATCCATAGTGTATAAATCAATGTCGCCATTTCGGGTACTAGTAAAAATAATTTTATCACCTTTAGGAGAAACCGTTGCTTCTGCATCATACCCTGGGTTATTAGTAAGCTGCTGAGTCATTTTTCCATTTAAATCCGTAATAAAAATATCGAAACTGGCATATAATGGCCAAACATATTTTTTAATAATCGAACGATCGGGAACAGGAGGACAGGCTGAATCGGCTAAATGAGTTGACGCATATAAAATGTGTTTATTATCAGGCATTATGTATGCACACGTTGTCCTTCCCTTGCCGGTACTTACCAATTTGTATTCGAACTTTTTACCTTTCTTCGGCAATTTCCCGTAGTAAATTTGATCGCAAGGAATCCCTTCTTTTGGACTTGTTTTTTGAAAGGATATACTTTTACCATCTGGGCTAAAATAGGCTTCAGCATTGTCGCCACCAAATGTTAACTGTTGAATATTTTTAAAATGGGTTTCACCTTTAAAGTGAAGTGTATCGCTGCTTTGTGCAAAAGTATTGACCGAAAAAGCGGTTAACAATAGTATATAAAGGTACTTAAATTTCATAGGTGCAAAGATAATCTGTTAACCCTCTATTTGATGAAGAAATTTTTTATTTTAGTTATAAAAATACTCCGTATTTAAACGTTTTCTTATTCGAAATACTTGACCAAGTAGAGCTTTGATTCTATTAAATCCATTATGCTTTCCAACTCATTTTTAGAATTGTAAGAATAATTATAAATAGAATTATTCGCTTCTTTAACAGAAATCATTTTACCTAAAGGATTGTACTTATATTCACGCTTATCAATTAAATAATATTCTGCGCTGTAATAATGGACGCTATCCAATTTTGAACCATAAAAGTACTTACGCATTCGGTTTTTTAATTTAACACCGTCCTCATCATAATAATATTCGTTTAACGAATCTAATAAACCTCCCTTATACTTGTATTCGTTGGAAAACTTAAGAATAGTTGTGTCAAAAAAATCATAAATCAATTCCTTATCCAAACGGTTTGATTTATCGTAAACAAAACGGATAAGATTCCATTGATGGTCACTCCCATTCGATATATCCCATTCATTGGACTCCTTGCTTATGAGTTTACAATTAGAATAGCGATTGAAATAATTGGCGTTGATGGAATGGCCTTTTTTTAAAATCAAGTTTCCGCATTTATCATATTGATAAAAAGTCGTATCACTTTCGTTATTTTTGGTTGTATTAATTATTCGGGGGTTATTACCATTAAACTCAATTATTCTGTAGGACGACTCTCCGGGCAATCTTGCTATTATTGGTTCAGCACCTCTATTTTTAAAAATTTCAATCTCTATTTTCCTATAGTCCTTCCCAATAAATTCTTTTATTATCGCAGGGTCTGAAAAGAAAATATTGGATTCCTGCCCCATCAAAACAGTAGTTGATAATAATAAGAGAAGAGTCAAATAAAGTATGTTTTTAATCATTAGAATGATTGCTAAAGGAGTTTAGAATTTTAATTTTACCCTTCGCTATCTAGCAAATTTGCTCTGAGATAATCACGGTTCATGGCTGCAATATTAACTAAAGAAATTTCTTTAGGACATTCAGCTTCGCAAGCTCCTGTATTGGTGCAAGACCCAAAACCTTCTTTATCCATTTGGGCTACCATGGCTCTAACCCTTTCCATTCGCTCAGGCTGACCTTGCGGCAAATGGGCTAATTGGTTTACCTTGGCAGAAACAAATAACATAGCGGAAGCATTTTTACAAGCCGCAACACAAGCTCCGCAACCTATGCAAGCAGCAGCAGCAAAGGCCATATCTGCATCTGTTTTAGGCACTGGAAGTGTATTGCCATCTTGAGCATTACCCGTATTTACCGATACATAACCACCTGCGGCTATTATTCTGTCAAAGGCAGAACGGTCGACAGCTAAATCCTTTATAACAGGAAAAGCCTGAGCTCTCCATGGTTCAACAACAATGGTATCGCCATCTTTAAAAGATCGCATGTGCAATTGGCAAGTTGTAATTCCATGCTTCGGGCCATGTGGTCGGCCGTTGATGTGCATGCTACAAATTCCGCAAATTCCTTCGCGACAATCGTGGTCAAAGGCTACGGGCTCATCCCCTTTGGTAATTAATTGTTCATTAAGAACATCAAACATTTCAAGGAAAGACATATCAGGTGATATATCTGCAACTTTATAGTTTACTAATTCACCTTTTGCTTTATTGTTTTTCTGACGCCAAATTTTAAGAGTCAAATTCATATTACCGCTCATTTTTTAGTTATTGAGTTATTTTTTAGTTATTGAGTTATTTGTAATTAGTTACTGGCTTTATAAAATGATTAAATAATTTAACATTAACAATTCACCAATTTATTTATAGCTTCTTTGAGCAATTTTTATATTTTCAAACTTCAATTCTTCTTTATATAATTTCCAGTTATTTTCGATAAATTCCCATGCAGCTACATATGAATAATTTTCATCATCTCGCAATGCTTCGCCTTCTTCGGTTTGAGATTCTTCGCGGAAGTGACCTCCGCAACTTTCGTTTCTCTCCAATGCATCCATACACATTAATTCACCCAATTCCAGAAAGTCAGCTACTCGTCCGGCTTTTTCCAATTCAGGATTAAATTCATCTGCCGATCCAAGCACTCTTAGGTCTTTCCAGAACTCATCACGAATTTTTTTTATTTCCGCAATAGCTTCTTGCAAACCTTTAGCATTTCTAGCCATTCCACATTTATCCCACATTACTTTCCCGAGTTTTTTATGAAAATGATCAACGGTTTTAGTTCCATTTATGGTTAACAGTTTATTAATTCTTTCCTTCACTTCTTTTTCAGCTTGAACAAAAGCCACGTGGTCAGTAGATATTGGTTTAACTGCTATTTCTTTTGACAAATAAGATCCGATTGTATAGGGAATAACAAAGTATCCATCGGCTAAACCTTGCATTAAAGCGGAGGCTCCTAATCGGTTAGCCCCATGGTCAGAAAAATTGGCTTCTCCTAAACAATACATCCCCGGAACATTCGTCATCAAATTATAATCCACCCATAATCCACCCATAGTATAATGCACGGCAGGGTAAATTCTCATTGGTATTTCATAAGGATCTTCACCCGTAATTTGCTTATACATATCAAACAAATTTCCATATTTTTCCTTGACAACTTCTCTGCCTAAATTTAAAATGGTCGAATCTGATGCATCTGTAAGTCCGTTTTTAGTAGCTTCTACCCTACCATAACGCATCATATTAAATTTAAAATCAAGATAAACTGCCATTTTAGAAGTACCTACTCCAAATCCAGCATCACACCGTTCTTTAGCGGCCCGGCTAGCCACATCACGTGGCACTAAGTTGCCAAATGCAGGATAACGTCTTTCTAGGTAATAATCTCTTTCTTCCTCAGGTATTTCGCTTGGATGACGAGTATCACCAGCTTTTATAGGAACCCAAATTCTGCCATCATTTCTTAATGATTCACTCATTAAGGTTAATTTACTTTGATGATCACCACTAACAGGTATGCAAGTTGGGTGAATTTGAGTGAAGCTTGGATTTCCAAAATATGCTCCTTTTTTATGCGCTTTCCATATCGCTGTTGTATTGCAGCCCATGGCATTTGTACTTAAAAAAAATACGTTGCCATAGCCGCCAGTGCACAACAAAACCGCATGACCAAAATGACGTTCCAATTCTCCAGTTACTAAATCTCGGGCAATTATTCCTCGTGCTTTGCCATCAATGACTACCACATCCAACATTTCGTGACGACTGAGCATTTGCACAGTTCCCATTCCAACCTGGCGTTCCAAAGAACTGTATGCTCCTAATAAAAGTTGCTGCCCAGTTTGACCAGCTGCGTAAAATGTGCGTTGAACTTGAGTTCCTCCAAATGAACGATTACTTAACATTCCTCCATACTCACGAGCAAATGGAACACCTTGCGCCACACATTGGTCAATAATATTCGGGCTTATTTCAGCCAAACGATAAACGTTGGCTTCACGGGCACGATAGTCACCGCCTTTTATGGTATCATAAAACAAACGGTATACACTATCCCCATCATTTTGATAATTTTTTGCAGCATTTATACCCCCTTGTGCAGCTATTGAGTGGGCTCTTCGAGGACTGTCCTGATAGCAAAAGCATTTCACTTTATAGCCCAATTCAGCTAATGAAGCTGCTGCTGAAGCACCTGCTAAACCACTACCTACAACCAATATTTCAAGGTTGCGTTTGTTCGCAGGATTTACTAATGGAACAGTACTTTTATATTTGGTCCACTTTTCTTCTAATTGACCTTCTGGTATATTTGAATTTAAAGACATGTTATTTTGAATGTTAAATTGTTAAACTTTTTTATTTAATCCAACCCAAGTAAAAAGCAATTGGCATTATTGAAAAAATTAATGGAATAATTATGCTATAACAAAAACCAATAGCACTTATTATCGGCGTGTATTTTTTATGGTTCCACCCCAACGTTTGAAAAGCGGACTGAAAACCATGCATTAAATGATAGGATAATGAAATCATTCCTAATAAATAAACCATCACTACCCAAAGCAAAGAAAACACTTCTTTCATTTCATCAAATAAGGTTTCATTCGCGTTAAGCTCATTTGTTAAACGACTAACATACCAAAAGTGCCTAAGATGAATAATTAAAAAAATAAGCAACAAAGTACCCAACAATCCCATGGAGCGAGAATACCACTTACTATTAGCATTGCCATTGGTCATCGCGTAACTTACAGGTCTGGCCTTTTTGTTTTCAAATACTAAATAAAGACCTTGAAAAATATGCACCAAAATACCTAGAAATAAGACAATTTCCATGGTTCGTATTAAGATATTGGTGGCCATAAATTCAGCAGCTTCATTAAACAAAACCCCGCCATCATTCATAAATATTAGAGCATTAACTCCGCAATGAACTACAAGAAAGATTATTAGAAACAATCCGGTAAGGCCCATAATTATTTTTTTGCCTATCGAAGATTTTAGTAGAAAAGAAAATACTCCCATTATTTTATTTTTGTTTTTTGATTGATGATTTTAGATAAATAATACAAAAGCTGAGGTAATAATTACTAAATAATAACATTACAATAATAACCGCGAATTTACCAATTAGGTTTGATTTTGAAAGTTTAAAAGTTATAGATAGAACGTTTCTAAATAAAACTTTATAAATTTCACCAAATTTATGAATTTTAAGAAAGTTGAACCAGCGTTAAAGTATTTTTGCAACACCATTCCATGTATAACTTTATAAAATCCATCCTTTTTTTATGGTCTCCAGAAAAAGCCCATCGTATCACAATGAAACTGCTAACTTTGGCTCATAATCTGCCTGGTGGAAAATGGCTTTTGGAAAAATTATTTTGCAATGACTCATCAAATTCAAGGATAGAAATAGCAGGCATTACTTTAAAAAACGGTGTAGGATTGGCGGCAGGTTTTGATAAAGATGCTAAGTATATTGATATATTGGCCAGTCTGGGTTTTGGATATATTGAAATTGGCACCTTAACCCCCAAAGCACAACCGGGCAATGATAAGCCCCGATTGTTTAGATTAAAAAAAGATGAAGCTTTAATAAACCGAATGGGTTTTAACAATGGTGGTGTGGATGAAGCTGTGGAGCGATTAAAAAAAGTAAAATCGGATATTATTATTGGCGGAAACATTGGCAAGAATAAAATTACGCCAAATGATGATGCCTTTAGCGACTATGCCTATTGTTTTGAAAAACTATACAACCATGTACATTATTTTGTGGTGAATGTAAGTTCACCCAATACCCCAGGCTTAAGGGAGTTGCAGGAAAAACCAGCATTAAAAAAGATTCTTACGGGTCTGCAAAATATGAGAGCCGAATACATAAAAAACGGTCAGGCTACAAAACCAATATTTTTAAAAATAGCACCCGACCTTACCCACAGCCAATTGGATGATATTATTGACTTGGCATTGGAAATAAATTTGGATGGTTTGGTTGCCACAAATACCACTATTAGTCGTGATGGATTAATTACTAGTGATTCCGAATTATTATCTATTGGAAACGGCGGCCTTAGTGGTAAACCTCTCAAAAAATCATCCGATGAAGTTTTAAAATATTTGTCTGAAAATCTTCAAAATAAAGTGCCTATTATGGGAGTTGGCGGTATTCATTGCGCTCAGGACGCTTTGGATAAAATTAACCTTGGAGCCAAGGCCGTGCAAATATATACAGGGTTCATTTATTCGGGACCAAGGTTGGTTAAAAGTTGCGTAAGAGCAATACGCCTATAGATTCAGAAGTTCCTTTTTCATCTATCATTTCATGACGCCAATCAATTCATTTAGTGATTTAGTTCATTGGTAAAAATAGCTGTAATATTTTCCTTTGCCTCAAAATTGGTATTAATATTATTTGTTATGAAACAACCTACGATTACTGCAAAAACAATTTCATTATTTCTTGCCGGTGCTATTTTATTAGCAAGTTGCGCAAGTACAACTATGATTCAGTCTAATCCTAGTGGAGCAAAAGTTTATCTAAATGGTGAAAATGTTGGCATCACTCCATTTAGACACACCGATACTCGTATTTTAGGAAGCACAACTACTGTAAAATTGGAGAAGGACGGTTACAATTCATTTAATACTTCATTTTCAAGAGATGAAGAGGTAGATGCAGGTGCTATAGTTGGAGGATTTTTACTATTATTTCCATTTCTATGGACTATGAAATATAAGCCAATTCACGAATACGAACTAGTGCCTCTTGCTCCTGCTGAACATCCTGTCATTCAACCAAATTCTCCGCCAAAAGCTAAAGTAGAAAGACTTCGCGAGTTAAAACAACTATTGGATGATAAAGTAATAACTCAGGATGAATTTGAAAAAGAAAAAAAGAAAATACTTAATGAGGATGAAAAATAAAGTGGTCCCTAGCTGAATCCTCTATACTTTAAAATCCGTTCGTTTTGCTTACTTGTTTCCGTTATAAATTACATTGAGGAAATAGTCGATACATGAATAGTATTAAATTTGAATGAATCAATAAACACCATTTTGTAAATTCAATTATTTTATGAAAAACAAAACTATTCAGACTGAAATTGACGCTTGTTTCCTTTACCAAAAACTTGCCGAACATGAAGAAGACCCTGTAATCATGAATGTTTTCAGGCAAATGAGTGACATTGAAAAAAGTCACGCCGAGGCCTTTGCAAAAAAAGAAAATATAAGTCTTGAAAATTTAATGCATCCTTCATGGCGGGCTAAAACGCTGAACTTGATTGGTAAAATTTTTGGATACGATTATGTTTTAGGCTCGCTGATGGATACGGAAAAAAGCATATCCAATGCCATCATTTTTGCAAAGAAAAAAAACAATCTTAAAATTAACGGTTCCGAAACCACACATGTATCCATACTTCGCAATATTCTTGAAAAGGAAAATGGAGTTACAGGGGCACAACTTTCAAAATTTGAGAAGAAACATCGCTCAGTGGGTGGCAATGCCATACGAGCTGCGGTATTGGGAGGTAACGATGGTTTGGTTTCCAATTTCAGTTTAATAATGGGAATAGCCGGAGCTACTTCAGGGCAACAAGGTGTTTTATTGGCCGGTTTAGCAGGATTGCTAGCGGGTGCCTTATCCATGGCTTTGGGCGAATGGATTTCGGTTAAGAGTTCACAAGAACTTTATGAAAACCAAATGCAAATTGAAATGGAAGAATTGGAAGCCAATCCAGAAGGTGAAATGAAAGAACTGGCATTAATATACATAACCAAAGGAATACCCGAACCTCAAGCCTATGAAATGGCCAAAGAGATAATGAAAGATAAAACCCATGCCCACGATGTGTTGGTAAAAGAAGAGTTGGGAATAAATGCAGAGGAATTAAAAGGTTCGGCGGTGGAGGCTGCCGTATATTCGTTTATTATGTTTGCCATTGGTGCGGTTCTCCCAGTCATACCTTTTATGTTTACAAAAGGGTTTCAAGCTATTATTCTCAGTGTGTCGATGAGTGCCGTTGGGTTGTTTTTAATTGGAGCAGCTATTACCCTTTTTACAGGAAAAAATGTATGGTACTCTGGTTTTAGGCAGGTTTTATTTGGCTTGGCCGCAGCAGCCATTACCTATGGAATTGGAAAATTAATTGGAGTTTCGTTGGCCTAAGTGTAACCTTTTATGAAAAGCATAATAAATTTTGTTTTAGTAATAATGGCATTGGGTTGCACTCCTACCAAAAATTGTAAAAATGCAATTTGTAACACCATGTTTGCTTCGGTAAATGTCAACCTTTCCGACAGCACCAATCCTAATTTAAATGGCATATCCACCCAAACCCAACTTTTACCATTGGGGCAAACCATCCATACCCAAACCGAACCGAGCAGCTCACAGTTAGGGGGTTTCACTGTAGTAGATGATTCCGATTTAAAAGAACTGGGATTTAATACCAGCCACAAGGTAGAATTAAAAATAAGCAAAAATGGAACCCTGATAAAAACTATATCCTATACCCTTACCACCGATTGCTGCCATGTGAGCAAAACCGCAGGGCCGGACGAGGTTTCGATAAATTGATTAATTTAAGTACTTTTGGAGGAAATATCTAATGGATCATCATACAAATCCATCCAAAAATAAGGATATATGTATGAGTGTTTTAAACATAAACTAGTTAGCGAAATACTTCAACCGACCACAACAGGGATGCAAAACAATGCATTAACAGACAGAGTAGCACACAAATTTTTCAAAATAAATACCTCACCATTACCCGGCCGATATGAATTATCGGGCTGTTCTCAGACTTACGACCATCATAAGATAAATCCATTTGTATGCTGCTGGAAATTCGTTGCTGATAAACAACATTCCAAGTATAATTTTTACCCGGCAATAAACCTTTCATCAATTCGTAGCCTAAAGGGCTGGCAGCATCGCCATTAAAATCAATATTTACCAATCTGAAATTTCCGGTAAAACTACCTTTAGCCGCTTTGCTCAACCTAATTTCAATTCCCGCCTCCAAATTTTTACTGGTTAATGTATCGGCTTTGGCCAAATAATACTTGCCAATTATGGCAGCACCAAGGTTATTATTTTTGGAAGTAAACTGCAATTGTGGCTCAGCAGAATAAAATGTGTAGGTATAATTTCGAGTTTTAAGTATTTGCGAATAATAGGCTCTTTTGCCATTTATAATTTGAACGACGGCTCCATAATTTCGGTTCAAATTCACCCTGGTATTTAAGGTTACTTCTTGATTCTTACGGGTTTCATAACCATTCACCAACAAGTTTTTTGATTGACTATTCATTCGATTAATATCCGCCGACCATGTTGGGTTATTTCGATTAATATATAATGTTCCCCGCAAACTGGCATTGCTCGACAATAACAAATTATCATTCACATTAAAAATAAATGGATTGAGATACAATGCCGCATCATTAGAGGTGGTTCGGCGGTCGGTTCGGTATACAGCCAATGCCGAAAAACGGGTAAGAAACAACTTTAAACCTTTCTTTTTTTGCCAAACTTGAGGCGTCGTTAAATTCAAGGTTTGGTTAAATTGAATGTTTTTACTTTTGATAAAACCTTGGACCGGCAAATACGTGCGAATAAAATTGGCACGTTTGCGGTCGTATTCGCTTGCTATCTCAAATTCGTTAAGGGATTGAACATTGTTGCTATCATAATCTCTCCAAATATAAACCCCGTTTCCATCCGCTACTTTATAATACACAAATTCACGTTTTTGCTCCTGCCCAGTTCCTATTTGGTAAAAGGTATTGAGCTTTATAGATTTTTTAAATAATGGAAAGTCAGCTTCGATGCGGCCTAATGCATTTTTTTCAGGTTTCCCCTTAATTACCAAAGTGTCCAAATATTGAAGATATCGATAACTTCCATTTATATTAAATCTGCTTCCTTTTTTACCTAAATAACCACCGTGCCATTTAATTTCATCAGCTAAAGTGGATGAATTTAAAGCCCCATTAAAAGGTAATTTATCCTGCCGTCTTTCGGCTATGGCACCATATGAAAATTTACCTGAATCTGGACTTTCAAAAAATGCACGACCTGAATTGTAGCTATATGAACCATTCATTACACTATCAAAAACTGAGTTGAAAACACTATTTTCAATATGATACCCCCCCCCCAATTTTCCGAATTTTAAAGCTTGTGTCAGGTCACCATCATAGTTCCAAAATTTATTATTTACCACATTATAGCCTACTTTCAATGAATTATTCATTTGCTCGGCCGATGATTGGATTATAGTTTTTTTAAACTTAATAAACCCAGAAATCCCATTATTTATTCCACTTAACTGCTTGGAACGGTGATTAACAGAAGCTTTATAATTAAGTCTAAATTTATCTTTTTTCTCAATCCCGATTTCGTAATTGGCCAAAATTTGAGGCGTATTTAACACACTAGACACAGGAATATTTAATTGTTTGTTCCAAATTCTTTCAAATTCTACGGCCCTGTATCGTTCCAAGTATTTAAAATCAGAATTGACCAATTCTGCTTTAAATTGATTGGTTAAAATCACCTTTTCTTTATTTTTTTTAAACTCAGTACTATTTTTGAAACCGGTAACCAAGCCAAAACCATCGTCATTTTGCTTATCTAATTTAGATATAGTATTGATATTGTTATTGGTATAAACTGCTTCCGCAAAGGTTTCAGTATTTCCGAATTTTTGCTTGGCTCCCACCGTTAACATTTGAAAACGCTTTGGGGCTATTAGTAATTCTAATGGCGCATAATCCCCTTGAGAAATGCCGGAAATTGGCATTATCCATTCGAACACCCTGCCATTAGCGGTACTTGTTTTTTGGCGATAATCGCCTTTACCCGCTCCTACAAGACTATATACGACATCAAAAAAAACAGTGTCTGAATTTGGATTTTGGGTAAAAACGTAAACATCCTTAAAACCCAGTGTATCTATTTTGCGATATAATAATTTGGTATTATCAAAGGGGCGAATGGTTTTTACCCTTGGAATTGTTGCATTTGCGTTTTGATCACCGGCATTTGCTAAAATTTGTTTTGCCGATAACATTTTTGAAGAATCAAAACCATCTAAGGATTGCTGAAAATTCTGGTTTTTATTATCCTGCTCATTAAAATAATTTACCTCAAACGACGAATTTTTCTTTTGAACCCCTGCTCCAACTTTAAATACCGTGCGCTGATAATTCCGGTCGGAATACTGAAATTCAACAACAATTCTTGAAAATTTTGTAATCATTTGACTAGGCATAAACGACACTTCGCCTGTATTATAATTAATCACATAATCCCGCGATTCGCCTCTGCTTAGCCGACGACCATCTAGATAAACGACTTCTGTTCCAGAAATGACAATAATAAAGGTTTCGCCATTAATGCCATTCAATCGATACGGGCCTTGGTTTCCTTCAATTCCTTGAATAGTATTTCGGGCAAATCGTCCCCTAGAAATAGCCGCATCCGCATTTGAATAATATTTAAGGGATTTTTTATTTTCCTGAAAATCGACATGAATACCCCTTGATTTTTTATAGTAATTCATAAAATAACTATTCGGGCGTTTCATTTCAAAATCACCTATTACTAAATTATTACTATCCTTATTAAGCATTATAAAAACTTTGTCAAAGTCTTGCAATTGCTGGGTATTTCCCTCAGGTTGTATCGGATTATTATCATCCGAAATAGCTCCGGTAATATTTATATCATCGGCTATTTTTCCTCCAAGCCGCAAGTTAAGATTTGAGTTCACTACCAAATCCTGCTTATTTCCAGCACTTATTCCGCGCGATATATTCCCATCCGTTTTCAATCCATTTTTATTGGAGTTAAAAAGCCCATCTTTTGACGGATCATAAGCAAATGGATCCTTTCGCATCATAGGCTCTATAATACTTACCGACCTTTTAAAAAAAGGTTTAATAAAAACCAAAGGCATCGTTCGGTACCTAATTATTAGAGTATCTTTCAGTAAAGTATCAAATATAATATGCCCTGTTTTAGGGTTAAACTGATATTGATTTATTGAAACGTCTCCATTGGATTTTTTAACGGTTAAACTGTTGTTATCGATGGCATAGTTGGAATCAAGAAAATAGATTTGTTTACCTGGAGATAGCTTCTGGCGCGAGAGGTTATTTCGTAATTGAGCATTACAAATACCTGAATATATAATTCCTACGACTGTGCAAATCGTATATAAAAAGAAAAATATAGGTTTTGATTTATTTTGCAATAGAGGCTTTACAATATTACAAACGATTTGGTGATGATAAAAATTCTCATTGGGTTTCTTAAAATATCATAGGTTTTGAAACAAAAATTTATTGGAGAATAAGTTTTTAATAAAAACGATTACGCCTTTGCAATAAACAACTTAATTTTGGCACATAATTTGGGGTTCAATTATTGCTTGAAACTTATTTGGCAAACGTAAAACAACTTTTGAAAAAATCTTTAAAATATATTACCGTTTTCTGCTTGTTGTCATTGCAATTGCTTTCGGCAAGGCCACTCCCTGATATTTTTAAAGAAATTGAAAACGCTATTAGCTTAGGCAATGCTAAAATGATGGAAAGCTACCTGAATACCAGCATTGAACTAGAAACACCTACCTCTAAAGGAATATACAGTCGCAGTCAGGCTCAAATAATTCTTGATAAATTTTTCCAAAAATACCCTCCCATCTCTTTTACAATAGCACAAAAAGGTAACAGTTCAGGAGGTTCTCGCTTTGCAATTGGAAATTATAATAGCTCGCGCGAACGCACCTTTAGGGTAACTATCTTTATTAAAAAAATCGGCTCAGATTATCTTATACAAGAAATAAAATTTGAATAATGGATTTTTCTTCTCCCTCAGTAATTGATTTTATAAAACGAAGCTTGCAAGAAGATGTTGGCTCTGGTGACCATTCCAGTTTAGCCTCCATACCCTCAGGTAAGCAAGGCAAAGCGCAACTTATCTTTAAAGAAATTGGAATGGTGGCTGGTTTGGAATTAGCCATTCAAATATTCAATACTGTTGATAAAGATCTAAAAATTGAATTATTTAAAAAAGATGGTGATGCTATAAAATATGGAGACATCGGATTACACGTATCGGGATGTGTCCATTCTATTTTGATTTCCGAACGGTTAGTACTTAATTGTATGCAGCGATTGAGTGGAATTGCAACAATTACTAATAAAGTTGTTAAAAAAATTGAGGGTACCAATAGCAAAATTTTGGATACTCGAAAAACAACTCCTGGTTTGCGAATGTTTGAAAAATGGGCAGTAACTATTGGTGGTGGATACAATCACAGATTTGGATTGTATGATATGATAATGTTGAAGGACAATCATGTGGACTATGCCGGTGGCATTACAAAAGCATTAGAGGGCACCATAAAATATTTAAGAGAAAACAATTTAACATTAGCCATAGAGGTTGAAACTCGAAATATGGAGGAAGTTAAAGAAGCACTTTCGCAACCTGCCATTGACCGAATTATGTTTGATAATTTTAGTCCTGAACTAATGAAAGAAGCGGTTCAATTGGTTAATCATAAAAAAGAAACAGAAGCCTCGGGTGGAATTACCTTTGAAAATGTTAAAAACTATGCCGAAACTGGAGTCGATTTTATTTCCATCGGTGCATTAACCCATTCAGTAAAGAGTTTAGACATAAGCTTGAAGGAATTTTAAGCATTTCCAGCTAACAAAAAATCAATATCTTTAGATTTTAAATTCAGTCGTTTTCCCAATGCAAAATTGGTTAAATGTCCTTTATAAATATAAACCCCACGACGAATTCCTTTTTGTGCCCAAAGCAATTCTTTAAAACTTCCTTCTTCTCCCCATTCGATAAGCATGTGGGTAAATACATTACTCAACGCATAACTAGAAGTGCGAGCAAAACGACTTGGAATATTTGGAACACAATAGTGTATAACTTCATGTTTTTCAAAAGTTGGATGTTTGTGATTAGTCACTTCACTCGTTTCGAAACACCCCCCTTGATCAATACTAACATCAATTATTAAAGACTTTGGCCGCATATGAGATACCATTTCTTCAGTTACAATACTTGGGCTTCTACCTTCAGGACTTCGCATTGCACCAATGGCCACATCACAATTGCTTAAAGCCTTAGCTAATATCTGAGGAATAATGGTGCTACTATAAATACGGTGACCAATATTGGCTTCTAATCTTCTTAATTTATAAAGCGAATGATCAAAAACTTTTACATGTGCTCCTAATCCTAAGGCTGCCCGTGTCGCATATTCACCTACTGCCCCTGCTCCCAAAACAACAACATCCGTTGGCTGCAACCCAGGAATACCTCCCAATAATTCACCTTTACCATAATTACTGTTTGATAAATATTCTGCCGCAATGAGGATTGAAGCCCTTCCAGCAATTTCACTCATAGCTCTAATAATTGGCAAAGCCCCTGAATTATCTCTTAAAAATTCATACCCTATGGCTATGATTTTTTTGTTCATCATTTGACGGATATACTCCTCCTTGATATTTGTGAGTTGCAATGCTGATATCAAAATTTGATTAGGCTTTAGATAATCAATTTCTATTTCAGTCGGTGGAGCCACCTTTAAAATAATTTCAGATTGAAAAACCTCCTCAGCAGAGTACACAATTTTTGCACCTGCTTCAGAATATTCAATGTCTAAAAAATTAGCTCCCAATCCAGCATTAGATTCAATTATAACCTGGCTGCCATTATGAATAAGCAACTGCACTGCTAATGGTGACAAAGGAACCCGATTTTCCTGATAGGTAGTTTCCTTTGGTATACCAATCTGCAAACCATGATTTTTCTTTTGAAGCGGCATCAACTTTTCTTGGGTTTGGAACTCAGCTTCCTTGGCTAGTTCACTAAAAGGATTATAAGATGTTTGAGACATTCTTTTAAACGTTACACAATAATAAGCAATTTTTGGAGTTTTAAAAACTGTACACTTTCCTATTAGTGTTTACTACTTCCCCCTTAAACAGTGTGCTTTACGATTTTTTTGCCGTTATTTGTAAGTTAAAATATGTTAAATAAAAAAGCAATAATATTCTTGACTCTCACAATGGGCAGCTTTTTTAGTGCGTTTGCTATAAAAGATTCGAGTGATTTGGCCGTCGATTATGAACGAATAAATCGTATTGAGAATCTTAGTAAAGGTTTATATGAAAAAATTCACCCAACGCATTGCACCAAACCCGGTGACGATGTAAAAACTGAATTTGAAAACAACAAAATGCCTTTGAATGGATCGGATTTTATATTCAATGCTAGATTACTTGAATCAGAAATCCCAATGCAATATAATTCTGAGGTTCAAAAACTAATAAATTATTTTGGCACAAGTTGGCAAAATAAACTCAAGGAAATGATTGTAGTATCTAATTATTATTTCCCTATCTATGAGGAAATATTTGATAAATACGATATGCCACTTGAGATGAAATATCTTTCAGTAATTGAATCTGCTTTAAATCCAAGTGCTACCTCTAGATGTGGTGCTGCGGGCTTGTGGCAGTTTATGCATGCCACAGGAAAAATGTTTGATTTAAAAGTCAACAATTATGTTGACGAACGCAGAAATGTTGAAAAATCTACAGAAGCAGCCTGTAAATATTTGAAGGGGATGTATGGAACCTACGGAGATTGGTTATTGGTCATCGCATCTTATAACTGTGGACCCGGAAATGTTAATAAGGCATTAAGAAAGGCTGGTGGTAAAAAAACATTTTGGGATATTTACCCTTATTTACCAAAAGAAACGCAAAACTATGTGCCGGCATTTATTGCTATGACATACCTTATGAATTTCCATGAAAGCTATTGTATTGCACCTTCCACTGTCAATTCCAACAAAACAAGATTGGTGCAGGTGGAATGCAATTCAGAATATTGCTATGAAGTAATTTGCAGTACTTTAAATATCACAGGTGCTGAGTTACGTTCCTTTAACCCTGAATTAAGAAAAACAGCCTTACCGAGTGTAAACAAAGCTTTTAGTTTAAATCTACCATATGATAAAGCGTTATTGTTTTGGCAATTAGAAGATTCTATTTATCAAAACTCTATTAAAATAAAAACATGGAAAGCCCCAGTTACGGAGGAGCCTGAATTTGCAAAAACCAATTCAAATAATTCTAAACTTTATAAAGTTAAAAAAGGCGAATCACTTCCAGCCATTGCCAAAAAATTTGATTGCAAAGTATGGCAGTTGCGCGCTTGGAACGGTTTAAAATCAAATAAAATATATCCCGGCCAAAAGCTAAAAATTAGAACTTCGTGATAAATATTGCTGTTTTTGCATCTGGAAATGGTTCTAACGCCGTAAATCTGTGCCAATACTTTAGCAATCATCCAACAATTTTTATTAATAAAATTTATTGCAATAATCCTGAAGCGGGAATTATTGAAAAATCTGAATTTTTAAAAAAAGAATGCATAATTTTCAATAAAAAAGAATGGATCTCCGGTGAAGTCACAAAATTATTAAAGGAAAATCATACTAATTTCATTGTTCTTGCAGGTTTTTTATGGTTAGTACCATTAGATATTATTCAAGCGTTTCCTGATAGAATAATAAATATTCATCCAGCACTTTTGCCAAACTATGGAGGAAAGGGAATGTATGGAATAAAAGTACACGAGAAAGTAATCGCTGACCATCAAGAAAAATCAGGAATTACGATTCATCTTGTCAATGAAGAATATGACGAAGGGGCAATACTGTTTCAAAGTGAAGTTGAGATTTCAAATAAAGATACGGCGCTAACATTAGCTAACAAAATTCACAATTTAGAATATCTATATTTCCCCCAAACAGTGGAAAAATACATTATCATCTATAACAAGAAAGGCCACTGATTAGCGGCCTTTCTTGTTATAGATTAATCCTCTTATTTGAATTTTAAGCTTCCTTCTCCAATCATCCATTCGTCACAATATAACAATGCACGATAATTTCCAATTGACATTCCGGGTATTTTATCAAAATAAATAATTACAAGGCTCCCTGTATTGCTATTGAAGTTTATAGTCGCTTTAGATGTATATAATGTACTTTCTCCGGCTATATCAAAAGTGCCAGAACCAGCACTTTGATTTGCAACTGTTGAGCCATTCGGACCAATTAATCGTAGATAAACCACTTTTTGACCAGCATCTACAATTTCATTTTTGTCTATTGTAAACTGAATTTTCACCTTATCTATTTTGCTCAGCCTACTTTTTTCCTTCTCCTTATTTCCTTTCACCATTATTCCTTCAGCTTTAATATTTGTAGCCTTAAGTCTAGAAGCCACCTTAACTTTATCACCTAACTTTTTATTTTGATCAGTTAAAGTTGTATTCATATTTTTTTGAGTTTTAACTTCTTCCTTTACCGTTGTATTTTCTTCAGTTAGGGTTGTGTTTGCCACTTTTAAATCTAAATTTTCTTTTGACAATGAATCAATAATATGAGTAGTTGATGCAATCTTAGCTCGTAATTGAGCCATTTCACCTTTAGCCGCTTCTAATTGTGCTTTAGTTATATTTCCTTGAGAAAGCATCTTTCGTATCTGTGCTACTTTAACCGCAATTTCATCGTTTTTAATGTCGATAATACTGTCTAACTGCGAATTTTTCCCTTTGTATTCCAACAAAAGTGTTTCTGTTTCATCCAGCATTTTATCTAATTGCTGCTTTTCAGCGGTGGTATCTTCTAGCTTATTTTCTGTGGTTACCAGTATTTTATCTTTACTTATTAAATTATAAAGTAAAGCAAAATTTATAATAAATAACACCCCAATGATAATTATGAGGTAGGTTTTGGTTCTCTTGTCTTTGGCAATTTGTTCTTCGTGTTCCATAACTATATTTTCTTCAAATTTAGATTAAATGCGAATTAACTAATTACAGTATTAATACATAAACCTATATAATTCGTAATGTATTGTACACAATTATCTACAATAATTAATTTGAATTTACTTGGGCCCTAATAATATTTAATGCACCACCTGCTTTAAACCATTCAATTTGTTGTTCATTATAGGTATGATTGCAATTAATAGTGTCAGTAGTGCCATTTTTGTGATTCAAAACCAAACGCAATGGTTTGTTAGGTGCAAATGTAGTTAGTCCTAATAAATTCATAGTATCGTTCTCTTGAACCAAATCATAATCTTCTTTATTAGCGAAGGTTAAAGCCAACATTCCTTGTTTTTTTAAGTTGGTTTCATGAATACGGGCAAATGATTTTGTCAATACAATCCTCACGCCAAGGAAACGAGGCTCCATTGCAGCATGTTCACGGCTGCTTCCTTCTCCATAGTTTTCATCACCAACTACAATTGTACCAATACCAGCAGATTTGTAAGCTCTTTGAACAGCAGGAACTTCACCATATTCACCCGTCAATTGATTTTTCACGAAATTGGTTTTTTCATTAAAGAAATTTAAAGCACCAATTAACATATTGTTGCTAATATTATCTAGATGCCCGCGAAATTTCAACCAAGGACCTGCCATACTAATATGGTCAGTTGTACATTTTCCTTTTGCTTTTATTAATAATTTTAAACCTTTCAAATCTATTCCTTCCCAAGCTTTAAAAGGATCGAGTAATTGCAAGCGATTACTATCGAGAGCTACTTTAATTGAAACATTACTACCGTCAAGAGCTGGAGCCTGATACCCGGCATCCTCAACAGCATAACCTTTAATCGGCATTTCAATTCCCAAAGGTTCAACAAATTTCACTTTTTCACCTTTTTCATTGATTAACGAATCTGTTAATGGATTAAAAGTTAAATCACCAGCGATTGCCAAAGCTGTAACGATTTCAGGAGAGGCCACAAAAGCATGTGTATTTGGGTTACCATCATTGCGTTTCGCAAAATTCCTGTTAAAAGAGGTGATAATTGAATTCATACGGTTTGGATCCGTCGAATGTCTTGCCCATTGACCAATGCAAGGTCCGCAAGCATTTGCCAATACAACTCCTCCCATCGCTTCAAAGGTTGCTAAATAGCCATCTCTTTCAACTGTATATCTCACCTGCTCTGAACCCGGGGTGATAGTAAATTCAGATTTAGCTTTTATACCATTATCGGTGGCCTGTTTCGCAATCGACGCTGCCCTTGTTATATCTTCATATGATGAATTGGTGCATGAACCAATTAATCCAACTTCCAATACAGCAGGCCAATTATTATCTTTTACTGCCTTCGCAAATTGAGAAATAGGCCATGCCATATCTGGTGTAAATGGTCCGTTGACATGTGGTTCTAGTTCTGATAAATTTATTTCAATTACTTGGTCAAAATAAAGTTCAGGATTAGCATAAACTTCCGTATCACCAGTTAAGTGTTCTGCAATACCATCAGCAGCTAAGGCCAATTCTGCCCTTCCAGTTCCTTTTAAATAATCCGACATTTTCTCATCATATCCGAATACTGAAGTGGTAGCACCTATTTCTGCCCCCATATTACAAATAGTTCCTTTACCTGTGCAAGATAAGCTCTTTGCTCCTTCCCCAAAATATTCAACAATTGCTCCAGTTCCACCTTTTACAGTTAAAATTCCTGCTACTTTTAATATTACATCCTTAGACGATGTCCATCCACTTAACTTTCCGGTAAGTTTTACTCCAATAAGCTTTGGAAATTTAAGTTCCCATGGCAATCCTGCCATTACATCACACGCGTCGGCTCCACCCACGCCTATGGCTACCATTCCTAATCCTCCAGCATTTACAGTATGACTGTCGGTACCTATCATTAAACCACCAGGAAAAGCATAGTTTTCCAAAACCACCTGATGAATAATCCCCGCTCCTGGTTTCCAAAAACCAATACCATATTTATCAGACACCGATGCTAAAAAATCAAAAACTTCCTTATTTACTTCTTTTGAAGTTGATAAATCTTCCTTTGCACCATCTTTTGCTAAAATCAAATGATCACAGTGAACGCTAGAAGGGACAGCCACTTTTTGGCGGCCGGCTTGCATAAATTGCAATAAAGCCATTTGTGCGGTTGCATCTTGCATAGCGACTCTATCTGGAGCAAAATCAACATAACTGTTTCCTCTTTCATATTCCGAACTTGTTGATCCTTCCCATAAATGGGTGTATAAAATCTTCTCAGTAAGGGTTAGAGGTTTATTGATCAATTTTTTGGCAGCACTAATGCGCTCTGGGAAGCGGGAATACACCGCTTTTATCATTTCTAAATCAAACATGTATGGTATTGTATAATTGACGCAAATTTACATAAAAGCCCATGTATTATATAATATTGATGAATGATAATTGGTTTAGTTTTTAACTTCCAAAATCCCATTAAATAAAAAAGAGGAAGTTAAAAGCTTCCTCTTTTTTATTTGTAAACTATATTTATTACTTTTTCTTAGCTTCTTCAGTTGCTGCGCTAATACTCGCACGAGTAGCTGAAACAGATACAACAGAGTTGGCTTTGGTATCTAACAATTCCAAACCTTTAACGTTAAGATCTCCAACACGAACATTCTGACCTATTTCAAGCTTGTCAACATTAATTTCGATAGAATCAGGAATATCTTTAATCATACCCTTTACTGTTAATTTTTTAATTTTCACAATAAGCCTTCCACCCGCTCTAACACCAGGAGCATTTCCACTAATATTAACAGGAATGCTTATAGTTAATGGGACGTCCAATGAAACCTCCATAAAATCAGCATGAATAATAGCTTCTGAAACTGGGTGAAACTGAATATCCTGTAGCTTAGCTAATTTTTTACCACCTTCAAGGTTTAATTGAACCATGTAGGTATTTGGGGTATAAACTAGATTTTTAAAATCATACTCATAAACTCCAAAATGACTATTGCCATTTTTTCCATAAACTACGCAAGGTACTTTCCCTTCGATACGCAACGCTTTGGTTGCTTTTTTACCAGTATCTATTCTGGTTTCTCCTTTAAGAACAATTGTCTTCATTTATTTTTTATACATTTAATTTTTGTTGGAATGCTTTTTCAATACTGAACAATGAACTGATTGAATTATGGTCAATCACATTTCGTATTGCGTTAGCAAATAATTTTGATGAACTAAGAACTTTTATTTTATTGCTTTTATATTGAATTGGCAAAGTATCTGTAACCACCAACTCATCTAATTCTGAGTTATCTATATTTTCATAAGCCTTACCTGATAATACTGGATGTGTGCAAACTGCCCTCACAGATCTAGCACCTTTCTCTTTTAATAATTGTGCTGCTTTGCAAAGGGTATTGGCCGTATCACACAAATCATCAATTAGCACAACATCGTAGCCACTAACATCACCAATTACAGTCATAGAAGCTACTTCGTTTGCAATTTTCCGTTCCTTATCACAAATCACCATTTCTACATTCATAGCTTGGGCAAAAAATCTTACCCTTTTTGTGGCACCCACATCCGGTGCCGCTAATTTTAGATTTGGTAATTTTAAACTCTGAATATATGGAATAAAAATAACCGAAGCATCTAAATGATCCACTGGAATATTAAAAAATCCTTGAATTTGAGGAGCATGAAGATCCATGGTCATAACTCGATCGGCACCAACTGCAGTTAATATGTCGGCCACCATTTTGGCAGCTATTGGCACACGAGGCTTATCTTTTCTGTCCTGACGCGCTAATCCATAGTAAGGAATAACAGCTACCACCTTGTGAGCTGAAGCCCGTTTAGCAGCGTCTATCATAAGGCAAAGTTCCATAAGATTATCTTGAGGCGGATTAGTAGACTGTATTATGAAAATATCGGTCCCACGCACAGATTCATTAATACTCGTTTGAAATTCACCATCGCTGAATAGAGCACATGAAGCATCTCCCAATGGTTCACCAAAATCTTCAGCAATTTTTTCGGATAAATACCGAGAACCTCGGCATGTAAATAGTTTTACGTTGTTAGATGCTTTTTCCATATTGTTTTACTTTCGTCTCCCCGGTGTTCGACTATCATAAACTTATTTCTAAGTTGTCCGACTAGGGCTCGAACCTAGACTCTCCTGGACCAAAACCAGGCGTGTTGCCAGTTACACCATCGGACAATAAGGGTGCGAAATTAATATTTTTAATTTTTAATTGCCATAGTATTTTCTAAATTTTATTTTAACCAAGAAAGAATCAATAAAAAGGGGCGAAATCCAATGAATTTCGCCCCTCCTAGAGATATAGTTAAACTATTTATTTTACAAATTTGGTCGATTCAACTTTTCCATCTTGTTCAACAACTACATAGTATGTGCCTTTTGAAAGAGTATTTACAAGCATATCAATGGATTTATTTTCGTTTGGAGTAGCATCATATCTTAAAACTTCAACTCCATAAACATCTTTAACAGATATTTTAGCATCGCTAATAGAGGATGTAATAATTGTAACTTTAGTATCTACAGGATTAGGATATACACTTAATCCGTTTTTACCACTATTTACACCTTGGTCTATCATTTTTTGAGTTCCAGTAATTTCAATTGTTTTACAAATAGTTTTGGTACACTTAGTTTTGGGGTCATACGCTGTCATACATATATAATATTTACCAGAAACTTGATAGGTATGAGTAACCACTCTGCCTTTATCACCTAATTTATCACCCCAGCTCCAACCAAATTCAACTCCAGTAAGATTTGTTCCTTCAACGGTTATAGCATTTCCTACAACTTTAAAAGAAAAATCAGGGTTAAAATCCGCACAAGGATCAGTCGTCTTCCCTTGCACTTCGATCGTAAAACAAATTGTTTTTTTGCATTTTCGCTTTGCATCATAGACGGTTACACAAATAGTATATTTACCTGATTTAGAAAAAGTATGACTAACAACTCTATCTGTACTTCCTTTTGTATTGTCTCCAAAATTCCATTCCATAGTGGCTCCTTTGCCCCCATCTACTTCTAACTTAACTTTCAAACCATCGGTTTGAAAACTCACTTTTGGATTAAAGTCTTTACAAGGATCTTGAGTTTCTTTTGCTTTAATAACAATTTCTTTACAAATAGTTTTAGTGCACTTGGTTTTTGGGTCAGTAATAGTAACACATCCTCTATAAGTGCCAGGAGTTTTAAAATCAATTTTCACAATCCTGTCTGAACTTGTTTGACTATTGCTGAATTTCCAACTATAAGTAAAATTTGTGCCGCTCTGAGCTTCAAATATCACAACATTTCCATCTATTCTAAAACTATAATCAGGGTTAAAATCTTTACAAGGATCTGCATTCGTTCCTATAATTGTTATTTCCCAGCATAACGTTTTTTTACATCCAGTTTTAGAATCGTAAATTGTAACACATGGCTTATAGGTGCCAGGCTTGTATGTATGACTTGACTGAATACCTGTCCCAGAGGCTCCATCGCCATAACTCCAAACATAGGAATAATTGCTTGCAGTTGTGCCAGCTCCCCAGAATGTTACAACTCCATTATCTCCAATTTTATATTCATATCTTGGATTAAAATCTGCACATGGGTCTTTCTGTGTTACGGTAATGTCCTTGCAAATTGTTTTGGTGCATTTAGTATTTCCACTGGTATAGGTTATAGTAACACAAGGCTTGTATGAACCTGGCTTGTATTGATGCATACCGTCAATGGTGGTTGAACTTGTTCCATCTCCAAAATCCCATGCATAAGTAAAGCCGGTGCCAGAGGTTGCTTTATAGGTCGCCAATCCATTTGCATCTAATGTAAAATCTGCAGTAGGGGCAAATGCATCACAAGGATTTCCAACAGTAATATCGAAACAAATGGTTTTTGTACATTTTGTTGTTGGGTCTGTAACCGTAACGCAAGGTCTGTAGGTGCCTGGCTTATAGGTATGACTTCCAACACGGTCTCCTCCTGTTGTACCATCAGCAAAGTTCCATTGGTAAGTAAAACCTGTTCCAACAGATGCTTCAAAGGTAGCAACTCCATCTGTACCAACTTTCATGCCTGCAGAAGGACTAAAATTAGTACAAGGGTCTTGCACTGTAACTGCATCAAAGCAGATTGTTTTAGTGCATTTTGGATTTGAACTTGTAATTGTTACGCATGGTTTATAGGTTCCTGGTGCATAGGTATGAGTTCCGGTACGATCTCCACTTGTTGTATTGTCGCCAAAACTCCAAGAATAAGTATAAGTATTGGAACTACTATTACTTATTGAAGCTTCAAAAGTTATTGTTTTTCCATCTGTTCCTAATTTAATACCAGCTGATGGGGCAAAATTTGCACAAGGGTCAGCTATGGTTACACTAGCACAGTATTTTTTAACACAAGGATTATTAGGATCGCGTGGATTATAAATTTTAACACTTAGGCAAGGTTGGTAAGTCCCTGCTTTCACATAATCATGGTTAGGATCGCCAGTTGTAGCACTTGTTCCATCACCAAAGACCCATTCTTGCCCTAACACCTTAGGAGTTCCATTAGTGTTAGTGGTAATTTTAGGTGCAAATTTTACACTCGTTCCAGTAACAGTTGCACCGAATTCAACAAATACACTGTCGCAATAAGTGTATTTAGATTGACTGAACAATGTTGAAGTTGCAGCTAATAAAACAATTAATAATGAAGTGATTTTTTTCATATTTTATTTAATAAAGTTCAAATATATGTATTTTCAATTTAATAGACTATATAAAATCAAAATACGTAACACGATTTGTTCATTATTTGTAAAAATAAGGTCACAAATCAATTAGCGTTTTACCAAATAATACTTCTTAAGGATATTGGCATATACATTTTGTTTTCTTCCTGAACTTTAAAGGCATCATAAAATTCTTGCATATTGCTCATTGGTCCAAGTATTCTGAATTTGGCAGGTGAATGTGGGTCGGTAGCTAAACGGGTTTTTAAAGCTTCAGGTTTAATATTATTTTTCCAACCTTGGGCCCATGAAATAAATAAACGTTGCTCACCAGTTAATCCATTTATTACTGGTGACTGCTTGCCATTTAATGATTTTTTGTAGGCATAATATGCCATCGTTAAACCTCCAAGGTCGGCAATATTTTCACCTAAAGTAAGTTCACCGTTAACTTTTAAAGTGTCGATAGCAACATAACTGCTGAATTGTTTTACCAATAATCCTGTTCTAGCCTTAAACTGTTTTTTATCTTCTTCCGTCCACCAGTCTTTCATATTTCCATCACCATCAAATTGGCTCCCTTGATCATCAAAACCATGAGTAAGCTCATGACCAATAATAGCTCCTATTCCACCATAATTAGCCGCGTCATCAGCGGTTGCATCAAAAAACGGAGGTTGCATTATTCCGGCAGGAAAAACAATTTCATTTATTGAAGGATTGTAATACGCGTTAACAGTGGGGGTGCTCATTCCCCATTCAGTTCTATCCACTGGCTTTCCAACTTTATCAAGCATTTCTTTATATCCGAATGCATTACTTCTCAATACATTCATGCAATAGGAGTCATCGGAAATTTCCATTTTGCTATGGTCTTTCCACTTATCTGGATACCCCAATTTGCGAATAATTTTATCCAACTTAGTCAAGGCTTGTTTTTTTGTAGGTTCACTCATCCAATCCAAAGTCTTAATCCTTTCGCGATATGCTAAGGTTAAATTATCTACCAAAGTATTCACTTTTGCTTTGGCATCAGCGCTAAAATATTTTTCAACGAACAGTTTACCAAGGGGCTCACCTAAGCTTCCATCCGTTTTATCTAATGCACGTTTCCATCGTGGTTTCATTTCTTTAGTCCCACGTAAAACAGTTTCAAAAAAAGCAAAATCCTGTTTGTCAACATTGCTACTTAAATAAGCCGCAGTTGCATTTATCAATTGCCAATGCATGTAAGACTTCCAATCTTCAATACTTACCGATTTTATCATTGAATTAAGTTCAGTTGCAAAATTTAATTGCTCAACAACAACATCTGTAAATGCTTTTGCTCCAATTTCATTGAAATATAAATCCCAATTTATGTTTGAATATTTCTTTTTAAAATCGACATAGGTAGTAGGATTATATTGCGCCTGAATATCTCTTTTTTCAACAGAGTTCATAGCTTTTGCAGCCAATTTACTCTCAATATTATAGGCAGTTTGAGGATTCACTTTTACTTCGGAATTGGCTGCAGAAACCATTTCCATCATTTTTGCAATATGAAGTATGTACTGTTTGCGTATGCTTTCGTGCTTTGGGTCAAAGTAATAATCTTTATCAGGCAGATTAAATCCACCCTGACTAACAAATTGTGTATTTTTCTTGCTGTCTTTCAAATCGGAAGTAATATAAAAACCAAATCCTCCAGGAATTCCCATGTTGTGGAACCGAGCAAGAAGCTTTATCAAATCCTCCGTATTTTTTAAAGCATTAATTTCATCCTGCATTGGTTTTATTGGAGCTAAACCGTCTTTTTCAGCTTTAACGCTATCCATAGCCACTCTATAAAATGTCCCTACCAATTGACGGTCGGTGCCTTTTGCAGCGCCTTTGTCGGATGAAACTTCGTTTACGATAGAGCGCAACCTATCTAAATTTCGGTCTTCTATTTCGTTAAAACTTCCCCAACGGCTTTCAGTAGCTGGAATAGGATTCTTTTTTAGCCAAATTCCATTAGAATATTCATTAAAATCATCACCGGGCGATACAGTCGTATCCATATAATCCTGTTTTATTCCCGCATTTTCTGTGCTGTCGCTTTGTTTGCAACTGTCAATTGTTAATCCCAAAACTAATACTGTTAAGATAATTGTGTAATTTTTTGTCATAAAAACTTTTTTGAAGGGGCAAATATATTTTTTTACACCCTTAATACTTAAACTTTTTACGATTAATGAAAGGAACTAATTGATTTTGTCGTTTTTTGCAGTGAAATTTAAAGGAGCATGAAAAATATTAAGTCACATAGCATTTTTTTGGCATTGGCTTTGGCTGGTATTTTAGTATTATTTATTGTTATTTTTTTAACAAAACATCAATTATCAGGAGATTCAAGTGCTAAAATAAATTCAGAGTTATTTTATCTACGCTATCATGACGTAACTATCGCAAACATTATAATTTTCGTAATTCTTTTGTTTGTTTCCAATATTATGTTTATCCGTCAACGGTATTGGGATACGTTTATTTGGACTGGGATTATTTTTTTGATCTTTACGCTAATTGATTGGTGGTGGTTAAGTAATATTATTTTTGAATATAAGACAATTAATAATCTGAGCGAAGGTGAAAGCAACTTCTATCCCATTATTGGAGTATTGATTGGATTACTAGGGCTTGGCATTTCCATTGGAAATTATTATTTATTAAAACAATTATTTAGAGAAAAGGAAGATAAATCCGCCGAGACAAAAATTAATAGTACCAAACCATAAAAAAATTAACACATGAAATACGAACAAATACACAAACAGCTTTTTATTGAAAACCGTGAAAGGTTTAAACAAATACTAAAACCAAATAGCATTGCCATTTTTACAAGCAATTATGAATATGTGCTTAACGGCGATGCGACGCATACTTTCAAACAAAATTCCAACCTATTTTGGTTATCTGGAATAGACCAGGAAGACAGTATTTTGGTTATTTACCCGGATTGTGCCATTCCGGAATTTCGCGAAGCCTTGTTTTTAAAACAAACCAATGATAAAATAGCTATTTGGGAAGGATATAAATATACCATGGAACATGCTAATCAGGTTTCTGGAGTTGCCAATATTTTTTGGAACGATAATTTTTGGGATACTATTCGTCCGATTATCAATATGGCAAAATCTATTTATTTACCTTTGAACGAAAACGACCGCTTTGCCTACAAAACCCCATATAATGAACTAGATTTTGTAAACGAAGTTAAAGCCCGTTTCCCATTACACCATTTTGAAAGAAGTTCTACTCATCTTCAGCGTTTGCGCAGCGTAAAATCAAACATGGAGTTGGATTTGACCCGCAAGGCTATAAGTATCTCAAAAAAAGGATTCGAAAGGCTTTTAAAATTCACAAAACCAGGAGTTTGGGAATATGAGGTGGAAGCCGAATTAATTCACGAATATCTAAGCAACCGCGCCAATGGACATTCCTTTCATCCTATTATAGCGAGCGGTGCTTCGGCCTGTGTACTTCATTATGTGGAAAACAATCGCCAATGCCAAAACGGCGAAATACTGATGGTGGATTGCGGTGTGGATTATGCCAACTATGCGTCGGATATGACCCGTGCTTTTCCTGTGAACGGTAAATTTACCCAACGTCAAAAAGATGTTTACAATGCAGTGTTGCGAGTAATGAGAGCAGCATCAAAACTATTGACACCCGGCACAATGCTTATGGATTATCACAAAATAGTGGGCAAGGAATTAATGGAAAAAGAGCTGGTGGATTTGGGATTGATTACTATGGACGACATTAAAAAAGAAGACCCTAACTGGCCTGCTTATAAAAAATACTTTATGCACGGCACTTCGCATTTTTTAGGAATAGATGTGCACGATGTAGGCATGCGTTACGAACCGATGCAAGCCGGCAATTTGTTTACTTGCGAACCGGGTATTTATATTAAGGAAGAAGGAATTGGCATCCGTATTGAAAACAATCTTTTGATAACTGAAACCGGCCCATTGGATTTGATGGACGAAATTGGGATGTTGATTGAGGTGGATGAAATTGAAGCGTTTATGAACTCTTAGAGAAAAGTTAAAAGACTATTAAGCAATATAAATAGATTATTTAATACCGGCCACTTTTAAGATTATTTTGTATAAGTATGATTACTTTATATTTTAACTTAATTTCAAATTTCCCATAAAAAACAGAATTAAAAAAAACTAATACCCATACCTCTCCCCCCACCTCAATTTCAAATATTTTCTCAATTCCTCTTCCTTTAGGTTTTTTCCGGGATTGTAAATAACTGTGCCACTTAACGATTCTGGCAAAAATTCCAAATCAACAAAACTTTGATCGTACTGAGGAGCATATTTATAATCTTTGCCATAACCCATATTTTTCATCAGTTTGGTAGGGGCGTTCCGCAAATGCAAAGGAACTGGCTGATCGCCAGTTTTGTTTACCAAGTCCATAGCCGTTTCAATGGCCATATAGGAGGCATTACTTTTGGCTGAAGTAGCTAAATAAATGGCAGTTTGGCTTAGAATTATTCTGGCCTCCGGCATTCCAATCATTTGAATGGCTTGAAAACATTGGGTGGCCATAAGTAATGCATTCGGATTGGCGTTACCAATATCTTCACTGGACAAAATAACCATTCGGCGGGCAATAAATTTTATATCCTCTCCCCCCTCCAACATTCGGGCTAGCCAATAAACAGCCCCGTTGGGGTCGCTGCCTCTGAGGCTTTTTATAAATGCCGAAATAATATCATAATGTTGCTCACCCAATTTATCGTACAAGGCCATTTTTTGCTGCAAAACCAACTCGACGGCTTTATTTGTTATAGTTACTTTTTCGTTTTTTAAAGTCGTTTGTACCACCAAGTCAAACAAATTTAAAAGCTTGCGGCCATCGCCTCCGGTAAACCGGAACAAAGCTTCCTTTTCTTTTAACTCAATGGTTATGGACTTTAAAAAAGCATCCTTTTGAATGGCACGATTCAGGATTTTATCCAAATGTTCTTCTTCAAATGCTTTTAAAACATAAACCTGGCAACGGCTAAGTAAAGCACTTATGACTTCAAAACTCGGGTTTTCTGTAGTAGCACCGATAAGCGTAATAATTCCCTTTTCAACGGCTCCCAATAATGCGTCCTGTTGGGATTTATTAAAACGATGAATCTCGTCAATAAATAATAAGGCACCGCCTTGTTCTTTGGCTTTATCTATTACTTCCCGCAATTCCTTTACCCCTGAGCTGATAGCACTCAAACTATAAAAAGGCAATTTCCAAGTTTGCGAAAGTAACTGGGCCAACGTGGTTTTCCCAACTCCGGGTGGACCCCAAAAAATAAGACTTCTGGCAGTATGGGTTTCAGCTAATTTCAGAACAGGTTTTCCCTCGCCCAACAGATGTTCCTGCCCAATAAATTCTGACAGAGCCATTAGCCTAACTCTTTCAGCTAAAGGGATATTTGATGGAGTGGTTTCCATTTGTGCTTTCTATTGTAAACAATTTAAAAACTTCTGTTCTGTAAATAAATCAACAATTCGTTTATGTCCAATTTCTTTGATTCATCCACCTTTAAGTCCTTTAAATTTTGTAACGCCAAACTAAAATACTTTTCAGATAATTGTTTCAAATAATCGTCTGCCTCAGTTTTGATAAAGAGAGTTTTAATCGCTTCTATTTTATTTACCTCACTTATATTTTTATCATTAAATAAATCCTGAATTTTTTCCTTCTCAGTTTCCATGGCTTTAATAACCATGATGGTTTTTTTGTTTGCCAATATATCTCCACCGGGCTGTTTGCCTACCAATTCAGGGGTTCCAAATGCATCCAAATAATCATCCATCAGCTGAAACCCAATTCCCATGTTCACCCCAAGGTTATATATTTTTAAAGCTTCTTCTTTTGTGGCATCAGCTACTATGGCACCCATTTGAAGGCTGCAACCTAACAGAACAGATGTTTTCAAACGAATCATTTCTAGATATTCGGTTTCAGTCACATCATTTTGGGTTTCAAAATTCATGTCCATTTGCTGGCCATCACACACTTCAGCTGCTGTTTTATTAAACACTGAAAATAATTCCGGCCAATGTTTTTGTTCCGATTTTTGAAGCATTTCAAATGCCTTTACCAACATCAAATCTCCAGAAAGAATGGCAATATTGGTATCCCACTTTTCATGAACGGTTGGCTTGCCTCTGCGAACAGGAGCTTTATCCATAATATCATCATGTATTAATGAAAAATTATGAAAAACTTCTACCGCTAAGGCAGCAGGAAGGGCTTTTTCAATATTTCCTGAATACAACTCACATCCCATTAGTGCCAAAACAGGCCGGATGCGTTTGCCACCCAAACCAAGGATATAATTTAAAGGGTCATATAAATTTTGAGGAGAGCCTAGGTAGGGATTATTTTGGATTTCTTGCTCTATTTTATTTAATAATTGGGAGTATGATTTTAGCATTTTAAAAAGTCTTAAATCTTTAAATCACAAACTCAAAATCCACCAACCGCTTTGGAATATTTGTCCGTTTAACACGAATTTTTGCAACATCGCCCATTTGGTGCTTTATACCTTTTCGCATTCCCAACACATAGCGTCCTTTTTCAAAAAATTCATAAATATCGTCCGTCATATCTTTCAAACGAATCATACCTTCGCATTTGTTTTCAATAATCTCCACATAAATACCCCATTCCGTAATTCCGGTAATTATCCCTTCAAATGTTTCACCTATAAATTGGGTTATGTATTCAGTTTGCTTGTATTTTATGGAAGCACGTTCCGCCTCTACAGCCTTTTGTTCCCGGTCGCTGCTCCACTTACAAGCTGCTTCCAAGCTACTTTGATCAATTGGATTAACTTTGTTTAGCATTTTAAATAAAAACCTATGTGCTAACAAATCAGGATAACGACGAATAGGTGAGGTGAAATGGGCGTAATAATCAAACCCTAATCCGAAGTGTCCTGATTTTTTGGTGGTGTAAAATGCCTTTTCCATACTGCGAATAGCCAATGGTTGAAGAATGGTAGAAACCTGTGTTCCCTCAATTTCCTTGGTCATGGCATTAATACTTTGTATG
The DNA here is from genome assembly GCA_947468275.1 of Bacteroidota bacterium. Classification (GTDB taxonomy): domain Bacteria; phylum Bacteroidota; class Bacteroidia; order NS11-12g; family UBA9320; genus JABWCE01. The sequence goes on from CANIKO010000013.1 coordinate 44,018, forward strand.
TAGGTATTTTCTGTTTCCGTATTAATCTGAAAACCAAACCGCGAAGCAATGGCTGCAAATTCCATCATTTTATTTGGAACCGGCGGTTCGTGCAAACGGTAAGGAATGGAGTATGGTTTATATTTGGTGTTAACCAAAGTGGCTACTCGTTTATTAGCCAAAAGCATAAACTCTTCCACCAATTTATGGGCATCCTTTCTTACTTTTTTATAAACTTCAATGGGTTTTCCAAGTTTGTCAAGTTTAAATTTCACCTCTTCCGTTTCAAACGAAATAGCTCCTTGACGGAAGCGTTCTTCTTTTAAATTTTTGGCAATTTTATTTAAAGTTATTAGTTCCGTTGCCAATTCACCTTCACCGGCTTCCAATATTTCTTGGGCTTCTTCATAGCTAAATCGGCGATGCGAATGGATAACAGTTTTCCCAAACCATTCCTTTAAAATTTTGCCTTTGCCATCCAGTTCAAATACTGCGGCAAAACACAATCGGTCTTCTTCGGGCACTAAAGAACACAATTCATTGGAAATTTTTTCAGGTAACATTGGCACCACCCTATCAACTAAATACACGGATGTGGCTCTGGCATAAGCTTCCTTATCCAACAATGAACCTTCCGTTACAAAATGAGAAACATCGGCAATATGCACCCCAACTTCAAATTTATTTTCCCCCAAAACCTTAAATGAAATGGCATCGTCAAAATCCTTGGCATCAGCCGGGTCAATAGTGATGGTAAGGGTCTGTCTGAAATCTTTCCGACTTTCAATTTCAGCTTCAGGTATCATCAATGGCATTTTATCGGCTTCGTCCATTACCTCTTTTGGAAATTCAGGATTCAATCCAAACTCCATCAATATGGCATGTATTTCGGTATTGTGTTCACCTGCTTTACCCAAAACTTTTAACACTTCGGCATTGGGGTTTTTCGCCATCTTTGGCCAGTCGGTAATTTTTACAATCGCTTTGTAATTATTTTTAACCCCACGTAATTTGTCTTTTGGTATAAAAAAATCGGTATGACTGCGGGTATCATCCGGCACAAAAAAACCAAAACCATCCGACACCTGAATAACACCTACATATTCTTCCCTAGCCCGTTTCACAACCTTTACAACCCGGCCTTCCGGTTTATCTTTCCTTCGGGTCGAAATCATTTCTACCTGAACAATATCGCCATTCAAAGCCGGCCAAGTCATACCCGGAGTTATATGGATATCGGGTTCGTCTTCGCCGGTTAGTAAATAACCTGCTCCCCTCTTATTAAATTCTATTTTACCTTCCAAAAATTCAGAAACTTCTTCTATATAAAAACTTCCTTTGGGTTGCTCTATAATTAATTTTTTATTTACCAAATCCATTAAGGCTTCGCCGGAAAGTTCTCTATCGGGCTTAGAATTGAAGCCCAATCGAGATGAAATTTGTTTGTAATTCATGCGTTTGCCGGGTCTTTCGTTCAACACTTCTAGTATTTGTGCCTCTACCCAGTCATTGTGATTTTTATTGCCATTGGCCATAGTCGCAAAGGTAAGTGATATTATTTACTATACGTTTTTTAGCAAATTGCGAATTCATTATCAAGCCATTAAAAAAAGCATTTAAGTTATTTACTTTTGTTACCCTATAAAAAACATCTAATTCCTCCACTTCCTAAAATGGATATGAAAAAAATTGTAACTTTAGTGTTAATCCTTAATAATTTATTTGCGTTGGCACAATCCGATGTTATCGCAAAGCCCAAGCCAATACCTTTAAATTTATCAGACACCTCCCAGAAATCAATAAGTTTAGGACTGACAGCCTCTATTGGGATGGGGTTAATCCGAAATATACTTTCGCCTCAATTCAATGTGGAATTGCATTATACTTCAAAAAAATTATGGCAAGTTGGTGTTAATACATCATCGTATTTTTTATTTAAAAAAGATGCATCCAATGATTATAAAACCTATTTGAATACTTTTATAAATGGTGAGTTTAAAAAACAGGGGGCTTTCATTTGTAATGCCAAAAATCCAAATAATTCTGGCGGATTGGGTGTTGGGTACCTTTTACAGAAAAACGGTAACTATTTCAAAGGGAATACATTCAAAATATATTATATCAAGAAGTTATCAGACATAGAAATCTTACCAGAATTTATTTTGACCAATAATTTTAAATCAATTTTTCCTGGTGTTACAATTCGATTTTAATACTACCTTAAAACTGAAAATAAATAAAAGGCTGCACTTCACTGCTAGCTACCTGATAAGAAGCGATTATAATGAAGGCTACAATACCTACTTTAATAATCAACGGCAGCAATGAAAACCGTTCTTCTAAATTTAACTTAAAGTGTTTTGGTATAAAATGTAAGAAGTAGCCAATTACAATAAAGCTAAATACTTTCCAGTAAGATTGCGCTTTTAGCATAGCATCAGGCAATGAAAAATTATTAAAGATGCGGCTCAGCATCATTTTTACTGAAGGTACATCATCGGCACGGAAGTATATCCAACAGAAACATACAAAATGGAACGTTACTAAACCGGCTATGATATTGTAAATTTTGCTGTTTTGCTTATTGGCCCAAGGCACATATTCCAAATACATTTTATGTAAGGCTAAGGCTCCACCGTGCAATGAGCCCCAAATAATAAACTTATTGGCTGCCCCGTGCCACAAGCCTCCAAGCAACATTGTAATTAATAAATTTATATACGTTCTAATTTTTCCTTTTCGGTTTCCACCAAGAGAAATATAAAGATAATCTTTTAGCCAAGTGCTTAGTGAAATATGCCAACGTCGCCAAAATTCGGTAATGGAAAGCGACACATACGGCGAGTTGAAGTTAAGCGGTAATCGAAAACCAAGCAATAATGAAATACCGATGGCCATATCACTATAGCCCGAAAAATCACAATAAATTTGGATGGCATATCCATACACGGCCATCAGGTTATCAAACCCTGAATATAACTGCGGGTCATCAAAAACCCTGTCTACAAAATTGATACTGATATAATCAGAGATGACAGTTTTCTTAATAAATCCTCCCATGATTAAGAAAATGGCATGACCAAATTCTCGTTCGGTAAGGCTGAATTTTTTTACTATTTGAGGAAGAAAATCAACGGCCCGTACAATGGGACCGGCAATTAGCTGAGGAAAATAGGTTACAAAAAAACCAAAGTCTAAAATATTTTTAGCAGGTTCAATGTGCTTTCGATATACATCTATTGTGTAACTCAATGTTTGAAAGGTAAAGAACGAAATACCAACTGGAAGCACAATTTTATTAATATCAAAACCAGTTCCAAATAGATTATTGGAAGCTATATAAAAAATATTTTGTGGATGAAAATTGGTTCCTATCAAATCGTTGACAATACCCGCAAAGTAATTAGTGTATTTAAAGAATACTAGAAGCCCGAGGTTTATACTCAGACTTATAATTAAAAAGAGTTTTCGTTTAAACTGGCTTTTGGAATAATATATGGCATTGGCCAAATAAAAATCATAAATGGTCGACAGCACTAATAATGAGAAAAACCACCCCCCTGTGCGATAATAAAAAAACACACCAAAACAGATGAGGTAAAAACTCCGCAACTGCAATCTATCGTGTATAAAGGCATACACACCATACATTACAGTAAATATAAAAACAAACAAATACTGACTGAATAACAGTGGTGATGTTTCAGAAAAAACAAATATTTCCCGGAGGGTTAGCATATAATATTAAACTTTTTTAAATCTTAAATCTTTATTCTTAAATTATCCAATTGACCTATTTCCAAATTTCCAAATCTAGTTAAATCGCTTTTCATAAGCATCCATAATGGCTCTGTAGAGTAACTCGCCCTGCACCTCGTAACCTTTTTTGGAATAATGCACATAATCGTTTCTAGCCAAGCCCTGCTTTACCCAGTTTTTAATAGAATAATCTCCTCCCATCACAGCATTAAAATCCCAAACCCCGCAATTGTATTCTTCAGCCAATTCGTAAAGAACAGTTCGATAATTGTTATTATTATTATTGTGCGCTCCATTTTTTAAATAAAAGTCGCCTGGGGTAACCAACAATATTGATACTCCAGGTTTAGATGCACGAATATTATCCAACAATGTTCTTAAATTATCCTTGATACAAAACCTACAGTAACGGCTTTCAGGCAAAAAATTATCATTGGTACCTAACGAAACTATTACCAAATCAGGTTCCAAAGCACTCAATTCTTTGGTAAACAAGGTGCTTTTATTATACGTTTTTGTAAATGCTCCGTTAAGCCCGATGGCATGGTATAAAAGACCCGGATTATTATTTTCAAGACTCATTCCATAAAATTGAAAATGATTTTGAGCAGGAAATGATTTTGCTAAACGCATATTTACCGTATCTTGAGGTTTGTTAAAAAAGAACTGTGAATATCCATCTTCAACAGGCTGCTCGTCAAAAAAGAAATTATTGTCCTTATTGTTTTCAAAAATAGGAGAATAACTATCCTCATCTGTGTGATAAAATAATTTCAAACTATTGAAGCTATAATCCATTTTCCCATTCCGCTCTGGATCAATAATCATATATGAATTACTGTCTCTTGTGTTTATTTCCAGTCCATTCAATCCCAAAGTACATGCATCCCCCGATTGTGTTGCTTTGCAATTGCTCCACTTCCCTCCAAACATTAAACTATAATTAATAGGATTATTGGTATTAGCTATTCGAAAAGGAAAAATAAAGCCTCGACCACCGTTGCCAAAGGTTTGTTGAAATAATGTACGAGTTTCGTTGGTTAAATAATCTGCTTGTATGTGCGAATCACCTAGATGAACAATATTTATTTTACCCATTCGGGATTTAATAAAATGGTCTAAATGATTGAAAAAAGAAAATAGATACTTATCGGTTCCATTGCCAATTGTATTTTTTTCATAATCAATGCAAGGATACACGTTTTTAAATATCACTAATTCATTTTTCTGATTCGAAAACGACGTAAATAGTAAGATTAGAAGGATATTGAAAAATATCATCCTAATCCTAGTTGTCATTTTTTTTCCATTACTCAATTAATTATATTTTCCGTCAAATTTATCTTTAATATCAGAAACTATAAGTCTCACTTCTTGCTCATGTTCCATATTACAAATTAGAATGGCATCATCACTTTCTATCACCATCAGATTACTGACTCCTTGCAACACAATGAGACCTTTTGAAGAATTATAAATAAAACAATTTTGTGTATCCCTATTTATTACATTTTCACCTATAATCACATTTCCGTCATCGCTTGCTGGTGCTATTTCTTTTACAGAACGCCATGTACCTAAATCACTCCAACCAAATGAAGAAGGAATCACAAACACATTTTTAGCTTTTTCGATGATTCCATAATCAATAGATACAACAGAACAAAGTGGGTAACTTCTAGCTATATACTCTTCTTCTTGAGAGGTATAATAAAATTTCTTTCCCGCTTTAAAAAGTTCATGCATTTCAGGTAAATATTTTTCAAACGAATCAATCCAGGTCTTGGCTGCGCTAACAAATATCCCTGCATTCCATAAAAAATCCCCGCTTTGTATAAAACTTTCTGCTATTTCCAAAGTTGGTTTTTCAGTAAACGTTTTTACTTTAAAAATATTTTCTGTTGCCAAATCGGTGTAATATTGTATATATCCGTAGCCAGTATCCGGGCGGGTTGGATTAATGCCCAAGGTTACTATAGCATCATTGCCCGTCACAAAATCAAGTCCTTCTTTTATCTTTTCTAAAAAAGTTGTTTCGTCTGATATAAGGTGATCAGAGGGAAGAATAGTAACATTAGCATTAGGGTATTTAGAATAGATTTTATAAACCGAATAGGCAATACATGGTGCTGTATTTTTCAGGGCCGGTTCTAATAAAATATTACATGCCAATAATTTTGGCAGTTGCTTTTTTACTAAATCGGAATAATCTGAATTAGTTACTACATATATTTTATCATTATCAAATAGATGACTTAATCTGTCGTAGGTCATCTGAATTAGGGTTTTGCCCGTGCCAAGTATATCAAGAAACTGTTTTGGATTATCGGTTCGGCTAACCGGCCAAAACCGGCTTCCAATGCCACCGGCCATTATTACTGCAAAATTTTCACTCATCTAAAAATATCTAACTAATTCCCTCTTTATTTAAATCATGAAAATGAACTATTCCAGCATAATTCCCATTTTCAGTAACTAATATCTGTGTTATTTTAAGATCAGTCATAACTGTGGCTGCTTCTATAGCCATGCAACCCTCATCTAATGATTTTGGATTAATGCTCATTATATCTTTAGCTCGGAACTCTTGTATTGTTAAATTTTTCTCAAGCATCCGTCTAATATCTCCATCTGTTATTATTCCTGCAATTTTGCCATTATCATCAATAACTGCTGTAGCACCAAGCCTACCTTTAGTTATTTCCATTATTACATTTTTAACATTATCATCTGGCTTTACTTTGGGCTTGGGGTTGGTAAAAATAAAATCTTTAAGGGTAAGATACAATTGCTTACCCAAGGCACCTCCAGGATGATAACGTGCAAAATCATCTGATGAAAACTTTCGGGCATTAAGGAGACATACAGCTAAGGCATCTCCCATTGCCAATTGAGCGGTGGTACTAGAGGTTGGAGCCAAATTATTGGGGCATGCTTCTTTTTCTACAGTAGTGTTGATAACAAAATCACTTTGCTTGGCGAGATAGGAATTTACATTTCCAACCATTCCTATTAAAACATTTTCAGTTTTTTTTAATAATGGAATTAAATTTTTTATTTCCGGAGTTTCACCACTTTTTGAAATACAAAGGACAATGTCTCGGGTTTGAATCATTCCTAAATCACCATGTATGGCATCAGCTGCATGCATGAAAAGGGATGGAGTTCCAGTACTGTTAAGGGTTGCAACAATTTTATTGGCAATAATGGCGCTCTTACCTATCCCTGTTATGACAAGCCTTCCTTCTGATTTTAAAATTATATCAACAGCTTGTGCAAAATCATCATCAATAAATTTTACAAGATTCAATACAGATTCTGCTTCAACCTGCAATGTTTTTATACCATTTTGTTTTATTTCGTGGAAATTTTCCAATAGGCCATTTAAATTTGGTCTGCAAAAATAAATATAATGCTTGCAACTTTAGTAAGCATTATATTAATTTAGTGCCATAAATAAGAAATAGAAAAGGAGAAGGAAAAAATGAATGTTGAAGTGTTGGATTTAAAAGATAAGCTAAAGGAATTTTTCGGGTTTGATAGTTATAAAGGCAATCAAGAAATGGTTATAGAGTCCATCATGAAGGGCGAAGATTGTTTTGTAATAATGCCTACAGGAGCGGGTAAATCATTATGTTATCAGTTACCTGCATTAATAAATGATGGAACTGCAATCATAATTTCACCGTTAATAGCACTGATGAAAAATCAGGTGGATTTGATTAGAGGATTTGGGGATAATGATGCCGTAGCACATTTTCTAAACTCTTCACTAACTAAAACCGATTCCACAAAAGTGAAGGCTGATGTTACTTCGGGAAAGACAAAATTATTATATGTTGCTCCCGAAACTTTAAAGAAAGAAGAAACCGTAGAATTTCTTCGTTCTATAAAAGTATCATTTGTTGCTGTCGATGAAGCGCATTGTATTTCAGAATGGGGGCATGACTTCAGACCGGAGTATCGCAGAATAAAACAAATTATTAAATCTATTGATGATGTACCAATTGTAGCATTAACTGCCACAGCTACCCCTAAGGTGCAATCTGATATTCAGAAAAATCTCGGAATGAATGACGCCATCGTATATAAGTCTTCATTTAATAGAGGAAATTTGTATTATGAAGTTCGTGAAAAAGGAAAAAAAGATAAAACACTTAAAGATATCCTAGGCATTATAAATGCTCGAAAAGGAAAATCAATAATTATATATTGCCTTAGCCGCAAAAAAGTGGAAGAAATCTCTTCCATACTTGTGGCCAATGGTATCAAATCATTGCCATATCACGCCGGGTTAGATGCAAAAACAAGGGTTATAAACCAAGATGCATTTTTAAAAGAAGATGTAGATGTAATAGTAGCCACTATTGCCTTTGGTATGGGAATAGACAAGCCAGATATTAGATGTGTAATACATTATGATGTTCCAAAATCCTTAGAAGGGTATTATCAGGAAACTGGACGGGCTGGTAGAGATGGTATGGATGGAGAATGTTTTTTATTCTATAATCCAGCAGATACTGAAAAATTAGAGAAATTCATGAAAGATAAGCCTGTAGCAGAGCGAGAAATCGGCTCACAGCTTATTTTTGAAATGTCGTGCTTTGCAGAATCATCGCAATGCAGACGAAAAATACTATTGCACTATTTTGGGGAAAATTTTGATGAGGAAAATTGCAACAAAATGTGTGATAATTGCAGACACCCAAAAACTATGCACGAAGTGACACAAGAACTTAGCGATGTTCTGGAAGCTGTAAAAGAAACAGCTGGCAAAGTAAACCAGGAACACATTATTGATTTAATCAGAGGTGAGAACTCTGACGAGGTAAAAGCGTATCGACATGATAAACTTGAATCGTTTGGAGTAGGAAAAGATAAAGACGCCAACTTTTGGAAAAGTGTGGTAAAACTAGCACTACTCGAAAACTATATTCAAAAAAATATAGAAAATTATGGTTTGTTAAGTATTACCGATCTTGGTGAAAAATACTTAAAGAATCCTAAATCTCACAAATTAGCAGCTGACCAAGAATTTGAAAAAGTTTCAGATGAGGATTTTGAACAGTTTCAAATTGAAAATGTTTATGATGAAGAACTTTTCTTGCGACTTAAAGAGCTTCAAAAGCAAGTAGCAAAAACTGAAAATTTACCACCTTATGTTATTTTTCAAGAAACATCTCTTGAAGAAATGGCCACCAAATATCCTATCACCATTGAAGAATTTGAAAATATTCAAGGAGTTGGGAAAAATAAGGCGAAAAAATTCGGAGCACCTTTTGTTGAGGTAATAGCCGCCTACGTTGAGGAAAACGAAATAGAACGACCTCAGGACATGGTTCTTAAAACTGTAGCCAACCGTTCCGGTAAAAAAATCCAAATTATTCAAAATATTGATAAAAAGGCTGACCTTGAGGATTTATGCATTTCTCTAGGAATGAGTTTTGATGAACTTTTAGCTGAGCTTGAAAATATTGTGTATTCTGGGACTAAAATCAATATCAAATATTTTATAGATGAACTGATGGACGAAAATATTCAAGCCGATATTTATGAACACTTCAGAAAATCTCAAATAGATGATGTAGATGCTGCCGTTAAGGCTTTCGATGGCGACTTTACCCATGAAGAACTTGGACTGATGAGGATTCAGTTTATTTCGGATGTAGCTAATTAGTGATTGGTAATTCGTTACTGAGTTAATAGATTTTGAGCAAAAAACTTAATAAGCTCTTAAACCAATAACTTCTAAAATCTAACAATGCCTAAATACAATTTTGTAGAAGAACTTAAGTGGCGGCAAATGCTGCACGATATTATGCCGGGTACCGAAGAATTGCTCAATAAGCAAATGGTTACCGGATATATTGGATTTGACCCAACTGCCGATTCATTAGGCGTTGGCAATTTAGTGCAAGTAATGCTGCTTTTACATTTCCAACAAGCCGGCCATAAACCCATAGCCTTGGTTGGCGGAGCTACCGGAATGGTGGGTGACCCCAGTGGAAAAAGTCAGGAGCGTAATTTACTGGATGAAGAAACTCTTAACCACAATTTAGCTTGTCAAAAAGCACAACTCGAAAAGTTTCTGGATTTTAATTGCGGCACCAACTCTGCTGAAATAATAAATAACTACGACTGGTTTAAAGGATTTAGCTTTCTTGAATTTATAAGGGATGTGGGTAAACATATCTCTGTAAATTATATGTTGGCCAAAGACTCTGTAAAAAATCGTTTGGAAAACGGAATGTCGTTTACCGAGTTTAGTTACCAATTGGTGCAGGGTTATGATTTTTACTGGCTCAATCAGCACAAAGATGTAAAACTTCAAATGGGCGGAAGCGACCAATGGGGCAATATTGTAACAGGAACAGAACTTATCCGACGTAAAAGCCAAGGAGAAGCTTTTGCACTGACTACTCCTTTGATAAAAAAAGCCGATGGTACCAAGTTTGGGAAAACCGAAGGAGGCAATATTTGGCTCGATGCTAAACGGACTTCTCCTTATAAATTTTACCAATTTTGGCTAAATGCCGCCGATGAGGATGTTAAAAATTACATCCGAATTTTTACTTTATTAAGCAAACAGGAAATTGAAACTTTTGAAGCTGAACACGCTTTGGCACCGCATTTAAGGTTAATGCAAAAATCCCTTGCTAAAGATATTACCACCCGTGTTCACTCCGAAAAAGACTATTTAAAAGCTGTGGAAGCTTCAGAAATATTATTTGGAAAGGCGACCTCTGATTCTATTAAACTCATTGACGAACAAACCTTATTAGATGTTTTTGAAGGAGTTCCTCAATCCACAATTTTAAAATCTGTGTTAGAACAAGGCATTAATATTGTTGAGCTATTAGTAGATAAATCAGGAATTTTCCCTTCCCGTGGGCAAGCTCGCGAATTGATTAAAGCCGGTGGTGTAAGTATTAACAAAGAAAAAGTAACCGATGCCGAAACTCTCATCTCCTCCAATTATTTAATTGCCGATAAATACATCATTGCCCAAAAAGGCAAGAAAAACTATCATTTATTGATAGTTGGATAATTACCAGAATCGCTAATTTTAGTAGAGTTATTAATAAGAACTAATTCTTATTAAATTTACACCATAAAATAATCTCTGTTTATTTTTTATGGTATGAACCAAAATCTACGTTACATCACAATTCTTGGAGTTTGCCTTTTTTCAACAAACCTTTCTAAAGCTAAATTAATAAACGCCACTCCAACTAACTATGAGGGATTCTTAACTGCCCTGACTGCCGGCGACACGCTTAAACTTGCCTCAGGCATTTACACAAGCAACTTAACCCTTAATGGAATCAACGGCACAAACACCAAACCAATAGTTATATTAGGAACCGGCAACTCCACCAATTTTCAGGGACAATCGTGTTGCAATACCGTAAGTATTACCCAATGCTCTTATGTGGTTATAAAAAAATTTCAATTGGATGGATTAAACTTAGCCATTGATGCAGTAAAAGCGGAAGGCACAACGGGAAACTGGGCACATCACATTACTTTAGAATATTTGAACATTATTAATTATGGTTCATCGCAACAAAATGTGGGCATTAGTACAAAATGTCCGGCATGGAACTGGCTAATCCGCAAAAACAAAATTATAGGTGCCGGAACAGGAATGTATCTTGGAAATTCAGACGGAACAAAACCCTTTCTAAATGGCATTATTGAATATAATTATGTAGCCAATACCATTGGTTATAATATTGAAATAAAACATCAGATTAACGGACAACGCGAACTTATGCCTGAAACTTCTGTAAACGGCAAAACCATTCTGAGACACAATGTTTTTACAAAAGATGAAAGTTCATCTACGGGAGCCAGTGCAAGACCCAATTTATTAGTTGGAGGTTTTCCTACAGTAGGATATGGTGAGGTGGATTATTATGAAATTTATGGAAACTTTTTTTACAACAATCCGGTGGAAGCCTTATTTCAAGGAACCGGAAACATTATGCTTTACAACAATATTTTTGTCAATCATTTTGATCCATCAGGATATAGGGCTGTATATATTACTCCGCAAAATGGGGTAAGTCCGCAGGATATAAAAATATTTCATAACACGATTTGGGCTGCAAATAGTGGTGGTGGAATTCGCTTATACACTCCCAATACCACTTACAAACAATATTGTTATGGCAATGCAGTATTTGCAGCTTCTGCCATCACCAATTTTACGGATACCATATATAATATTACTGGAACCTATTCCGGTGCAACAAATTTTGTAAATTCTGCCACCATCGATTTAAGTACCCTTAATCTTTACCCCAAAAATGGGCTATTGACGGGCGCAGTAACTCCAATTAATTTGTTTACCTACTATACTGATTGGTTTAAAGATTTTAATCAAGATTCTTACAGCTGGATATATCGCGGGGCGTATTCAGGAAATGGAATGAACAAAGGTTGGAAACTGCAGCTCGACACCATGTCAACTCCGGCCATTTTAGGTTCTTTTCATTCAGCATTGAATAAAAATGATTTCGAAATTTCACCTAATCCTGTTTTAACCAAGCTTTCTATTGTAAAAAACAATTTCATTCCATCGCAAATTGAAATCATTAACCCTAACGGCGTCATCATTTATTCCTCTACTCTCAATTCATCCGAATCACAAATTGATTTTACTGATAAACCCAATGGCGTTTATTTCATAACTATTAAAAATGAAAGCCAATCTGTGGTAAAAAAAATAATTAAATACTAATCACTCATCACATTTTAAAGTAACATGAAATATATATATCTTTTATTATTATTGGTTTTGGGTCAATTTGCTTTTGCTAAAACATGGAAGGTAGGTTCGGCAAGAAGTTACACCATGCCCAGTCAGGTATCCACTTTGGTGGGTAATGACGATACGGTGGAAATAGACGCAGGCACCTATAATTCGGATGTGGCCAAATGGACAGCTAATAATTTGGTATTACGCGGTGTAGGCGGATTGGCGCAACTCAATTCCAGCGGCATGGCATCGGGAGGAAAAGCAATCTGGGTAATTGGCGGCAACAACAATAAAGTAGAATATATTGAATTTTCATTTTGCACCTCGTTTGACCTTAACGGTGCCGGAATAAGATCTGAGGGGCAAAATATCACCATAAGTCATTGTTATTTTCATGATAACCAAAACGGCATATTAGCGGGCAAGTTAAATCCATGTAAAATGATTATTGAATATTCTGAATTTGCTAATAATGGATACGGCGACGGGCAATCCCACAATCTTTATATTGGCAATATTGACACACTGATATTTCGATACAATTATTCGCACCATGCCAAAGTGGGTCATGAATTGAAAAGTAGAGCCAATGTCAATTTCATTTTATATAATCGGTTGAGCGATGAAACCACTGGCACAGCTAGCCGCAGCATTGATTTACCCAATGGCGGCACAGCTTATATAATAGGTAATGTAATTGAACAAGGGCCACAATCTCAAAACTCAAACATTATCGGTTACGGACTTGAGGGATTGATTAATACAGCACCCAATGAAGTTTATGCTATAAATAATACTCTGATTAATAATAAAACGAATGGCAGTTTTTTTGCGTTTCAACCAGGAACATCACTTTTTAAAGGATATAATAACATACTTGCGGGTGCTGGAAGTTTTGTAACAGGTAGTTTCCCTTCAGCCATAGATACTTCAAATAATCAGGTTTCCACAGCTATAAATTCCTTCGCTTTTGTTAATACGGCCGTTTATAATTTTCATACCACTTCGGCGAGCACATCTATTATTAATAAAGGAAAAAATCCGGGCACGGCAAACTCATTTTCATTAAGTCCGGTTAAGGAATACGTTCATTCCAATAATGTAGCCTCCCGCTGCAACTCAGGAACTCTGGATATCGGGGCTTATGAATATTGCACATCTACGGGTATTGCCAATTCTAAATCATCTGAATTTGCCCTTTTTCCTAATCCAAGTCATGGTAAAATAATTCTTCAATCGGTCAACCACCAAATTAAAGAAATAACTATTTACAATCCTTTAGGCGTCTTAGTTTATAATTCCGAATTGAACCTCAACCTCAACCTTAACCTTAACCTTAACCTAAACCCCGGAATTTATATTTATCAAGTAAAAACAACGGATGATTTAGCTTTTAAAGGGAAGTTGATAATTGAGGAATAGCCCCCCATTTAAAAATATTAAATAAAGCGTACCCTTTCTTAAGGGAACATAACTATTTATTTCCAAAATGGTATTCAAATAGGATACTTGCCATTTAATGATAACAATCATTAAATTCATTGCCCAATAACACTTTACTTTCATAAATACAGCTTCATCTTTGCGGGACAATATTCACTATTTAGACTTATAGAGAGAATTCCATGAAAAAATTAGAAAACAAAGTTTCGATTGTTACTGGTGCTGGTGCCGGAATGGGTAAAGCCATAGCTATACTATTTGCTGCCGAAGGAAGCAAGGTTGTAGCTGCCGACATTAATCAAGCACGACTGGATGAACTGAAAAGAGAAATCAGTGAAAAGGGCGGTGAGGTTACTACTCTTATAGCAAACATGGCCCATGAGGAAGATATTGAAACTATGATACAATTAGCTATTACGACATACGGCACATTGGATATTTTGGTAAATAATGCAGGTATTATGGATAATTTTCAACCCGTTAGCGAACTTGATAACAACACATGGGAAAAGGTTATGAAAATTAATGTGGAAGGGCCTTTTAAATCCATGAGAAGTGCCATTAAAATATTTTTGACCAAGGGAAAAGGCAATATTATTAATATTTGTTCAATAGGTGGATTAAAAGGTGGGGTGGCGGGAGCTGCCTACACCGCTAGTAAACATGCTTTGGTAGGATTAACCAAAAACACAGGCTATATGTATTCAAAATCAGGAATACGTTGCAACGGAATTGCACCGGGTGCAGTAAATACAAGCATTGTAGAAACAATAGACATGACTAAAATTACACCTTTGGTGAATGATCGGATAATGACAGGTATGGCCTTGAACCCAAGGACAGGAGAATCCTCTGAAATTGCCAATGCTGCTTTATTTTTAGGAAGCGATGAATCAAGTTTTATTAATGCCCAAATTCTTGTGGCAGATGGTGGATGGAGTGCATATTAAAGCACAAGATTATTTACTTCTTAAAACCAGCCACCGTTTCTGCAATAGCTAAATTGATGGGCGTAAACTCTATACCTAAAGTAGCTTTTATCTTTTGATTGGAATACTGAGTAGTTTTAAAACTGCTATTAGCCGACTCTTTTGTGATTAGTCCTTTTCTACCTGAAATAAACCCTACTAATGCAAACCAACGCCAAGCTATGTTAGCCATCATTGGGTTAACTTTTATACTTGGGCGTTTTTTGCCAAAGGCATCTGCAATGCCATTCATAAAATCGCGCAGCCACATATTTTCACTTACCAAAAGAAAACGTTCTGCCGAAACAGAACTTTCAGCCAATAGTATCATTGCTTTTGCCACATCCTTCACATATACAAAAGCGTTACTCCCACTGGTGTAAAAAGGAAAATTTCTAGACCCATTGATAAAAAAACGACCAGTTGCTTTTTGCCAATCGCATGGTCCTATTATCATTGGGGGATTTACAATTACCGCATCCAATCCTTCTTCTATCCCGCGCCAAACTTCCAACTCGGCATAATATTTACTTATCGAATAATTGGATGGAATATCCTTCTCATCCCATTGATGGGTTTCATTGGTTTCTAAATTACCCTCTGCCTGACCAATGGCCGCTGTACTACTCACATACACCAGTTTTTTACAACCCTTAGCAAGGCCGGCATTTACAATATTTTCAGTTCCCTTTACATTTATTGTAAATAGTTTATCACGGTCGGATTGAGTAAAAGACACCAAAGCTGCACAATGAAAAACCAATTGATCTTTTTGCAAAAGGTCTTCCAAATTGTCGTATTCAGTAATATCGCCGTCAACCCATTTCAAGTTTTTAACCACCAAACTTAGGTCGTGTCCAAAATAAAGGCCTGATATAAAAGTAAACTCATTCAAAGAAGATTGAGGCCGTTTTAGAGCCTCCACAACGTGGCCCTTTTGCAGTAATGCACATACTAAATGGGCTCCTAAAAAGCCGGTGGCGCCGGTAACAAAAATGGGTTGCAATACTTATAATTTAACTTTGCTAAATTAGTTCATGAAATCCACTCATGCTTAAAGAATTTTTAACTCCATATTTACCCAAACCAACTACCTGGAAAGAAACGTCCATTGGCCATCTAACGTGCTTTTATGAAACCGAAATACCTGATTTTGCCGAAACAGATATTGCCATAATAGGAATAAACGACGGCCGAAATTCCGCAGGAAACGAAAGTTGCAAACTGGCACCCGATACCATTCGTGACGAATTTTATAAACTGATACGTCAAAATACCAGACTTCGCCTAAGCGACCTTGGAAATATAAATGCCGGCGACACCTTGGAAGATAGTTTAACGGCTCTTAAAATGGTTACCGAAACCTTATTAAAGGAAAATATAGTGCCGATAATATTAGGAGGAAGTATAGAACTGGCTTATGGTCAATATACGGCCAATGAAAAAATTTGTAAGAATCTGGAATACGTTTGTGTCAGTGCTGATTTCGATTTAAAAAACGAAACGTACCTGCGAAAAATTTGCACCTATCAGCCTAATTTTCTTTTCAATATTAATGTTTTAGGATTTCAAACTTATTTGGTGGAAGATGACAGCTTGAGTGTAATACAAAAACTTTTTTTTGAAGCCAATCGCCTTGGACCATTAAAAAAAGATATGACCGATGCAGAACCTATGATTCGCAATGCAGATATGATTACCTTTAATATGTCGGCCATCAAACAAGCCGATGCCCCGGGCCATGCCAATGGAAACCCCAATGGTTTTTCAGGAGAAGAAGCTTGTCAAATTGCGTGGTACAGTGGCGTGGCCGATAAAGTGAAAACCTTTGGAATATATGAATTGAATCCTGATTATGACGAATACCGTCAATCGGCCAAGTTAGCTTCGCAAATGGCTTGGTATTTTGTAGATGGCTATTACAATCGAAAAAATGATAACCCGGTAATGCATCAGGATTTTTTGAAATACCGCTGCACATTGGGCGAAGGACAGCCTGAAGCAGTATTTTTCAAAAGCAAATTAAGCGACCGTTGGTGGATGGAAATTCCTTATCCAAACAACTATGGCGACCACAGCGTTTTGGTTCCATGTTCGTATAACGATTATCTTATTGCATCAAAAGGAGAAATGCCGGACCGATTTTGGCGAGGTTTTCAAAAAATAAATATGTAACTTTGAGTAAGTGAAATCGAAGATTCGATAATACCATTAAATAAAAAATAAATCGAAGATTAGACAATGCCTTTAACTGAAAATTAAAAATAAATTAATTGTCAAACATAAAATAATTATCAAATACCAAAACCCAACAAATAACAGTTAACTTAATATTATGCAAGGTCTAAAATTTATAAAAGTAATCGTTTTAGCATTAGGAATTATATTATTCCTTGACTCATGCTCCGCTTCAAAAAGCAAACGGGGATGTGATGGCAACAGAAAATCGAAAGTACCTTTTGGGTATATGTAAAGGCATAATTTTATTACTTTTCAAACTTGCTTATGACAAATCTTTGATTACATTTGTTTTAACTTTTATTAATACTAACTAATTAAAAATTTATTATGGGGGCGCAACAAACTAACTATCAAAGTATTACCCCCCCCCATTTTCCATTAAACCGTTTTTCTACTTCTAGCAGATTTATTTTATTCTTTCTGCTCTCTATGTTTTGGATTAATAATTCTTTTGCCGTATTAACAATTTCATCCGATACTGATTGGGATAACAGTGGAACAAAAAATCCCCCTACAGGACTTGGAGGCTATCAAGAAGGAATCGTAATTAATGCTGGAAAGACATTAACAATTACTAATCGAAACGGTCTTGCCAAACTTGTATTTAATTCAGGTGTCGACATAACTCTTGGAGTTGGTGCTCATTTGATAATCGATAATTCGACTTTAACAACATCAGGTACTAATACTTGGGTTGGAATTATAGCTGTAGGAAACTCGTCCTTAGAGCAATTTACCACTTTTCCTGATAAAAGCAGCCCGTACACGACAGCTAAGTGGTCAGGCGTATTGAATTCTAGTCAAACACAAGTAATTTTAACAAATAATACTGTAATTAAGAATACAGAAATTGGGATAGCATCTACTTTAGGAGCAATTGTAAGAACTAGGGATTCTGAATTTAATAATTGTCAAAAAGGGATTACAATAGATAGTTATTCCTCTTCTTTACAGCCAAAGATTAATGCTTGTTATATGATGGGAACAAATTTCTTATGGAATACTGTTTTGTCGGGGTTTAACAGTTCTAACTTTGTCGGAATTTCATTAACTGGAGTTAGCAGTGTAAATATTGGTGGATGTCAATTTAGAAATGATGATACAAATCCTTATTGTGCTTTAGAAAGAGGAACAGGTATTTTAGCATCCGAATCTGAGTTTGGGGTATCAACCGAAGGAAATAGGCTGCGAGACCCAGGAAATGGTTGCATAGAAAATTGCATGGAGTCATCTCCTCCTGGAACTCCAACAACAGGTGCTTCCTGCCAATTTACTAATTTAAAAACGGCTATTAAAAGTGCCGGAAATACATCAACAAGTAATGAGAGACTCGGTATAAGAGATAGTTATTTCGACAATAACTTAACGTGCATTGATATTACTTACTCGCAACATAACGTAATTTATAAATGTGATTTTGCTGCGGTAAGAAGCAATTTAAATGGTTTATACGTAGATCATGGCACAAATGCTTCATGTCCTTACACATCTAATAAACTAATTGAATTTATAACCACTAACTATGCAAAACAAGTTAGGGTTGTAGAAAATGAATTTAACTTTGATGCAAGTCAATGCAATTATATAGCAATTAACAGATCAGGCACCCTTAAATCACTAATTAAAAAGAACAACATATTAAATAGTAATTCAGGACTTGGTACAGGTGATAATGTTAGAGGAATAGTTTGCTATTATGAAAATCCAAATCTTTGGATAGAGTGTAATACTTTTCAAAATCTTACAACAGACTTATATATCTATGATTTTGCAACTACATTACGCGACCAAAATCAATATGACAATGATATACATCATAATAGTAATATTTTCGACGATTACAGTGGTAAATCAGGTTGTTTTAACCTTATTAATAATGGCACTTTTAATGCACTTGTTTTACCTAGCACTTACACTTGGTTTAAAACTAATGGTGGCTCTTACCCATCAATAACATTTAGAACAGATGGTATAAGTTGTTCTTCTGATAATTGCAACGAATTAATTGAAGGTAAGGTTAAAAAAATAAGTTCAGAAACTATTTCACTCTATCCTAATCCTTCTCACAATATAATTTATCTTACCCTTAAAGAAGGGTTAGAAACTAATGCTACAGCTATTTTATTTAACTCAGTAGGACAACAATTAGATTTAGTAAAATTGCAATCTAAACAAATTGATATTAGTCAAGTTCCTGATGGAATAATTTATATAAGAATAAAGAATGGTGAAAATATTTACAACCAAAAATTTACTAAAATTAGCAAGTTAAAATAATGGTTTCGAGAAAAATACTTTCCATTCTTGCAATCTTATGGGTAAATTTTACTTATTCCCAATCTAATAATTTTTGGAATGTGATTGATTATAATGCAATCACATTCCAAAATAATATACCTGTAGTTACGAATCAATCCTTAAGAGGAACAACTACTGCAAGTATTTGCAACAGTAAAGGAAAGGTTGTGCTTTACAGTGATTTTAGTGAAGTTTATGATGGAAACCATATTTTGATAACTAATGGAAATCTGACACCTTATTGTATTATCGCCTCCTTATTTATTGCCTTAAATGACAGCACTTACTATTTATTACAAAAAAACCAAGAAAATACCGATACTAATGTTAATACCACATGTAGAACAACAGGTGGTTTATTATACAGCATTATAAGGTTGAAGAATGATAAATTTAGTATAAATGCAAGTGAAAAACAATTAATACTAAAAAGAGGAATAATAGGTAATGATAATGTCTGGTCAATAGCGGTTACAAGGAATGAAAAAGGCAAATATTATTTAGCTGAAAGCATCAATGATACAGCATTCATTTTTTCGATTGACACTGCAATAATTTTGAAAAGTGTTTTTCCATTAATTAATTTTTTCAGTTTATCCCCTTGTGCTAATTCTGCTGACTGCAAATTATTTCAAAGAACAAAATTAATATTTGATCATATAGGAAATAGACTATATGCAACTTTAGATGAAGATTTGAATGCTACTATTCTATTAGGTAAAAAAGTTGATATAGGAATTGGGCGTTCATATAAGGTAATTAGATTTGACTTTGATAAAAATTCTGGAATAATAACCAATCCTGTAATTATACTTAAGAACCTTAATTACTTTACTGCGTTCCCAAATATTAAACTTAATGATGTGTTTGATTGGGTATCGCTTGATCCAAACGCTATATTTAGCATTGATGATAAATTTATGTATATCAATGAATATAAAAATCATCAAATACTGAATATAAATGGAAAAGGCTATTCGCAAAAAGACACTTCAGTTTTAATCCAGGTAGATGTGGATAACGGGAATCGTATAAATATAAGTTTGAGTAATAAATCATTGCCACCAAAGCTCTTAAAACAGGCACCTGATGGTAGAATTTTTAATTATTATATTGAAAAAATATCTGGTATTCTTTACTTTAGGTCTGATGTAATACAATTGCCAGAAAAAAATGGATTAGCATGTTTATACCAACAGAATGTTGATAAATTGCCATTATTAAAACCAATAAACTTTAATGTTTATCAAACTTCCTATCACCTCCATGATTATTTGAGATTAGATTTTAAAGTTACTTACGATTGCAAAGCCAACATCCAATTTGTAAATAATTCATTTAGTGAAGCACAATTTAGTGATTACACTTGGTACATTAATAAACTGAACGGTAAAACCGATACGCTGTATGGTAATGCTCCAAGTATAACAATTGGAAAAAGCGGCAAATATCCTTACAAGGTTTTTGGCCACAGCCCTTCAAAACACTATGGCGAGTGGTTTTATGATACTCTTTACATTGATATTCCTGAAAAACCGGTAGCTAATTTTAACACAAAAGACTCCATTGTTTGCAGGTATTTGCCAGTTCATTTTAATAATTTAAGTCATACTAAAGATATCAATCCTAATTCAACTGTTAAATACGTGTGGACATTTGGTGATGGCGGTCCTTCATCCAATGTTTTTGAACCATCACACACCTTTACCCAACCCGGATATTATACCGTAAGTTTGTTTTACAGCAATGGTTATTGTGATAGCACTCTGGTAAAAAACCAATACATCCATGTGGTAGATGCTCCCAAACCGGGCTTTACCGTGGCCAAAAGGCAGGGATGTTCGCCATTTACAGCACAGTTCATTGATACTGTTAGTTTAAACATTACTAAAAAAGAGTACTTATTTACCGATTCATTATTATGGAAGCCTATAAGCAGCCCTAAGTTCAACTATACTTTTGCCAAACCAGGCCATTACTGGGCGGTGCAGAAACTTTACGGCTACACAGGATGTATAATAAGGACAGATTCTGTTCAGGTTTTTGTAAGCAAAGGATTATTGACAAGCGACAGCATTAGGATAGTTTCCGCTTCATATAATTTGGATAATATCCTGCGTTTAGATTGGCAGCCCAATATGGCGGCTACTAATTATCAGGTGTATAAATCGGTGAACGGAACCACATTTTTACCCCTTGTTCAAACAAAAGACACCTTTAGTTTTGATAAATCAATACCTTCAAACGTGATATATTATAAGGTAAAGGGTATTGACAGTTGCGGCTCGTTTTCATCCTCCTATAATATAGTATCCCCAGCCTTTATTTCGGGTAATACTGTAAATGGAAATGAAGCGGCACAAATTAATCACTACTTGCAACAGGGATTGGGAATACCTTTAAAAATCGAATTATTAGGCAGTTTTGATACAAAGTCTCAGTTTAACCTGACTAAGTTCAATCCTGCCAATCCTTTTAATGACAATGATTTTGCCCGACAAGATTACCTGAGAAAATGCTACCGTCTTTCATCCTCTTTTGCGGCACTAGAAATGTACAGCAATACTTTTTGCATGGATTATGTGCCAGTGGTTTATATCCCTAACTCGTTTACTCCTGATGGCAATGGCTTGAATGACAAATTTGGCCCTTTAGCATATGGTATAGAATCTTATACAATAACTATTTATAACAACTGGGGTGAAATATTATACACAGGTTCCAAACCTTGGGATGGCAGATATAAAGAAGAAGTAGTAATGGATGGAGTATATTTTTATCAGGTATCCTTAATTGAAAACAGCCACAATTTAATTTACAAAAAAGGGATAATTCATGTATTGAAATAATCCTTAAATTTCTACCAAAGATGCTCCGTAGAATTTTCAATAGTTATTTCAAACCTTCCATTACCACGGTGCTCCAAAACGTAAAGGCATAAATTGGTATGATAAAATTCTTCCATTTTGCTTAATGGCCTGTTCAATAAAAGGCATAAAAAACTTCGGATAGCACGGCCGTGCATACATACCAATATTGTATTTTCATTGTCGGCAGCCATTATTTTTTCAAGCGCCAATTTTTGACGATTATACATTTGCATGGGCGTTTCACCATTCTCAATTGCTTTGTCCAAATATCCGGCTTTCCAGTCTTCAATCATTTGATGATAGTGCAATTGATTGAGGCTATTGGGAATAGCACCTTCCATTATTCCCCAATTTATTTCGTTCAATCCTCCTAATTTTTCATAAACAAATTTATCTTCAATAAACGGAGCAACACTTTGATAAGTTCTATTTAACTCTGAAATATAAATTTTATCAAACGGAATATGTTTGTAAGCCATATAAAACAAGCGGGCCTGATGCCGACCTTTGTCATTCAAATCTGAATTTATTCCACTTCCCTGAATAATTCCTCGTTTATTATATTCAGTTTCGCCATGTCGTATCAAGTAAATTGTTTTTTTTGTAGTTAAATTAGATGGCATGTTTTACAATCACAAAAATATAACACTTGAGGCATTAAATAAGCAGATTCAAAATACTCTTGCTTCACATTTAGGAATGGAAGTTACCGAAATCGGAAATCATTATTTAATAATGAAAATGCCTGTAGATTACAGAACAATTCAGCCTTCGGGGCAATTGGATGGAGGAGCGAGTATGGCTCTGGCTGAGGCTGCAGGAAGCTTGGCCGCTAATATTTCGGTAAGTGAGGATAAAGTATGTTTAGGATTAGACATTAATGGAAATCATATTAAATCTGCCAATTCAGGATATGTTTATGGTAAAGCCATTCCTTTGCATATCGGCAATAGAACTCACGTTTGGGAAATAAAAATAACAGATGAAAATGAAAAACTGATTTGTATTTCACGATTAACGATGGCTGTAATTGATAAAACTAAGTAAATAATGACAAATTCTCTTTTTATATATTGGAAACTTCCCGGCAAAAAGGAAATTTTTACTATAGCAAATCCACAAATAAGTAATATTTCAGAAACGGATTTATCAGATGAAGGATTTATTTTTCTCCCCTATAATAAAAACAAATTGGGCTATTTAATAAAAGGTAAAATAAATGCAACTATTGATATTAAATTTCCTGAGTTCTTAAAAAATGAAACACAGTTAAATTTTCAGGATAATCATGGCCATTATGTTTCCATAGTTACCAATGCCATCGATAAAATCAAGAACGAAGACTTTAAAAAAGTGGTTTTAGCTCATTCAAGTATTCAACAATTACCCAATAATTTTGACCTCAAATTATTTTTTGAAAAGATTTGTAATAACTATCCAAATGCCTTTGTTTACTGCTTATCTATTGAAAATGAAATTTGGATAGGCGCTACTCCTGAGGTATTTCTTAAAAAAGAAAACGATTTATTTTTGACGTATGCCCTTGCTGGAACCAAACAATTAAATGAAGGAATAAAATTCAGCATTAAGGAACAAGAAGAGCAAAGTCTTGTAAAAAATTATATAGTTGACAAGCTAATCCATTTAAAAGCAACAAATATTAATATTTCTAAAGTAAGAGAATTTAATACAGGGAATCTCAAACATTTAATCAATGAAATACAATTTAATTGCACAAAACCCATTGAAATAATTAATGAGATGCATCCAACACCAGCTGTTTGTGGTGCACCTTTAGAGCCAGCCTCTATTTTTATTAATCAAAATGAAAATCTAGATAGAGAATTTTATTCAGGATTTTTAGGCCCCATCTATAAAAACAAAAATTTTTCTTTTTGGGTAAATCTACGATGTGCTAAAATCAATAATGATTTAATAAAATTTTATGCTGGTGCGGGTATTACTGAAAATAGCCTAGCCGAATCTGAATGGCAGGAAACTGAAAAGAAAATAGATACGCTTAGATCTTTATTATAAATTGTTTCTAATCAATTCGGCAGTCGCCTTCAGTTCGTCATTGGTTGGTTTCATTTTTTCCTTCGAAAAATCAATATCAGAAACGGTAGTGATTGGAATTAAATGAATATGTGCATGAGGTACCTCTAGACCGATAACCACGACACCAATTTTTTTACAATCCACCGCTAATTTTATTCCTTTGGCAACTTTTTGTGCAAATAAATTTAGGGCGGAATAATCCTCAGGAGCCAAATCAAAAATATAATCAATAGGTTGTTTAGGTATTACTAATACATGTCCATGTTTTAATGGGCTAATATCTAAAAAAGCTAAATGATTTGAATCTTCCGCCACCTTGTGACATGGTATTTCTCCACTAATTATTTTACTAAAGATACTTGCCATTATTATAATTTAAGACAATATTACTGATAAACTTTAAACTACCGAAATATCAAGTATTTCAAAATTTATGATGCCGGCAGGCACCAAAACTTCAACATGGTCTCCTATTTTTTTACCCATGAGCCCCATTGCTATTGGAGACTTAACAGAAATTTTACCTAATTTAAGATCTGCTTCTTTTTCTGATACAATAATATAATTAACGCTTGAATTTGTTTTTTTATTTAAAACAGTAACCTTGGTCAATATTCCAACTTTGCTTATATCTACTTTGGTTTCGTCTAATATTCGGCTATCTCCTAAAATATTTTTCAGTTTGGCTATTTTCATTTCCAACATCCCCTGCGCCTCTTTTGCAGCATCATATTCCGCATTTTCAGAAAGGTCACCTTTTTCCTTTGCTTCAGCTATTTGCCCACTAATACGACGTCTTTCTACCTTTTCTAATTGTTCAATTTCCTTCACTAAAGCATCGTATCCATCCTTGGTCATGTAATTTATAGCCATAATATTATTTTTTTTAAATGTGATATAAAAATAAAGTTGCACCAACCGTATTCGGCTGATGCAACGGTACAAATATAATTTCTTTGTTTTTTAAGTCCTAACTTTAGTAATACTAAAAATTATTCACTCTGATTTCCTAAAGACATTTTTAAACCAATAGAATGAGTACCAGAAAAAGGACGGGTATCGCGATATGAATAGTCCAAGGCAAATCGATTGCCATCTTTTCCGTACGGCAACTCGAAGGTGACCCCTCCCATCAAACCTGTACTTGCGGTACGACGTGTATCATAACTCATAATACCTTTTTCATAAGCATAACCCATACGAACCATAAACATTTTTTTGTAGGTATATTCAGCACCAAAAGTGGTTTGATTTAATGAAAATGCATTATAAGTAAAATTGGCAGCTAGTGTTAAGGTATGAAAATTGGTTTCATCATTTTTATCAAGCTTGATATCATGTGCACCACCAATATTCATTAATGCGGGGATATTATACTTGGCTACCCGTTGATTCACAGTAGCCTCTTGGTTGTCTTTCGGATTAAGCCTTTTTATAGAAATACCATCTCCAGAATATTTCACATCCGGACCAATATTTTTAATGGAAACTCCAAAATGGGTATCATCTGCGGTTTTCCAACTTGTTTTATATTGAATACCTGCATCAATAGCAACTCCTTGGGCTTTTAGATTAGAAGAATTTTCAGAAAAAACCCTTAATAAAACACCACCTGTGATTCGTTCAGTAAATTTTCGTCCATATCCTAAACCAATATTCGTTAAACGTGGTGAAAAATTACCAAGTCCTCCATTCGGTTGCTGAACGGTGGTAATAGGGATATCACCTAAATCAATTGAACTAATGGAAAGTCCGATGGCGTTATCATTCCCAAGATTTTGAGCAAAACCAAAATTACTGATATTAACACCTGAACCTGATAACCAACTTGTTCTGGCAAAGGCAATATCTGTTTTAGGGGTATTTACCAGTCCTCCAATATTCATGTACATAGACTCTATTCCCTTTATACTACTTTGGGAGGCCCAACCTAAACCTGATGAACGAGCCCACCCATTTATAACAAGTTGATTCGCGCTTGCCTGACCACCTCTGTCAGGATTTCCAGCGAAGGCTGAAACACTTATTAATCCAAGGGCTATTATATTTACAATTCTTAATTTACTCATTATTATATTTTTAAAACTTTTGAATTCGTGAGTTTTTGGTTTCATTTTTTTAAATATTACAATTGTATTTTTAGAAAGAATCCAAATCTAATTCACGCATTACCCCCATCCATTTAATCACTTTTTCACCTAATCCAGGAGCATTAATATGTATCAGGTAAACTCCACTTGCAATTGGCACTTTCGCATCATTTTTCATGTCCCATAATACATCAGTGGACTGATCATCTTTTTTAATCCTTCTAACAAGAGTACCGTCTATGGTATAAATTGAGATATCACATCGCATCGGTAAATTGGTAAATTTCACTCTGTTTTCAATGGATGTATTTTCATAATCAGAATATGCGTAATAAGGATTAGGAACGACGTTTATCATATCTAAAGCTTTAATTCCATGCTTTGGAGCTACTTCGGTAAATACCTCATTGGTATTAAACTCGTAGCGAGGGTTATCAAAATTCAAAGAATTATCCAATGTTTTATAAAACCTATAAGGCTTTTTAACTCTTATTTTAAATCTCACTTCGGTTTCAGGTACGGGCATTCCATTAACTTCTTTCATTTTATAACCTGTAGCTAAGTATGCAGGTATAGCATACATACACTGATACATTACTTTATTAACAATTATACTTCTAGCTGTTTCAGTCATGACATTATCAGCATCTTTAAGTATATTATAATAGGCTTGACCTTCATCATAACCAGGCAAAAATGGTTGTTGAGATACAACTGCACCTTGATATGAGCCCATTAAATAGATATAATGTCGACCCCCATTGGCAATAATCCCTGTTCCACTATTTGCATAAAAACCTGCATCAGAGGTCGGATTCCATTTCATATCGCGGCCATTGTTTGAGTATTGACGAGAATCTTCGCCAAAAACTATATTCAATCGTTCGCCTGTTTCAACATTTATCGCATATCCAGGGAACCAACTACGACCAGTTTCACCAGGAATCTCTTTTCCATCAATATCTAAAGAAGCATGAGCTCTAAGGTTAAATTTTTTGTTTGAACCCTCGCTCAATATATTATCATCACTCATTTCTAGAACACAAGACCTTGTCCATTTTGATTTATCAGGAGTAATAACAAATTCGACACTTGACAATTGGTATAATCCCCATTGACTATTGGTAGGAGTTCCATCATAGGCTACTCCTTGGATTATAGTGGCGGTAAATTTGGCACCTGCATTATTCGTAAAGCGAGAGGCTAAACGATATGGGCCGATACGACCTTCCCAAAGTTTTTCATAACTTTCAAATGGATCGATGGCATTCCCATTTATAGCATAATCATTTTCTGTTGGATCAGAAAAACCACCGGCCTTTCCATTAGTACCAGAGTGCAGCCAATTCCAAAATGGCACACCATCAACATCGTGCATTCCTGAAAGCCACTCCTTACCTTTATCGGCAAAAGTAACTTCGCAACCTAATGCACCATTGGTTTCATCCAAATCTGGATTTCCTGGGTCTAATACTTGATCAATAGAAACTGCCATACCCCAATCGGCAAGCTTTGCTGGTTCTTTATACCAAGCGGTATCCGTTCTTTTTGATGCAAATTGCCATTTATTACCTTTAGTTATTATTTGCTCATTATGTATATTTATCTTCTCTTCAGAAAATATAGTATCTGGTGTTCCTCCAATATTTTTCTTAATAACAATCCAACGGGTAACATTACCTTTTACTCCCGCTTCACGTTTCCGAATTGAAGAAGCCGTTCCACTCAAATTTATTGAATCTTTTAATTCAATAAGCACAAGTTCAAAATCTCCTTTTGGAACTTTCAAAGGGTCAATAATCGAAACCTTCACTGGGCCTTTACCTACTTCATATATAGGATTAAGTACTTTATAGGGAGGAGTACTAATTATCTGTAATTCAGTTTCAGTGGTTAAATCAATAATATTACCGCCATTTCCACTTCCTTCTATTCTTTTAATACGTGGTCCGCCACCATAGGAGGTATTTAATTTGGCTCCACCTAAACGAGGTTCTGTATTTCGAGGGGTTGCAACAATTGGTTCCATTTCACCCAATAAATATTGATCTTCTTTGCTTAAAGGAGCAGCAGCATACGGAAAAACCATATAATAATACGTTTTAAAATCTACTAATGATTTATTAGACCCCGTAGCAAATGCATCTTCTTTAATTGACAATGAATGCACCAATCCTTTATTGGGGGCATCTATCATTAATTTTGGTAAAGCTTGTCCAAGGGTTACATCATAAGGTTTATTAACCAAACGGATGATATTATTTTTTAAATCAGCAACAAATATTTCACGAACCTTGTCTATATTTTCTAAATCTCCTGTACCTACACTTCCGTCTTTACACTGAAAAATTCTATATCCTTCAAATTTATATACTTGTGGATTTTTATTGGCATCGAGCACTGTTTTACTAAAACTCTCAATTTTTTTAGTATTACCCAACATAAATATTAATTCATTATCTAATTCCTGAACGGTAGTAACTGTTGAAGGTGGACCAACTAATGGAACAAAACAGTTATTAAATAATGTTTGAGCTTTATCACTGGCTAATTTCAATAAAGCTAAAGAACCTTCCGCTCCACCAGTACTTGCCCTCGCCCAAACTACACCTACCGTCAATTTATTAAATGCTCCTGACTTTAATGTAAATGGCCCACTTGTTTGCATAAATCTTCGATCTGCTGCGGGATTTCCTGCTGAACGTTCGTTCCAGTTTCCAGTTACTTTTGGATCGGTATCAAATGGGAATAAGTAATTGGTGCAATTTGTTCCTGTTCTGCCGCTCTTGTAATCAAGTGTCATACAAGTGCCGTTTTTCCACCGACCTGTTAGGTAATAATAATAATGAATAGGTCGTTCTGGGTTTCCATAAACAGTAAAATCATTATCATAATACACAAATTTGCTCATTCCTAATTCGAATGTGGTATCTCTTCCATTCATAAGAGTATCTTTTTTAGGTCCTTCAAAAAAATCAACCCCAACAGATGGAGGATTCAAACCATATCCTAATATACCTTCATCATTATCGTCGCCATTATATGCAAATCCTAAACTTCGTCCGACATCACACCCCACGTAATCATCCTTATAATTTCCCAAATCCGCATCCACCCATTCACCAAAATAAGTATTATATAATGTGCTTGCGCCACGGTTAACAATTCGAGTAGTATAAAAAGTCATATTATTTATCTCATCATTTGATGCGTAAGCAAATGCAGTTGTATGCAATTCTAAGCCAATTGGTAAGGCTCCTGTTTCAGCATGATTATTTCCTTTATCATTATATACGAAATATAACATTTCTGTAGGTTGTGCTTCAGGTTTATTATCATTAGTCCCATCTAACTTTACTCCTCGACACTCATTTTGCAAAACCGGATAATCTCCTGAAATTGGATCATATATTCCATTTTTATTAGCATCATAATAAGGAGCCATTGGAGGGGTATTAGCAGATGGATTTCCAGGCCAACCAGCAATATTATCTGATAAAGTAGGTGCACCACTTGCAATATTTGTAACATGTTCTACTATTTCAGATTTCAATACCTTATAAATATTATCCCATTTTTTGCAGGTAACTTCATCGGTGTTGGACTGGTTATCAAGTGGTCCTGGCCAAAAGTCAGAACCGCCTTGTCTGTAGGTCATTGCAGCAAGCTTTAAGGCACCCGACCCACCTTTACCATCATAACCTCCTACCCAGATTGCTCCAGAAAATAAAGAATGCTTTCTTACTGAGTTAACATTAGTAGCAATCTTTGGTATCTCATATTTCGGATTAGAAAGATCCCACCACATATCGCCACCGTTTAAAATTTTGGTGCGCACATTGTTTACATCCAGGTCAGCACTAGCTGTAGATGGATCACATGATGCTGCATACTTCATAAGTTTGTGAGCCACTATCGCAGGCTTCACAAGTTTTTCTCCAACATTTTCTTTTGCTATCAGGTTTGTTGCCACACCTAAAGCAAGTAATGAAAACAGTATAAATTTAATTGTTTTGTTCATTCTATTATTTTTAAAAAATTATGGTTTTTGTAATATTTCGCTTTTATATTTTTCTTATCAGCTTTTAATTAAAGAGTAAACCTTACTCCTAATCTCATTAATCTTGGTGCGGCATAATTAAAAGGATTATTAACACTGATGTTATACAAGTCAATAAATGATTGCTGACTTACTTGTTGAGAAATTTTTTGCTGTCCTTCTGGTGAACTTAGGTAACCATCATTATTAGGTAAGCCCGAGAATGCATAAACACTATTGACAATTTTACCATTGAAAAGATTTTGAACTGTAAAAAACACTGTTAAGCCTGTAACATTAATCCTATCGTCTTTAATTTGTTTTTTCTTAAATTCATGATAGTGTTGAAAATTAACATCAGCCTTAAACTGCCAAGGCATTCTTGAACCAAAGGGATTTCCTTTTATTTGACTACGCGTTACTGTTCCTAGTGCCGTTTGTGCGGTCGCTGTTGGGCTTAAATTGGCTGTATAAGGGGCACCTGAACGGGCCACAACAATAAAACTGGCATCAGAATTTGCAAATATTCGCTTTCCAAACCATACTGGACCATTATACTCCTTACCCCCTTGATACCCATAGCTAAATGTGGTATTAAAATTATGACGAAAATCTACGTCTAAAGGATATAAGGAACGAAGATTAGGTTGATTTGCTTGAATTAACGCTGATTGAGAATTTATATTAGAACCTGTTCCATCAGCAAATAATAAGGTGTAATTGGCTGTCATTTGGAAATTCTTCAAACCTCTATATTGATATTCTGCCCTAAACGCTTTGTTGGTTGAAAAATCTATATTAGCATAACTTGTATATGAAACAGGGTAAGCTTGACTGTATCTATATTGTCCAAAATCATTACGAATTTCTGAATAGGACATAATTAAACTGATAGAGGATACATTGCTAAGCTTTTGTTTGTAACCCAATTCATACATAGTTTTAACACGTGGCTTTAGAGCCGCATTTGGCAAGAACCTGCTTTGATCGGATTGAAGAAAATAGTAGGAACTGATTGGGGTAAATGTAGCTCCATCAGTTGGGCGCTGAGTAAGCACATCGTAATTCGCAAAGAAAAGGGCTTCCTTGTTTATAGGAAATGAAAACCAAACACGTGGTAATATATTTACTTGTGGTTGGTAATCTTTAAAGGCCTCCTTGACAATATCCTTATTATTTACATCAACTAAATAAGGTTGAATAACGTTGCTAGCAGTTTGTTGAGCTAAAATTTCAGGATTAGCTACTTCTACACCTTGAGCATCGTACCATGTATTGTTATTTCTGTAACCTAAAACCTTAGTAGGGTTCTTTGCATTATTTACATATATGGCATAGTTGTCGCCAATATTATCAGGATGATTTATTTGCAGACCATTCAATTCACTTACTTCCCCAACGGTTTTAATTGGATAAAGTGAATATGGATCTTTTAAGGTGGATTGATTAGCATCGTATCTTTCTACCCTAACCCCTACCCTGAAAATCATATCTTTTATAGCAAATTTATCTTGCAACCAAGCTGCACTGTATATCGGGGCAAATGAGCCTACACTGCGATTCTGTTTGTCATTCAAAAAATCATTAATCCCAAATTTCTTGCGGGTTCTATTACCTAAATAATCATATCCAGAATAACTTACATACTGATTATTTTTATTATTCAAATCATCAGCACTAAACATATTTAAGTTAAGGTCATTGGGTGATAAGGAATTTACATCAATATAAGAAGTTTCCGTAATTTTATTTCCGTAGGCATCTACAGCCCCTTTTGCAATTAATTTAGCCCTCAAGTTTTTATCAAATGTAGATTGTTGGTCTGCATCTATACGAACATTATATTTAACAGTATCCAAAAACCTACCCTGATCATCATAGGATTGAGTGCTATTTAACATATATTCACCTTGTTTCACTTGATCTAAATTAGCAATATGCTTATTAGCTAACTGAGGCATCAATATCCATAAGGAATTTGCACTTAAGCCATAAGAACTTAATATATTTTGTTCATAGGTCATACCAAACTGGATATCGTGTTTATTTTCTTTATTTTTCCCAGTGTTAATAGATGCCTCACCAATAGCATAGGCTGAAATTCTTTCCTGTTGGCTTTTACTATAGCCGGCTAATAAAGTACCAGGATTAGCCCATAATGAATAGGTAGTGGGCAGTGAATATCCATTTAGCAAACCATTAAATGTGGCGATCATCCCATCACTTATTGCGCCATTTAATCCATATGTATTCTTAAAATAATCAAAGGCATTTTCGGTATATCTGCTTCTTAAAACATTTTTATCACTCGCTTGATAAGTAATCATTGTGTCGCGAAATCCAGTAAGTTCATAATAACCTTGACGAACAACTGTATCGCTTTTTCCATTTTTAGTTTCAATAAATTTTTGTGGGGCATCTTTATATTCATATACTGGTGCACGGTAATGAGTAAATTTACCTACATATCCATAATCAAACACATTATCTTTATGCTCACTGGACTGACTTTTACCAATACTTGTTTGGTAATCGGCACGTATTGAATAAAATGCATCAGAAACCAAAGGTTTTTTAGCATCCTTGTCTTTCTTGTCTCCACTTTGATAACCAATTTTTTGGGTGTATCTTAAATATCCACGATACGTTTGGTTGGTATTTAATGCATATTCATCAAAATTTAACAATGAAGAAGTATAACTATAGCCTTTCGTTTCTTGAATAGCGCCAGTTGCGAACAAGGTTAAAACCGAGCTTTTGGAAGGTGTATATTCAAATTTTGCATTTAATACACCTGAATATAATGGAACGTTTTGACGAGCCTTATTCAGTACCAAATCATTTTGGGTTAAAAATGATGACGTAGTAATAAAACCTCCTCCGCTCGGATTAGTAGTTAATGGATTTTGCTTGATATTGTTCAGAACATCATCTTTTACTGTCCATGAGCCCAATACCGTTGGACTAGGATCTTTTTGGTACTCTAAATGTCCTGAAATATTATAACCTATTAGCACCCGTTCTTTGTCTCCACCGCCCCTATTAATAATTTTTATTGGACCTGAATAGGCTAATTCTAGGGTATTGTAATGCCACTTATCAAAAAGACTTGAAGTTACATACTCATAGTATTGAGATCTTCTTCTGCTAGGGCCTTTGGTTGTAATATTAATGGCTCCCCCTGTAAGGTCACCAAACATTGCAGGTACCCCGCTTTGAATAAGGTCGATTTGCTCCTGACCAATAGTTGGCATTGCCGAGCTACCTATAACCGCTACACCATCTACAAACAAGCGTGTACCATCCGTTCTATTACCCAAAAATGAAATACCACCTCCGGATGAGTTTACACCCGACGAGGTATTTGCAATAGCCGCTAGGCCTCTTTGTGGTAATTTTAATAGATCTTTTGATGTAAGTGTGTTTTTATTTGCATCTTCTTCTACTAATTTCTTTCTATAACGAATAACATCTACTGCACCTAAATCTTTTCCATCTTCACTTGAGATGGATAATTCGATATTCCAAAACGTTATTTTACTACTGTTTACAGTTACTCCTTCAGCCTGATATTTTGTATATCCAACATAGCTTACTTCAATATTGTATTCTCCAGGATCAATTCCTTTTATAAAATAATTACCGTTGTCATCGCTTGAAGTAGAAGCTTTCACAATTCCTTCTTTTTTTACCACTACTGTGGCATAATCAAGCGCTGAACGTGTTTTTTTGTCTGTAACTTTTCCTCTAATCTCACCATAATTCGATTGGGAGTATCCCAAACCTGACAAGAGTAATAGTACCAAAACGCTTAAGTAATGTTTTAAAGTCATAATTTTTTTATCTTTTATCTATTATTTAACAAGGGTTTAACGATTTTTTTACCAAACTTCAATAATTGCTTTTTTAAACTAAATTATCAAGGGAATTTTTGCTGTTGTTGAAATCCTTTTTCAGTGGCTATGGAATGGCCGTAAAATTCTTTAATTTTAGTAGCTAAACTCTCTGAAATCTTTTTATAAGATTGGTGTGTCCAACCCCCGATGTGAGGTGTTAATACAGCATTCGAAAAAGACCTTAATTTTTCAAATTCGGCTGTTTCTAAATTATCAAGTTGGTGAATTCGTTCGTTTTCAAGTACATCAGCAGCAAAGCCAATAATTTTTTGTGATTCCAAAGCTTCCAGCACATCGGCTGTTTTTACAATCGTTCCGCGGGAGTGATTTAATAAACGGAACGGCTTTGAAAAATTATTTATAAAATTTTTATCTACTAAATATTTCGTCTCATGGGTTAAAGGTATATGAAGCGAAATTATATCTGCATTCTGAAAAATTTCATTCATATTGGTTTCTTTTACCTGGCTAGTTCCAAAACCTGATTTGTATTTATCATACGCCAAAATTTGAACGCCAAAACCACCAAGCACTTTTGCAAACCGACTTCCTGTATTTCCGCATCCAATTATTCCGATAGTTTTACCTTCCAATTCATCCCCTCTATTTCCTTCCCTGTCCCATTTTAGGCTTCTTACTTCAGTATCAGCTTTTGTAATATTAGC
The DNA here is from genome assembly GCA_947468275.1 of Bacteroidota bacterium. Taxonomy (GTDB): domain Bacteria; phylum Bacteroidota; class Bacteroidia; order NS11-12g; family UBA9320; genus JABWCE01. Next base: position 79,088 of record CANIKO010000013.1, read on the forward strand.
CATAAGGCTTAGCAGCATTCCCAAGGTATGCTCGGCTACCGCCTGACTATTGGCTTCGGCAGTATTTATATAGGCTATTCCAATATTATCCAACCAATCGGTATCTAAATTATCAACTCCCGAACCTGCTCTAACAACAAGTTGCAGGGCATTGGCATATTGGCAAAGTTCACTATTTACATATACTTTACTTCTAACTATAAGTATTTGCTTATCCGCTAAAGCCAATGGAACATCGGCGGGGTTGATCATAGGCAAATAAGTAATATCAAATTTTTGCAACCCACTTTGTTCGAAAAAGCAAGGATGTAAATCATCAATTACCAAAATATTTATTTTATCACTTGCCATAACTTCGTTCTAAAATCCAATTCGAAAATAATACTCCTTAGACAAACTTCATTATTTAATTGACTAAAGGTATTGATACAGTTTATTAACGGGATGAGTGACGGTAATGAAAATCATTTCCCCCTTTCTTTTAATTACTTTATCTCAATATGCCTCGACTCTACTTTAGCTCCAAAAAACAATCCTGCTATTTGATTGAAAGTTTTAGTATCATCGGTGGTATAAAACATTCTTTTAAAATTCTTTTCACATACTTCATTTATTTCAGAATGCCGGATTAAATAATCTTTTAAGCTATCCGCGACTATTTTATCCTGTGATATAATTTTAATTTGGGATGGCAAAAACTCTTTAATCTTTTTTAAAAGCAAAGGATAATGAGTGCAACCCAAAACTATTGTATCAATTTCAGAAGATTGAAGAAATAATTCATCAAAATATTTTTTGATAAAATAATCAGCACCTTCACCATTAAATTCATTGTTTTCAACTAATGGAACCCACATTGGGCAAGCTTGCTGAAAAACTTTTATCTCCGGAAAAAATTTTGAAATTTCAATTGGATAGGAATCCGAAGCTACCGTACCCGAAGTTCCCAATATTCCGATATGCCCAGTTTGGGTATAATTTCCTACAATTTCGGTCGTGGGCCTAATTACTCCCAAAACCCTTCTATTGGGAGCATCTTCTGGTAAATAATTCTGCTGAATTGAACGCAATGCCTTAGCTGATGAAGTATTGCAGGCCAATATTACAAGGTTGCATCCCAGATTAAATAATTCTTGGACACATTGTTGGGTGTAATTTGTTACCGTATCAAAGGAGCGATTACCGTATGGCGACCGGGCATTATCCCCTAAATATATATAATCATATTGAGGTAATTGGTTTACCAATTCTTTTAGAATGGTAAGGCCACCATAACCAGAATCGAAAACTCCGATTGGGCCGGGAAGTAATATTTCGGAATTTTGATTAATGATTTTAGAATTAATTTTAGGCTTACGAAAATAGGCAAGGGATTTATTTTTCGAATATGCTTTTATAAAAAAAAACTCCGGCATCAAATAACACCGGAGATTTTTCAAATAAAGTTGAATAAAAATTTAGTTTATCAATAATTTCTTTTTTACGTCGTTCATAAGGTCATAAGCACTATTGGTTACCAAAACGCCTAATCCATCAGAACTATCTAAAACATAATCATAACCTTTTGCCTTAGCTACATCGTTAATTGCAGTTTTGGCCTTTTTATAAATAGGCATATAAAGTTCTTCTTTCTTTTTTTGCATATCCTGCTCTGCAGTTTGGCTGAATTGTTGGATATCGGCCTGCAAAGCTTCTAATTTGCTTTTTTTCACTTCCATTACAACTGGTGGTGAAGTAGTATCAGCAACATATTCCTGATACTTTGTTTGAAGTTCGGCTTGCATAGTTTCCAATTGGTTACGAAGCACCCCTTCATAATCTTTTAATTTCTTTTCAAAATCTTTCATCTCAGGCATTGCATTCATAAGCTCCGATGAATTGATATGCGCAATTTTGCTTTGTGCAGTTGCACTAAAACATAATGCAATGGCTGTAAATACTGTTAAAATCAATCGTTTCATTTAATTATTTGTTTTTTATTATTTATATATATTGGTTTATCTGCGCGGCGGAAGTCCTCCGTTTGAAGCGGGAGGTAAATCTGTTTTCTGTTTTTCTTTCACCTTTTCCTTTTCTTCTTTAGATGGCGCTACACCAAGGATGGTTAGAACGTTATCACTTTTGTCATATTTCGCATTACTAAAAAGCATTGTCATATCACTTGATTTATCAAAAATAAAATCCAAAGCATCGTCTTTTGCTATTTTTTGTATGGTTTCAAACACCTTGTCTTGTATTGGTTTTACTAATTCCTGGCGTTTTTTAAATAATTCGCCTTCATAACCAAATTTATCCTGTTGAAACTTCTTGGCATCCTTTTCTTTATTAATTATTTCATCCTCACGTTGCTTTTGCTGATCTGGCGTCAAAAGAATTTTTTCAGCCTGATATTCTTTGTACATTTTATCGATTCCTTCATATTTCCCATCCACTTCCTTTTGCCATGCTTCCGCAATTTCATTCAATTTTTTTTGGGCCGATTTATAATCGGGCAACAAGGATAAAATATATTCGGTATCGACATAGGCAAACTTTTGCGCATAATTAGCAAATGGTATCATTACCATAAAAGCTAATGTTAATGCTAGCTTTTGAAAGCCTGTTCTTCCCATACTACTTTTTAATTTTGGTTCGAATTCGTTAATCTTTGGTTTCATCTTTATTTCTAATTTATTGTTGTATAAGCTTACAATTTATCAGCCTAAAAAACATATAACGTAAAATAAGGGGCAAACATACATATTTTTCAGGGGCTTCAAAAAAAATTTTACCTAAATTAAATATGTGTAATTCGACTTTAATTATAGACAGTTAGTGTTTCAATTTTATTGCGCTACTTTCTACCAAATTGCTTCTATGCAATTTCCTATCTATCATTTGTCCCGTAAATTTTATGGTATCCGGAAATACTCCCGGGTAAGGGGATGCCGGTATTCTTAGGTCTAAATTACCTGAAACCATTTTTTTCTTTTCACTTAAATTAAGTCTTTGAAATCGTTGATTAAATTGCAAAGTATCTGAACTACCTGGAACTAGAATATTTTGCCAAATATTATTTTTCTTAATTTTATATCCGACTAAAAGATTATAAAATCCTTCGCCACCAAAATTATAAGGTGGAAAGGTATCACCCACCGATAAACCCAAATCACCATCCCCATCTTTATATTTTATACTTAATACTAAAATACTATCCTTTCCCGACATATTTTTGTAAACGGATACCGACTCAAAACTAATTTCAGGAATTTCGGATACAACCTGATCCGTTTTGCATCCAAAAGAAAGCAACATTATTAGTACTGATATATTGAATAATAGTTTCAAAAAGAGAGTTTTTTTAACAACCAATACCAATTTTAACGAACTGGCTTTGGAAATATTTTATTACCAGGCCAAATATAATCCGGTTTATTCTAAATTTTTAACCTTAATTGATAAAAGGCCTGAAACTGTTTTGGATACTGATGATATTCCTTATTTACCAATTGATTTTTTTAAAAATCATATAATAAGTTGCAGTCCCGTAGATAATAAAACTGCTTTTTTTTCAAGCAGTTCAACTACCGGCCGAGGAACGAGCCAACATTATCTCAATGATACCCAAATTTATCATACCTCATTTATAAAAAGCTTTGAATTGCAATTTGGTAAAATAACAGACTATACATTTCGTTTTTTATTGCCTTCCTATTTAGAAAGAAGCGGTTCATCCCTTGTATATATGGCTGAGGAGTTATTGAAAATATCAGGTCAAGGAGGTTTTTATTTAAATGATTTTAAAAAACTTGCGGATGATTTAACCAATGATAAAAAGTTAGAACGACGGGTTATTTTACTCGGGGTTAGCTTTGCCCTGCTCGATTTTGCAGAACAATATCCTATGGATTTATCAAATGTTTTAGTAATGGAAACTGGTGGTATGAAAGGCCGCCGCAAAGAAATAACAAGATCTGAACTTCATAATTTTTTAAAACAAAAATTATTTGTAAACCAAATTGCATCTGAATATGGAATGACAGAACTTTTGTCACAAGCGTATTCAATTAAAGATGGAATTTTCAACTGTCCTCCTTGGATGAAGGTAAGTATCGGCCAAACTACCGACCCATTTGAATTAGAAAAAACAGGCAAAACAGGCACTTTGAAAATTATTGATTTGGCAAATATTGAGAGCTGTTGTTTCATTAGTACCTCTGATTTAGGAAGGATTTTCGACGATGGTTCATTTGAAGTTTTAGGAAGATTTGACAATAGTGACGTGAGAGGGTGTAATCTACTCACCCCCGTATAACTTTATATTTTCAAGTTTTTAAGTTTCAATTTTGCAAAAGATTAACTTTGTAGCCTAATCCCCTTCGTGTAACATGAAATTGCATAATAAGGTAAACAAAGACGTCTTAAAAAAACAAATTCTTCAGTCGGCAGAACTGCGAACCACTATCTCTTTTTATAAGTATTGGCCCATTGGCAATACTCAATTATTTCGAGACCATCTGTATTTATCCCTTGACCCAATTGGAGTTCTTGGCCGAATATACGTGGCCAAAGAAGGTATAAATGCACAAATAAGTGTTCCTACTTCTAACCTTCAAATTTTCAAAGAAACGCTGTTTCAAATTACCTTTTTGGATGGTGTAAGGCTAAATATAGCTGTGGAGGACAATGGAAAATCGTTCATAAAACTTGGAATAAAAGTAAGGCCCAAAATTGTTGCCGATGGATTGAACGACCCCAATTTTAATTCATGGGATTATGGGCAACATTTATCAGCGGAAGCATTCAACCAAAAAATTTCGGAACCCGAAACCATTTTGGTGGATATGCGCAATCATTACGAAAGTGAAGTTGGGCATTTTGAAAATGCAATAATTCCGGATGTAGATACCTTTAAGGAAGAACTAGATTATGTCGTAGATTTATTAGCCGATAAAAAAGACCAGCCGGTGGTGATGTATTGTACCGGAGGAATACGCTGCGAAAAAGCAAGTGCCTGGCTTAAGCACAATGGATTTAAAGATGTGTATCAGTTGGAAGGTGGCATTATAAAATATGCCCGGGATGCCAAAGAAAAAGGACTTTCTAATAATTTTATAGGTAAAAATTTTGTGTTTGACGAGCGCCTTGGCGAACGAATAACCGAAGATATAATTGCCCATTGCCACCAATGCGGCACCTCTTGGGACACACATGTTAATTGCAAAAATGTAGGCTGTAATCTTCTTTTTTTACAATGCCCTTCCTGTGCCGAAAAATTTGATGGCTGCTGTTCTGAAGAATGCAAAACCATTTATCATTTGCCGGAAGAAGAACAAAAGGAACATCGCAAGAATAAAGATAGTGGAATACGGATTTTTTCCAAAGGGAGATTTATCGGTCAGTGATTAGGAATTTGAGTACTAATTATTTATTCGTCGGTCACCACTAGTCTCACCAACTCAATCCGTGCTTCATCAAATTTTAAGATTTTAACTTTAAAGCGTTGTATATTCAAGGTTTCTCCTTCCGAGGGAATGCTGCCATGCTCTGCAATTATATAGCCTGCAAGGGTTTCATAATCACCTTCAGGGATATTAAAAGAATATTTTTCGTTCAAATAATCTACTTCCAAGGAAGCTGATAATTCAAATTCATTCTCAGCAATTTGTTTTTCGGTTATATCATTATTGTCATCATGCTCATCATCAATCTCCCCCAATATTTCTTCCATAATATCTTCCACCGTAATAATACCAGCGGTTCCCCCAAATTCATCTACTACAAGCGCTATACTTTTCCGTTTTTTTACAAACTCATTTAGCATTTGCTGTGCCGAACGGCTTTCATTAGTTATGAGTATAGGCATTAAAATAGATTTGATAGATTTCGGTTTTTTAAACATATCTATCTGATGAGCATAACCAATTATGTTATCAATGGAATCACGGTAAACCAATATTTTAGAATGGTGCGATTCAAGAAATAAAGCCTGCAAACTTTCCATGCTTTCACTCACTTCTAAAGCCACAAGATCGGTTCTTGGAACAATACAATCTCTCACTTTGACGGTACTAAAATCCAAGGCATTTTTCAAAATTTCTGCATCGACTTCACTTTTCCTATTGTCTTGCAATGTTTCTGAAATAAAATGACCCAAATCTACCTTGGTAAATGCAGGAGCTGTTTCTACAAACACTTGAGAAGTTAACATTCGCAAAAGTCTTTTTGACATCCATATTGTAAACTGAACAATTGGCCAAAGCAAATAATAGAATAATTGAAAGGGATAAATAAATATAGAGAGAATAAAATTTGGGCTAATTCTAAAAAGTGCCTTGGGTAAAAAATCGGCTGTAAACAATACTATAATCGTACTTATTACAGTACTAATAAGCAAATTGGCTACTTTAGAATAATGAAAAGGAGATAAAAAATCGTTTAATTGTTTTCCAATAAAAATACCATAAATAACTAGAACAATATTATAAGCCACCAATATGGTACTTATAAAACGGGAAGGTGATTTATAATAATCAGAAACTAGCGCAGCCCAAGAGCTTCCTTGTTTACTTTTAAGTTCAATCCTTAGTTTGTTAGCCGATACAAAAGCAATTTCAAGCCCGGAAAAAAAGGCGGCCATGACTAATGAAACGATTATTATTACTATTGGGGTCACCATTATTTTCGTTGCAAATATACTCATTCGGCATATTGACTTGACAATTTCGTTTTAAACACCTGGAGAAGGCTTATGATTTAGTCCCGATTTCAGAGAATTCGGAGTTTTTAAACGAACAAAATCTTAAACTTACTTCAAATAAAGTTAAATCCTTTGGAACATAGTGACAAGCAAATACACAAATCTGAGCACGGTAAAATGCTAATTTTACAGTGCCAATTATTTTTTATACCTGTTTAATAAATGCAAATCAATACTTAAATTAATTATCCTAAATTTTAAATATCAATAGTTCTCGTCCTTATTCTACTAAAAACTTATTTTTGCGCCACAATTTTTTAAGTATTTAAAATCAAGAATTATGAAATGCCTGCGTTAATAGGTTCACATCAGATCACGGCATTCCATAAGACCATAAAAAATAAAATAAATTACAAATGACAGAATATAAAGTAATAGGGGTAATGTCAGGGACATCGATGGACGGGATTGACCTTGTTCATTGCACCCTCAATCAATCAAACGGAAAATGGAATTATAAAATTAATGCAGCCAAAACTATTGATTACGATGAAAAATGGAGATTACGGTTATCTAAACTTCGTTCTCAGTCGGCTTATAATTTTGTTAGAACGGATCGCTATTATGGAGAATATATCGGTTTATTGATTAATAACTTTTTAAATGAAAGCAATCTTACCGCCGACTTAATTTCATCCCACGGGCACACCATTTTTCATCAACCTGAAAATAATTTGACTACTCAAATTGGAGATGGGAATGCAATATCTGTTGTAACCGGTATACCATCAGTAACTAATTTTAGAGCAATGGATGTTATCCTAGGTGGCCAAGGGGCGCCATTAGTTGGTATTGGCGATAAATTATTATTTAGTGATTACAATATGTGTTTAAATATTGGGGGGTTTGCTAATATTTCAGCTAATGTAGATGGCCATTATGTAGCCTACGACATTTGCCCTGCCAATATTTTATTAAACCGCATTGCCCGTGAATTTGATATGGAATTTGATGAAGATGGTAAAATAGCGGAGACCGGCAAAATAGATTATGACCTTTTAGCTGACCTAAATAAAATAGGTTACTACAAAGAGTCCTATCCAAAATCATTAGGCCGGGAATGGATAAACCAAAATTTTTGGGGAATTGTACGTGAATGTAAAATAGAAAAGCAGGACAAAATGAAAACATTGGTGGATCATATTGCAGGCCAGATAGGCCAAAATATAGATGATTTGGCCGATGGAGACTCATCAAAAATTAAAGTATTAGCAACCGGCGGCGGAGTGCTTAACCCTGTATTAATAGATTATATAAAATCGAATACCGATGCAGAAATTGTGGTTCCTGATGAACAGCTTATAAACTATAAAGAAGCTTTAGTTTTTGCGCTAATGGGAGTATTAAGAGTTCAAAATCAACCGAATGTTTTAGCAAGCTTTACAGGGGCTGAAGCTGATTCAGTGAGTGGTTCATTGCACGGCGATTTCTCAAAGTTGATTTAAAAATCTTACCTTTTTTATACTTACACATATGAATTCTTTATTAAAAAAATTCGAACATAAACAACCAGAAATAGTATTTGAGTGGAAAGACTCGGAAACAGAGGCTGAAGGATGGGTGGTTATTAATTCGCTTCGAGGCGGTTCAGCAGGAGGTGGAACGAGGATGCGAAAGGGGTTAAATAAGCATGAAGTAACTTCATTGGCCAAAACTATGGAAGTTAAATTTACAATTGCAGGCCCACCAATTGGAGGAGCTAAGTCTGGCATTAATTTTGATCCAAGTGACCCAAGAAAAAAAGGAGTTTTGCAACGTTGGTATAAAGCTGTTTACCCATTATTAAAACACTATTACGGAACAGGGGGCGATTTGAACGTAGATGAAATTCATGAAGTAATACCTATGACTGCTGAATTAGGTTTACTGCACCCTCAGGAAGGGACGGTTAACGGTCATTTAAAAAATTATTCACCCGAAGAAAAGCTTAAATCAATTAGCCGATTGCAGGCCGGTGTGAGTTTAAAAATTACAGATGAACGATTTTCGCCAGATGTTAATCGCGGATACAATATTTCAGATATGGTTACCGGATGGGGAGTAGCGGAGGCAGTTCGCCATTATTATGAAATATGGGGTGGATTGATGAAGGGCAAATTGGCTATTATTCAAGGCTGGGGAAATGTGGCCGCATCGGCTGCATGGTATCTAAGCAAAAATGGCGTTTTAATTGCAGGAATAGTGGATCGTAACGGCGGAATTATCAATAAACAAGGTATGGGATTTGACGAGGTGAATGAACTTTTTTTAAACAAAAACGGAAATACCCTTATTTCAGATAAAATTATACCTTTTGAAGAAGTGAATGAACAAATTTGGAGTCTTGGAGCAGAAATTTTTATTCCAGGTGCTGCTTCGAGATTGGTAAACGAGCAGAATGTAATTCAAATGATGGAAGGTGGCATGGAAGTGATAAGTTGCGGAGCAAATGTTCCTTTTGCCGATGAAGAAATTTTTATGGGCAAAATAAGCCGTTTGGCGGATGAAAACATGGCTGTAATTCCTGATTTTATTGCCAACTGCGGCATGGCTCGTGTATTTGCTTATTTAATGAAACAAGGTGCCGAGGTTAATGATATAGCTATTTTAAAAGATTCATCAACCATCATTAAAAGTGCTTTGATGCGGGTTCACCAATTCAATCCCAAACACACCGGTTTATCCAATAAAGCTTTAGAATTGAGTTTGACTGACTTGGTTTAATTTTTAATTAGGAATCTGGAATTAGAAATTGATTCTAAATTTATTTTCTCTTAATCTTCACCGGACTTTCCAAAGGCGGCTTATAATATGGATTATCTTCGGGAAATTCCAGTTTCAATTCATCTACTATATACCAGTTTTCCAAAAGCTGAAGGGCTACAAATTTTATGGTAAAATCTCGTTTTGATTTATGACAAAGTAGTGTGATGTAGGCAAAGGCATTTCCTTTTTCATCTTTTCCTTCTTCTATCTTTATCTTATCTTTTTCACAGGTTTTAAATTTTAATTTATTCGCTTTTGCCTTGGCATTCAAAAATTTAAGCTGCTTGGTAACTCTAAAATTTATTGCATTATACTTAATTCTTATGATCTGAGGATTGTTTTTAATTTCAAGACTATCAAATGTTTCTTTTACAATGGCCAAGGTTGGAATAAGGCTCATAAAATCATCCTTTGTTTTTTGTTGTAAAGCCCACCATGCGGTATCGGCTAATTGTTCAGTGGTTTTAATTCCCCATTTTTTTTGAACCAGTGTATCTCCAGACTCCGCTTCAGTTTGGGCCAAGGAATTGTAAACAGATAAAATTATAATAGTGAATCCTACGAGTTTTTTTGAATGGTATTGAAAGAAATCATTGGGCACTATAAACCTGTTCATCATTCTAATAAGTTCCGTTTCTCTTCCTGATAAACCATTCGGCACTTATCAAAAATAGAATTAAAAAAAATACCCACTTTTGATGAATGAGGTCGCGATAATCTTTTTGTTCATACATCACAGGCTTCACCGTTCCGTGCTTTTTTATCAGTTCAGCCAATTTATCCAATTCCGTAAAAGGCACAAATTTTCCGCCGGTGGAGGAAGACAATTGTTTTAATAAATCATGATTAGCTTTGGTTTCAATATGTTCTAGTTGTAAGGGTTTTACAATTAATAAACCTTTGGCTATTTCAGAATTTCCGCCATTAATTACTCGTGCTAAATAATTATAAGTTCCAGGAGCCATAATACCAGCATCCAATTTATAAGCATTGGTTGTGCGGCTAAAATTGTAGGTATAATTTTTACCCTTTTCGTTGGTAAGGGTTAGTTTCACTTCAGGTTTGTTTACCAATTCATAACTTTGATTATAATACTCAGCATTGAATTGCACCGGTTCATTTTCATAAAATGTATTTTCTACGGCGTACACCCTAAATTTCCGTTTATCATTCCGTGCCACTAAATATTGAATCGATTTGCAAATTAGATCATTGCTTACCTCATGGTTATTATTGCGATCAAAATCTATTAATCGCCAACGCCAGAAACCTTCCCCGGTAAAAAATCCGTATCGGTTATTATCATTGTCATTAAAATAAATTAAAGGTTGGTCGGTCTTTACGCTTCCTATCTGCTGATAAACCATGATCTGTGTTTTATCTTTAAAACTAAAATTACCAAAGGCTACCGAAAACGGAGGAAAATATGGAACATTGGATTTTAGTGCGTCAGTAGTTTCAAATAAGTTAAAATCCTGATTAATGATACCTGTAGTTTGGTTATACCCACCGCCGGTTTGATTAAATGTCAATCCAACTTTCAGACTATTAAATAATGAGAGATTTATTTGCCTTCCTAAAACAAAAAGTAACGGAATTTTTTTAGCTTTTAACCCTTCAATTAAGGGTAAATTATTATTACCTACTGGCAATTGATGCAATATTACCAAATCAAACTCTTTTGCTTTGTCAAGCGAAGGATTCCCTGTCATATCAACCTCTACCTGATAATTTTTATTGGATTCAATGGCTTGCCTTATGGCTGAAATATCAGGATGAGGACTTCTGGCGGCAATCAAAACTTTTTGACGGGCATCTATCACTTCAATAAAAAAATCACGTCTATTATTAAACCATGTTACCTCATCCTTTAAATTAGTAAGTATAGCAGAATAATGAATTACTCCAAGTTTTGAGGCTTCCAAATCCACTGTTACAGATTTAAAATCACTCATACTTGAAGCGTTAATGCGAGACTCAAAAACTTTATTCTCCCCGTTCAAAACGGTTAGTATATAAGTTTGTCCTGCACATTTATCAGCCTGAACATCAATTATTGCAGGAAAGGTATTATTCAAATAGGCAATTGAATTGGTCCTTATGTTCGAAATTTTAAGGTCTTTTTTGGTAACAGTATCTCCCAAACCTACTGTAAATACGGGGAATCTTGTATTTTTGGAGGCATAAACAGGATTGGTTCCCTTATTATAAATTCCATCGGATATCAAAACCATTCCACCTACATTGCTGCCCGAATAAACATTGTTCACTTCTGCAAACAATGATGAAATATCGGTCTGCTTAGCATTAAAATCAGGTCTATCTTTTACCTCAGGCTTATCACCAAAAAGATAAGGTTGTACTTTGATTTCATCGCCTATTTGTGTTTGAAAGTTTTCAAAAAAGTCAGTTAACTTTTTGCGATAAATAGCGGAATCTGAACTATTAATAATCGATTCAGAATTATCAATTGCTAAAACTAAAATTGGTTTTTCCACCTTGCTACTTATATATTTCAGCAATGGATTGAGCAATAAAAAAGCAATTATACTAACGAAGAAGAATCGAATTCCCGCGATAATCCAAGTCCATAGTTTTTGATTTTTATCAAATAAAATATTATGTCCCTGCCCATAAAGCAAAAATGCATAGCCAGCTCCGGCGGCTAAACAAAACAAAATGAACCAAATTGGGTACTCGGTAAAAAACTGGACCGACATGAATGGCAAAAATAGCGTTAACCAATTGAATTTTTTTCGCAGATTAAGGTAATTTTTCTATTCCAACAGCACTTTAATATAATTACTTAAACCTCGATATTCATAGGAGATTTGTTTTTTATAATTTTTAACCCAACTTTGTAACAATGAAAAAAATACTGTTAATCGTAATTGCTTTTACAAGCTTTTTTGCAAACGCTCAAAAAATAACTGCGCTTGATGATGAAAATGGATTTAGAATGATGCACTTTGGTGACAGTCTTTCGCTTTATCCTGCTCTAAAAGCTTTTGAATATACCAAAGATAGTAACTTCATTTTTTACAGAAAAACGGATGAAAATTTCACTTTTGCAGGAGCTAAAGTGGATATCGTTTACACATTTTTTAAAGGCCAATTATCAACTGTTTTCATCCATTCTATAGATTCAATGGGTAGCAGAAAAATCCTAAAGTCTCTGCAAAACTCCTATGGTCCGGGTCATCAGCAGGATAAATATGTAGAAACCCATATTTGGAACGGCCGATTGGTTACTCTTTCTTATTATGAAAACATTAATGACTTTTTGACCAATGTGTATATTAGTTCCATAAAAATGCAACTAAAATCTCAAGGCAGGGATAAATAATAAATTGTAATTCAATTTTTTGAATTGCGATTTGTTTTTTTTATAATTAATGACTTTACTTTGTTAAAAAAATAATACAATAAGTATGAAAAAACATCTACTTCATCAATTTCTTTTAGTTCTTCTATGCCTTCTTTTTAGTAATTTTTCGAATGGGCAAGGAATCCCCGAAATATTATACTATAAGTTTAACAATACGGGAACATCTGTTCCTAATCTAGCGAGTTCACCACCTTCTGGCACTTCTAATGGAATCGTAAATGGAGGACTTACCATAGGAGGGACAGTTGCATGTGGCAGTTCAGCATTAATTGGATCAGGCGGAACAAGTAATACCGATTATTTGGATACCAAATGGGCAACCTCTACTTCCGGTTCTTGGACGATATCATTTGTTACCGATAGTATTTTAAGTACCACAACCTTGTATTATTTATTTAGTGATATTACTTCGAGTTCATTGCGATGTTTTACAGGCGGCGTTGCAGGTGCCGGAAATTGGATAATTAGAGGCGGCTTTAATGATGTATTAATAACTGGAGGAGCTTCAACAACACCTGCAGTAAATACAATTGTATATGATGCAGCTTCCAGCAATTTTTATGCTTATTTAAATGGAAAATTAGTAAATACTGTGGCACAAACCAGTTTCACACAAAGCAGTACCGGAACATTAATTTTATCAGGTTATAATTCTTTAAACGGTTTGACTCCAAGAGGCAAATTAGACGAGTTTAGATTTTATAGCCATGCTTTAACTGCTAAAGAAGTTGCAAGATTAATGTACACAGGCTCCTCCAAAGGAAATGTTAACCTTGTGGCATGTGGAACCTCATTTAAAAGCCCAAGCGGAAAATTTACTTGGACCAAAAATGGAACCTATTACGATACAATACCTAACGCCGTAAGTTGCGACAGTTTTATGACTATAAACCTTAGTTTTAAAAGTCATTCCTATGCTACTATCAATCCGATTGCCTGTGATTTTTTTGTTGGCCCTAGCAAAACTGCTTTTTGGACTAAATCGGGAATTTACACGGATAAAATCCCAAATAAAGCAGGATGCGACAGTATTATCACAATTAATTTAACCATTAAAAACAGCACTAGCACTTTACTTAAACTAAGTAAATGCGATAGCTATAAAAGCCCAAGTGGAAAATATATCTGGACCACTTCGGGGAAATACTATGATACCATTCCTAATAAAAAAGGTTGCGACAGTTTGATTACGATAACACTTACAATGGGCAAAACTAGCACTAATTCCTTTTCAGTGAAGGCATGCGACAAGTATAAAAGCCCAAGCGGAAAAAGAACTTGGACGACTGCAGGAACTTATAGGGATACTATTGTGAATACATCAGGCTGTGATAGTATTTTAACAATTAATTTAACTTTGAATAAAAGCACAGCTAAAGCTATTACGGTTAAAGCGTGTAACAAATATAAAAGCCCGAGTGGAAAATACACATGGTTAAATTCAGGAACTTTTATGGATACAATCACTAATAAAAAAGGTTGCGACAGTCTAATTACGATCAATCTTACTGTAAATAAAAGCACTTACGTTCAAATTAGTCCGATTACCTGTGGAACCTATACTAGCCCAAGCGGAAAATATACCGTCAATTATACCACCTCATTTTTCGACACCATTCCTAATGCTAGGGGGTGCGATAGTATTATTTTGATTGATGTAAAGGTTTACCCCAAAACTTCTGCCACCATTTCACGTACTGTTTGCAAAAGATTTATTAGTCCAAGTAAAAAATATATTTGGACCATTTCGGGAAAATATTATGACACCATTCCTAATCGCAAAGGGTGTGATAGCTTAATTACAGTTAATCTTACTATTAATAATGTCACAGTGGCCGTTTCGCAAAAAGGCCCACGATTAACTGCATTGGCTGATGGTGTTAATTATCAGTGGTTAAATTGCACCACTAATTATCAAAAAATATCAGGGGAAATCAATAAGGAATATATAGCTACGGCTATAGGAAAATATGCAGTTGAGGTAACCGAAGGGTCTTGTGTTGACACATCTATATGTCTTGATGTAACCAATTTACCCGTTGATAAATTCAATAGTAATAACTCGCTTTCCGTCTTCCCTAATCCTGCAAACGGGCAGTTTACAATCTCATCAGGCAAACCTTTAAATAATGCATCTATAAAAGTGGTAAATGCTTTGGGCGAACTCATAATACAAAAATGCAATGTCTTTGGAAGCTCGGTATTTATTGATATTTCAGGCCATAGCAATGGAATATATTTTATCGAAATAAGCGAAAAAGAAAATTCAGGTAGGGTAAAATTGATAAAGTATTAAGGTTTTTTAACACGGAGATACGGAGAACACAGAGAATCTCAGAGCAATTAATTATTTTTTCTCTGCATTACTCCCCACTCTCTGTGCCTCCGTGTTTAAAAAATCCAACTTGAAACCTACACGGATTAATCCTAATTTTACCCTCTAATTTCTATGGAAAAAAAATTGTTTCTACTGGATGGTATGGCCCTTATTTACAGAGCCTACTTTGCCTTTAACCAAAATCCAAGGCTCACAAGTAATGGGGTAAATACCTCGGCAGCATTTGGATTTACCAATACCTTGCTTGATATTTTACGAAAAGAAAAACCAACCCACATCGGGATAAGTTTTGATACCGCTGCACCAACCGAAAGGCATATAGAATTTGAAGCTTACAAAGCCCACCGTGAGGCAATGCCGGAAGATTTACGTTCCAATATTCCATTTATCTTTAAAATTATTGATGCCTTTAATATTCCAATGTTTAATATTGATGGATATGAAGCCGATGATGTGATAGGTACTTTGGCCAAAAAGGCGGCTCAGGAAGGATTCGTAACCTACATGATGACCCCTGATAAAGACTTCGGGCAATTGGTGGAAGACAATATTTACATATACAAACCACCTCGTATGGGTAACACTTTTGAAATTTTGGGAGTAAAAGAAATCTTGTACAAATGGGAGATTGACCGGGTGGATCAGGTCATAGATATTTTAGGATTATGGGGCGATGCTGCTGACAATATTCCTGGAATTCCTGGCATTGGTGAAAAGACAGCGAAAAAACTAATTCAGGAATTTGACAGTATTGAAAACCTTTTACAAAATACCGATTTGTTTAAAGGCAAACTTCAGGAAAACCTTATAAATTTTGGCGAACAAGCTTTGCTTTCGAAGCGATTGGCAACAATTAATATTAATGTCCCCATTGATTTTGACGAAGTGTCGTTGCGCAATGAAGAACCTGATGCAGAAAAAATTAAAACAGTTTTTGCAGAACTTGAATTTAAAAATCTTACGCAAAAAGTTTTAGGAAATAACTTTACCCAAAACAATAAAATCAACGGCGTTCCATCAACCACTGCAAAAACGACAAAAGCAGACAAAGCTTCAGCCAACGGACAAGTGGATATGTTTGCCATTCCATCGCATAGTGCCGAAAATTTAGCAGAAGAAATTATTGCTGCCAATGAAGATTTTAAAACTATTGAAAACACAACACACACTTACCATTTAGCTGAATCAGAATCAGAAATAAAAGAACTTTTAGCTGAATTTGATAAGCACAAACAGTTTTGTTTTGATACCGAAACTACAGGATTGGATGTATTAGTAGCAGAAATTGTGGGACTTTCAGTTTCCTTTAAAAAACAGGAAGCATGGTATGTTCCTTTTTCGGCAAATCGCAATGAAGCTCAAGAATTGTTGAACCGCTTTAAGCCTTACCTTGAAAATGTAAGCATTGAAAAAACAGGGCAAAATATAAAATATGATTTGGCCATACTTGCCAATTATGGTATAGAACTGAAAGGGAAATTATTTGATACCATGCTGGCCCATTATCTATTGGAACCCGACCAAAAACATGGAATGGATATTTTATCTGAAAAATATTTAGGTTACAAACCGGTATCAATTACCGAATTGATTGGCAAAAAAGGTAAAGACCAACTTAACTTTCGTGAAGTAGAAATTGAAAAAGCCAAAGAATATGCAGCGGAAGATGCGGATATCACCTTTCAGTTAGGTGAAATTTTCAGGCCAATGCTAAAAAATGAAGAAACTGAAACAGTATTAAATAATATAGAAATGCCACTCGTTCCGGTACTTGCAGCTATGGAACATGAGGGTGTAAAAATTGATAATTCGGCTTTAAAGGAATTATCCATCCTTTTGCAAACCCAAGCTTTGGAAACAGAAAAGGAAATATATGAACTGGCCGGAGTAAAATTTAATATAGCCAGTCCCAAGCAGTTAGGTGAAGTATTATTTGATAACCTGAAACTAGACCCAAAAGCCAAAAAAACCAAAACCGGTCAATACCAAACCGGGGAAGAAGTGTTGAGTTTATTGGTAAACATTCATCCATTGCCACAAAAGGTTTTAGATTATCGTCAGGTTCAAAAATTAAAATCCACTTATGTAGATGCGTTGCCTTTGCTAATTCACCCTTTAACAGGACGAGTTCATACATCCTACAATCAGGCTGTGGCAGCAACTGGCCGACTAAGTAGTAACAATCCAAACCTTCAAAATATCCCGATACGAACCGAAAAAGGAAAGGAAATTCGCAAGGCTTTTGTTCCAAGAGATGAAAACCATATTTTACTAAGTGCCGATTATTCGCAAATCGAATTGCGGATTATTGCTTCCATTAGCAAAGACCCCGGCATGATTGAGGCGTTTAATAATGGAATTGATATTCATACCGCCACAGCTTCCAAAGTTTGGAATGTGCCTATAGACCAAGTGGACAGTGACATGCGGCGAAAAGCAAAGACTGTAAATTTTGGAATTATTTATGGCATTTCAGCTTTTGGTCTTTCGCAACGGGTAGGCATAAGCCGTGGCGAAGCCAAAGAAATTATTGATAATTACTTTGAAAAATTCATTGGTATAAAGCAATACATGAGCGATACCATTAATTTTTGCCGAGAGCATGGGTATGTGCAAACTCTTGCAGGTCGCCGCCGTTACATTCGCGATATTACCAGCAATAACCGCACGGTGGTTGGATTTGCGGAGCGAAATGCCATCAATGCTCCCATACAAGGGAGTGCTGCCGACATGATAAAACTGGCTATGATTGAAGTAGACAAAAAATTAAGGGAACATAAATTTGAAACCAAAATGATACTTCAGGTGCATGACGAATTGGTGTTTGATGTGCCAAAAAATGAATTAGCCGAAGTAACGCCGGTAATTATAAAAGCCATGGAAAATGCCATGAAACTGGAAGTTCCGGTGGTTGTGGAATCAGGAAGCGGGATGAATTGGCTGGAGGCGCATTAGGAATTAGAAACCTTTATTTAAAAATTGTAATCTTTTGTGAAATTTTGAAATAAGAATTTTTAACCATCAATGTATAAATACCATTGCTAAGGTTCTGAACATCTATTCCATAATTCATTTCATCTATTTTGTAAAAAGACAAACCCACTTCTTTCCCATAAATATCACTTAGATAAAAATAGAGATTTTCAGATTTCAATTCATTTCCAAATTGAACAGTTAATTTAGAATTTGCCGGATTGGGATAAACAACAAATTGAATTTTATTTTTAAAGTATAAGGAAGATGGTGATATTGAAATAGGCATTGAAAAGGTGTCAGTACCACAATTATTAGATACAACAAGTTTTGGATTGAAAACACCGCCAGATTTTGGATATTCATAAAAAGCATCCCTAGTCTTTGCGGTGACATTTTTATTATCAAATAACCAAGTATAACTGCAATCACCTGTTGAAAGATTCTTGAAAATAATCTTTGTATCAGCAATACTATAAGAAAAATAGGCTGTTGGCATACAATTATATTTCACTAAAGTCATAGAACGATTGCTTCCACTAGAATAATTAAATTCTCTTTTTCCTAAACCAAGTTCAGCATGATATGGGATATTGCCTCCAATATAAATATTTCCATTATTTGCTAAAATACCAGCAGGGTTTGAAAATGTATAATTAGCATTAGGTTTAGTTGACAAATACCAAAGATCTTTTAATCGATTGCTAGTGGTATAAGTTGCAAAAAAATCAGATCTAACATCTATTGGTCTCGTTTTTAGATAATCCTTTGCAAAAACTGATGTTCCTTTAAATCCAAAATTCTGATTTCCACGAGTAGCAGCTGTTATTGAGTACAAGCTATCATTATACACATCAGTAATATTGAGGTAATCATAACAGCTATCAAAAAAATTAATAAACTTGTGTTTTAGCGTTGCCGCATTGAAAACATTTATAAAATTATTATGATAGGTTTGACTTAAATAAAAAGAAAATGAATCTGCACCAATTTTTATTTTACTTAAACCCAATCCTGCAAAATAGCTGTTCAATACCAGCGTACTATCGTTGCCTTTAAACTGAATTGGATTAAAACCTGCTAAACTTTGGTCATTCATTGAATGTTGAATTGAAGTAAATTGTTTAATATGCCCCGTAGAAGAGGCAAACTCGGCAATAATGGTTCTACCATTTTTAGTAGAAGTAAAGACTATACTGTCTTTGTTATTATAAATTATTGTGTTTCCACCTATCGCTACATAAATGGAATTGCGAGTTTCATTTATATATAGATTTGTAACCGATGAAACTCCTTCGTCAATCCACTCCACCCCATTGGTATTATTTAATTTCATCAAAAATGATACACCATTTGCTGATTTATTTTTTGCTATTGATTTGCTATTAAATACTAGGCTATCAAAATAACCTCCTCGAATAAAAATATTTCCAACTTTATCAATGGCTATTTCATCAATACCTCCTCCTTTGTAATTAGAAAATGGATAAGAAGTTATATAATTGAGATTTGTATCATAAATTATTAAGAAAGAAGCCGGGGTGTTTATATCCTTTTTAATAATTTTTTTCCAAGGCATAGTCATATTAAATCTAATACTATCACTGGTTGTAGAAAAGCTACAATAAATAAAATTATTATGTTTATTATAACAGATACTCTTTACATATTCTTGCGCATCTCCATTCGGTGTTTGTATTATTTGAGAATTTTTAACTTCTAAATTTTCATCAAAACTAACTAAATAAGCATCTGAATTATTATTGCTACCTGTAAGTATAGTTTGGCCTGTACTTGTTACACCTACATTTTTAGAACATGTTCGACTTGATAAAATTATCTGATTATCAATATTTGCCAGATAACAAATAGGTAAAAACACTTGACTATTCACTTGTCCCTTCGCGGTCAATGTCTCTAAAGTTTCTAAACGCTGAGCGTTAATAACACTAGTATGATAAAATAACAAGAGCAAGATTAGAACTTTTTTCATATTTCATTTCTAAAACACAATACTAAGTTAATTTATCTAACTGAAATTTTTTAGTTAAAATCTATCCAAGCTTTTTAATCATAAAAAACTTTTAATTCAAAAGAAATTGAAAACAATAGGATTATAACCTAATGTATCCATGAAATATCTATAAAAACCCTACCCCTTAACCTTCAAATTATTGAAAACCCCGTTGGTGATATTTACTGAATCCATGCGGATAGCTTTGTTAGGGTCGGTATAATCCAACAAAAGCGCTTTGGCTGAAAAAGTGCCTGACATGGTATTGGCTGCATTTTTTGTCACATTAATAGTTCCACCTTCCAAATACCATTTTTTGTCATCGGCATCTATATAAAATCCTATGCCAGTGTACTGGTCGTTTTCAATACTAAAAATTTTGCCGGAGGCAATTACACCTTTGGGCATTGGAATGGCCATATCCAAATTAAATTTTCCGGATTTGGCAAATCCTGTAAAGTAAGTTTTGCCCCCATAATCAGCCTGAACTTTTGAAAATTCGATTTTTTGGCCATCAAAATAAAGACTAAAATCAGGATTGGTATTTAAGCCGGTTACTGTATTTCCGCCAGTACCGGTAGTGTCTTTTGGTGTAACGATTGGATTTACAGGGTCATCACCACCTTGACTACATGATGCAAATGAAAAAGCCAATATAAAGGCTGCGAATAGGTTGTTTGTTTTTCTTATCATAAAAAAGTGAACGGCGAAAATAAAACTATATTTCGCTACTCTCAAAAATGCATTAAGTTTGCAATTGTGGGTAACCTATATTTTGCATCCGATTTTCATTTGGGTGTTCCTAATGCACAGGAAAGTTTAATTCGTGAACGAAAATTAGTGGCTTGGTTGGAATCAATAGCCCCCAATGCCGAAGAAATCTTTTTGGTTGGGGATGTTTTTGACTTTTGGTTTGAGTATAAATATGTAGTACCAAAAGGTTACACCCGTTTGTTGGGATGCCTTGCCAAATTAGCGGATAGCGGAATAAAACTCCATTTTTTTAAAGGCAACCACGATATGTGGATGTTTGGTTATTTCGAACAGGAATTTGGAGCCACGGTGCACAGCAATGAATATATTTTTGAACGGGGTGGAAAGAAATTTTTTATTCATCACGGAGATGGCCTTGGCAAAGGCGATGAAAATTATAAACTGTTGAAAAAAATATTCAGAAGTGAATTGTGCCAACGTACGTTTGCATTTTTGCATCCTTCCATAGGTATTGGTTTAGCTAATTATTTTTCATCCAAAAGCCGCTTGGCTCAAATGCAATTTGAAAACGAAGAGATTGATATTGAAAAAGAATGGTTGGTGCAGTATTGCAAAGAAGTATTGCAAACCACTCATTACGATTATATGATTTTTGGACACCGTCATTTGGCATTGGATATACCGATGGGCAATAATTCGCGGTATATAAATCTGGGGGATTGGTTTAAGTTTTATTCCTATGCCGAGTTTAAGGGAACAGATGTTGAGTTGTTAAAATACAATCCATGATAACATTAGCCACCAAATCACAAAAACACAAAAGAATCACGAAATGCTTTGTGAAACATGGTGCCTTTGTGCCTTCATGGCAAAAATTTTTAATCCTTTTAATTCTTTTTTGTTCTTTTAGCCTAACGCCTGAATTTAGTTTGGAAGGTGAAATAAAAGGCCAGTTTAAATTTTTTACCACCGATAAATTGGGAAACGTATTTGTGTTAACTCAAAAAAATGATATTCAAAAATTTGATAAAAAAGGCAAAAAACTAACCGAAGCAAATTTTAAAGTAATGGGCGATGCTACAATGATAGACGCCGGAAATCCTTTGGAAATTTATGTTTTTTATAAAGACCAAAACAAATTGGTGTATTTTGATAATATGCTAAACTACCGCGGTGAAACCGACCTCTACAAAACCCTTGGAGTAAATAATATTCAGGCTGTTTGCCGCAGCTATGACAATGGTTTTTGGTTTTTTGACCCTGATAATTTTAAGCTTAAAAAAGCCGACAAGCTGGGCAGCCTTCAATCAGAATCTATTAATTTGGCCAACATAGCTGATACCATTTTAACCCCGCAAATGCTTTTGGATGATGGAAAATTTGTTTACCTAAAAACCAATAACGACCGCCTTTTAGTATTTGATATTTTAGGAAATTATATCAAAACCATTCCTTTGGAAAAATTCACTTCGTTCCAAGTAAGGGAAGAAAAGATAGTGTATTCTACGTCCAAAGATTTATTCGTTTACAATCCTTCAACTTTTGAAAAAGATTCATACAAACTAAGTTTAAGCCAAAATTTCAGTACCTCTAATTTTTTAAGTATTCGATTAGAAAATGACCGACTGTATCTTCAGGATTCAGTTAAGATTGGGATTTATTCGTTTTAAAAAAATCACTTCCCACACTTTTTCTCAATAGAAATAAACTGATCTTTCATCCATCTTTTTTTAGGCGTTGCTTTTTTATGCCTGTTTAAATAGTATAAACTTTTCGGACAATTATTTAAAAAATAGTACCCTAATGCTATATTCCAAAGGGCTGCTGAATATTTAGGGTTATGGTATAAAGCCTTTTCATAAGTTTTAATACTCTTTCTTAAAAGGTTAGTATCGTTGGTAAATCCATATTGAACATAATAAGCAAATCCTAAGTCGTAATAATACTGTTGGATATTTTTACTTAACACATTTGTATCAAAGGCTTCCAACTTTAAAGCGGTGCGATTGACTAAATCTTTATCTTGTTTTCCACAAGTTAACGTTGTTAAACTATCTTGTATATCTAAATAATCAATCTTTTGAGCATTGGTTTCCTGATTAAGTGCTCCTAAAATAAGTGTGAAAAATAATGTTTTTATAAGATTCATTCCTTAACAAAAGTAACACTTATTGGCTGGTTAAAATATTCTGCACCCAAAATGTTCCCCCTTTGGGGGTTAGGGGGCTTTGCTTATCTTTGCAGCCATATGCTGGATAAGCTGGAAGCCATACACGCCCGATTTAAAGAAGTAGAACTGCTGCTAAGCAGCGCCGATACGATGTCGGACATGCAAAAATTTAAACAACTCAATAAAGAATACGTTGACCTCAAGGAGGTGGACGAAGTCTATCAGGAATATCGCGTTTTAGTGAAAAATCTTGCCGAAGCCAAACATATTCTTAATACTGAAAAGGATGATGAATTAAAGGATATGGCCAAAATGGAAATTGAGGAATTATCTGACCGACAACAAGTATTAGAAAAAAATACCCGTGCCATGTTGCTTCCCAAAGATCCGGAAGATGCAAAAAATGCAATCATAGAAATTAGGGGCGGAACTGGCGGAGATGAAGCCAGTATTTTTGCAGGTGACCTTTTGAGAATGTATCTTAAATATTTTGAAAAGAAAGGCTGGCAAAGTGCCATATTAGACGAAAACGAAGGTTCGGCTGGAGGATATAAGGAAGTTGTGGTGGAAGTAAACGGAAGAGATGTTTACGGTACCATGAAATTTGAAAGTGGCGTGCATCGTGTGCAACGTGTTCCCGAAACCGAAGCCAGTGGACGGGTTCACACATCGGCTGCAACGGTTGCCGTTTTACCCGAAGCAGAGGAAGTCGACTTTTTCTTAAACCCAGCAGATGTAAAAATGGAAACTTCTCGAAGTGGTGGAGCAGGAGGGCAAAACGTAAATAAAGTGGAAACTAAAGTACAGCTAACGCATGGACCAACAGGTGTTGTAGTAATTTGCCAAACAGAACGAACCCAGTTAAAAAACCGTGAAAAGGCGATGAATATGTTGAGGTCGAAACTATATGAAGAAGAAGTAAGAAAACACGAAGCAGCCATTGCCGGAAAACGAAAAACCATGGTGAGCACCGGCGACAGAAGTGCTAAAATCAGAACCTATAATTATCCTCAAGGACGAGTAACTGACCATAGAATTGGATTAACACTTTATAATTTACCTGAGGTAATGAATGGCGATATTCAAGAAATTATAGAACAACTTCAATTGGCTGAAAATGCTGAAAGAATGAAAGAAGGAGGAATGGCTTAAGTTAAAAGTTAAAAACGGAAAAATTTGAAAAATATTGCATCTATATTAGTTCTAATTCTCATCAGCTGTCAATCCATTAATAAAAAAAATATGACAAAATCTATAATAAATACCCCAAATGCTCCGGCTCCAATAGGGCCTTATAACCAAGCAGTGCTTAGCGGAAACACTCTGTATGTTTCAGGTGCAATTGCCATTGAAGTTTCAAGCGGCCACATGATTCAAACCGACATTGAAGCCGAAACCCATCAGGTAATGAAAAACCTTGGGGAAATATTAAAAGCCGCCAATATGGATTATTCTAATATTGTAAAGTCAACGATTTTTGTAACCGACCTTGGAAATTTTGCAAAAATAAATGCTGTATATGGCAGTTATTTTAAATCGGATTTCCCGGCTCGCGAAACGGTTCAGGTTTCAGCATTACCGAAAGCGGCAAATGTTGAAATTTCTGTGATTGCGGTGAAATAAAAAAAACGGAGTTTCCCTCGTTTCCTTTTATAAAATTATCTTTTTGTTAAAGAATTAAAACCGAGAGGTAAAGGTAATAACCATTGTGTTTCCTGAAAACTTATTATCGGCAAGCGCCTGTGGACGAGTTTTATCATTTAACACATACGGTTGAAAAACATCTTTGCCAAGGGTATGAACCAAACCAAAATCTAGCGCCCAGGTTTTGTCCCTTATTCCCAAACCTCCGGTTACATAATCCAAGCGTTGGCTATTATTGGTGCTTTGCAAAAAGGGTGAACCATAACTAGCAAAACCCCCTCTTAATCTAAACTCGTCCATTACCAGTTCCCCTCCCACTCTATAATTAAGGGCAGTGGTATATTTTTTGCGAATATCATCATTGGCTATTTCCATAGCATTGTTTCCATCAGTGCTTCTCAATCGCATGGCTGAATAATCCACACCCTCCAAATCAGCACTTATAAAACCCTTTTTACCCATAATTCCGGTAGCACTTAACGTATAACGCCCTGGCGTTTGCAGGCTATAGCTATAATCCCCCTTTTTGCTGTCAAAATTAAAATTTGTACCATTACGGATAGTTGAATTTATTGAAAAATCATAGTTATCGGTTAAGTTAATAATTTGTGGGGTTTGAAGACTTGCTCCTAATCTTAAATAATCATGTGGTTTTATAATAATCCCTAATCTACCTGAAAACCCGCCACCACGGGTATGTAAATTTTCGGAATACGTAAAATTATCCATTGAATAAGGACTCACATTAGCAGGATCATTTGTTTCAGCATGAGTTCGGGTTTCTTTAAAATTAACCGAAGTATAACTTAAGGTTGCTCCCAAATAAACCACATCACTATAATTGCCGGCCAATGAAAAATTATACTCATTCATCCCACCGCTTTGTTGCAAAACACCTTTTTGATTTATGTTGTGAAATATAGGGCTAGCATTAGCAGTATATTTTTTGTCGCCTGTTGAATCAAAAAGATACGCTTCCCAGGCCATAGTTGTTTTTGAAGAAAACCCATTATCAAAATCATCGTTAGATGCACGAATTTGATTAACAGTTGAACCATTAGCCCGTTCTGCAAAATAATCCATTAAGCTAGTTTGAGTATTGATACCTTCAAAATTGATAACACGATTAAAATCAGCCACTTTAGCCATATTCACAGCGAACGAATAATTTTTCCATCCACGTTCGTCTTTTTTGGCAGCGGTTGGATTTGCAAACACTAACCCAAAATTGGGAATATTCATTTTAAATGCATTGTCAGAAACTGAGTTATTTAAATACGTACTCACATTTTTATTATTGACAAATCCCGCCGAAAAACTGAACTCCCCCTTTTTATATTGGGCCAATCCTGCTGGGTTTACGGAAGCGGATGAAACATCAGCCCCTAACGAACCAACAGCCCCGGCAATGGACATGGACTTAGCAGTACTTCCAAATTTTTTATTGGTATAACGAATGGCATCAGCGTCATTTTGTGCCATGACTTGGAAACAAAAGATTCCCATAAAGCCTGTTACTATAAACTTTTTCATAATTTTAAAAAAGATCTCAAATATTACTTATCTACCTCTGCCTCTTGAAGGAGTTGATGAAGAACCTCCTCCTGAATTACCTCCACTTGACGAAGGAGAATATCCGCCGCCGCCTCTACTTCCACCACCGTCATAAGAACGAGGGGAAGGAGAACTTTGCCTTTGGTAATTATTATTGGCAGGTTGATCATTTTCTCTACTTCTGCTTTCGGCAGGTTGGTATACTCTGCCGCGAGTATTTCGTTCCTCCTTGGGTTTTTGGTAAGTAGCATTCGGAGTATTATCTTGCTGATAAGATCGTGTAGTATTTTCTTTTGTTTCAGTATTTCTTCCCCGTGAATTTGGTGTTGAACTACCATTATTTGAGGGGGGGTCGTTACCACGTGAAGGAGAATCATAGCTACTTTCTTCCATTGTGTTAGTTCGATCTATTTCCCTTCTTCTGCCTGAATTATCTCCGTTACCTCCATTTAATGTCCCATTATTATTACTATACACCCTTTCTGAACTGCTATTATCAGATGATCTTGCGGTTGCATTACTCCCATTATCTGGCACAGCAATCACCTCTTTATTTTTATCAGTCATTCTAGAACGAGAATCTGTTGGATTATTACTACCATCATTTCCACCCATTGCACCTCTTTTATCATTTTTAGGATCATAAGTCGTTCCGCCTTTAGGATCTTGCTGAACCATCCCTCCCCTGCTTCGAGGTGAAATTTGATCATTACGCGAGTTAGATGGTGTATTACTGCCTATGGATTCACGAGGGCCTGTCATTTTTCTTTTATCAGGAATATAACCGCTACCATTGTTTCCACCATTATTTATTGAATATACATGCACAGGACGATACCAAGGGCTATAATAATTATTATAACCTCCATATCCATAATTATTGCCGTATCCATAATTTCCATACCCATAACTGTAAGGATTGTAATAGCCATAAGGAGTTCCACCATTATAAATATTAGAGTAGTAGCCCCAACCTCCTGAATATCCGTACCAAGGATCGTAAAAATTATTGTAACATGGGTAATAACTTGTTCTCCAACCCCAGGCAGGATAACCATAATTATATCCTCCGCTCCAGCCGTTCCAAGTATTATAACCTACCCAAAAGCGATTTCTAGTAGGCCTATTCCATCCCCAAGTTGGGTTGCGATAATAAGAGTTGTAATAACCGCCGCCCTGTCTGTAATTATTATATAAAGCATCACTATACCCATTATTATAGCCATTGCTGTAACTACCACTGTTTCTAAATCTGTTGAATGAATTTCCATATGAAAAATCATCGTCATCATCATAGTTGTAATTATTATTGGTGGATGAATTATTATAGGTTGTAGAATTATTGTTATTGCTATTATTTGAAGTACTGTTTGGTTCTCTAACAATTTCTTCGGCTTCTCCATCTTTATACTTTTTATAAGCGGGTTCATCTGCAGCTGGGGTCACGGTTTGATAATTACCATTGTCCACCTGTTTTTTCTCACTTTTCTTGGTTAAAACCTCCTTCTCATCATCCTTAGAAGTTGAGTATATATCATCATACTGACCCAGATTATTATTTCCGTTTTGTTGCAATGAACTGCATGAAACAAAAACCAATAAAATAACGCTTAATTGTAAAAGTGTTTTCATGATAAAAATATTTAATTATGCATTTAGTTTTAACTTTGCATTTTAATAAAGACAATTCCTATACCAAAGATACAACATAAAATTAATAGATGGCATTTCAAAAAATAAAACGGGAAGACGATTACTCCAAGTGGTACAACAATTTAGTTGTAAATGCAGATTTGGCCGAGCATTCTGCGGTTAGGGGCTGCATGGTAATTAAGCCTTACGGCTATGCTATTTGGGAAAAAATGCAGCAGCAATTAGACAAAAGGTTTAAAGAAACTGGACACAGTAACGCTTATTTCCCTTTGTTTGTTCCCAAAAGTTTATTTGAAGCCGAAGAAAAAAATGCCGAGGGATTTGCTAAGGAATGTGCTGTAGTTACCCATTACCGCTTAAAGTCGGACCCTAATAATCCTGGAAAACTTATAGTTGACCCTGATGCAAAATTGGAAGAGGAACTGATAGTAAGGCCTACCTCAGAAGCCATTATTTGGAGCACTTATAAAAACTGGATTCAAAGTTACCGTGACTTGCCGCTGCTTATAAATCAATGGGCCAATGTAGTGAGATGGGAAATGAGAACCCGCTTGTTTTTAAGAACCGCCGAATTCTTATGGCAAGAAGGACATACTGCTCACTCTACTAGACAGGAAGCCATTGAAGAAGCAGAGCGAATGTTGGATGTGTATGCCGAGTTTGCTGAAACATTTTTGGCAATTCCTGTTATTCGTGGTGTAAAAACCCCCAACGAACGATTTGCAGGAGCAGATGAAACCTATACAATTGAAGGCATGATGCAGGATGGAAAAGCTTTGCAAATGGGAACTTCCCATTTCTTAGGACAAAATTTTGCCAAAGCATTTGAAGTAAAATTTGCAACCAAAGAAGGTACACAGGAATATGTGTGGGCCACCAGTTGGGGTGTAAGTACCCGATTAATGGGTGCTTTAATTATGGCTCATTCTGACGATGAAGGGTTAGTTTTACCACCAACCATCGCTCCAATACAGGTTGTAATTATCCCTATATATAAAGGCTTGGAAGAATTGGAAACCATTTCTCAAAAAGTAAAACCTTTGCAGGAAGCTTTAAAAAAATTAGGCATTTCGGTAAAATATGACGACCGCGATACTCAGCGCAGCGGCTGGAAATTTGCCGAATATGAATTGAAAGGTGTTCCCGTTCGTATTGCTATTGGACCAAGAGATTTGCAAAACAACACGGTAGAAATAGCCCGCCGCGACACCAAAGAAAAAATGAATGTGAGCATGGATGGGCTTACCGAAACCATTCAATCTTTGTTGGAGGATATTCAAAATACTATTTATTCAAAGGCCAAGGCTTACCAGCAAAACAATATTCATGTGGTAAATACCTGGGCTGAATTTGAAGCAACCTTAGAAAAAGGTGGCTTTGTGAGTGCCCATTGGGATGGAACCCCTGAAACCGAAGAGAAAATAAAAGATGAAACCAAAGCTACCATTCGCTGTATTCCATTAGATAATAATTTAGAAGAAGGAGTTTGTATACTAAGCGGGAAGGCTAGTAAGCAAAGGGTTTTGTTCGCTCGAGCGTATTAAAAATATCCAATAATTTTATCTTTAGATTTATCTAGTATAAAGACTAATTCAAGATTTTGATTTTTTATGTGATGTACCAAAATTAAAAGGTTATTTTGGTCATTAGTTATTGCTTTAATTTTAAAAGAACCTTGTAGAATTTCTTTTCGCATTAGCGAAAATTTTATATGCCTTTTAGAATTATAATTCTTTAAAGTATAATAGTTATCAAATTCATCTGAACGACAGTATTCCTTTATTTTATTTAACAAAAGGGACTTTTTAAATGGATTTATTATACTGAAAGGTGGCTGAGGAAAGTATGTTATATCTCCTTCTTTATATTTTATATCACCTGAATCAGATAATCCAATTATTCTATACTCTTTAAAACTTCTGTAAATAAGGGCTATGAATAAAAATAATATCGTTATAAATGTTAGTCTTTTAATTACCAACTTTTGAAATTGAAGTAAATTTTTCCGGATATACATCAAATTAATCATATCATTTAACTACTATTCTTAGCGTTCCAATTTTAGATTCGTCCATACATTTATAAAAGGTTAATTTAATAGTATCCCCAACATTACAAGGTATTCCGGTAAAGTCTCCTTTCAATTCCTTCTCACTATTTTTCCTATAACACAGGGTAGAAATACTTAATTTTGAGTTATCTTTAATATTAATATTTAAATATCTCCATTCAGGCTCTAAATAAGTCCAAAAGAAAGCTATTCCATAGTGCTTAATTTCAGAATATTTATTTGTCCAAATTTCAAAATCATTGTTCCAAGTTTTCAAATTACCATCGGCAACAATTTTTAATTCGTTGGTTATAAATAAATTTTGCTTTTTTGAATCAGGGATATTGAGTTCATTAGTTGAACTATAATTAATTATATTTCCATTCATAAAAACATAACTTATGATTATATATGAAGCAAAAAAGAACAAAATCAGAAGTAATATTACTTTTGTTCTTTTCATGGCTATTTATCCCTTCTTATTTTATAATATTGGAACTTGAAGTGATTTTTTTTATGGATTACATCAAACTAATTGTAATCATTTAACTACTATTCTTAGCGTTCCTATTTTAGATTCCTCCATACATTTATAGAAGGTAATTGCAATAGTATCACCAACATTACAACCAATTCTATCACAACAGCCAGTTAACCCTTTTTCATTATTTAGTTTATAACACCAAGTATTATTTTCAATATAATCTTTTTTGTTTTTAAATTCAATATTCAAATAACGCCACTCAGGCTTCGTATAAGTCCAATGAAATAGAATTCCCCAATATTTAATTTCAAAACGACTATTAGTCCAAATTTCAAAACGATTGTGATAATTTTTTAAACTATCCCCAATTGCAACTATTTCTAAATTATCGGAAACAAATAAATTTTCCTTTTTTGAGGCTTCAATTGTACTTTCATTGAATGATGTGTAATATGTAATACGACCGTCTAAAAGAATATAACTTAAGACAATATACAGAATAAAAATAGAAAAAAATAAAACAATTAGGATTTTTTTTCTATTCATAATTTATTTGTCCCTTTTTATTTTAGCATCAATTTTTACACCTTTATTACTTCTTTCTATTTCTTTCTGCTTGGTGGCTGGTAAATAATTTTCTTCCGTAGTTTTATAGGGCATATCTGATTTCCCCTGGTATTTAATAAAAGTAGACTGTTCCCCATTATTTAAGCCTCCGGCATCTAAAGCATTTTTTACCACCCGTGTACATTGATTTCCTGTCCAAATATTATACGGTTTTTCAAAAGTTTTTTCAGCTGCTTCTCTCATTTTACCATCTGTTTCTTCGCTGGTTGTAATTTGAAAGGCGGCAGTAAATCTTTGCAATACTTTTCCGTCTTCGCCTTTGTGGGATGTAGATAAGCCTTTCCCGTCATCATAATCATCTTTAAATGTATTTTATTCTGAATTTTTAAATTCATCCAAAGATTTAAAAGATTGTCCACTTGTAAAAACATTGTTTTTACTATTTGCGTTACTCCCTTTATTATCACCATGATCCCGATCAAATGAATAAAATTTCCAACCTTCCTTTTCATTGCCTATTAATACAGCCTGATGGCCTGGAATATGGTCACCTTGAGGGTCTTTTCTATATCCATGAGCCAAAACAACTATATCTCTGCCGTCAGGGTCAATTACATTAATAGGGTTATTATCAAAGGAGCTATATGGTGAAAGATGAGGATAAGTGGAAGTGTAAGCTTCCCATTTTTAGTACAACGCTAAATTAGAATTTTCTCATTACTATTTTCTTCTTTTTTTTAGATGTTGTTATGTGGTCAACTTTGGTTGGGGTTGAGTGTTGGGAAAGTTGTCCATATATCAACATCATCGGAGTCCTTCC
>CANIKO010000014.1 GCA_947468275.1 Bacteroidota bacterium
AAGTGGCACGCGAGCTGGGTTCAGAACGTCGTGAGACAGTTCGGTCCCTATCTGTTGTGGTCGTTTGAAAATTGAGAGGATCTGACCTTAGTACGAGAGGACCGGGTTGGACATACCTCTGGTGCATCTGTTGTAGTGCCAACTGCACCGCAGAGTAGCTAAGTATGGATTAGATAAGCGCTGAAAGCATCTAAGCGCGAAACTAGCCTCAAGATGAGTTTTCATTGAAGGTCGTCAGAGATTATGACGTTGATAGGCTATAGGTGTAAAGCTGGTGACAGCAAAGCCGAGTAGTACTAATTACCTGAAGACTTTACATTTTTTTTATTTACTTCCAATTTTTGTCAATTTTTCTTACAATTAGTAAGATTATAAAGAACTTTAAAGATTTTATGGTGACTATATCAGGGGTGTTCACCTCTTCCCTTTTCGAACAGAGAAGTTAAGCCCCCTCGAGCCGATGATACTTGGGTGAAACCTGGGAAAGTAGGTCGTTGCCAAATTAGTGAAAACCCTTCTTCGGAAGGGTTTTTTTTTACCAATTTTTTATGAAATAGTATCTGAAGTTAGGCTTTTATTAAATTCTTATTCTAAATCTCAGCTTCAATGACGATCAGTTTCAATTTAGAAATACATTAATAATTGTTAAAATTTATTTCTATAAAATAAGTCTGTTTGAATTTTAAGTTATCTTCAATGAAATCCTTACAAAATTTATTTTTTGGGATTAATTACCAACTAGTTTAATTGAAATAACTTAAATATAATTGAAATAAATTTTTGGTTTACAACTTCATAATCAATATCCTTTGCTAATTCTTTTTCCAAACTTGTTACTTCCTTGCCAACAATCCCACAAGGTATTATTAAATCAAAATATTTAAGATCTGGTTTAATATTAAAAGCTAAACCATGCATTGTTATATGTCGACTTGATTTTACACCGATGGCGGCAATTTTTTTCGGTTTATTTGTATCGTTATTAATCCAAACGCCTGTAAATTCTTTAATACGACCAGATTTAATACCATAAAAAATTAGTGTATCAATAACAGCTTGTTCTAATTTGTAGATGTATTCTCGCAAACTCATCCCAAATTGTTCTAAATCGAGAATGGGATATACGACTAATTGACCAGGACCATGATATGTTACATCTCCTCCTCTGTCAATTTTAACATATTCTACTCCTGGAAATTCGGGAACTTGAATATTACTTTCGTTACCAGATTTCCCTAATGTTAACACATGATTGTGTTCGCATGTAATTAAATAATTAATGTGGTTTTTATTGCCTTTTAACTTAGCTTGAAGTTTTTCATTAAAAAGATTTTTTTGTATATCCCAGACCTCTTGATAGTTTTTTAGTCCAAGTGGTTTAAAAATTATTTCTTTGCCGCCTTCCATAAACTATCGATCATTTTATCCCAACCGTATTTTTCCTTCTCTTGCTTTACAAAATCACCCATTCTATTGGCACATTTTTCAACATAAAATTTGTCAATTGCATGCGCAATTTCTTCTGAATTTTTATTAACTACAAAACCAGCTTGATTATTTGCTACCAATTCAGGTAATCCTCCAATATTGGTAACAATCATTGGTTTATTATAGAAATATGCTACCTGGGTAACTCCGCTTTGTGTGGCATCTTTATATGGCTGGACAGTTACATCTGCAGCTGAAAAAAACAGATGAACATCTGAATCAGGAATAAAATCTTTATAAAAAAGAATGTCACTTTCTATTTTTAACTTATTGGCTAACTCCAGATAAGGTTTCTCATCTTCATAAAACTCACCAGCAACAATTAAATTTAAATTTAACTTTTGCCTATCAAGTTTAGCAAACGCTTCAAATAAAAGATCTAGCCCTTTGTAAGCCCTAATGAATCCAAAAAACAAAAGATAGTTTTTGTTTAATTCAATTTTCAAAGTTTGGCATGCTTCAAATTTTGATATTGAAGGTTTAAAACTGTTATAGATGGGATGAGGATTATAAAAAGAATTTTTAGTGTTTACAAATTTATTTAGATCAGCTAAAACACTTTTGCTCATTGCTACAAATCCATGGCAAGCGTCTAGAAAGTATTTTGTGAAAATTGTATCCCCAAATCGTTTTTCATGGGGAATTACATTATCTGTTATTGCCACTAGTCTGCTTTTTCCATTACTTTTTATAATTCTACCAATTGTTCCTAAGCAAGGCCCCATAAAGGGTAACCAATATCTTATTATAACTAAATCGGGTTTTTGGTTTCTGTATTTTAAACCTGTAAATATCCAATTGAAAGGATTTATAGAATTAAGTTTTACATCAATATTTAACCCTTCCGGAGCAGGATCAGAAGAATATTGGGTCTTTCCTGGAAAAAGAAAATTGGGATATTGAAGTTTAAAAGTGAGGATAGTAACTTTAAATCCTTGCTTCTGAAATTCATTAGCAAGGATTTGATTGTAAGTACTTAATCCTCCCCGTAAAGGCCATGCAGGACCTATTATTAGTACTTTACGTTCAGTATCCTGTTTTTTCTGCAAGTTGATAATTATTTCTATCCGTAGAATTACGTGATATTAATTCACCTAAAAATCCTGCTAAGAATAATTGAACACCAATAACCATTGCCAATATACCAAAATAGAAGATAGGGCGCTCAGTCATTTTATATTCTTGAAATGCAAATTTTGCTATAGCTAGATAAAAGGCGATCCCAAAACCTATAATGAAGGAAATAGTTCCAATTAAACCAAAAAAATGCATGGGGCGTTTACCAAATTTCCCAACGAAGTAAATACTTACTAAATCAAGAAGTCCGTTTATAAATCGTTCCCATCCAAATTTTGTAACTCCGTATTTACGGGCTCTGTGTTGAACCACTTTTTCACCAATATTTCTAAAGCCTGCGGTTTTAGCAATGACTGGAATGTATCGGTGCATTTCACCATAGACTTCAATGCTTTTTATTACATTTTTACGATATGCTTTTAACCCACAATTAAAATCGTGTAGTTGTATATCGCTCATTTTACGGGTGGCCCAATTGAATATTTTTGTAGGAAAAGTTTTCATAATTGGGTCGTAACGTTTTTGCTTCCAGCCTGAAACCAAATCAAAACCGTCCTCAGTAATCATTTTGTAAAGGTCAGGAATTTCGTCAGGACTATCTTGTAAATCGGCATCCATAGTGATAATTACATCCCCTTCAGCATGATCAAATCCAACATTTAAACCAGCCGATTTTCCATAGTTGCGTCTAAATCGTATTCCTTTTACTGCAGGGAATTTTTTATTCAGGTTATCAATAACTTTCCACGAACTATCGGTACTGCCATCATCTATTAATACTACTTCATAGGTAAATTTATTTTCTACCATTACACGGTCTATCCATTCTACCAATTCAGGCAGAGACTCGTCTTCATTATAAAGTGGTATAACTACTGATATATTCATTAATTTTCGGTATCAAGTGTTTTAAAATCCACTATCTTTTCAGGTGGGTTTCTTTTGACGAACATTGCGCAAATAAATGCAAAAAGGGTTGCCATTGCTACACCTCCAAATAATTGTTTAAGGTAACTTAATGGTGAATTATAATTAGCCATTTGTTTATCCATTGCCAACATTTGAGCATCTATTTTTTCATCAGGAACATTCATGTCCTGCATCCATTTCATGGTACTTTCTTTAATTACTTCTCCTAGATTTTTGTTAAAATCTGGGTCAATAAAATTTGAAAAAACAATTGTGAATATTAGGTTTACAATATACCCAATGACCCCTATGAAAAATAAATATTTAATGGCTTCAACATATTTAAGATAGCCTCCATTTGCCTTTCTTTCTGCTATCCCACCCATAGTAAGGAAGGTCACAAGAAGTAACATACTTAAGAGCATCAGCATGAAAATTCGTCCAAAGAATTCAAAATTAACAGCATAGATTACGGTAAACATTAAAATAGAGGCTATTCCATAATAGAGTCCATACCAAAAAAAAAGGCGTTTAGTTAAGGATTGATTCATTGTTTAATTATTTAATTCTAAAATGACGAAAGTACAGCCAAAAATGCACTTTGAAAAGCCGCATTATTTCCTTCTTTCAAAATTAATTCCTGCTTTTTTTCCAAACTATTTTTAGCTTCAAAAAACAAAAGAATGGGCAGCAATTGGTCATTAAGTGGGCTATCCATATTTTGTTTATTTATTTCAACCATAGTTTCTAGGTCTCCTAATACTATTTCATCTCTATTTTTAATAACTGCTTCATATACCTCATGTTCTTCATTATCAAAATCATCTTCACCAATTAAATATTCATCTAAATAATCATCAATTGAAAATTTGATATCCGAGTCTTTACATTCCTGCAAATACAATAAGATGTTCATTAACTCAGTTCCTCGGTCAATAATTACATCTTCTATTTGTTCCCACTCCTTACCTTCAAAAAAGCTTTCACCTAATCGTTGGCTGTCTTCGCTAAAAAAATTGAAAAGTAATAAATCAAATATCAATTCTCCAATATCATTAGGGAGTTTGAATTCACTCGAAGTGGAGTCTAACGACTTTATTTTTTTTATAAAATTGTCTTTTGAACTAAATATTTCACTTAGTTTTTCATTAAGTAATAATGGGGTTTCTGTTTTATTTGCTTTAAAATAAGCATCTAAAAGTGCTGTGGTCATTGATATTGGGGTAGCAGACATTTGAATATTTTGTTAAATTGTTTAAATATTAGTTTATAATTTTGAAATATTGATGGAATAATTGTTTGCCACTAAAATACACTGACCTTTCAATTTTGTTCCCATTAAATGTGAGTTAGATGATAATGATTTATTGGTTTTTGAATTAAATTTCCATTCATTTTCCGTGTTAAAAATTGCAAGATTTGCTAGGCTATTTTCTTTTATCTTAGCAACCGGTAGGTTCAATATTGTTCTTGGATTTTGGCTTGTAGCTTTTATAAAGGTATCTAATGAAATGTC
The DNA here is from genome assembly GCA_947468275.1 of Bacteroidota bacterium. Classification (GTDB taxonomy): domain Bacteria; phylum Bacteroidota; class Bacteroidia; order NS11-12g; family UBA9320; genus JABWCE01. Next base: position 4,991 of record CANIKO010000014.1, read on the forward strand.
TTTTGATAAATTGTGATTATATAGACTAAACAGTGTTTGAATGGTTATTGCACCAAAAGGTGAGTAGTTAAATTCCACCACTTTATTTTCAGGACATTGAGGATTATGGTCAGAAACAATACAGTCAATAGTGCCGTCATTCACACCATTTATTAAAGCTTTTTTATCTTCTTCACCTCTTAACGGTGGCATTAATTTTAGATTAGCATCAAAATTTCCTAAGGCTTTGTCGGTAAAAATTAGATGAAGAATGCTAACGTCACAGGTTATTTTCAAACCTTCTGATTTTGCTTTTCTAATTAAATCAACTGATTGAGTTGTGCTTATATGTGAAAAATGCAAGTGAGAATTGGTATATCGTGCAATTTCAATTTCTCTTGCTACAGCAGTATATTCAGCGTGGGATGCAAAATGCTTCAACCCTAAAGAAGCTGTATTATTACTTTCGTTTACAAATCCACCGTTGCTCAAATTTTTATCTTCAGCATGACTGAAAATAAGTCCATTAAAGTTTTTTGCGTAAAGCAATGCGCGTTGCAAAGCTCCTGAATTATATGGTGAATCCCCGTTACTAAATCCTATCGCACCACCTTGGGACATATCGTAAAGTTCTGCCAATTCTTTACCTTCGCAATCCAAAGTGGTGGACCCCAAAGGATAAACGGAAACAATTTTATTTTCAGCCTTGCGAAGCAAATATTCAATTTGAGCACGACTTTGGATGGCAGGACGAGTATCAGGCAAAGTAGTTATACCTGTAAACCCTCCAGCAGCGGCTGCATTTATAATGCTTTCCACATCTTCCGTTTGTTCGTGACCAGGTTCGCCATGCCGGCTTCGCAAATCAAATAAACCAGGGGTAGCAATACAATTTTTGCCATCAATTGTTATATCGGCTGATTTAGTAATAGTACCAATTTCACTGATTATTCCGTTAGAAATAAAAATATCAGTCGTCCGGTTATTGTAATCAGAACCGGGATCGGCAATCATAACCTGTTTTATCAGGATAGTGCCGGACTTGGAGTCGGTTGTTTGTTTTTCCAAAATCTAAGCAAAAGTATCTCAATTGCTATAAATAGCAAAGCTAACCAAATAAATAATCGCCAAAGTGGCTTTCCATTTTCTTCTTGTTTTATAAGTGTGTTCAGCGGTATATCTGATTTTTCATACACTTTAATGCCTTCGACATTAAATATATTTTTTATTTCTGATGGCTCTAAAAGCTGTACATCTGATTCAGACCGGTTGAAATTAAAGGCCAAAGTTTGCAATACTTGTTTATTATCGGCATCCAATAATTCATATAGGCCAGCTTCTTTTACCTGGTGATTATCTGTTAAAAATAGTTCATTGTTCCTTACGATTTTTTCTGCCATTATTTCAAACGAACCCTTTTTTAAAACATTTGGTTTCTTACTGGTCTTAATCATGGCAATGGGAGTTAACAAATAATTGTTGCCAATGGTATAAGCCAAGGGAATGGATGATTTTTTCATAAATGCCATACGAAACATAATTGGAACAAATATTTGGTTTTGTTGAAAATTGCTCCAATCTTCACTCAGGTTTATAGCAAACTGGTAAATATGCCCTTTGCCTTTATCATACACCTTTAAAAACGCATCGCCGTTCCTCAATTTCATTAATGGAAGGGAAGGATTTATGCTGTTGGGAGCAAAAGAAAAATACTTTTTAACCTTTGGTAATTCTAAATTTTGGCGTTCGTTTTCTACAATATTTTCAAACAATTCGTTTTGAAAATCCAAAGCACTTACTTCGGCTGAAACAGTTTTTATGGATCCAAAGGCACTGTAACCTAATTCTTGTGCAAATGCATCAATGCCTGATTTTCCTTCGTCTTCCCCAGGAAAGATGGTTAAGTTGCCTCCATTGGCCAGGTAATTACTTAATTCTTGGCTCATACCGCTGGAAACCGCAGTGGCTCCAGAAAGAATGATCAAATCGTAATTTACAAGTTTGGAGTAATCCACCTGATTAATACTCATGTTTTCCAACTTAAAGAAGGGTTCGGTATTAAATAGTTTTTGGATAAAAATATTTGGCGTGGTTTGGTACAGTGCCAAAACTTTTATCTCATTATTTATTTGAAATGTAAAATGGTAAGTATCGTCAAAAACAATCGGGTGGTCGGAAAGGCTAAGTTCAGCCTTCTGCCAGCCCGAGCCGGTTATCGAAAATCCTAGTGTTACATTCTTTGTTTCGCCGGCAGCTATATCAAAGCCTGAAATGGATTTTTGTACCGCATTTAGTTTCAAGGCAACCGTTCCACCTTCTAAACTTTCATTGCCCAGATTTTTTATTCTTACTACCAAATTCAAAGGTTGGTTGGGCTGAAAAACCGGGCTGGCAAACCACACCGAATCTATCAATAAATTATGAACAGTATTGCTTTTTAATGGGATTAAATTAACCTCTACACCGGCTTGTGGTTTGATGGATTTATTGCCGGCAAACGACTTTTGGAAATCAGAAATGATATAGGCTTTCTTAAATTTGTAACCGCTGTTGGCCAAAAAGTTGGTTTGCTTTTGGATAATATCTTCAAGGCTTTTGGTTGTGGGGTCTATTTCTATTTCATCTAGTTTTTGAATAAACTCTTCTTTGGAATAAAACCGGTCATTGGCTCCGCTAAACACATTGCTCAAAATTTGGAATTTATCACTCTCGGCATAAGCCGAAACTATTTCGCGGGCTTTGGCCTTAGCGGTTTCCAGCAATGGGCCTTTATCCGAAACTGCACTCATACTAAACGAATTATCGACATAAATGCTGATAGCTTTTTGACCGGTCTCCGCTTTTTTATTATCTAGAGGAATGTAGGGCTGGGCAAAGGCAAATACCAAAGCGGCAATGGCCAAAATACGGGCCGCCAATACCAGCAAATGCCTTAAATTTCGTTGTTTTTGCGATTGCTGCTTTACCTCTTTTAAAAATTTAACGTTGGTAAATAAAACCTTTTTGAACCGCCTGAAATTGAATAAATGAATAAGAACCGGAATGCCAATGGCCAATAATCCAAAAAGAAAGCCGGGGTATATAAACTGCATCGGTTGGTGCTGCGAATTTAGGGGATTTCTCGCAAAGACGCAAAGGGTGTAAGTTGGGATTAGTGTAAAAATTATACTTTAAAAATTTGAATTGGACTTGTCCTCGTTTCAAACGAGGACTAATTGGGAGATTAGTCAAGACCCTAAGAAACTACTAAAGTTGTTAAAAAAATACTTAATCTAGGAATACCTATAAATAACATCGACAATACCAAGTCCCGATAGCATAATCCCGGCCCATTTTGCATTATAAATTTCTTTTTCGATGGCTTCTATATAGTCTAAATCTTTATTTTCAGTTATTGCTTTTTTGAGTGCTAATAATTTAAGAAAGTAAGAAATTAGAACAGCAGGAAACATAAAAAAAAGCATACTAATTTTAATATGAATAAGTAAGTTGAAAATCGCAGTTAAAATTAATGCCAAAAAAATCATTGAATAACTCAAATAGTTTAAGGTTTTGCTGTTCATGCTAATAAATAAATTGTGCAAGTTAATTGAAAATCATACAGCCCTTTTGAGGTTTAAATAAAAATATACTTTTGCAGCTATGAAATTACTCGTTGCGTTTCTATTATTTACTTCTTTTTGCTTAGGGCAAAAGGTAGATACCTCAATAAAATCAGTGGATTTGATTATCCATAATGCCAAAATTATTTCGGGGCCATACACGCCGGAATATTCAGCTATGGTGGTAAATAATGGTAAAATAGTAGCCTTGTATAAAAACAATAACTGGAAAAAGAAATACAAATCTGACCAGAGGATTGATATGCAAAAAAAAGTGGTGTTACCAGGGTTTATTGATGCCCATTGCCATTTTATGGGATTTGGAAAGGCTATGGATGAAGTGAGCCTTTGGGGCTGTAAAAGTTGGGAGGAAACCGTGCAACGAGTTACAGATTTTGCGAAGCTTCACCCCGAACGCCAATGGATACAAGGCCGAGGCTGGGATCAGAATAATTGGATGAATAAGGGATTTCCTAAAAATCACTTATTGGATAGTTTGTTTCCTGATAAATACATTGTACTAAACCGGGTAGATGGACATGCAATAATTGCCAATTCAAAAGCTTTAAATTTTGCTAAAATAACTAGTTTGTCAACTATAGAAGGAGGGAAACTGTTGACCCAAGACGGTAAACTAACAGGTGTATTGGTAGACAATGCCAAGCAATTATTAGAAAACAAAATACCTCAAGCAAGCACAGAGCAAAAAATAAAATGGTTGTTGACTGCGCAAACTGAATGTTTAAAAAATGGATTAACGCAGGTAACGGATGCAGGACTTTCCATAAAGGATATTTTATTGATTGACAGCCTTTGCAGTGCGGATGTATTAAAAATGCGGTTTTATCTGATGGCCAATCCCGAAACCGAAACCTGGAAATATTTGGACGAACATGGTCCGTTTATGAATAAAAATGTGAAATGGCAAAGCATTAAAATTTATTCTGATGGCGCTTTGGGGTCACGCGGAGCACTGCTCAAAAAACCGTATTGTGATGATAATTCAAATTATGGATTGCAATTGATTGACCCGGTTAAATTGGACAGTTTATTAACTATTTGCTACAATCATGGATTGCAAGTTTGTACACACTCTATAGGCGATTCTGCCAATGCGATGGTGCTGAAGGCCTACGCCAAATTTTTAAAAACCACCACAAACGATAAGCGATGGCGTATTGAACATGCTCAAGTGGTAGATACGGCAGATTGGTACTATTTTAAAACATATTCAATAATTCCATCCGTGCAGCCAACCCACGCCACCAGTGATATGGGTTGGGCTGAAATTAGATTGTGTAAAACTAGAATGGCAGGTGCTTACAGTTATAAATCTTTATTGAATAATTCTGCATTTATGCCTTTGGGTACCGATTTTCCAGTTGAATATATGTCACCATTTAATACTATCCGAGCGGCTCGATTTAGGCAAAATGCGGATGGATTGCCAAAGGAAGGGTTTAACAAAAATGAAGTTTTGAGCTCAACTGAAACCTTTGCAGGGATGAGTATTTGGGCAGCAATGGGGGGTTTTTGGGAAGATCAAACTGGAACATTAGAGGCTGGGAAATTGGCTGATTTTATTGTGTTGGATAAAAATCCTTATACAGCTTCGTTAAATGAATTGAATACAATGAGAGTGAATGCTACATTCAATGAAGGGCGTTTGGTGTATGAGTATTTTAAAGGTTTGTGGACACCAGAATTTTAAAAAATCAGGTACATTAATCTCCTAATTGTGTAATACCCCTAAATTTAATTTGGAATTCTGCATTCAAATTATCTATGTTTGACGCTGAAAAAATTTAATATATGAAAAAACTATTAATAGCAACATTTGTAATTTCTTTTGGATTGTGGTCATGTAAAGGTGGAGGCGGCACTAATGGTGGAGATAATCCGGCACCTAAAACATTGGCTGATTCTGTGAATTATACCACTTTTGTTAAACCAATTATGACCAAGAGTTGTAACTTGGCAGGATGTCATTCTCAAGGGGCGGGAGGAATAGATTTAAGAACCTATGCAAAGGTGGCGGCTGAAACCCAAACCGGCAAACTAGTGGCCTCTGTTAATCGCGATCCAGGTGCTAAGTTAATGCCACAGGGTGCTGCAAAATTATCTACAAGAGATATATTAATAATTACAACATGGAAAACTAAAGGTTGTCCGGAGTAAGTACACTAAAGTAAAGTTTATATAAAAAATCCTATCTTGCTTGCAAGGTAGGATTTTTTTTAACTTCTTATGGCTTCTACCGGATTAAGTTTTGATGCTCGGATGGCAGGAATAATTCCAGCTAAAATGCCTGTTATCATTGATAGTGTAATGCCAGTCAAAAAATTATTGATTGTGAAATATATAGGGAAATCAGCAGCGCTCGAAATAGCAATACTTGTTACCCAAACTAGTATTATGCCAGCCAAACCACCTATTAAACTTAATACCACCGATTCGTATAAAAACTGAATGAGTATGAAGCTGTTTTTGGCCCCGAGAGCTTTTTGCACCCCTATCATTGGCGTTTTTTCTTTAACGGATACAAACATTATATTGGCAATACCAAACATTCCAACAATCAAAGAGAATAATCCTAATATCCAGGCTACAATATCTAGCATAACAAAAGTGCTGTCGAGTTGACTGCTGAAAAGAGTCATTTTGTTTAATGCGAAATTATCTTTTTCTGTAGGTTTTAACATACGTATTCCTCTCATCAGTCGAGTTACCTCGGCTTCCAATTCTTCAGGTGGTCTAATTTCATACCCCCTGACAATTATTCGGCTGGAGCCTCTACCACTGCCGATGTCAGAAAAATTTCGCATGTAGGATATTGGCACCATAACACCTTTATCTGCTTGCCTATTCATCATGGAGCCTTGTTTTTCGAGAACGCCAATAATAGTAGTTTTAAGTCCTTTTATTTTTAAGGATTTGCCGACGGGATTTTCATTACCAAATAATTCCATAGCTATTTCACTTCCAATAACAGCCAAATTTTTCCCGCTCTTTTCTTCTTGCTCGTTAAACATTCGCCCGTTTGAAATATTAAGACCATTCATTTGAGCATAATTTGATGTAATTCCTAGTAACCTTGATTTTGTGGTTGATATTTTTCCATATTTAATAGTTAAACCGGAGGTGCCAGATTCAAAACCGATATCTCTTATTATTTTAGAAGAAAACCGTTGTTGAATTAATTTATAATCCCTAAGTCCAGGATTGGGTCTGTTTAAATAATCCCACCATTTATATTCTCCTCCACCAAATCCCCAAGGCCATTTTTCAATAAAAATAACATTCATTCCTAAGGTTTCAAGGTTGGATCTAACATTGCGTTTCATGCTACTCGCAAAAGTTAGAACAGCCACGATACAAAAAATACCGATAGCAATACCCAATACGGATAATGCGCTTCTTAATTTATTGCTTTTCAGAAAGCTATTGCTTAAACTAAAAGCATTAATTATAAAACTGAGCACTTTTTTCAAAACAGCTTATTTAGTAATATTTGCAAAAAAAACTACTAAGCATTTTAATAAAAACTACCATTCGATAAAAAAGGTATTAAATCCTTTGTATTTTCAATTTGCCAGTGTAAGAAAATAGATATACTTTTGCACCCCTTAAAATAGGGTATTTTTATAGCATGAAACTTTCTAAGTTTAAGTACAATCTTCCTAGCGAACTTATAGCACAATATCCTTCTGAGCACAGAGATGAATGCAGAATGATGGTGGTGAACCGAAAAGAAAAAACCATTGAACATAAAATGTTCAAGGACTTCCTTAATTATTTTGATGAAGGAGATGTGATGGTTTTCAATAATTCAAAAGTATTTCCAGCAAGACTGTATGGAAATAAGGAAAAAACAGGCGCTCAGATTGAGGTTTTTTTGCTTAGAGAACTTAATCATGAATTGCGTTTGTGGGATGTATTGGTAGATCCTGCCCGCAAAATAAGAGTAGGAAATAAATTATTTTTTGGTGATGATGATTTAGTGGCAGAAGTAATAGATAATACTACTTCTAGAGGTAGAACAATTCGCTTTTTATTCGATGGTAGCGATGAAGAGTTTACTAAATTGATATATCGATTAGGTGAAACCCCATTGCCTAAATACATTGAACGTCCTGTTGAAGAGGATGATGCTATAAGATATCAAACCATTCATGCTCGAGTAGATGGAGCAATTGCGCCACCTACTGCAGGTCTTCATTTTACTCGTGAAATAATGATGCGTCTTGAAATTAAAGGGGTTGATTTTACAGAAATTACACTTTTTCAAGGAGCAAGTTATGGCCGTTCAGTTGAGGTAGAAGATCTTACCAAACATAAGATGGATTCGGAAAGTATGTTTATTCCTAAAGAAACTGCTGAAAGAGTGAACATTGCCCTAGATGAAAAAAAGCTAATTTGTGCCGTAGGAAGTGGAGCTATGAGAGCTTTGGAAACTTCTGTTTCTGCTTATGGAAGACTTAATCCTTCAGAACAATGGACAGATAAATTTTTATTTCCTCCTTACGATTTTAGAATTGCAAACACTTTTCTTACCAATTTTCATGAATCAGAAAGCACGCTAATGATGATTACCGCTGCTTTTGTAGACGATATGGATTTTTTCAAAAAGATTTATAAAACAGCCGTTGACGAAAAGTATAACTTTTTGACTTATGGAGACGCTTTGTTGATTATCTAAATATAATTTTTAAAGCTTTTTTAATTGGCTAGAATCTATTCTTTAGATACAAACCCAATAGAAATCGAATTTATGCAATAGCGCAAGCCTGTTTTATCTATAGGACCGTCGTTAAAAACATGGCCTAAATGTCCACCACATTTGGCACAAGTAACTTCGGTTCTTATCATCCCATGACTTCGGTCGACTATTTCTTTTATATTGCTCTTATCTATACCTTCGTAAAAACTAGGCCAACCGCAGTGTGCATCAAATTTTGTTTCTGACCTGAATAATTCTGTTCCGCAGCCTTTACAAACATAAATACCTTTCTCATGATGGTTTTCGAATTCTCCAGAAAATGGGCGCTCGGTTCCTTTTTCTCTCAAGACATAATATTCCTCGGGTGTAAGTTTCGCCTTCCATTCTTCTTGTGTTTTAGGTGTTTTATTCATCTCTTTTTTTTGTGTTGAGTTTGTATCAGTGCTGTTTTTATTGAAATCTAATAGGTTCGACGTTATGTTTTTTTGAGTTTTACTGGAACAATTACTTAAATATAACGCTAGCAAAATGTATAGAATTTTTTTATAAAACATATTAAATATTAATTATTAACAATTGAAAAAAGACTTTGTTACAAAGTATTTGAATTAAAATCTCATATTATTAACATTTACGCCATTTGAATTGTCTAATTGCAAAAAATAGCGTTGATTTGACAAGAAAAAATAACATGACAAAAATATATCACAAATGCCTGATTTTAATTTTATTAATGGGGGTTACAATGACCGCTCAATCTCAATTAACCAATTTTCAAAGAACAATTGGAGGTAGTGGTGATGATAGGAGTTATAGTATGATGCAAACAAAAGATGGCGGATATATTTTGACTGGTTATACGGCAAGTTTTGGAGCAGGTGGGCAAGATATTTATCTTACTAAAACGGATGGTTTGGGTAAGGTTGTTTGGAGTAAAACCTACGGAACAACGGGTGATGAAATCGGTTGGAAAGTTAAACAAACGGCCGATTCTGGATATGTTGTGGTGGGAACAACTTCAACTAAAAAAGGCGATGGTGTATTTTTTAAAACAGATTTGAATGGGACATTGAAATGGGGTAAAATATTTAACAGCGATAGCGTAGAGGATGTATATAATATTATTGAATCTCGAGTGAATGGGGCCTTTTACGTTACTGGATTTATTAAAACTGATTCATTTGGTACGGATGCTTTTTTGTCTAAATATAATTCAAAAGGTGATTTTTTATGGCAAAGTAAATTTGGTGGTAAGAGGAATGAAGAAGGATATTCATTAATTGAAGAAATTAATGGAAATGTTGCGGTTGTTGGAGTTGTTGTTGATGATTCAATTACTATGGGAGGTATTAATGGAAGGCCAGGTGACGAAGATATCTTTATTGCTAGATTTAAGGCAGATGGTTCCAATAAATGGATAAAAAACTATGGATCAATTCAAAATGACCAGGCTTGGGATATTAAATATTTAAAAGGTGAGTATATTGTTACCGGTTGGACATGCGCAGGATCGGTTAGTGGTGATGCAATGATTGGGATAATTGATACTTCAGGTAATTTTGTATCCTCGTATTATGTTAATGGTGGTGGAGGATCAAGGGCTTTTTCATTAATTATTAATCCTGATGAATCGTATTCGATTACTGGTTATCTTGCTACCGCAGCAAAAGGACGCGAAGCTTTTTACATAAATACTAATAAGTCAGGATATATTAGTGCATCTAATCTCTTTGGTGGAACATCAACAGATGGTCATTGGCCAAGTGAAATTACTAGGACAATTGATGGAGGATTTACTATTTTTACTTCAACTAACTCCTTTAAGTCAAAAACGAATTATGATTTATATTTACTTCGTTTGGATAATAAAGGAACTGGAAGTTGTAATCAAACTACAAATTCCTTTTTAAGCTTTTCATTTGCAATGTCAAGTGGCAATTTTGGGAAGATAAGATATGGGGCAATCTTTGATAATTTATCAATAACAACTAAAACTATTACAGGGAATTCTGATTCAGTTTTGTGTTGCAAACTACAAGCTCAAACTGCTGGTGCCGCTTTACGTATCTGTAAAGGTGAAAGTGTAAGAATAGGGAAACCTGAAATTCCTGGATATGTATATAAATGGATAGCTATTGGCGGTTCATTTACATCTACAGAAACTAGCCCATTGGTAGCTCCAACAGCTAATACAACCTATAAATTAGTTGTAAGTTCGTCAGATGGCAAATGTGCTAAGGATTCTGCAACAGTAACTGTATATATTAGGTCAATTTTAACTAACAAAGATTTTGTAAGGGATACATTTTACTGTATTGGCGATACTGTTCAAGTAAAAGCGCGTTCTGGTGCGATTAATTATTCTTGGGTTGGAAAGAAAACAACTTTGAATGGTCAAACCGTAAAATTGTTTCAAGAAGATCAAATTGTATTAACCATTACGGATACAACTACCTGTCAATATAAAGATACGTTTAAGGTAGTTATGAAAAAATTGCCAATTTTTAATTTGGGAAATGATACCACTATTTGTGACAATACGAAGGTTATTTTAACAGGACCCGCCAATATGAAAAGTTACTTATGGAATGGTGGACAAGGTACAAGCCGAACTTTTGCAGCTTCTGATGAAAGAACCCATACTTTAGCTGTAGTCGATAGTTTTGGTTGTAAATTTTCTGATAGTAAAGTGATTTTTAATAATCCATCATCTGGTTTTTCATTAGGCAAGGATACCTCCATTTGTAAAGGAATAAATTATACAATATTTGGCCCTGGTTTTCTTACAAATTGGGTCTGGAACGGGGTTTCAAGCTTTAATCCTAACAAAGTGGTAAATAATGGTGGAACTTATATTTGTCAGGCTCAAAATAGTTTTGGTTGTAAAACCGCAGATACAATAATTATTAAATTGAAAACTGACCCCACTTTTAGTTTAGGTCCTGACGGAGGAGTATGTGCAAGTGGAGGTAGGAAACTTTATGGTCCTGCAGGTTTGACTTATCGCTGGTATGATGGTTCAACGAGCCAAAATCTAGATGTATATTTCCCCGGCACTTATTGGTTAAGAGTGACTGGAGCAAACGGATGTATTTTTACTGACTCAATAAAATTAGTCACTGTATCTAACCCAACACCTGAGCTTGGAAACGATACTACAATATGCGATTTTGATTCAATTTATTTGGATCCAGGAAAATATGTAACCTACAAATGGAATAACGTACTGGGGCCACGTATTTTAAAGGTTAAAAAAGCAAATCTTTATGAGGTGGAAGTTACAGATGCGAACACATGTGTTGGAACGGATAATAAGTCTGTAAAAACCAAATTTTGTCAAATAGTAGTTTCAAAATCTCCTCAAATTCCAGGATTAAAGGTTCAGCCCAACCCTACGATTAATAAATTAAACGTGGAATGGTTGGCAAATGGGAAAGAATCTTTAATAACCCTTATAGATGTGAATGGAAAAAAGGTTGTTGAACAAAAATTGGCACCTGGGACAAGTGAATATAGTGTTGATGTGAGTCAATTGGCTAGAGGCGTTTATTATTTAAAAGTAACTAACGAAACTTCATCCCAATCATTAAAAGTTTTTTTAAAGTAGATTTTACGTTTTGATTTTAAAACATAAATCTAACTCAGCATGTCGATAGAAGTATTTGAACTTACCAAAGATTATGGTGAACAGAAAGCGGTTGATACTATAACTTTTTCTATTAAATCCGGAGAAATTGTAGGTTTTTTAGGCCCTAATGGTGCCGGAAAATCTACAACCATGAAAATGCTCACCTGTTTTTTACAACCTACTTCTGGTATTGCTAAGGTTTGCGGCTTTGATACCTCCCTTTCACCAATGGAGGTTAAAAGACAAATCGGTTATTTGCCTGAACATAATCCGTTATACTTAGATATGTATATAAAGGAATATTTGCTTTTTGTGGCAGGTATTTATGAATTACCGAATAAGTCGAAGGCTGTTTCTGATATTATTGGTAAAACGGGATTATCTCCTGAGCAAAATAAAAAAATTGGAGCGTTATCAAAAGGATATCGACAGAGAGTGGGTTTGGCTCAGGCCATGCTTCACAATCCCAAAGTATTGATTTTAGATGAGCCAACTTCAGGACTTGACCCTAACCAGATAAATGATATTCGTAAATTAATTATTGAATTTGGGAAAGATAGAACAGTAATGCTTTCGACACATATTATGCAGGAAGTAGAAGCAATGTGCGATCGGGTGATCATTATTAATAAAGGACAGATCGTGGCAGATGATGCCACTGGTACCTTGCAAAAAAGCTTTAAATCCTCATTGATACTTAATGTTGAGTTTAAAAATTCGGTAACAAAAGAACAACTAAAAACTATACCGGGAGTGAATATGGTAAACGAAAACGGCAAAAATCGTTGGAAACTTTCAGCTGCTAAAGGTACAGATTTAAGAGAATTGGTTTTTAAATTTGCTGTTAATTCGGGGAATGTGATTTTGGAGCAAAACGAAGAAGAACAGCGGTTAGAAGAAATATTTCAATACCTTACAAAAAACGGATGATCCCTTTATTTATAAAAGAAATAAGAAGTTTTTTAAGCTCGTTGATAGCCATAATTGTTATAGTGGTTTTTCTTTTGGCCATTGGTTTATTTATGTGGGTTTTCCCAGATAGTAATACTTTTGACTATGGTTATTCTAACATGGATATCCTTTTTAATATGGCTCCATGGATTTTTATTTTTCTTATTTCTGCCATTACAATGCGTTCGTTTTCGGAAGAAAAACGAATGGGAACCTTTGAATCGTTAGTAACCAAACCCATTAGTGACTTGCAAATTGTTTTAGCAAAATATTTTGCTAGCTTGGTTCTAGTTCTATTTTCATTAATCCCCACATTGATTTATTATTATACAATTTATCAATTGGGTTCACCTGTTGGGAACATAGATACTGGAGCAACTTGGGGTTCTTACACTGGGCTAATATTATTAGGAAGTTGTTATGTTTCAATTGGTCTTTTTTCATCTTCAATTACAGAAAATCAAATTATAGCATTTATACTGAGCATGTTTCTATGTTTCTTTTGTTTTTCTGCATTTGAGCAAATTAGTAAATTAAGTATTTTTAGTCCAATTGATTATTTACTAGAATGGATAGGAATTAATTATCACTATCAAAGCATTAGTCGTGGGGTATTAGATACGCGTGATGTGTTATATTTTCTAAGTTTTACCACACTTTTTTTGGGATTCACTTTTAAAATGTCGAGAAAGGGGAAATGAAGAAAGTGATTAATTGGATAAACAAAATTACAAAGGGTAAAATATCAGCTCCTTTTTTGCTATTCATAGCTAGTTTAATCGTAGCAAACCTTTTATCGGATGTCGTTTACTATAGATTCGATTTAACCAAAGAAAAACGCTACACTTTAGCACCTTCCACAAAAAAGCTATTAACTAAAATGGATGATGTGGCTTATTTTACAATTTACCTAGATGGTGAAATTCCAGCAGATTACAAAAGATTGAAAGAAGCAACGCGTGATATGCTGAATGAATTTAGGATGATTGCTGGGGTAAATATTGAATTCGAATTTGAGGACGTATTAAAAGATAAGGAAATCAAAGAAAAGGATGAAATTTTAAAGCAATTTGTTTCTAAAGGAATTGAAATTTCTAGGCCCGATGTAAAAGCCGATGAAGCTCCAACGGACAGATATATTATACCTGGTGGAATGGTTTTTTATAAAGGTCAGGAGTTTCCAATCAATTTATTGAATAAAAAATTTGGGAACAGTATTGAAATGGATATTAATGAATCCATTGAATTACTAGAATATGAAATTGGAAATGTGATTCGGAAATGTGTGGCCGGTAAAGAGGTTAAAATAGGCATGATTTCCGGACATGGCGAATTGGGTGACATGGAAGTGGCCGATATTGCCACAGAATTGGGAGATTATTATAAAGTCAATCGTTTTAATCTGAATATTAATGATACTAACTGCCTCAAACAAGTTGGTAGGGCAGTTTTGGATTCAGGAGAAAGGGGCCCACAGGTTTTAATTTCCAAATTAATTGAAAAACTTAATACATACAAAGGTATCATTATAGCAAAACCACTTTACCGATTTCAGGATATTGAAAAATTTATGATTGACCAGTATGTGATGAATGGGGGAAAGGTAATTTGGCTCGTTGAAAGTCTTAACGCTGAAATGGATAGCGTAAGTAAAAATAAGGAAGGCGTTTTTACCTATGATTACGACCTTAATTTGAATGACTTATTGTTTCGATATGGGGTTAGAATCAATTTGGATTTAGTGCAAGATCTTCAATGTCATGGAATTCCCGTAATGCTGAAGGGTGGGGGGGGGAGACCCGATTTTAAACCTTGGATTTTTTTTCCACTTGTAAATGCAGCTGATAGCACACATCCCATCGTTAAAAATATGGGCAGTGTTTGGACTCAGTTTACAAGTAGTCTTGACACCACGACTAATCCAAATATAAAGAAAACCATATTACTTCATTCCTCTGGATACTCCAGAATTGCTGGAAACCCTGTAAATATATCTTTGGATATTTTGGGTATTCAGCCCAATCCACAAGTATTTAATCATCCTTATAATCCAGTTGCAGTTCTGCTCGAAGGAACCTTTAAGTCTTTGTATGAACATGTAAGTGGCATAAAACAAAATATACCTTACAAAAGTAAAATCGATAAAAATAGTATGATTGTAATTTCAGATGGAGATGTTATCCGCAATCAATTTAAGGAAGGAACAGGAGAAATCTATCCATTGGGTTTTGACCGATTTGCAAGTCAAGCTTTTGGAGAGCCGGTAATATTTGCCAATAAAAAATTTATCCTAAACTGTGTGGATTATTTATGTGACGAAACTAATTTGATTGAAGTGCGGACTAAAGATGTTGAACTTCGGCTTTTGGATAAGGCTAGAATAAAGGAAGAGAAATTGAACTGGCAACTATTAAACATGGTAGCTCCAATTGCAGCAGTTTTGGCCTTTGGGCTAGCTAATGCTTGGTGGCGAAGAAAGAAATACGCAAAAAAGGAATCTGAGACGTTTAAAGATTTGATATGACAAGTTACAATACCCCACTTTCAGGATATTTTCCTTTAAATTCTCTGAAAAATGATTTCATCATTTCCAAATCGTTAATTAAATTGCCACTTGGAAAGAAGGGTTCTGCGATTACCACTATTCTTTTTTGGTAATCAAAACCTACCATTTGAAT
This sequence comes from Bacteroidota bacterium, assembly GCA_947468275.1. Classification (GTDB taxonomy): domain Bacteria; phylum Bacteroidota; class Bacteroidia; order NS11-12g; family UBA9320; genus JABWCE01. Next base: position 20,549 of record CANIKO010000014.1, read on the forward strand.
TGGAATATTTGCTTTTGTAGCCATTTGATAAAATCCTGTTTTCCATCGAGGGCTATATTTACGAGTTCCTTCAGGCGAAATAGTGATATTAAATTCTTCCTTTGAATTAAAAATTTCTACAATTTGATCCACCAAATGAGTGTTTTTCTTGCGATCAACAGGATAACCTCCCAACCCCCTAAACAGATAGCCAAAAGGCCATACAAATAATTCTTTTTTGCCAATAAACCAGGCATTTAACCGCATGGTACTTCTGGCCCAAAGACCGATCATGAAATCCCAATTGCTAGTGTGAGGTGCTACCACAATCACTAATTTTTTAAATTCCGGTTTTTTGCCAATTATTTTCCAACCTAATATTTTTTCGAAAATTAAAATATAAATGGGTCGAAGGAATTTGCCGTACATTCTTTGAAGTATTTATCCTACATTTCCTCAAACACTTCTCTTAACTCACCCACAACCGGCACAGCTTTACGCGTTTTTAAATCCATCAAAACAAAAGTAACATCAGCATCACATACACCATGACCTTTGGTTTTGTCAAACACATCATGATGAACAACAATACTTTTGTTGCCAATATTTTTCATCACAGTTTTTACTTCTAAAATATCATTAATAAAAGAAGCCGCCCGGTAGTTGATATTGATATTTACAATTACAAATCCAAGGTTACGAGTGGCAAAAAAGCCTGAAACAATTAAAGGTTGCAAAGCATCCCAACGGGCTATTTCCATGAATTCTAAATAGCGGGCATTGTTGGTATGACCAAATACATCAATGTGAAATCCGCGAACTGTGATATCGGAAGAATAGGTTTTCATTCGTTAGCAAAGTTAGGGCTAATTATACATACAATTTATGAGGAACTTGGTATAATCTGATTGAGGATTTTTTATCAATTCCAAAGCATTGCCCTGTTCTTCAATCACTCCATTTTTTAGAACAAAAATAGTGTCGGCCATATAACCAACAACATTTAAATCGTGAGAAATAAATAAATAGGTCAGTCCCAATTTTAGTTGAATATCCTTCAAAAGGTTTAAAATTTGGGATTGTACCGAAACATCTAAAGCAGCTACAGATTCATCCAAAATAAGTATGGATGGTTCGAGTGACAATGCTCTAGCAATGCACAACCGCTGCCTTTGTCCGCCGCTCATTTGGTGCGGGTATTTGTAAAAGAATTCTTCCGACAGTCCGGTAAGTTCTAATAATTTTAAAGCGTTTTGTTTGGCCTCTTGTTTATTCGCAATCTTATGAACTAGCAAAGGTTCCATAATAGCTTCTCCTCCAGTAATGGAGGGATTTAAGGATGAAAATGGATCTTGAAATACCATTTGTATTTGGCGGCCCAATACATTTGAATTGCTTTTTTTGAAACTAATTTCACCTTTACTCACTGTTTCCAAACCTGTTAAAATTTTAGCCAAAGTGCTTTTGCCGCAACCTGATTCACCAACAATTCCAATCGTTTGTCCTTGATTGACATTAAAACTGATTGACTTCAAAATTGGAGCTTGATTTTGGGATTTGCTAAAAAAATTCTTTTTATTGTAGGTTTTTTCTAAGTTGATTATTTCAAGAATTGTATCGCCTTGTGGAATATTGCTTCGAAATGAATTTTTAAATTCTTTTTCGGAAAATGATCCGTCTTGGTTTTCAATTAGCAAATCAGGAATAGTTGGTAAAACAGCTCCAGCTAGTTTGTAGCTTGGACGGGTTTTCATCAGCGCTTTTGTATATGGATGTTTGGGATTATTAAAAATTTCATCCGAAGTTCCTGTTTCTACCAAATTGCCTTTGTACATTACCAGAATTGTATCAGCCACAGATTTTAAACAACTTAAATCATGGGAAATAAACAACATCGCCATTCCTCGTTTTTTTACCATACTCACCAACAAATCAATAATGCTTTTTTGAACTGATGCATCCAAAGCAGTGGTTGGTTCATCGGCTATTAATAATCTTGGGTCATTGGCCAAGGCCATGCTAATCATCACTCGTTGTCTTTGTCCGCCTGATATTTGGTGCGGATAGGAACTGTAAATTCGCTCAATATCCGGAAGTTTTACTTCTTTAAAAAGTTCAAGTACTTTTTCTTTTCGTTGGTTTTTGTCAAGTTTTTGATGAATGTGTATAGCCTCTTCTACTTGATAACCGCAAGTATGCACTGGATTAAGCGCTGTCATTGGCTCTTGAAATATATAGGCTATTTCTTTGCCTCGTAATTTTCTTAATTGCTCATCCGAACATTTTAAAAGGTTTATATAATTGCCTTCAACATTTTTAAAAATCACTTGACCATCAGTGGAAATACTGTCTGGCAAAAGTCTAGTAAAACCCATACACGATACACTTTTTCCAGAACCTGATTCGCCAACTATTCCGGTAATAAATCCTTCTTCGGTATCAAATGAAACGGAATTGACCAATGTTTTTTGATCAGAAATGGCTTTAAAATTGGAAACTGAAATAAGCGGCATAAGGTTCCGCTAACGTATACGGTCGTATGATTTTACAAGATTGTCGTCATGCTTAATACCGGTGGTTGCTTTGTAATTGGCCCAACCTAAAATTAAAGGAAAAAGAATGGAAATTATAATTTGTCCATCGGGCTCAATATCTACATAACGTTCGCTCCAGCCATAGTAATACATCAAAAAAACCATCAATGCAATCAGACCATAAATAATATTACTTAGTAAAAATTGACGCTTTCTTTGCTTAAATAAAAAGATAGAAGCTAATGCACAAAGCCCCGTAAGGAGTGTGGTATATTTTAAGAAGGTATTTGGAACCATTTTGACTCTCTCTTTTTCAATAGTAATCTCTGTTTTTGAAAAACCGATACTAGCTATGGCATTTTCAATTACTTTTTTATCCAGTTTGCCATCCACTTCTCTGAAAGGAATATTTATGGAAATTGCCGAAAAACATATCAAAGAAATTAGTGCAAGCCACAGGGTTTGTTTGCGTTGAATCATATCTGCAAACCAACCTAAAAAAAACCAAATGAACAATACTCTCTTGCATGGTTTTCATATGTATTTTTGAAGACTAATATAAATGGTATTTAAAATGGTGGCAAAAGCCTTTTACCTTGAATTATTTCAAATTTCTTATTAGCCCTAATTAACGACTATCCAATGAAATTTATTTTAAAACTATCTTACAACGGAACCGCTTATCATGGTTGGCAAAAACAGGATAATGCCAATTCTGTTCAAAGTATGATTGAAAATGCTTTAAAAATAATAACCGGTTTGGCAATTGATATTGTGGGCTGTGGACGAACGGATACTGGCGTTCATGCCAATTGCTATTTTGCACATTTTGAAATGGAGGAATGGTTAGAAAGCGAATTGGCGTATAAACTTAATTCTGTTTTACCTTCAGATATTGCCATTGAGTATTGTGAAAATATCGATGATAATTTCCATGCACGATTTGACGCTAAAAGCCGCGAGTACCGTTATTTTATTCATTCTCAAAAAAATCCGTTCCTAGTTAACCAAAGTTATTTCTTAAGTAAAACTCTAGATCTGCAAGCCATGAACAAAGCGTGTGAAATACTTAAAGAATATGATGATTTTGCAAGCTTTTGTAAAAAAGGGGCGGATAATAAAACCACCTTCTGCAGACTGATGCAAGCCAAATGGGAAAGAAAAAATCACCAATTTGTTTTCACCATTAAAGCCGATCGTTTTTTACGAAACATGGTGCGTGCTATAGTTGGAGCCATGTTGGACGTTGGTTTAGGTAAACTTGCTTTAGATGATTTTAGGCAAATAATAGAAGCTAAAAACAATCAGTTTTCAGGGACTTCGGTGGCTGCTTGTGGTTTGTATTTGTGGGATGTGAAGTATTAGATTAAATGAAAATTATGAGACAAAAAATTTAAATGAGGATGCACCGCTTAAAAGGATTGTGTGGTTGGCGATGCTTCATAAACGCATTTATTAATAATTAGTCATTGGGATAAATTAACTCTTCCAAAAATACACCAACTCGCATAAAATGATAATACCCTTAATTAAGTTTTTAACATTGTTTTTTATTCAAGGTGTGGCTGCTATTTTTGCCCGAATTCAATAAAGCGAATGGAAACAGTTGTAAGTGGAATAAGACCTACGGGTAAGTTACATATTGGTAATTATTTTGGGGCTGTAGCTAATTTTTTAAAGATGCAGCACGAATACAATTGTTATTTTTTTATTGCAGATATTCATTCATTAACCACGCATCCAACCCCCGCCGATTTGCACAATAGTGTAAAACAAGTTTTGGCTGAGAATATTGCAGTAGGTTTGGATTTAGATAAATGTACTCTCTTTATACAAAGTGATGTGCCTGAAATTTCGGAGCTTTATATTTATTTAAATATGAATGCTTACAAGGGCGAATTGGAACGGTCGGCATCCTTCAAGGAAAAAATAAGAACTCAACCCGACAATGTGAATGCTGGATTATTAACCTATCCAGTGCTTATGGCTACAGATATTTTAATTCATAAGGCGCATAAAGTTCCAGTAGGAAAGGATCAGGAGCAGCATTTGGAAATGACTCGGACGTTTGGTAATCGGTTTAATCGACTTTATAATGTTGACTTTTTTCCTGAGCCACAGGCTTTTTCTTATAGCGATAAATTAGTAAAGGTTCCTGGCCTAACTGGCATGGGTAAAATGAGCAAGAGTGGGGGAGATGCCGATGCTATTTTCTTAGCAGATGATGAAACTGTAAATACAAAAAAAATAATGCGGGCCAAAACAGATGCAGGTCCAACGCAGCAAAATCAAAAGAAACCAGAGGAGGTTCAAAATCTTTTTGATCTAATGAAATTAGTAAGTCCCGACAATACTATTGAAAACTTTGATATTGCGTATAATAATTGCACAATTCGTTATGGTGATATGAAGAAGCAATTAGCCCAAGATATGGAAATGTTTTTGAAACCAATGCGTGAAAAAATTGCCGATGCCTTAAAAAATGAAACGATGTTGGCTAAAGCTGCAAAGATAGGTGCCGAAAAGGCAAGAGAAAGTGCTTCCAAAACCTTGAACGAAGTGAGAGAGATAATAGGGTTTAGGAGGTTTTATTAGTTTGATATTGACGCGTTTGCCATTTCGATGAAGGCGGATTATATCCGAAATTACACTGCTTCGCTATTTCATATGACACAACTATAATTTAATTTAAAAATTATTGAATTAAAGAATCCACAACCTCTGTTGTAAACGATAAAAAACTATAAATTCGCCAAGCGATTAGTAAATCTAACAAATATCCTAAAATAGTAAATCTGAAATCTAAAAAATAATGAGTGAATCATTAAAACATATAGCCATAGCTGGAAATATTGGTGCCGGTAAAACGACTCTCACTAGGATGTTAGCAAAACATTATAATTGGGAACCTCATTTTGAAGCCTTGGATGACAATCCTTATATCAGTGATTTTTATGATGATATGCATCGTTGGTCGTTCAATATGCAGATGTATTTTTTGAATACACGTTTTAATAGTATTATGGAAATTGTAAAAGGTAATTCATCTGTAATACAAGACCGAACCATATACGAAGATGCCAATATTTTTGCACCCAACCTTCACGGAATGGGCTTAATGAGCACAAGAGATTATAATACCTATAAAGCACTTTTTGAAAGTATTAAAAGCATGATAAAACCCCCTGATTTACTGATTTATCTTAGGGCTTCTATTCCCACTTTAGTAAATCTTATTCAAAAACGGGGTCGCCAATATGAGGATTCCATTCGTTTGGATTATTTAAAACGATTGAATGAACGCTACGAAGCCTGGATTTCAGGTTATAAAGATGGTCCGCTTTTAATAATAGATGTAGATGATATTGACTTTGAAAATAAACCTGAAGATTTCGGGTTGATTATTAATAAAGTAGAAGCCGTGTTGAACGGGTTGTTTTAGGGTTTTAAAACTACCAATCTATAATCCAACTTTCTACCCTCACTCCATAAACTTAAAATATAAGTTCCTGCACCAAAACGGTTTAAGTTTATTTCTGAGTTTACTTCTAGAGGATTTAAAGTCAGTAATTCTTCTCCTATAATGGAAAATACTTTTAGGGAAGCATTTACGGGTATATAATTAATATGAAAAACACCGGAGTGAGATGGATTTGGATAAATGGAAATCGTTTCAGAAATCGTGTTTGATATTGATCGTAAATCTTTTGTTACCTCTACACTATCCAAATATTTATCATAACACCCGGTTTTAGTATCTATGGTATCAAAACTTATGTAATATCTGCCAACTGCTTTAAAAGAATAGTTAACCGAAATCCCTCGGATACTATCTTTAAAGGATGGATTGTTTTTATTTCGTATTTGCCAGGTTTTTGTATTGATGTTGGTCAATGTAAATTTATTGTTTTTTAGAGGTAAGGAATCATGGGAGATAGAAATTTTGAATGGGTCGATAATTTTTGGCAATACGGTAAAAATTTTACTACTGTATACCGAATCCTTACATCCATTATTAGATTCTGCTACTAATTTTATTGTTTTTTTACCACTGGTTATAAATGTACAATCTGCATTGTATCGAGTTGAAAAATGAATTGTATTGGGCACTTCATACCAAAAATAACGCATACTAGAAATCCCCGCTCCAATATCTACCAATGTAGATTTGTTTTTAAAATTGAACATGTTGCCATACCAGCATTGAATTGTATCGCTTGACTCAAAATTAAATTTAGCAACCGGATGCGGGTAAACAGTATCGTTAAAGGTAAAGGAACTATAACAGCCGTTTGCCCTTACAATAAGAATAACATTTTTTATTCCTATTGATTTATACGAATGTTTGGGTTCGTTGATATTGGATGAATCTCCATCGCCAAATTTCCAACTATAAGTAACTGGTGTAATATCTGAACTAGATTTATTCTTAAATTGAAAGCTATTACTATTAAGACACTGCCCTTTTTGACCGTTTTGCCTAATGTCATAAACATAACCATTGGCTACTATGTTTTTTGTTGTAGTGTCATTCTTTGGATAGGTTGATGTAAGGTAATTATAACTTCCAACATTTGCATTGTATTCAAAAACTGCGACAAAATATTTAGTATTGTTTTTTAGCCCGGTAACAGTAACCGTATTACTAGTACCTCTATATACACAAAAATGGGTATTGTCATTTTTTATAGATTCACCTTTTCCAAAAATAGAGCTACTGCTATAAAATTCATTTTCTACGGGAATATCACCAATACTTGAACCTTCTTTTATAAAAACTATCCTATAAGTTCCATTGCCATTAGTCCATGAAACGGTGAACTCATTGCATTTAACTGATGTAAAAGCAATATTTGAAGCAGGAATAGTAGGAGGTTGCCCAATGGCCGAAACAGCAATTAAGAGTAAAAAGCTTAAGATTAAATGGCGCATAATGAAAGCAAGATTAGGGATTTGTTTATTAGACCACTTTTTTTGAAAGGTTGCAACATAAATATAGTTTTTTCTTAAAAATGATTTTAAAATGGAATTTGTACCTAAACTTCTGCATCCAAAATACTTTCTGCTTCAAACATAAAGGCAGACATTTCCATATCCTCTTTTATAAAAGGAATTTTTTCTCTTACAGTTTTTACAAGTTTTTTTGAAGCAGATGAGCATTGTGTGATATCTCTAAATTCCAAAGCCTGACAGGCGGTAAAAAGCTCAACAGCTAAAACCTTTCTAACGTTTTCAACTACTCGAATAAGTTTCAACATCGCGTTGGCACCCATACTCACATGGTCTTCTTGCCCGTTACTGCTAACAATGCTATCGACAGAAGACGGAGTGCAAAGTTGTTTATTTAAACTAACCACTGAGGCAGCGGTATATTGAGGAATCATAAAGCCGGAATTGAGTCCGGGATTAGGGGTTAAAAATACCGGCAAACCCCGTTCACCTGAAATGAGTTTATATATTCTGCGTTCGGAGATGCTACCCAATTCAGCCATTCCCATTGCCAAAAAATCAGCATGTAAAGCCAAAACCTGACCATGAAAATTCCCACCAGAGATAATTAAATCATCTTCTACAAAAATATTAGGGTTATCCGTTACAGCATTTATTTCGTTTGTAAAAATAGTTTCAACTTGTTCCAAGACATCGCGTGTAGCACCATGAACTTGTGGAATGCATCGGAAGGAATAGGGGTCTTGAACGGATTTTTTTTCTCCGTTCATCATATGACTATCGGCTAGTAAAGAGGAAATATTTTTAGCTGTTTCTATTTGCCCTTTTTGTTTTCTCACCTCATGAATTTGAGGAAAGAAAGGTTCGGTGCGGCAATCAAAGGCTTCCAAACTTAATGCAGCAATTCTATCTGCCCATCGGCTCAGTTTTTTTGCTAATAAAAGAGAATACATTCCATAAGCGGTCATAAACTGCGTGCCGTTTATTAATGCTAGCCCCTCCTTTGGGCCAAGGGTTAAAGGGGAGAAATTGTGATTGGTTAAAACTTCTAAAGACGGTTTATTTCCGATTTTTCCTTTGCCGATAAGAGGTAAACATAGATGAGCCAAAGGAGCTAAATCTCCTGATGCCCCTAAAGAGCCTTGCTTGTAAACTAATGGATATAAACTAAGGTTTAAAAAATCTGCAAGTCGCGCAACGGTATCATTCTTAACACCGCTATATCCTAAACTTAATGATTTTATCTTAAACAAAAGCATCAGTTTGACAACCTCATCCGGCACGGTTTCTCCCATACCGCAGGCATGACTCATTAAAAGATTCTCTTGTAATTTAACAAGGTCGCCCGTACTAATTTGAGTATTGCAAAGTGACCCAAAACCGGTATTAATTCCATAAAAAACAGAACCCGGTACATTGATTTTTTGTAAAAGGTAATCATTGCATTTTTGAATAGCTTCAATCGCTAGTTGGTCGATAGTAACCTTTTGGTTATTTGCTAAAAATTCAGAAACGGATTCTAATGATAATGGTTCTGAAATATTAATGTATACTGCCATAGTTTGGTTGCCAAAATCTTAGATATTATTGTTAATTATAAGCCCTAAATCCTCTCAAGATGCGAATTTGCTTCGATAAAGATAGATTAGTCATTTTTCAAATTGAATAATATTTTAAATTATTTACTCCCCAAGCATACTCAACCTGATTTTGGTTAGTATGTTTTTGGTATTTGCTGGAAAATCACTTTGAACCATCCAGTCGTAATAGGACGGTTCCTTTTTGAAAACATCCCTAACCAACTTGCCTTTATGTTTTCCGAAATTGAAAACTTCTTCTTTTTTTTCATTATAAACGATGCGTCCGGCCAAATCTACTTGGCCATTTTGGGCCGATAGTTTGTGGAGCCCTTCAACAGAATTATCAAGATCGGGATAACGTTCCAATTGGGCTTTTAATATATCGAAAGTAGCGATGGTATCATACTTTGCCGAATGTGCATTCTCTAAATCTTGCTTGCAATAAAACTTGAAGGCTGCGGCCAAATTGCGAGGTTCCATAGTATGGAAAATTCGCATCACATCTACAAAGTTCCTATTATTAATGTCAAGTTCCATTCCAGCTCTGTAAAATTCCTCAACCAAAAGCGGCACATCAAATTTATTGGAGTTAAAACCTGCAAAATCACAATTATCTAAAAATGTTTTAAGCACTTGTGCTTTTTCAGAAAAGGCAGGCTTGTTTTTTACATCTTCATCTTTAATGCCATGGATCGCAGTAGCTTCTGCAGGAATTGGAATGCCAGGATTATAAAACTCATGCAAATGGTCTTCGCTTCCGTCAGGTTTTAGTTTTATTAAATAAATTTCAACAATTCTGTCTTTGGAAGTACTGATGCCGGTACTTTCTATATCAAAAAATACGAGGGGTTTTGTTAGGGATAAACTCATTAATAATTTGTGGGCTATGATTTATAAATGTTCAATAATCGATTTTCAATACTCAATTTTTAATCTTTGTTGCGGTAGCCAATTTTCAAATCTCCAAATTGGGCCTTTTCAACCGTGTTTTCTCCAACGCTTTTTCCTCCCGCCATTCATTTATTTTTTTAAAGTCTCCTGAAAGCAAAACTTTAGGCACTTTCCAGCCTTCAAATTCTGCTGGACGTGTATATAGTGGTGGAGCTAGTAAATCATCTTGGAAACTGTCACTCAATGCTGATTCTTCATCACTAATTACTCCAGGAACCAAACGGCAGATAGCATCAGCTAATATTATTGCCGGTAATTCGCCTCCAGTTAAAACATAATCGCCAATGGATATTTCTTTGGTTATTAAATGTTCTCGGATACGTTCATCAATGCCTTTATAATGGCCACATAGCAGAATTATATTGGTAGAGAGGGAAAGTTTATTAGCTGTCTTTTGTTCAAAAATTTCACCATCAGGAGTTAAAAAAATGACCTCATCATAGTTTCGTTGTTTTTTTAAATCGTTAATACAATTAAAAATAGGCTCAATGCGCATTACCATTCCGGCGCCACCCCCAAATTGATAATCATCCACCGAACGAGATTTTCCCAATCCATATTGGCGCAAGTCAACAATATTGATATTTATTAATCCTTTGTCTTTTCCTCGTTTTAAAATGGAATGTTCCAACGGGCTTTGGATTAAGGCTGGCAATACAGAAATAATATCAATATGTAACATTAGTCGTTAATGTTAATTAAACCTTCGGGTAGGTTAGTGTAAATTATTTCCTTTTCATTGTCAAAATCTATTATCAATTCTTCGACAAATGGGATATAAAATGTTTTAGATTTGTGAATGATTTCCAACATATCTTGACCTGGCTTATGGATATGTTCAATAACTTCGCCAATTGGTCCTAATTGTTTGTCAATTATTTTAAATCCTACCGTATCATTGGTCCATGTTACGTCCTCAGAATCTTCATCAGATTCAATAAATACAGATAACCCAACTATCTCTTCGGCTTCCTCCACAGATTGAATATCCTCGAATTTTACTTGACATTCTGTGTCTGTTTTTGAAATTTGTTCAATAAAAAAAGGAACCGCTTTTTTGTTGATTTCCAACATTAACGGTTCCTTTTGGTTAAGAGTAATTTTTGGATTTTCTATATGTATTTTAACGACACCTTTAAATCCGTGTGTTTTTTTAATAAAACCAACGTAGACAAGGCCAGCCAAAATTCATTAAAAATTAAGCTTCTTGTTCTGGTGCAGCTTCTTCAGTTGAAGGAGTTTCAGCTACAACTTCTTCTGCTGTTTCAGACACTGGTTCAAGGGTAACTTCGGCAACTTCTTCAGCTGCTTCTGCTAAAATTTCTTCAGTTGCTTCTGCTACAACTTCTTCAGTTGATTCTGTTACTGATTCTTCTACTTCAGAAGAAACTTCTTCAGTTTCTTCTGATTCTGTATTAGCGACTTCTTCAGCAAGTGGTGAGTTTTTGGCTAATACCTTAGCGGCAATAGCATCTTTCATTTTAGTTTCACGTTCAAGGTTTGCCGCAGCTTTAGCATCACGTGCCGAAGCTAAAGTGTCAACTTTACTAGTAATTTTACTTTCTTTTGTTTCCAACCATTTGGTGAATTTTTCTTCTGCTTGCTCAAGAGTATGTGCACCTTTCTTTACCCCGTTAATGAGGAAATCTTTGTGTAATACACCTTTGTAGGATAAAATTGCTTTTGCTGTATCGGAAGGTTGTGCACCAACTTGCAACCAATGTAAAGACCTTTCAAAATTTAGGTCGATAGTTGCTGGGTTAGTGTTAGGATTATACAATCCAAGTCTTTCGATATACTTTCCATCCCTAGGAGCTCTGCTGTCCGCCACCACAATGTGGAACAAAGGACGACGTTTACGTCCTTGTCTTTGTAATCTGATTTTTGTTGCCATTTTTTTATAATGTTTTTAATCCCTTGGTTCTCCAAAATCCGAAGGGCTGCAAAAGTAAAAAAATATATTAAATAAAAAAAGGAACTCACGTTCCTTTTTTTTGAATTATTTTATAGGACAAATTATTTTTTAGCGAGAGCCATTTTACCAACTTCAATAAAACTTTCTGAATCAATATAGCCCAAATCACGATGCTTTACATCTCCCTTGAAATCAATAAATAGGTAAGTTGGATAAGCTTCAATTGCATAAATTGAGGCAGTGTTAACTCCTTCCTCTTCTTCCATATCCATTTTTAAGCATATAAAATTTTTGTTGAAGTAGTCTCCAACCTCTTTATTTACGAAAGTTTTTTTAGCCATGCTTTTGCAAGGTCCACACCAAGTAGTATAACAATCAATGAAAATTAATTTGTTTTCTTTTTTGGCTTTAACCTTAGCTTCTTTTAATGTTCCATGAAAAAATTTAATTCCAGGGAGAATTGATTCCTTTATTTTATTGGATTGAAACGCGCTGCTTGCAACTATGGCAACTAATAAAATTATTAAACTTCCGATTTTTGTAAACTTGTTCATATTACTCTTTACTTAGTGTTTTTTTTTAATTTATGTTTGCACCTTAATGAATCAGCCGTCGATATACATATATGGTTACTTAGTTCATGAGCCCGTAACTGCTTTAACCGATTTGATAATTTGTATTTGTTGCACAATATTAGGTTCAAAAGTTGGCAAATCTAGTGATAGAAATTGGTCTTATTTTTTTTACACAATTGCATTAGCATCTTTTTTTGGTGGACTTGGCCATGGTTTATACCTCTACAAAAATAATATTTTACAATTAATATCACGCAGTACTAATATAGTGGCTGTATATGTTGTTTCATTAGCATCAATTTCACTTTTGAAAAATGTGAATGTGAGATTTTTTATTAAAGTGATTTCTTTTATTCAATTAATTGTTGGTTTAGGTTATCTTATTTTTTATAATCAATTTTGGATAGTGAAATTGGATGCCGTATTAGGTCTTGGTATAATTGTAGGAGGAATTAATGTTTTCTTAGCAATTAAAGGAAATAAAGGGAGTCTATTTATTTTGGTTGGTTTAATTATTCATGGAATTGCAGCATTTCTGCATTCTAATAAAATATCAATAAGTAGATGGTTTAATCACAATGACATTAGCCATGTTATCTTGATTTTTGGTTTTTATTTTATGGCTAAAGGCGTTATTAAATTACACGAATATTATGCAATCAATTAATTTGAAAAAAATACTAACATTTTTTATTTTAGGAATGTGCTTTTTTAACGCTAATTCCCAACAATCAAAGGATTCCACTCAAATCCGTCGAATCTTTGATATGGCTTTGACAGATGATAAAGCCTATGAAAACTTAAGGGTACTTTGTAAAAATGTGGGTAATCGAATAAGCGGAAGTAAGGCTGCTGATTCGGCTGTAAACTGGGGGTATAACGTCTTGAAATCAATGTGGGTGGATACTGTTTATAAAATACCTATTTCTGTTCCTTGCTGGAGCAGAGGCACCATTGAAAGGGCCTATATTTATCATACTGATTTAAGACTTAATATAACCGCTCTTGGCGGTTCGGTGGGTACCAACGGATTATTAAAAGCCCAAGTTGTTGTAGCCAATGGAATTGAAGATTTGGAACGGTTGGGTGAAAAGGAAATCAAAGGGAAAATTGTTTTTTTTAATAAACCGTTTGATCCTAAAACTATAAATGGTTTTGAAGCCTATGGGGCTTGTGTTAATCAGCGATATGCGGGTGCAAGCAAGGCCGCGGAGTATGGCGCAGTTGGAGTCTTAGTCAGAAGTATGACTCATAAAAATGATAATAGCCCACATACAGGAAGTATGGGTTACACGGATGATGCGCATAAAATCCCTGCAGCTGCTATAAGTACTGAGCATGCTGATTTATTAATTGAACAATTGAGAATAAAACCCACTTTAAGGGTTGCATTAAAAATGAACTGTAAAACTTTAGCTGATAAGGAAAGTTTTGATGTGGTGGCAGAAATAAAAGGTGAAACAGAGCCCGAAACAATTATAACTGTTGGTGGTCATTTGGATAGTTGGGATATTGGCGAAGGAGCTCACGATGATGGAGCCGGCATCGTACATAGCATAGAGTTATTGAGATTGATTCACGCTAATGGTTACCATCCAAGACATACCATTCGTGTGGTTTTATTTATGAATGAAGAAAATGGAAATAGAGGGGGAAAGGGTTACGCCCAATGGGTAAAAGATAGAGGTGAAAAGCATATAATGGCTTTGGAAAGTGATGCCGGAGGACATACCCCACGTGGATTTGGTATTTCAGCTCCCGATAGTTTGTTTAATATAATTTCCGGCTACCGCTCTGTTTTGGAACCTTATGGTTGCCATGTGTTTAAGAAAAGTGCTTGGGGGGGAGGAGTTGATATTAATCCTTTAAAACTAGATTCAGCACTTACTATTAATCCAGATATGATTCTATTAGGATTTATGCCGGATAGCCAGCGATATTTTGATTTTCATCATGCCAAAACCGATGTTTTTGAAAATGTGCATAAACGTGAACTGGAAATGGGAGCCGGGGCCATTGGAGCGATTGTTTATTTGATTGACAAGCATTTTTAGGTTTTCAATCGGTTTAGCCGTAAAGACTACAAATTGGGCAAACCTTAGGATTATGACCTCGTGCTGGGCAATAAGCTCGCCCAAAATAAATGATTTGAAGATGAAGCGTATTCCATTTATCTTTTGGAGTAAGGCGTTTTAAATCTTTTTCGGTTTGTTCCACATTTTTTCCGGAGGTAAGTCCCCAACGGGTGGCAAGGCGGTGAATGTGAGTATCTACAGGAAAAGCGTCAAATCCAAAGGCTTGGCTCATTAACACTGAAGCCGTTTTGTGACCAACTCCCGGTAATTCTTCCAAGGCTTCAAATGTTTGTGGAACTTCGCCATTGTATTTATCAATGAGAATATGGCTTAAGTTAAAAATTGCTTTTGATTTGGCAGGTCCAAGTCCGCAGGGAGTTATTATTTCTTTTATTTCTTCGATACTTAGTTTTATCATATCATAAGGATTATCCGCTCGATTAAAAAGTAAAGGCGTTATTTTATTCACACGTTCATCCGTACATTGGGCTGAGAGTAATACAGAAATTAATAAGGTGTAATCGTCCTTGTGCACCAAAGGAATGGGAGGATTTGGAAATAAATCTTCTAGGATTTGGATGATATGGGATACTTTCTCTTTTTTTGACATATTCATTTAATAATTCAGATTGTTGTCATTCCGACAGAGGAGGAATCTATTTTTAAAATTAAATAGATGCATCGTTCCTCAGCATGACAAAAGAGTTACCTTAAAAAAACGCTCCAACTAATTCTACCTCTGATATATTATTAAAGTAAGCACTACTGGGTAAATTTTTAAGCTGTTCTAAAATTACCTCCAGACGATGTTCTTTTCCTATCAATGCAACTTCCACTTCTTCTATCTCTTTTTTTGCAAAAAAATCACCATAAATTCTAATTTCTTGTATAAGTCCCTTGTCTACATTCATGTGAACTTCCAAATGTCCGCCCGCAGTTTTTATGCCTTTTTGAAAAGTATACTTTGGTGAGTAGCCAAAGTTCCAATGCCATTGACTGTATTTTTCATCGGCTAGATGTTGAATGGCTTTTTTATCGGTTTCCGAAAGTTCGTAAGATTCTACATCGCTGTAAATACTTACAATATATGCCATCACTTTATCTCTGAATTCTTCTACTGTAATGGGTGTTTTTAAGTGACTTGAAATATTTGTAACCCTGCTGCGAACTGATTTCACAGCTTTATCTTCAAATTTTAAGGGATTTACTCGCAGTGCTGCTGATAAATCAGAAATTTGCGAAGCAAAAAGCAATGTGCCATGGTGTAGTACTCTTTTTTTCTGGTGAAAAATATGTTCCGCATTGCCTGAAAATTTTTGGCCATCAATCAAAATATCGTTTCGCCCTGAGAACTCTGCTCTAATTCCCAACTCAGCCATTACACCAATAATAGGTCTAGTATATTTTTTAAAATCTATTTCGGGCTGGGCATCGCCATAGTTCATAATAAAGGTAAAATTAAGATTACCCAAGTCATGGAATACCGCGCCACCACCGGTTAAACGACGCACAACTTTTATGCTTTTATCGGCAACGGTTTCTGTATTTATTTCGGCAAGAGTGTTTTGATGTTTACCAACTATTATGGCGTTATCATTTCGCCAAAGCATAAAAATATCTTCGTCAAAATTTTTAAGTAAGTATTCTTCGGTAGCTTGATTAAAGTAGGGTTCGGTAGAGTTGTTATGGATGACTAGCATTTTAATGAACTGTGTATTTTGAATTAAAAAATAAGTCTGCAAATTTGAATAAGTAAATCGGGTATGACAATAGTAGTTTTAATATTCTTCTTGAAAATTATTTAAAATAAAAAATCCCTAAAAATAGTGTAGTTTCGTTATAATGAATAGGTTAAAATATTCCTTAATATTGACTTTAGGGTTTGCGTCAATAACTTTTGGCCAAACTTCATTAAAACTTCCAAAATCAATTGCAAAAAACTGGGTATCAATTCCAGCCTTGGATTTTAAATTAGATGGAATGCAGGGAAATGATTCAGTAAATTTTATTAAAACCTGCTATAAGGTTAAAATACAGGCCTTTTTTGTTTTCAATAAAGAAGTAACGAATTATGAATATAGAACTTTTGTTAATGAAACTAAAAATTCTTCCATGCTGCCGGATACCAATAGCTGGAATACTGATTTTGAAATGGCCTTTAATGACCCTTTGCGGCAATACTATTTTTGCCATCCTAAATATGGCGAATATCCAGTTGTAGGTGTTTCCCAAACTCAGGCTATGGCCTATTGTCAATGGCTTCAGGACAAGTTAAACAAGCGATTGTCTCAATCGGAAAATAAGGATTACATATGTGTTGTTTCGCTACCAACGGATAAGCAATGGGAGTCGGTTTATTTTTATTCCTATTTAAATGATGAAAAGTACACTCATTTTGCCTGGTTAATTGAAAACAAACTATTAAAAACGAAAGATAAGTATAATTTAAATTACGGCATGGATTTAACCAAGGAAGGAGTTGGGATATTTGATTATATGAAGGATGGAGCTATGTATCCCGCAGGGTATAAAAAGTATAAACCAACAAAACATGGTATTTATAACTTATTAGGAAATGTGGCCGAATGGACATTATCACCAGCTTACAATTTTACCGATAGTTCAAAAGTGTTTTTTAATAAGGATACGAAACAAATAATTTCCTATTATCGATGCAATGGTAAAGAGTTTTATGATACCACAAAAAGTTATGATTATTACAATAACCCTTATAATTTAAAATCGGTTTATGAAAAGGATGGCTACTTCGCTGCAAAAGGAGGAAGCTGGTGCCACAGTACCTTTTATTTACAGCCTGAGGTTTCGCTGTTTTGCAAACCCAATGAACAGCACAGTTTTATAGGATTCAGGCCGGTAATGACTTTCGTGAAGAAATAAAATTGATTCAGTGAAAATCATCATTCACTCCCCTTGATAAGTAATTTATATATTTTAATTATCGGTCTTATCGAATGTAAAGCATTTCAAAGGGGCACCGTGGCTTCGACCAACATTTTCAAATTTTCAAATCTCCAAATTTTCAAATTCCCAAATCAAGCCAACATCTTCAGCAAACTAAAAGCAGCTTCTTCGCCTTTGTTGCCGTGTTTTCCTCCGGCTCGGTCTTCGGCTTGCTGCAAGGTATTGGTGGTAAGTACTCCGAAAATTACAGGTTTGTTGAATTTTAATCCAACCTCCATTATGCCATTAGCGGTTGCTTGACAAATAAAATCAAAATGAGGGGTTTCGCCTTGAATCACACAACCAATGCAAATTACCCCATCTATTTCAGGGTTTTTTGCAAGTTTTTGAGCGGCTAATGGCAATTCAAACGTTCCGGGAACATACCTTGTAATAATATTTTGAGAAAAAACACCTGCTTTATGCAAGGTAGATAAAGTCCCTTTGTATAGGGATGAAGTTATTTTGTCATTCCATTCGGCACAAACTATGCCTAATCTATAAGTTGATCCATCCGGCAAGGGGGATGAAAAAACAGATAAATTTTTATCGGACGAAGACATAATTAGTTAGGTGATTGACCCATTTTAGACATAGCTCTGGCTATATATTTATTTACTAATTGGGCTTGTTGAGCTTCTTTATATTTATCACGAATCATTTTATAAGCTATAACAGCCGATTCATAATTTTTTACAGCTTCGTAATGTTGACCGGCTTTCATTAATAAAAGCGGAGAAGTGAAAATATTTTCACGTTCCTTGGCAGCATCCATATATAAATCAGCAGCCTTGGCGGTTTCATTCAATTCAGAATAACAATCGGCTTGCAAACCAATTATTAATGCAGCCATAATTTCATCATCAAAACTTACATCCTCCATATATTCTAAAGCACTTTTAAAATCTTTTTTGCTCATGTAGGCTCTTCCTGCATAAAATTTTGCAAGATTACCTGCATTTGTATTGCCATATTCGTCAGCTACGTCTACCGCTGAAGGATATTTTCCATCGCCTTTCAAAACCTGATTCATTGAATCTTTTTCAAAGTAGCGTTCAGCCATAAAAAGTTGTCCAGCGGCTTCTAGTTCCTGCCCCGGTTTGTATACTTTTTGATAGTAAATTAAGCCTGCAACAGCAACAATAAGTGCTATTAAAACAATGTTGGCATTCTTACGATGGTTTTCATACCAGTTAGCAATTTGGTTTAACTTTAACGAATCTTGCCAGTTTGATTTATTATTTTCAGTTGTCATGTTTTATTCTATTATAAATGGGTATTCTTCTTGGTAAACATTGGTATATAAGGCATCAGCCGATGGGTATTCTGAATTTTCGGCAAAATCAACTGATGCTAAAACAGTTTTTTCTATTCTTTCTTCTATTTGTTCAAGTTCTGCTTCTGAAGCCCATTTTTTTGAAAGAATTGTTTTTTTTACTCTTTCAATTGGGTCTTGCATTTTATAATCTTCTAGTTCTTCTTTAGTTCTGTATTTGGCAGGGTCGCTCATACTATGCCCGCGGTACCGGTAAGTTTTTATTTCTAAAAATGTAGGTCCATTGCCACTTCTGGCTCTTTCTGCTGCTTCGGCTATTGCGCTATGAACAGTTTCACATTGCATTCCATCCACTTGAAACGAAGGCATTCCGTATCCGTGACCAATTTTATATAAATCCAAGAGGTTAGTTGTTCGTTCTACAGAAGTGCCCATGGCATATTCATTATTTTCGCAAACAAATATAACGGGAAGTTTCCAAAGCATAGCCATGTTAAAAGTTTCGTGCAAAGCACCCTGACGGGCAGCTCCATCTCCAAAATAACAAACGCATAAATTTTTGGTTCCTAAATATTGTTCTGCTAAAGCAATCCCAGCACCTAAAGGAATTTGACCACCAACAATTCCGTGGCCGCCAAAAAATCGGTGTTCTTTGCTAAACATATGCATGCTGCCGCCTTTTCCGCCGCTGCAACCGGTCACTTTCCCATAAAGTTCCGCCATTACTTTGTTAGCACTAATGCCGCAGGCTAATGCATGGGCGTGGTCGCGATATGCTGTAATAATATTATCTTCCTTGGTAATAGCAGTCATGGTGCCGGCTACTACCGCCTCCTGACCGATATACAAATGGCAAAATCCACGAATCTTCTGCTGCCCGTAGAGTTGTGCTGTTTTCTCTTCGAACTTCCGCATTAGCGTCATTTCTTCAAACCATTTAAAGTAGGTTTCTTTACTAAAGGTTACTTTTGCCATCTATTATTTTAAGCAAGCCGCAAAAATATACATTTAACTAAAATTTGTCCATTGTTTTTAAAAAACATTTCAATAAGTCAATTTAAAAGTCATTCAACAGCTACTTTGCAGTTGGAACGGGGCATTAACTGCATCATTGGTAAAAACGGTGTGGGTAAAACCAATCTTTTGGACTCTGTTTACTGTTTGCTCAATGGTAAAAGCTACTTTCAAATGACAGATGCTTTGTGCATTTTGCTCGGTGAAACCTATTATTTGTTAAAAGGAAATTTACAGGAAACGGATGAAACGGAAACCCAATTAATGGTTTCATTTCAAATTGGCAAACGAAAATCCATCCGTCTAAATGATGAACCGGTAAATAAACTGGCGGAGTTTTTTGGAAAATACCCTTGTGTGGTAATCGCTCCCGATGATGTGGAGATAATAAATGGGGAAAGCGATCAGCGCAGGAGGTTTTTTGATTATATGCTTTCGGTGGTGGATCCCCTGTATTTAAAGAATTTGTCGGCTTACAACAAAGTACTGGAAACCCGCAACAAACAGTTAAAAGTTTTTTTGGAAAACGATAATTTTGATGCCGTATTACTTGATTATTATGATACAAAACTTGAACTGCATGGGTCTTATATTTTTAAAGTAAGGCAGCAATCAACCACAATTTTTGAAGGTTATTTTAATAAAGTATACGCTGAAATAGCGGCAGGAGCGGAAGTTCCTGTGTTTAAATTTATAAGCAAATTACACGATTCTGATTTTAAAACCGGATTTGCCCAAACCTTGAATAAAGATAGAATTTTAGGACGAACCAGTTTTGGAACTCACCGCGACGACTGGTCGTTTGAACTGAATGGAATGCCTTTAAAAAAAACAGGTTCACAAGGCCAAATAAAATCCTTTTTGATAGCCCTGAAACTGGCCATGTATAATTTTATTTATGAAAAGCGAAATGTAAAACCCTTGCTATTGTTGGATGATATATTTGAAAAGATAGATACCTCAAGGATGCAGCAATTGGTAGAAATAATTTCAAAAACCGACATGGGACAGGTAATTATTACCGATACCAATAAAAAAAGGGTGGAGGAGTATTTTGAGGGGAGGGGAGAGGTTGGGTTTTTTGAGTTATGAATTATAAGTGATGAGTTATGAATGTTGAATTATGAATGTTGAATTGTCGCTATCGCTTCGCCTCCGGCGAGTTATTTATGAATAAGCATCTTGCCAAAATTGCCGGAGGCAATGGATATGGGTCATTTGCAAGATGCAAGCGACAGCGGGGTTAAAACTGTCACCAAATAAGAGTTCTACTAAGGTTTTAAAACGTGAAAAGATATAATAACACAAAATCCTGTAAAATATTAATTTTAAATGGTACGAGTTTTGGAAACTCGCACCAGCAGGGGGAGGCTCTAGTAATAAGCAAACTGCTCAATTCGTATATTAGGGACAGCCATATATAAATCTTTAGACTGATATCCTTGGGAAATGGTAATTCTTTCCTTTAATAAGCCTAAATAATTGTAAGTATAAAATATTTCAGGGAAATAAAAATTATTTGGCATTTTATTGGTAATGTCATCTTCATGGGTTTTATGAGTAATACTTGTTAGTCTTTTATCCATATTGTAATTGTAAACAGTTTTTAAAGAATAAGGGTCGTAATATTTTAAATTATCATCTTTAATAGTTTTTTCTATAATTAATCCATTTTGATAAATACTTTCAATGTGATAACCTTCTCTCCATCTTTTAATGTGATTTAGTCCATTTGTATCTATTTCAAATGACAATGAATCTAAATGGTTTTCCCATTTGGTTTTAATTAGTTTATTCGCTTTATCAATGGTAAAAGTTGTTCCTTTCCAATGAGATGAAGTATCTGTCAAAACAATGTTATCATTTTCATTCCTTAAGAATTTTGTATCAAAGTGAATTCTTTTTTGATACTTTGTTTTAATTTTTACCATTGAATATGAATAATAACCAATAATTCGGCCTTCGTCGTTATAAGTTATTGAATCAATATTTTCATACTCTTTATTTTTAAATTCCGAATAAATTAATTGGCCTGATTTATTGTATTTGTAAATAGTTTCTGATAGTATCTTTTTATTATATGCATTTGATGAATTGGATAAGTTGTAATTCTGTTCCGAAATTAATTGCCCTGATTCACTAAATTCAAAATCAGTAAATGAATTATTTCCAACAAAATATTTAATCGTTCTAATTTTAGCCATTTTAAATGTTGCTATTTCACTCTCTGTAAAAGGTAACTGCCATGCGAAAGGTGAAATATAGTCAGGCTCAAAATTTTTAGGAATCTGAGAATATGTTAATATTGGGCAAACAAATATTATCAGAATAATTTGAAAAGATATTTTCATGGTTTATTATAAACGTTTTTAATAATTTTTTAACGTTTCAAATATAATTTAAAGTGTCCCTCTGTCAATAATTTAGGCTAAAGCCAATGGCCTTTTATTATTTTTTATCAGTTCATTAGAATGAACTGCAATGGATGGTTTGTAGCCAAATCCATTGCCGTTGGCTTTAGCCAACGGCTTTAAAAGATTTTTAAAGAAATCCTGAATTTTTTAAATCCTAAAAATCATAGTCAAGACAATTAGGCAAAACAAAAATTAGCAAAACTGAAAAAAATCGTGTTGGTTTGAACTATCCATTTATGTTTACCGACGAAAAACCTATAAAGCAAGTAATCAATGAATTGTTGAATGCTTATAAACTCAATGGCAAAATTGATGAACTTAAAATTTGGAACAACTGGCCGGATATTGTTGGGGTGGTTATAGCTAAAAATACAAGCAAACTTCAATTAAAGGGAAATACGCTTTACATTTATGTGGAATCGGCGCCTTTAAAAAGTGAACTCACGTTTCACCGCAGTGTTATTTTGCAAAAAATTAATGCCTACTTTGGAACTCAAATCGTTAAAGAAATCAATATCAAATGACCATAACAGAAATACTATCAGATTCATTGGGAATTAAATATGGTCATTCGATATGGCAAATGTTTAAAAATAAATCGCAGATTAGATAATACCAATTATTACAAAATAAAAATAAATTAATTATCAAATATTAATTACATATCAAATAATGTCTTATAAAATTGCACCGTCTATTCTCTCGGCAGATTTTGCCAACTTACAACGCGATGTAGAAATGATTAATAACAGCCAAGCCGATTGGTTTCATGTGGATGTAATGGATGGCGTTTTTGTTCCTAATATTTCTTTAGGATTGCCGGTTATTTCTGGCATCAAACGCCATGCTACCAAACCGCTGGATGTGCATTTGATGATAGTGCAGCCCGAACGGTATATTGCCGATTTTAAAAAAGCCGGAGCTGATATTTTAACAGTTCATTTGGAAGCAAGTACCCACCTGCACCGCACCATTCGCGCCATAAAAGAAAACAGTATGTTAGCTGGCGTGGCTTTAAACCCTCATTCATCTGTTCAGTCATTGAAGGATTGTTTAATGGATATTGATTTGGTGTGTTTGATGAGTGTAAATCCGGGATTTGGCGGTCAAAAATTTATTGATAATACATACAATAAGGTAAAAGAACTGCGCCAAATGGCCAACGAGCGAGGCAAAGATTTACTTATAGAAATAGATGGCGGGGTAACTTTAGATAATTATAAATTGTTGCTTGAAGCCGGAGCCAATGTGCTGGTAGCGGGCAATACTGTTTTTGCGTCAGCTAATCCTGCAGATACCATTGCTAAATTAAAAGGAAGGTAACTGCAATATTTTTTATGAAAAAGGCGTTAATCAATTTTTATTAGTAAATGGATTTAGAATGGTTAGAAAAGTTGAAATAGTAAGTTGTAATTATTTTTTTAATAGCCAATCTCTATTTTAACCAATCACAATTTTAACCAATAACCAATATAACCAATCAAATCTCTTAAATACAATATCTCTTTAATGTTAATGTTCGTGGGGCTTGGTTCCTTTGGGCAGTCGTTTGTAAAGGGTCATGTTTCTGATTCGTCGGGTATTGATTTGGGCGGAGTTTCTGTTTTTACAAGCGATAGGTTGAACTCAGCTATTTCTGACGAAAACGGAAATTATAAATTAAAACTCCCATCAGATAAAACCTTCATTGTTTATTTTAGCTTTGCTCAAAAGCGTGTAACCCGTGAAGTAGGACCTCTAAAAGCAGGTGAAACAATTCTTGTAAATGTTATTATTAAAACCAGTGTTGAATTATCCGAGGTTACAAAAATTCAGCAAGTGAACCGTGACTTAATGGCCATAACTATTGAAGCCAAAAAATTTGAAAGATTTCCTTCGGTTAGTGGCTCTATTGAGTCATCATTAAAATTTTTAGGAGCCACAGGTGGCAACGAATTAAGTTCGGGCTATAACGTGAGGGGCGGAAACTATGATGAAAATTTAGTTTATATAAATGATATAGAAGTGTATCGTCCTTTCTTGGTAAGGGCAGGGCAGCAGGAAGGGTTAAGTATTATAAATCCTGATATGGTAGATAGATTGGTTTTTTCAACAGGTGGATTTGAAGCTAAGTACGGTGACAAACTGAGCAGCGTATTAGATATAACTTATAAAATTCCACGAAAATTTGAGACAATGGTAAGGAGCAGCTTGCTTGGTACCAGTATTACCATGGCCAATCAATCAAAAAATAAACGGTTCAGTTTTTTGATTGGAGGTCGCTATCGCAGCAATAAACTTATTTTAAATACACTGGATGTAAGCGGTGATTACAGGCCATTGAATATTGATTTTCAATCTCTGATTCGTTATAGGATTAATACCTCTTTAAATATCTCATGGTTAACTAATATAGCTTATAACAAATTTGCATTGGTGCCATCTAGCAGGCAAACTTCGTTTGGAACGGTTACATCAGCCTTGCGACTTAATATAAATATGGGAGGATTGGATGAAATGAAATATTTGGTAGCCTTGAATGGGCTTACATTGCATTATACCCCAAATAAAAACACATCCATAAAATGGATAAACTCCTATTATACAACTACCGAAAACGAACACAATACCACCGAAGGAGCGTATGGATTATATGAATTGGATAATAATATAGGTTCAGATAATTTGGGTAAAGAAAAACGGTTACTTGGTGTAGGTTATTTTATTCAAAATGCCAGAAATGATTTGCAAGCCAATGTATTTAACTCAGGAATTGTAGCTACTCAAAAAACAAAACATTCTACTTGGTTTTATGGAACCAAATATCAAAACGAAAAAATAAATGACCTATTAAATGAATGGCAATACAATGATTCAGGTGGACACAATATTGCAATTGATCGCCAAAACGGACAACAAATAAATTTAGATAACCGAATCCATGCCGAAAATACGGTGAGATCATTCAGGATTAGTAGCTATGTTCAGAATAGCTATTTACTCGATAAATCTAAAAATTTCAAAATTAACGGCGGAGTTCGCCATCAGTATTGGTCGCTCAATGAACAAAATTTATTTAGCCCCCGATTTTCTTTAACCTTTGAGCCCAATAAAAAATTTAATGATTCATTATTCAAAAGGTCAACCACTTTGGAAGCATATGATTCGTCAAAGAAAAAGGATTTATTAATTAAATTCGCTAGTGGTGTATACTATCAACCTCCCTTTTATAGAGAATTTAGAAGATTAGACGGGACTTTAAATGCCAATATTAAAGCGCAGCGAAGTATTCATTTTGTCTTAGGTTCTGATTATAATTTTTCGGCTTGGGGACGACCATTCAAGCTTATTAATGAATTATATTATAAATATTTAGATAATCTTATACCCTATTATATAGACAATGTTAGAATTCGCTACTACGCCGAAAATAGTTCTAAGGGGTATGCCACCGGTTTCGATACTCGAGTGAATGGCGAATTTATTAAAGGTCTTGAGTCTTGGCTTAGTTTTTCAGTGCTTCAAACGCGTGAAAATATTACATATATAAATGAAGCAGGAAAAACAGTTGAGTCAGGGTTTATTAGAAGGCCAACCGATCAACGTGTTAATTTTTCTATCCTTTTTGCTGATGAATTGCCAATGGATAAAACCTATAAAATGCATTTAGGGTTAATATTTGGAGGTAGAGTACCATATTATTTTAATGGAAATGATCGTTATACAAAAACGCCCAATACCATTCCTCCATACCGTAGAGTTGATATTGGATTTTCAAAAGAAGTAATTGGAGGGCAAGCCAAAAAGAGTGAAAAGTACAAGCATATTGAAAGTTTATGGACAAGTGTAGAAATATTTAACCTTTTAGAATTTAATAATACAGTAAGTTATATTTGGGTGAAAGATATAAGTAACAGAACTTATGGAGTTCCTAATTATCTAACAGGAAGGCGATTGAATATTAAATTTATTATAAAATTTAAATAGAGCTAAAATCTATCATATTTATTTATTCGTTTTTATTGGTAATAAGTGTGAATAATTTCTAATAACTCAATCTTGTAGAAAAAGGATAAATAATAAATTTGCATAGTATAAATAGAATTACCACATTTGTAAACTGTACCCAATATGGTTAAAAACTACTTTTTTAAATCATTTCTAATAGGAGGATTGCTCGTAACGTCTTTAGTTTCAAAGGCTCAACACGACCCCTATTATACTCATTTCAGATTTAATAAACAGGCATACAATCCTGCTGCCGCAGGTGAAAAGCTAGATTATATCTGTATAAACGGATTAACCCATTATCAATATAGGGATTATAATGACTATACAAAAGTGACCGGCACGAATCCTGATCCTGGTACTAATAAAGATTTAGTAGCCACTAATATGGCTCCTGAAACGTATAATTTAAATATTAGTACATTATTGAAACTTGATAAGGCAGGTAGGCATAAAGTGGGGGTAGGGTTAACTTTAATTGATGATAATATTGGTTTTATGAAAACTACCACTATAAAAGGAGCCATTAACTATCGCAAACCTATTCAAGGGCAATTTGGTTATTTGGCAGTGGGGGTAGAATTTGGTTCAACCTCGTTTGCATATGTCAATCCTAAGTTTAAAGCAATTGATCCAAATGATCCAAGAATCCCGACGGGTGATGGAAGTCAATCAAACCTTGATTTGGGAGTTGGAGTGTATTATCATCAGGCTAAATTTATGAAGGTACTTGATAATTTTTATGTTGGAGCATCGTATAACCACTTAAATGGAGCAAAATATAATTTTACGGTTCCAACAGCCATAGGTAGAGCAGCCGTTGATATGGATTTTGTGAGATATTTATATGTAACCTCTGGTGCTGATTGGAACTTGGCCAATAAAAATTGGAAACTTGAACCCACTGTATTAATAAAATATAATCCTAAATTACAATTAGATTTGAATATGACCGCCTTATACTCTAACTCATTAAGAGCAGGTTTAGGGTACCGTTCAGCAGCTGATGCATTGGCAATTATTGTAGGTTACGAAAGAGGGCAATTACAAGTAGGATATTCTTATGATATCACAATGTCTAAAATTAGAAAGGTGAGTGATGGAACTCATGAAATATTTGTGAAATATTGTTTTCCAATTTCATTTCCACCTCCACCTGAGAAGAAATTTCGCTTAACCCCACGTTTTATGGGCAAAGGCGCTTATTAGTTTTTTTAAAATTTACACAATAATAATAATAGGGTAACCGTTTATTAGATGAATTAAACAAATTATCTTGTTTTTAAATTCAAATTAATTATAATTGCAGAGTCAAATATAAACCATAGTAACGAAAATGAACAGAGTGATTAGGATAATGGCAGTTTTTGGGATTGTAACCCTATTTAGTTGTATGGGCCAAGATCGTGGTGAGTTAACAGGCGTACCAGGTCGTAAGCCTTGGTTTCACCCTCAACCTTACGGTACAATCTATGTGCCTACAGGTACTTTCCACACAGGTCAAAGTGATCAGGATATTTTCCGCTCATATATAGCACCTAATAAGCAGGTTTCAATTCATGCAATGTGGGTTGATGAAACTGAAATTACGAATAATGAGTATCGTCAGTTTGTATACTATGTTATAGATTCATTAGCACGTACTATTGGTGAACAAGTTACTGAAGTAGATAATGCTGGTGATAATTATACAATATTAGATTATAAGAAAAGAGTAGATTATAAGAATGAAGATCTTGATCAGTTGTATTATACACCGGGTCAAAGATTTCGTCATAAAAAACAATATGATACTGATAAGTTGATTTTTACTTATCAATGGATTGATTATCGTGAAGCTGCCGCCACACAAAAGGTTCCAGGACAAGATCACCGTGCGAAATTTGTGAAAACTGCCATTGTTCCAATATACCCAGATACGCTTTGCTGGATACGTGATTTTGCTTTCAGTTATAATGAACCAATGACCCGTCAGTATTTTTGGCATCCAAAATATGATGATTATCCGGTAGTAGGTGTAAATTGGAAGCAAGCAAAGGCATTTTGCAAATGGAGAACCGAATGGTTGAATCGCTATTGGGAAGATATAGGACAGCCAATTACAGAAGAATTCCGTTTGCCAACAGAATTCGAATGGGAATATGCTGCCCGTGGAGGAAGAGATAATAATATGTATCCATGGGGTGGACCATACACACGAAATAGTAAAGGTTGTTTTTTAGCTAACTTTAAACCTAACCGTGGTGATTATATGGGAGATGGTGGAATGTATCCTGTTCGTTCTGATGCTTATTTTCCTAATGATTACGGATTATACAATATGGCTGGTAACGTAGCTGAATGGACTATAAATGCTTATTCTGAATCAACTCATCAGTTTGCACACGATCTTAATCCAGATTATCAATATGATGCTAGAGAAGATGAAACAATTTCAATGAAGAGGAAAGTGATTCGTGGTGGTTCTTGGAAAGATATTGCCTATTTCATTCAAAATGGTAGTAGAACCTACGAATATCAAGATACTTGTAAGTCTTATGTAGGATTTAGATGTGTACAAACCTATATTGGAAGATCTGCATTAGACAAAAAATAAGGTTATAATTACTAAATAGAAATTAAATAAATATAAACAAATTAAATAAAAATTAAGAACATGAGTAAAAGTGTATTTGAAAGCAAAGGGTTTAAGAAATTAATGGCCATGTCATATGGTTTGGGTGCTTCTATCGTTATTATTGGAGCGTTATTCAAAATCATGCATTGGCCTTTAGCAGATCAATTTTTAATTGCAGGTATGACAACAGAAGCGATAATTTTTGCTATATCGGCATTTGAACCTATACATCAAGAATTGGATTGGACGCTAGTATATCCTGAATTAGCAGGAATGGATGCTGGTCCTAAGAAAAAAGCAGATCCAGTAGCTCAACAATTAGATAAAATGCTTGCTGAAGCTAAAATTGGTCCAGAATTGGTTGAAAGCCTAGGAATAGGTTTGAAATCATTAAGTACTAACGTAAGTAGTATGGCTGATTTGTCAAATGCTACTATTGCCACTAAAGAATATGCTGAAAATGTACAAAATGCTTCAAAAAGCATTAATTCTATGACATCAACGTATTCACGTGCGGTTGATGCATTAAATTCATTAGCAGATTCTACAGAATCTTTGAAAAACGTTTCTGGTCAAATTGATGGTGTTGGTCAAACATTTACAGATCTTCAAGGTAATTTATCTGCTTTGAACAAGGTTTACGGTGGCATGTTGACTGCCATGAGACCATAGTGATTTTTTTTAAACTTAACAATTAATTAATAATATAAAATATGGCAGGTGGAAAAACATCAGCAAGGCAAAAAATGATTAACATGATGTACCTCGTGTTAACAGCTCTTCTGGCATTAAATGTGTCAAAAGAAATTTTGAAGGCCTTTCACTTGATGGAAGTAAGTTTTAATAAAGCTAATGATAACGTAAGTAAGAAAAATAAAGGACTTATTTCAGCTTTGGAGGATCAAATGAAAAGTAGACCTGAGGTGGTAAAACCTTACCTAGATAGGGCTAAAGAAGTTCGTAAAACTTCTGAGGATTTTGTAGGTTATATAGAAGATCTAAAAAAGCATCTTGTCAGTAACACAGAAGGTCGTAAAGAGAATAAACCAGGTGAAATTAAAGGCGAAACTGAGTTAATAGAAGCAGATAATATTGAACTTCATGCTCATTATTTATTTAAAAATCCAGGGGATGCCAAAGCAAAAGAATTAACAAATAAAGTTAATGATACTCGTGAAAAATTCTTGGCTCTTTTAAAAACTTCAAATGGTGTAGTGGTTAAGGAATCAGATATTACTAGAATTAAATTACTCACAAATCTGAAAACGGATTATGATAAGACGAATTATGCTGGTTGGGCTGAAATGTTTTTTGAACATTCACCTCTTGCTGGTGTAATAACTATGCTTTCAAAAATTCAGAATGACTGTAGAAATACTGAGGCTGATATTATTGATTTATTAGCAAGTAGTGTAGATGTTGACAAAGCTACGTTTGATCGTTTAGAGGCAAAAGTTATAGCAAGTTCATCTGCTGTAATGGTAGGTTCTGAATATAGAGCAGAAGTTTTGTTAGTAGCTTCAAATTCAACTTCAGATAATCCAGTAATTGTTGGAGGGAGAGAATTACCAATGGAAGAAGGGGCAGGTGTTTATACTGCTCGTCCTTCAAATGCTGGTTCTTTTACATGGGGTGGAGTTATTAGGGTTAAAGGTCCTTCTGGAGTTAAAGACTATGATTTCAAGGCTGATTATCAGGCTTTTCAAGGTGGAGCGACAATTTCAGCGGATGCTATGAACGTATTGTATATAGGTTTAGATAATCCAATTTCAATTTCTGCTGCTGGTTATTCTCCTGAAGATATAGTAGCTACTATGACTGGAGGTTCTCTTACTAAAGGTGCAAAAGGTGCTTATTCAGCTAAAGTAACTACAGCTGGTAAAGCAGTGATTAACGTGTCTGTTAGAATGAAAAAAGATAACAGCGTTAGACCAATGGGTTCTAAAGAATATAGAATAAAATCAGTTCCTAAACCAGAATCTATGTTTGGAACTTTGGAAAGTGGTTCAGCTCCTGCAGCTGCTCTACTAGCTCAAAATACCATTCGTGCAGTACTACCAAATTTTGTTTTCGAAGGTGTAACTTTTACTGTAACAAAATACAGCGCATTATATGTTCCAAAACGTGGAAATGCGGAAGGTGTTGCCGGAGTGGGTTCTGCTATAACTACTCAGTTAAAGAGTTTTATAACAAGAGCTAAAAGAGGTGATAAGGTTTTAGTGGACGAGATAGAAGCAGTAGGTCCTGGAGGTATTAAAAAGAGATTGGCTCCAATAGCCATCACAATTTTATAAAAAAGATGAAAAGTATGCGTCATATAATTCTTGCAGTTGTTATGTTTTGCACTTTAGGAAGTGCTATGGCTCAGTATGAAGATTGGACATTTCCAAAAACTGCTGTAGCTGAACGTAAAGTTATTCCTTACAGATATATCCGTGAGGCTAATGTTCGATGGTCAAAACGTATTGACAGGGTTATTGACGTTCGTGAAAAAATGAATAAAATTATGGATTGGCCTCGTAGTCCTTTTTACAGGGTTATCCATGATAATGTAATGAAAGGTGTTTTAAAACCTTATCGTAACGATTCATTAACATCAATTTATACTCCAGAAGAGATTCTTAAAAGAGGCACAAGAGATTTTGTTACTCAGGTGGAAAATCTTACGGATCCTGATAATCCAATAGATTCAACAGTTACAATTCCATTTGATCCTGCTTCTATAAAGAAATATAGAATTATGGAAGATTGGATTTTTGATCACAATTATTCTGACTTTAGAGCTAAAATAATAGCAATAGCTCCTTTATTCAAACCTATTTTTGCCGGGGTCGAATTAGGAGAACAACCTATTTATTGGGTTAAAATGGAGGATTTAAGACCAATTATTGTAAATGTGGAGTTATTTAATGCTGATAATGATGCTGCTAGATTATCTTACGATGATTTCTTTCAAATGCGACAGTTTTCAAGTTATATTGTTAAAGAGTCTAACATGTATGATATGGATATAAATTTATTTGATGAATTTAAAGATGATGGAATCGCAGCCCAATTAGAAAGTGATAGGATCAAAAATGATTTGTTCATCCTAGAGCATGATTTATGGCAATACTAGATTCTAGATAATAATATTTTAAAGGGTTGTAGAAATACAGCCCTTTTTTATTTAAACAAATTTTACATATGGAATGACGATTATAATTTTTTGTCAGCAATATTTTGTATTCGATTATTTTCATGTATGTTTGGCGTCTAAAAATTATGGGAAATTTATTTATTAAGAAGGACATCTATTTACTCACGAAGGAAGCATATGAAAATGATGTTGATGATGAAAAATCTTTAAAAAGAACACTTACTGCAGGTAATTTAGTTGCCCTTGGTATTGGTGCAATAATTGGGGCGGGTCTTTTTGTTAGAACTGCTGCTGCAGCTGCTAATAACGCGGGTCCTTCCGTAACATTAGGTTTTATTATAGCTGCTATCGGATGTGCCTTAGCCGGTTTATGTTACGCTGAGTTCGCAAGTATGATACCCATTGCTGGAAGTGCTTATACTTATAGTTATGCAACTATGGGTGAATTTATGGCATGGATAATTGGTTGGGATTTGGTTTTAGAATACGCTTTAGGTGCAGCAACCGTTGGTATTGCTTGGAGTGAATATCTAAATAAATTATTAGAGTATGTGGGTATGCATATTCCTTATGAATGGTGTCACTCGCCGTTTGAAAATTCTACTTTAGGAGCTACCGGAATCATGAATATTCCAGCACTTTTTATTATTTTATTATTATCGCTTTTACTTATTCGTGGAACTAAAGAATCGGCATGGGTAAATGGCATTATTGTAATTACAAAAGTAGCTATCGTAATTTTATTTATTGTTTTTGGATGGTCATTTATGAATCCGGTAAATCATGCTAACTATATTCCTGAAGCAACAGTTTATATAGATAGTCAAGGTGTAGATCATAATTATGGAGGTATAATGGGTATTCTAGGGGCAGCAGGTGTAGTGTTTTTTGCTTTTATAGGTTTTGATGCGGTGAGTACTGCGGCTCAAGAATCAAAAAATCCTAAACGCGATATGCCCATTGGTATTTTAGGCTCATTGGCTATATGCACAGTTCTTTATATATTGTTTGCACACGTTCTTACTGGAGTAGCTACAATTGATGATTTTAGAAATCAAGGGAAAGAAGCCTCAATAGCTTATGCAATTAAAACATATATGATTGGTTATGATTGGTTAGCAAAGTTAGTTACGGTAGCTATTCTAGCTGGTTTTAGTTCTGTTATTTTAGTGATGTTGATGGGGCAGAGCCGCGTATTTTATTCTATGAGCCGTGATGGATTAATTCCACCGGTATTTAGTGTATTGCATAAGAAATTTAGAACACCTTATAAATCTAATTTAATATTTTTCGTTTTTGTAGGCAGTTTTGCCGCTTTTGTTCCTGGAGATATTGTTGGAGATATGACGAGTATTGGAACCTTATTCGCATTTATCTTGGTTTGTGCTGGAGTTATGATATTGCGTAAAACAAATCCTGAAATTCCCCGTAACTTCAGAACACCCTTAGTGCCTTTAGTTCCTATTTTAGGTATCGTTGTTTGTCTTGCTATGATTCTTGGATTAGGATGGACGAATTGGACTCGCTTATTGGTTTGGCTTGCAATAGGTTTTGTTATTTATTTTGGATATAGTAGTAAACATAGCAAATTACGTAACCCGTAATAATGCGTCGAATAAGTTAAAAATAAAAAACCCTCTGATTATTTAATTCGGAGGGTTTTTTTTATTGAAAAAATGAATTATTGTTTCTTTTTGTAAATAGGAACTGTGCTACAAGGTTCCCCGTACATAATACTTCCTACTATTGGAAGTAAAAGTCTAGAAATTTCAACATATGCATTAATAGGAACTGGTAAATTTCCACATCCTTTTATTACAACTTTTTGATTTCTAAAGTTCTCAAAATCAACCTCTGATAATGCTTTTTGGAATAATGAATTTTCAAGATTATTTAAATCTCCAAATGCATAATGATAAGCGATACTCGAAAGTTTGGAAGCTATAAGCATATATGCCCAAGTAGGAACAATAGCATCTGCAGAGCATATAATTGCCACGTTTTTATTTCTATATTTTTCCCAATCATTTACTTTAATAAATTCTCTGAAATCTTTTTCTCTCAGTATCAATCCCATGAAAAGGCAATCTTTTATATCGAAAATTAACCGTTCATTTTTATCATAATAATCCTCTAGATTAAAAGTTATTAAACCACTCTGAGCTACTTTATTTATAAGAGTTTCCATATTAATTCATCAATTATGTTTTAGCTAATTATCTAAATAACAACACTCACTTTCAAAGTGTTTGTTCTTTGTTTCAAATGAATAGGCATGCTGGCGCAATTTATTACAATATCATCCTTTTTTACAAAGCCCTTATCTTTCAAAAACTCTAAAGCATCACTAATTGTTTTATCCGTACTTTCTTCGTTTTTATAATAAAAACCCCTTACTCCCCAAACGAGATTTAAGGTTCTTAAAACAGGTTGATTATGGGTGAAAATGAATATATCGCAATTAGGGCGATAAGAACTTATTTTAATTCCAGTATACCCTGAATACGTCATTCCTATTATAGTTTTAGCCTTCAAGTGTTCGCTCATTCTCACGGCTGTAAAACAAATTTCATCAGAAATAAATGTAGGACTTTCATTAGTTGGCTTAATCCCTTTGTAGTATGGGTTGGCATTCGACTCCACTTCACTCAATATTTTTTCTACTACTTGAATTGTTTTTAAAGCATGTTTACCCACTGAAGTTTCAGCACTTAGCATAACGGCGTCGGCCCCATCAAGCACTGCATTTGCCACATCATTTACCTCAGCTCGGGTAGGGGTGGGGTTTTCTATCATGCTTTCCATCATTTGGGTAGCTATTATTACGGGCTTGGCAGCTATAATACATTTTTCAACAATCTGCTTTTGAATGATAGGTACTTTTTGCATCGGCATTTCCACACCTAAGTCTCCACGTGCAACCATTATTCCATCCGAAACATTTAATATAGCTTCAAAATTTTTAACGGCTTGTGGTTTTTCTATTTTTGCTATGATCCGGGTTCGAGGATTGTGTTCATTAATAATTTTTCTTAACCCAATAATGTCTTTTGCTTCTCTAACAAAGGACAGCCCAATCCAATCAATATCATTTTTCAAAGCAAAAAGAAGGTCAATATGGTCTTTTTCGGTAAGGCTAGGTACAGATAAATTTGAATTTGGAAGATTAAAGCCCTTGCGAGAGGTAAGTAATCCGCCAACTATAACATGGGCCATAACAGAGGTTTTGTTTATTATTTCAGTAAATTTAAGTTCTATTTTCCCGTCATCCAGCAATACTCTTTCTCCCGGTTTAACATCTTGAGCGAGACTATTATAATTTATATAAATTTTGTGTTTGTTCCCAATACATTTTTCGGTGGTAAGCACAACTTTTTCACCCCGTTTCAATTCGATAAACCCTCTTTCAATTTCGCCTATCCTAAGTTTTGGTCCTTGTAAGTCACCGAGAATACAAATGTTAGTCCCTAATTCTTCATTTATTTGTTTAATTCTTTCAATAACCTCCAGATGTGCAGCATGTTCGCCATGTGAAAAATTGATGCGACAAACATCAACACCGGCCTCGATTATTTTTTTTAACATTTCATAGCTAGAAGTGGCGGGACCTATAGTAGCTATTATTTTGGTTTTGTTATAACGCGGATAGTTGGTGCCTTTTTGTACTGGCGAAATTTTCATATTAATTTTAAGAATTAGGGCTCACAAAGGTATGCTTTATAGGAAATTTATAATTTATTAATGAGTTATCTTTCTGTTATTTTACAAACAATTAAGATAGACAGGCATTGTTCAGAAGTATAATAAATTCCTTATTTTATCAGATATTTTCTGAATTTCAATTTCAATAATTGCTTGAACAAATTTTTGTTTAAAAAGCATTTCTTTTACTGATAAAATAGGTTCCAGATTTTCAGGACTAGGGATTAATATATAATCCAAACCTTTAAATTCTTTACTTAAAATACCTTTGGTTCCCTTGTTTTTAATCAATCTATACGAATTGTTACCTTCGGTATCATTATTGGTAAAGCTTATAAAATAGGATTTGTCGGAATTTGATTCAACCTCGAATTCTGCATCTCGTTCAAAATTAAAATAATCCGTAGAATTAAGAAAATGAACAAATGAAAGATGCGACGAAGATGAAACTATTCCTAAAATATAGTTTTCACTAGTATCGTCTTCCCATTCTAATATCAGTTTCTTTTTTTTACTCATTTTTATTAACCTTTGCCATGGATCTCTCGCAACCCTCAAGTACAAATAGTTCAATAGCTTTTTCGGCTTTTTCGATCCCTTGTTTTACCTGCTCAATTTCATCATTGCCCCATTTACCTAAAACAAAATCTACTTGACGGCCTTTTTCGAAATTGTTTCCTATTCCAAATCTAAGACGAGGATATTCATTGGAATTAAATATTTCATTAATACTTTTTAGCCCGTTATGGCCAGCATCACTTCCTTTTCCTCGCAATCTTAATTTTGCAAGTGGCAAGGCCAAATCATCGGCAATTATCAAAATATTTAGGCGGTCAATATTGAATTTGTTGGCCCAATACAATACTGCCTTTCCGCTCAAATTCATATATGTGGTAGGCTTTATGCAATGCAATTGTTTGCCTTTTAGTTTTATCAAAGCGTAGTTGGCAAGTCGGTCTGAGCTAAAAGTTGTATCATGATTTTGCGCAAAATTATCCAACACGTCAAAACCAATATTGTGTCGGGTGTGCTCATAATCGGTTCCGATATTGCCTAAGCCTACTATTAAAAATTTCATCGTTTGGGTTATTCAGTTATTGTATAGTAAAAATTCATAATTAAATTTTCCTTGTTGGAATCCATGCGGTTAATAATCCTATAAAAATAGAAATGGATAATATCATTACAAAGTCCATAGGATTCAATGCCATTGGATAAGCTTCAACTACACTATTTTCAATACCAAGGAATCCATATTTTATTTGTAACCAACAGACAATTAGTCCAATGATGAGGCCAATAATTGAACCTATTAATGAAATAATCAAACCGGACGAAATGAAAATTTGTTTAATTGTTCGATTCGTTGCCCCCATACTTTTGAGTATTGAAATATCTTTTTCTTTTTCAATGATGAGCATCGTAAGCGCTCCTGCCATATTAAATGCGGCTATCAAAAGTATAAAACTGAGAATGGCAAATGTGGCTAATTTTTCGCTTTTAAAAATTTTATATATACTTTCCTTTTGTTGGTATTGGTCTTTTATTGAAAATTTGGGGCCTAAAATTTTTGCTATTTCTTTTTTGATTTTTGCTATTTTATATCCGGGTTGTACAGCTATTTCAATTGCTGAAAGTTCGCGGTTGTATCCAAAAAGTTGGCGGGCAAAAGCTAATGAAACCAATACATACCTGCTGTCTATTTCCTCTTGAACAAAGAAAGTGCCGGTGGGCAATACTCGGTCGATGGTTAAATTTTGTTCGGGATTAAGATTTTCAAATTCACCTTTTTTAGGGACATAAATCGTTACGAATCCACCGGTGTTATTAATACTTAACCCAAGTTTTGAAGCTAATTCATATCCGAAAACTCCTCCTGAAATGTCTGAATTACCTAATAAAAAATTTCCTTCCACAATGGTGCAATCAATTTGTGTAACCTTGTTATAATTGGCTGAAACTCCTTTAATAATCGCAATTTCCTGTGATTCGCCATATTTTATCATGGCATTATCTTCCAACACTTCGGCGATGTTGGATATCCCTTTAGTTTTATTTAACTGTTCGTATTTGGCCGAGTCAATTGTAAATGTTTTACCTTTTAATGCCTCAATTTTTAAGGATGGGTCAAACGATGTGAATAATCCGGTAAGTGTAATTTCAAATCCATTGAGTGCCGATAGGACAATAATCATTGCTGCTGCACCTACTGCAAACGCTAAAGCTGTTATGGCCGAGATAATATTTATTGCATTAGTTTTCTTTTTGGAAAACACATAGCGAATGGAAAATATCAGTGGCAGTTTCATACTACAAAGAATAAATTCTCAAAAGAAAAATAACATATAAATTTCAAAATGGGCTATAATTATTGATTTAATAAAACGTATAGACCTGTAATTTAGTGAAATTGTTAAAATTTGGTGCTTAAAAATTATCCTTTATCCTCTTCCCTTATTTTTTCAAGTAGCCGTTCTATGTGTTCAGCGTTATCTAAAGTGGTATCTAAATAAAAATGAAGATTAGGAATCTTTCTTACCTGATTTCTTATTTTATCGCTAAGGGCTTTTCGTATTAGAGGATTATGGAATTCAATAAGTTCAAGTAGTTCTTGCTTCTTGGGGTAATTCATTACACCAATATACACTTTTGCAATACCTAAATCTGCTGACAATCTAACCTCCATGATAGTGATAAATGCATTTTCAAAAATCTTCGAAGAAAGTGAATTGAATATTTCGCTTAAGTCGCGCTGTATTTGTCTTGCTAGTTTATCTGTCCGTTTTCCACTCATGTCACAAACGTACAACATTTTTTTTTATTAGTCTTTAATGGCTTCTAGCATGAATATATTGAATCAAAAAAAAGGCTCTTGATTTTTTATAAAATTAATTCTTTAAATTGCATGAAAATTTAGGACCCAAGCAACATATCATGTACTTAGGTAGTCTTAATATTAGTTAGGAAATAGGAATGAAAAATTTAGTGTTTAAATTGTCGCTGATTGCTTGTCTATTTGCAAGTAATATAGCCAAAGCCGACCATATTATGGGGTCGGATATTACCTATCGATGCTCTAAGTCGAACGATAGTGTCTTTACTATTATTATAAATTTCTATCGGGACTGTCGAGGGTGCTATGTTTTAGGGCAAAGTCCTAAATGTGGAACTAGTGAAAACTGTGCAAGTTCAAGTACCGTGCCAACAGAACTCGCACTGACATGTTCTTCTAATTCAGCCAATTTAGGAACCGTAACAATGACAAGGACTGCAATTGTAGATATTACAAAAACATGTAAAAAAGAAATTAGCAAATGTCAGCAACCTTGCAATGGTAGTTATCCATATGGAATAGAAAAACACACTTTTGAAGGTACTATCGATTTAAGAACCGCCATGAAAAATGGGTGTTGCATATTTAGAGTTTCGACTGGCAATATTTGCTGCCGAAGTGTTTATATTACAACTGGACCTTCTGGTGGATTTTATACTTATTTAGAAATAGATGCCTGCAAAAAACCATGTAATACCTCGCCTCAATTAACCAATGACCCAGTGTCAATTTTGTGTTGTAATCAACCTTATTTTTTTAATAACGGGGCAGTAGATACAGTAAATTATGATTCGTTGTCCTATTCACTCGTTACTGCTTGGTCTGGCTCAGGAACAAAATCTAATTATTCTGGTGGATTTTCAGGAGCTTTTCCTATGACCCCGTATTTTCCTACAGGTTGGACAGATAAAACAAAATCTAGCCCTAGTGCTGACCCACCAATTGGACTGTTTATGGATCCCATAACAGGTGATTTGATTTTTACACCTACTGAATGTGGCCAAGAAGCTGTTGTTGTGATGCAAATTGATGAATGGCGAAAAAATAGTAAAGGAGTTTATGAGCATATAGGACTTACCCGGCGTGATATGCACTTTATAGTTCAAACCTGTCCAGCCAATAATCCTCCCAAAATCACGAACAAAGTATTTAAGTATAGTATATGTGCTGGTTCGCAATTGTGCTTTGATGTTACCACAGAAGATAAACCGTTCGTTCCGCCTCCACCAGCTAAGACTCCTGCGCCGGATACAGTTAATTTGACATGGAATCGCGGTATACCTGGAGCTACTTTTACCATAAAAAACAATAAGGCTAGAGAGAAAGTTGGTACATTTTGTTGGACTCCTAAAAAAAATCAGGCCAGTGATTTACCTTACACTTTTACCGCCACGGCTATAGATGATGCCTGTCCCAAAAATGCTTTAACTACACGCTCTTTTTCAATTATTGTAAAACCAATGGCTGAAACAGTTAGAAATGTCGATACCTTAATTTGTGGGAAGTATATTTTTGAAAGTAAACCCTATCCGAATTTCAAATATCCAGCATCCTATTTATGGGATGTGTCCGATTCTAATAACCAATCATTATCAAAAAAATATTATTCTTTTAAAAGTAATAATGGATTGTCCTCAAATAAGCAGAAAGATACGATTACCTTCAGAAAAGGAGGAAAGTATATTATTCACCATAGAAT
Organism: Bacteroidota bacterium; assembly: GCA_947468275.1. Taxonomy (GTDB): domain Bacteria; phylum Bacteroidota; class Bacteroidia; order NS11-12g; family UBA9320; genus JABWCE01. Next base: position 60,750 of record CANIKO010000014.1, read on the forward strand.
TAATAATGTAGTTAACTGCCCCACTGATTATTTTGACACATTGATTGTTCCACCATTATTGGAGGTTGATTTAGCTCTAGGACCCGATACATTTGTTTGTGCAGGAACAACTTTAAGATTAGGTACTAAGGTTGCTCACGGAGTGCCTAATTTTAAATATCAATGGTTTACGCCAGTTAATTTCAATAAAAAGGATTCGATTTACTTCATTGATGTTACAATGAGTACTCATGATTCTACCTTTAGGGTTGAAATATCTGATAAGAATAAATGTACAGCTTATGATACCATAAATGTGTTTTTAAAGGCAAACCCAAAAGTGGATATGGGTAAAGATATTCGAATTTGTTGGTATGACAGTGTAACCCTAACCCCAAATGCAAACTTTGCCTTTTGGATTGATCCAAATTTAGGAGATACTTTACAACAAGGGGATACTTTGATGTGGAAATGGCAATATGGTGGTATGGATTTTAGTACCGATACCTTTGTTAGAATTGCCAAAGGTGGAATGTATACAGCAACTGTAACTGACACACTTGGTTGTACATGGACGGATACAATGAATTTGTTTGTAAATGATACTTTATATCCTAATGCAGGCCCTGATCAAACCAAATGTTTCAATGATACCCTAATTATTAATGCATCTGGTTTAGATACAATTGGAAATGGTAAAAAAGGAACTTATCTATGGTATAAAGGGGTACCCAAAACTCCGCCATCATTTAGCACTGCTGAAAAATTAAAGTTTAATATTAAAACCAGTAGTCCTTATTTGTTGGAGTTACAAGTTCAAGAAGATACAGTGAGATGTTACGGTTATGATACAGTTGTTATTACTGTAAACGCTTTACCAAAACTTACTTTAATTTCACCGCAAAAGTATTGTTGTGATAATGGAAATATATCACTCGGAAGCAGCACGTATGCTACTCCGGTGGGCGGAACTTGGAATTGCAGGCAAGATGCTTCTGCTATAAGTTCTGGTATATTTGATACAAGAAAAGTTTGCAGTCCAACTAAAGCTGGGGTATTTACCTTGATTTATACTTATACTGACCCTGTTACAACTTGCATAAATAAAGACAGTACCGTTTTTACAGTTAATCCGCTTCCAGCTCTGCAATTGGATGGTGCGACAATTTGTCAAAATGCTGAAGAAGTTCCGATAAAACAGTTTATTAAAGCACCTAACAATCTAAATGCAATGGTAGATGTGCAATTTCGATTGCTTCAAGGTATAGCAAAAACAGGCGGAGGAGTAATTTCTTTATCAGATATTGTTTACGATAAAGATTTAGGATTAGGCTATGATTTCAGATTGATAGTTAGTAAAAGTATTATTGACCTTAAAGGAAAGAACAAAGATTCAATAAAGTTAGAGATAAGCATAATGAACGGAGATGGTTGCTCCAATAAAGATACCGCTTGGTTTTATATAATTGGCCTTCCTACAATTACTTTTAGTGGATTTCCTGATTTATGTATTGATGCTGGTATTGTAAATTTAAATACAATTAGTATTACTAAGCCTCTTACAGGCAAATGGAGCGTTATAGACAGTTCTGCAACCAAAGCCAAGGCACTTTTGCAAATTGGTTTGGATAATAATAACGGAGATACCTTAAATACCAACAAGTTGAGTTTGCAAAATGGCCCTGGGCTTTATAAACTTCGATATACCGATATATCGACAGGTTGTTATATAAAACGCGACACGGTGATACGAATTAATCCGCTACCTAAGGTAAATATTAGTATAAATCCAACGGGAGATAAAGGTAAGTTTTGCGAAATAGACCCAGATGTAACACTTATTGCTAATCCCTCAGGTGGTATTTGGACAAGTTCAGTTGTTGGAGTAATTAGCGGCGGTGTATTTAAGCCAAGCAAAGTAACCTCTGCCGATCGCGATAAGTATATTACACTTACTTACACTTATGTTCATCCCACCACAAATTGTGATACAGCTAAAAGTTTACAAGTATTTGTACAAAGTAAACCTATTATTGATATAATAACCCCTGATATAGAGCAGTGTAGAGCTAATAATATGCAATTTAATATTACTGCGAATTATAAGTTTACAAGTAAAATTAGTTGGGTTCATAGTGCAGGAAGTAATAGAGGTTATTTTGATAATAACTTACAATTAACGAATTCCAATCCTACAGTTTATAATTTAAAGGCAAGAAGTGATAGCACTACAAATTTATTAATTACAGCATTTACTGAGGCGGAAGGTGTTTGTCCATTTGCTCAGGATTTCATGAATATTACTATTAATCCCAAACCTCATGGAATTATAGCTGTGGATGACCCTGATGGATGTGTCCCTCATAAAGCCAACTTTACTTCAAGTATTAATAATGGAGTGGATCCATCAAAATCAAATTTTACTTGGAAATTTGGAGATGGAGATTCTTCAAAAAATCAAAACCCAACCCATACGTATCTCAAAGCTGCCACTAATACTGTTACACTGAAAATTGTTAGTGATAAAGGATGCGACACTATACTCGGACCAATGATTGTTGATGTTTATCCAATTCCAGTAGCTGATTTTGTGCCAAATCCCAATAACAGTACAACAGCGGCATTACCTCGTTTTCGATTTACAGACCAAAGTAGCATTATTCTTAAAAATAAAATAACAAATCATACATGGGATTTTGGAGATTTGCAAATTAATACAGACACTTCTACACAATTAAATCCAGAGTATTATTATACAAGTGATACGGGAACCTATTATGTGACTTTAATTGTCGAATCGGAGCACGGGTGCAAAGATACCATTGTAAAACCTGTAATAATAGGGCCAGATATTTTGGTATACATTCCGAATGTATTTAGTCCTGATGGTGCCGGCCCACTAAAAAATGATAAGTTTTGGGTAGAAGCGAGTGGTTATGAAACCTATCAGATTTTAATATTTAATCGTTGGGGTGAAAAATTATATGAATCTCATAAACTTGATGAGCCCTGGGATGGGAAATATAAAGGAGAGCTAGTTCAGATGGATGCTTATGTTTTTGAAGTGCAGGTAACTAGTTTTAGTAAAAAATTATATAAATACTCAGGAACTGTTATTTTGGTTAGGTAAAACCGGATCATAGAAAACATAATACCCTAACCCTTAGTATTTTGAATAACATACTCGTTCCATTTATCTCTGGCATTATTATGGGAGTTGTTTTGGGATTTGGGTTTGGAACTATATTTTTTGCCTTAATTCAAAATAGCATTAATCACGGGTATAAAAAAGGCTTAGATATTGCTATTGGAGTGGTTCTGAGCGACATACTGCTGATTTCTTTGATTTTATTTGGTTCACAATATCTTGATGAAATTGGTAAGTTTAAAGAAGTTATAAAATATTCAGGAGGCTTGTTATTAGTTGGACTAGGTATTTTTCAATTTATTCCACAAAAAGAAGTAACTGATAAAAATGGGGAACTAATAAAAAAAGGGAGATTTATTTATATTTCCAAAGGATTCGTCCTTAATTTTATGAACCCAGTAAATTTTTTAGCATGGTTGGCTATACAAACGTATATAAAAGGTGTCAATAACTATTCGTCAGTTCAGTCTATTTTCTTCTTTATTGGAGCTATATCTGCCATTTTTGGAATAGAAATACTGATTAGTATCCTTGCCAATCACATTGGTAAAAAATTGAGTTTTAAAGTAATTAAAATTATAAATTATACCGCAGGGTATATTTTTATAATACTTGGAATTGTATTAATTTTTAAGAAGATTTAACCTGCTGTTACCAATGTCCCGATGCTTTTGCCGTGAATTAATTCCACAAGATTTCCGGTTTTGTTCATATCAAAAACAATAATTGGTAAATTATTTTCTTTGCAAAGTGTAATAGCCGTAAGATCCATGACGTTTAATCCACGTTTATAGACTTCTGAAAAAGTAATTGTATCAAATTTTATAGCAGTAGAGTCTTTTTCGGGGTCAGAGGTATAAATTCCATCTACTCGTGTGCCTTTTAAAATAATATCTGCTTCAATTTCTACGGCTCTTAATGAAGCTGCAGTATCAGTGGTAAAGTAAGGATTGCCAGTACCAGCTCCAAAAATTACCACACGCCCCTTTTCTAAATGTCTAATAGCTCTTCTTCTTATAAATGGTTCACATATTTGTTCCATTTTAATAGCGGAAAGTAATCTGGTTTTAAGTCCGTAACGTTCTAAAGCTCCTTGTAAAGCCATTGCATTTATTACAGTTGCAAGCATTCCCATATAATCACCTTGAGCTCTATCCACCAAGCCACCCTGGACACCTTGTACACCTCTGAAAATATTTCCACCACCAATTACAATTGCTACTTGAACACCAATATCTATAGCATTTTTAATCTCAAGGGCATATTGCTCCAATATATTGGAATCGATTCCAAATTCTTTAGTTCCCATTAAAGATTCACCACTTAGTTTCAATAAAATCCTTTGGTATTTCATCTCTTTATTATTTGTGATAGTTGGTTATTATTAATGCCTATTTAAATTTTATAACAAGATATTTTAGCCTTACAAATGTAAAGGCATTTCAAAAAAAAAGAGAAACTTAATGTTTCTCTTTTTTTTTTATTTTTAAGCTCCTAACTGAATTCGCTTAAATTTAGTTACTGTGAGATCTTTTTCTATATCATTCAGCATTTGACTGATAGTTTTAGAACTATCTTTTACGAAATCCTGATTTAATAATGTTGAATCTTTGTAAAATTTATTCAACTTACCTAAAGCTATCTTTTCAAGCATTGCTTCGGGCTTACCCTCTGCAGCAGCTTGTGCTTTTCCTATTTCTATTTCTCGATCAATAACACTTTGAGAAACATCATTTTTGTCTAATGCTACAGGCGACATAGCTGCTATTTGCATGGCCACATCTTTTCCTGCATCTTCTATTTTATCACCATTACTTGACATTGCTACCAAAACACCAATTTTGTTTCCAGCGTGAATATAATTCACTACTAAATTTCCTTCTACTAAATCATAAACGGTAACATCTATTTTTTCACCAATTTTTCCAATATAATCCAATAGTTTTTCACTGATTGTCTTACCTTCTATTTTGATGTTTTTTAATTCTTCAATTGAAGCCGGTTTGTTGGTTAACGCAACTAATGCAATATCATTTGCGAATTTTATGAAATCCTCATTTTTAGCAACAAAATCAGTTTCACAATTTAAACGGATAATAACTCCAGTTTTTTTATCATTTGAAGCAATTGCTATAACTGCTCCTTCAGCCGCATCCCTATCAGCACGATTAGCCGATACTTTTGCGCCTTTTTTTCTTAGGAAATCAATTGCTTGTTCCATATCACCGTTAGTTTCTTGCAAAGCTTTTTTGCAATCCATCATTCCGGCTCCTGTTGCTTGCCTTAATTCATTTACTGCGGATGCTGTAATCATTGGTATTAAATAGTTTCTACTGCGTCTGTTTTAACTTCTACTTCTTCTTTATCAGCCTTATCTTTGCGTTCTTGCATTCCTTCAATTATTGCATTTGCAATTTCGCGTGTAATTAAATAAACTGATTTTGCGGCATCATCATTGGCTGGTATTGGATAATCAACTTTTGATGGGTCACTATTTGTGTCTACAATTGCAAAGATTGGAATATTTAATTTTTGAGCTTCAGATACTGCAAGGTGTTCGCGTTTAGAGTCTACAATAAATAAAGCAGAAGGCAAACGGTTTAAGTCAGCAATACCACCTAAAAGTTTTTCAAGTTTTATCTTTTCGCGATCAATCATTAATCGTTCGCGTTTTGATATATTTTGGTAAGTTCCATCCTGCGACATTTTTTCAAAGTTTTGCATTTTTTTGATAGATTTACGAACTGTTGCAAAATTGGTAAGCATACCACCTAACCAACGCTCGGTAACAAAGGGCATGTTTACGCGTTTAGCTTCCTCAGCCACAAGTTCTTTTGCTTGCTTTTTAGTAGCTACAAACAATATTTTTTTACCTGATTTTACTATATTTTTAATAGCAGATTTTGCATCCTCTAATTTTGATATAGTTTTATTTAAATCAATTAGGTGAATACCATTTTCTTCCATTAATATAAATGGAGCCATTTTCGGATTCCATTTGCGGGTAAGGTGTCCGAAGTGAACTCCGGCTTCCAATAATTCTTTTGTTGTAAGATTTGACATGAATTGTATAAAATATTAACGTTTGCTGAACTGGAATTTCTTTCTAGCTTTTTTCTGTCCTGGTTTCTTTCTTTCCACCATTCTAGAGTCACGGGTCATTAAACCATTAGCTCTTAAAAGAGGCTTGTTGGTTACTTCATCTACCAATACTAGTGCTTTGGCAATACCTAAACGCAGTGCTTCAGCTTGACCATGGTATCCACCACCGTCAATATTCGCTTTTACATCGTATTGACCTGCAACATTACATATAGTAAAGGGTAGGTTTACATCGTAGAGCTGAGCAGTTGATGGGAAATATGCAGATATTTCTTTACCGTTTACGGTTATAGCACCTGTGCCCGCAGTCATATAAACTCGTGCAACGGCTGTTTTTCTTCTTCCTGATGTGTTTAAAACTTCCATCTATAATTATTTAAAATTCTAAAATTTCTGGTTTTTGAGCCTGATGAGGATGCTCGTTTCCGGCATAAACAAATAGGTTATGAAATATAGCACGACCCAATTTATTTTTTGGTAACATACCTTTAACAGCTTTTTCTACCAAGGCTTCTGGTTTTTTAGCAACCAAATTTCTTGCACTTATAAATTTTTGTCCACCAGGGTAACCAGAATATGAAACATATTCTTTAGTAGTCATTTTGTCGCGGCTTAATGCTACTTTTTCAGCGTTTAGTACTATAACATTATCACCACAATCAACGTGTGGAGTAAAGTCAGGCTTATTTTTACCACGAATAACTTTGGCTATTGATGAGCTTAGGCGGCCAAGGGTTTTTCCTTCGGCATCTACCACAAACCAACGCTTATTTACCGTTGCTTTATTGGCTGATATGGTTTTGTATGACAGTGCGTCCATTCCAGTATGTTTTTATTAAATTCTTTAAGGGCTGCAAAAGTATGTATATATTTTATAAAATTCAAGCCTGAATTGAAAAGTATTTCAAAAAGATTTTATCGTGATCTGGACTATATTTGATATACTAAATATGTGCATTGATTTTATATGTCTTTTAGGTGTTTTATATTTTCTGTTAACTGTTGTTAAAACAGGTAATTGGAATTTAAATTATTTAGGGTAACAAATAATTTTTTTTTACATTTTTTTATATTTTGCTTTAAGTTATAATTAGCTCTTGCATTTTTAGCGTTAGCTCATTCACTTTGAGGAACTGCCATCTGCAAAGGTTCGGTAATAAGCTATAAAAGTTATCACAATAGTTCTTGCCGGAAGAATTATATTGGATATGGTAATTACTTCATTTGCAAAAGTTTAAAATATTATTAGATGAGTTAAATCGGCGCTAGTTTGAATTTTTTATGGTATTAGTTTTTTTAGGAAAATTAGGGTTATTTTCTAATAAATATTTTTCAGATCTAACCTGATGTGGTTTTAAAGAATAGAGGTGAATCTAAATCCTCTAGAAAATCACCAGTGTCTTCATTTCTGGTAAAAATGATAATATAAATTTACGTTATTGTCGGCGTTGAAAAGAAAGAGGGGAGTAAATTTGAGCATTTTTTCAAGTTTGGCCTGCCTGAAGATTAGAATTAATTGTGGTATCATTGTTATAGACATTAAGCGGAGGAGGTGGTTATATTACATAAATATTTAATGATGCATTAATAGTAATTCCCCAAATCCCCATTTAAACTTTATTGGTGATTAACTGAGACGCAATTTTTTCCGTTTAGAGATGAGGTAAGTTCGGAGTATGTAATTTTTTTTAAGAAAATTAATTTTTTCCTTTGGAATCATTTTATTGTCAGATAAATCTAATGATAAAATTATCCTTGTTGGTTTTGATTTTCTTAGAAGCGACGGTAGATCAATTTATTAATTATCTTCAAAGGCTTTGAATGAAATATTTCTGTTTCCATCAATATATTGGGTAACAAAGGCATTGGTTATTCCAAGTTTTTTAATAACAGTGGCAAATTGAATTGCCTCTTCAACAGATATAAAATTACCAATCAAATATGCATTTCCACCAGTATAGTTTTCAGTTCTTAATCCTTTTGATATATTGAATATGCTTCGTAAGTCTAGGTTTTTAAAATTGCCAATCTGAACGGAGTAGACAGTGCCTTGAGAAGGCAGTTTTCCACACTCAATATTTGATTTTTCAAATTCAGCAATGGTTTGTTCAGCTTCTGATATCGAAGTTTTTAAAGAATCTAATTTACCCCATTCTATGGTTAATTGAGCTTTTAAACTTTCAATTTCCGCTTCCTGCTCCGAAATTTTCTTAGCATTATTATCCTTATTGTCTTTGTAGGTTTCAGGGTGCTTCTTGTAGTTTTTAATCTCTTTTTTTAAAGCTTTTATTTCCGGTTTGGTTAAAACGGTCTGGCCTAAAGCAGCGTTGCTAAAAAGTAAAATGCTTACTAAAATGAACGTAAATATTGGAAATTGTTTTTTCATATTTTTTTTGAATAATTTTCAAATGTCCATTATTTTTTAGTATTCTTAATGCCCCAATTAAAAATGATAGTCACTTGGTGTAACTAATTTAATACACAGTTTATTTTCTACTGTTAGTTTTTTTAGCTTTTAAATTCAAAGCAATTGAAAAGTAATTTAGAAGATTTCCAAATCTCCAAATTTACCGATCTCCTCTTTTTTTTAGCTATTAAGTTAAATTTCAACTCTATTTTTGTGCCATTATGACCACAAACACAAAAGCAATGAATTTTCGTATTGAAAAAGACACCATGGGTGAAGTTAAAGTGCCTGCTGATAAATATTGGGGTGCACAAACTGAGCGTTCACGCAATAATTTTAAAATAGGCCCCGAAGGCAGTATGCCTATAGAAATAATAAGGGCTTTTGGAATATTAAAGAAATGTGCAGCCAAAGCCAATCTGCAATTGGGCAAGCTATCAAAAGAAAAATGCGACCTTATTGAAATGGTATGTGATGAAATAATAGCTGGAAAATTGGATGACCAATTTCCCTTAGTGATCTGGCAAACCGGTTCGGGTACTCAAAGCAATATGAATATGAACGAGGTGATAGCTAATCGGGCACATGTTTTAAGCGGTGGAAGTCTTGCCGACGAAAAGAAAATTTTGCACCCCAATGATGATGTAAATAAATCGCAATCTAGCAACGACACTTATCCCACGGCTATGAGTATAGCGGTTTATAAACAAGTAATTGATTATACACTTCCGGGAATTCAGGCGTTAAAAACAACAATTAAACACAAGGCCCGCGATTTTAAAAACATTGTAAAAATTGGTCGTACTCACTTAATGGATGCCACTCCACTAACCCTTGGGCAAGAGTTTAGCGGTTATACTCAACAACTAAAAATGAGTTTAAGAGCCATAAATAATGCACTTCCGGTAGCTGCCGAACTAGCTTTGGGAGGAACAGCAGTTGGCACAGGATTAAATGCTCCTGAAGGCTATGATAAATTGGTGGCTAAAATAATAGCGGAAGAAACCGAACTTCCTTTTGTAACGGCCCCTAATAAATTTGAAGCTTTGGCGGCTCACGATGCCATGGTAGAAATACACGGAGCTTTGAAACGGGCGGCAGTTAGTTGTATGAAAATAGCCAACGATATTCGTTTGTTAAGTTCAGGCCCACGCAGTGGTATTGGTGAAATTTTTATTCCTGAAAACGAACCGGGAAGTAGCATTATGCCTGGCAAAGTAAATCCTACACAGTGCGAAGCTTTAACGATGGTCTGCGCCCAAATAATGGGTAACGATGTGGCGGTGTCTATTGGTGGAAGCAACGGTCATTTTGAGTTGAACGTATTTAAACCAATGATTGCATATAATGTTTTGCAATCGGCCCGATTATTGGGACAGGCCTGTTTGTCATTTAACGATAATTGCGCTGTAGGTATTGAACCTAATTATAAGGAAATACAAAACAAAGTGGAAAGTTCACTGATGTTGGTAACGGCTTTAAACACGCATATTGGCTATGACAATGCGGCTAAAATTGCAAAAAAAGCCCATAAAGAAAATTCATCATTGCGCGAAGCAGCCCTAAGTTTGGGATTGCTAACCAACGAACAATTTGATGCTTGGGTAATACCTGCGGATATGGTTGGCAAAATAGAGGTGGATTAGATAATGGTTAATTGTTCGTGGTTAAAGATTGATTTGGATTATACCACGGAGGCACATACACTATCGAGAAACAATAAGGATATTTTATTTTCCATTATAGGTTGGAGCATTTTCTTCAGAACTTTTTTTATTTAATTAGCTACATAATATTAACCAGTAATTTTATAATAGTAATCCAATTGGTGTTTGTTTTCTAATAATTAATTACCATCAAAATTTTGTGTTGATTTTTGTTAGGCATTAGGGCGGTGGTTATGTTGTATTAAAGTTTACTAGGGTTAATTTTAAAAGGAAGTCAACTAATGCTTTTTATGCTCTATTTATTTTAATGTCAAATCAAGTTTGAATGTTTCGATGATATTAACCTATCCTCATACAAAACATAAAAATGATGTGAATGATATACTGTTTTATTATTCCTCAAGCGTTTAAAAAAAATGTAACAAATGCAACCTTAAGTTTCGTCTATTGTTTCACATTTTACCAGTTTTTATCATTACGTTGTATTTTATTTACATGAGTGGATAAAGTTTCAGCGTTAAGTAATAACCGTTATTAATTTTGAATAATTATAAACTATGTAATAAGTGCTCTTCAATAAACACATATACGGTTTTTTGATAATGATTGGAATGCTGTTTCTTTCGTTCAGCACTCGGCCGGTTCATAGGCTGGGTGATGAAGATTTTAAGCGCAATCAATTGTTAAACGTTCGTGTGCTAAAAGCCTACATGGAAGAAATAGACAGTATTGACAATTGGCTGTTGGATAAAAATATAGCCTTGAGCAATTATGAAATTTTTATCCGTGCTTTTAAAAAAGAAGATTTGGTAGAGTTGTGGATTAAAGGAAATGATGTAGATACGTTTGCCTTGTTCAAAACCTATAAAATTTGTTCATCCTCGGGAGTTTTGGGGCCCAAACGCAAGCAAGGCGACAAGCAAATTCCGGAAGGTGTGTATTATATCAACGAATTTAATCCGGTGAGTACATATCATCTTTCCTTAGGAATTAATTACCCCAATAAATCGGACAGTATATTGGGTGAAAAAAATAATTTGGGTGGCGAAATATTTATACATGGCGGCTGCGAATCCATTGGCTGTATGCCTGTAACTACTCGTAGAATTAAGGAATTATATGTTATTGCATTGCAAGCTCGGTATTTGGGTCAACAAAAAATTCCGGTAATAATATATCCTTGTAAGCTCACAAAAAATAATTATAAACTAATAACACAAAGTTATCCTGATCCTAAACTTGTTAAATTTTGGGGAAGTTTAAGGTCTCAATATATGTATTTTGAGAGCTTTCATAATCTTCCTGCCATGAAAATTGACGATGATGGAAAGTATTATTTTTTTTCACGGTAGAGACGCAACATTTTATGTCTCAAATCAATATTAATAGGTTGTTAAATTAGTTGAGCCTCAAAACCTAATAAGCTAAATAATCAAGGTATTACCTTTTACAAATTTTGATTAAAAAAATCTTCGATTAGAGGGCTTTGCCCTCTATAATTCCTATTCACTTTTTTCCTTGATGAAAAAAGTAAACAAAAAAATCAAGTCAGAAAAATGCTTCCACGCTCATTCCGAGGCTCGGCCCGCATTTGGCTCATTAATATATTTACTTTTTAAATTAAGGCATTTGCGAACCTCGTTCCTCTGTTTCTGACATCCCAACGCACGGCTACAAACAAACAAAACTTTTGTTTAACAGGAAAAGTTTCGGGTTAAGGTGCGTTCGGTTGCTAAACCGAGGAACGAGGTTAGCGAATGCCCGTAAAAATTAAATATAAATGAATGAGACAAAAATACGGGCGTGTGCTAGTTGGTGCGGTTGGAGTATATTTTTATCTTGAAATGCCAAAGCATTCGCGAACACATATAAAAATTAATATAAACGAGTGAGCAATTTTTTGCCTTCTTTTTTTGTCAAGCAAAAAAGAAGGTCAGGGTTATAGGGGCTGACAGCCCCTAATGGAAGTAAACACTTTTTTAAAAAATACTTTTGAGGTTCGACTAAATTAATTTTTCCAAAGATATTTATAAAGCATTACCGCCAAATAAATAAGCATCGCATCCATAAAAGCTAAAGCCGCTATGTCATAATAAATAGCATTAGTTTCAATTCCATCCATCGCTTTTTTAGCCGATTTTACAGTGATTAATAATAATGGAAGCATAAGCGGCAGGCCAAGTACAGGAATTAACAAATGATTATTTCCAGCACCGGCTGCAATGGCCGAAACCATTGTGAATACAGTAGAAAGACCGATTGTAAAAAAAACGGCAACCAATAAATATTGCAGTGGTATTTGAATCTTAAAACCTAAAACTAGCGAATAGGCAGCACTGAAAATGATTAGTAACAGCAAGGATACCATTGAGTTGAAAATAATCTTTGACATGATTAGTGCCTCGGGTTTGCACACAGAATGGTAATAAAGCATTTTTCCCTCCGACTCCTGCAAAAATCCTTTGGCAATAGTATTCATGGTATTAAACAAAACCATTAACCAGAATAAAGCGTTCCAAACCGGAAGAGAAATAGTGGTTATACTTAAATATATCAAAAACACAGAAGTGAACATTTGAACCAACACACCTTGAAGGGCATATTTCTGCCTCCACTCTAATGTGATGTATAATTTTATAAGATTTTTGACAGATGTTGTAGTTTTAAGCAAAATGGAAAGGAATGTGGTTTTGATTTTTTAATTTCGCGGTACAAAAATATTCATAAATGTTATACCATATTAGTAAATTACATCGCGATGAGCAGGAGTTGATTAAAAAAGCTCCTTTGCTAGTAACTATCCTTGTGGCTGGTGCCGATGGACAGGTAGATTCAGACGAAATAGAAAAGTCTGTAAAACTTATTCATACCAAATCATTTTCGGAAGCTTCTGATATCAGGCATTTATATAGAGAGATAGACCATGATGTAGAAGCGGGTTTAAATGCATTATTAACGGAATTACCAACCGATGCTGTGGAACGTGAAAAAAGAGTTTCAGAACAATTAGCAGGTTTAAATCATATCTTAGGGAAATTGGACAGCCAGATTGCTGCCGATTTTTATAACAGTCTTAGAAGTTTTGCTATAAGAGTGGCTCAAACTTCAGGCGGAGTTTTTGGAATGATGCAGTTGAACCATCACGAAAAAGAAGTGGTAAAACTACCAATGATTAATGAACCAAAGTAATTAGGAATTTAAAATTAGGAATTACTTTTTTTAAATCCCTAATAACTAAATAACCAATAACTAAATAACAAATAACTGAATAACCCAACAACCAAACAAAGGTGAAAAAAATACTAATTGCCAACCGTGGAGAAATAGCCCTTAGGGTAATGCGAACCTGCAAAAAAATGGGAATAAAAACGGTGGCAGTTTATTCTGAAGCCGATCGCGAAGCCTTGCATGTTAAGTTTGCTGATGAAGCTTATTTGCTTGGGCCACCACCATCTGCTCAATCCTATTTGTTGGGGGATAAAATTATTGAAATTTGCCTGAAAGCCGGTGTGGATGGAATTCATCCCGGTTATGGTTTTTTATCTGAGAATGCTGAATTTGCACGAAAAGTAAGAGCCGCAGGTATTACACTTATTGGTCCATCGCCCGAGGCAATGGAAATGATGGGAAATAAATTGGCTGCCAAAGATGCGGTTTCGGGATACAATGTACCGATGGTTCCCGGTATTAATTCGGCCATTTCGGATATACCCAAAGCCAAGCAGGAAGCTGAAATAATTGGGTTCCCGATATTAATAAAAGCCGCCGCTGGTGGGGGAGGAAAAGGAATGCGGGTGGTAAAAAGCCTGAATGAATTTGAAGAGCAAATGAACTTGGCCATTAACGAAGCAAAAAGTGCTTTTGGTGATGGTTCGGTGTTTATTGAAAAATATGTTGGAAGTCCGCGCCATATAGAAATACAAGTGTTGGGCGATAACTTTGGAAACATCGTTTATCTTTTTGAGCGGGAATGCAGTATTCAGCGCCGCCATCAAAAACTGGTGGAAGAAGCACCATCAGCTGTGGTAAGTCCTGAATTGCGCAAGCGAATGGGCGAAGCTGCGGTAAACGTGGCCAAGGCTTGTAATTATACTGGTGCAGGAACGGTAGAGTTTTTAGCCGATGAAAACCTTGATTTTTATTTTTTAGAAATGAATACCCGCCTTCAAGTGGAGCATCCGGTTACGGAAATGATAACCGGTTTGGATTTGGTAAAAGAACAAATACGGGTAGCATGCGGCGAGCCTTTAGGCTATACTCAGGATGACCTTAAAATAAAAGGACACGCCATTGAATTGCGGGTATGTGCCGAAGATCCTGCGGAAGATTTTGTGCCAAGTATTGGCACATTAACCACCTATAAAAAACCAATTGGAGCCAATGTGAGAATTGATGATTGCATGGAGCAAGGTATGGAAATCCCAATCTACTATGATAACATGATAGCCAAATTGGTGGTTTGGGCTGAAAATCGTGCCGAAGCCATTACCCTGATGAAAGAAGCCATCAGCAATTATGAAATAGAGGGTATAAAAACTACATTGCCGTTTGGCAGTTTTGTAATGGACCACGATGCATTTATATCAGGAAATTTTGATACTCATTTTATCAATAACTACTTTACTGCCGAGGGATTATTGGAAAATAACGACGAAGTAGCGGCCTTGTTTTCGGCATGGTATATGGACCAAACAAAAAAGGAAATTGTATTGCCCCAAATGGGTTCAAAAAAAGCCTGGTATCTTACACGGAAATCTCATTAACTGTAGATGAATTCCTTGTGTTTCTCTATATTCTCATTGCCTTCGTTAATAAAAAAGCTTTTAATTTTTAGTCTGTTTTTTATAAGCATCCATGCCTTTGGTCAGGATATTTATGATGCCGCCAATTCAAAAAAGTATGCCGATTATTTATTCAAATCCAAGGAATACTCACGAGCCGCTCAGGAATATGAACGTACTTGTTTTTTAGATTCACAAAATTGGGATGCTCATTTTTATCTCATGAAAAGTTATCGCAAAAGCGAGCAGGCTGCCAAAGGATTAGCGCATTATCAAACGATTTATTTTCGGTTGCCACAAAATCAAATTTCACAGTTTGAACATGAAAAAAATATAAATCTTTTTACTATTCAGCCCTCTTTTTTTATCGCCAAGACCGAAAAGGACTCAATGGATGAACTCCAATATTTTAAAGCTCCTTCCTTATTATTAACTCATAACTGGAAAGCTTCAAAATCGTATTTGATAGCTGAAAATTATAAGGAAGACAAAACCCTTTCAAAATATTATGACAATGCCGTTCAAGGATTAAATTTAAGCTATAAAAAACCATGGCTGGCAGGCACTATGTCCACTTTGGTTCCAGGCTTGGGCAAGGTGTATACAGGGTATTACAAAGATGGAATCATTGCTTTTTTAGTTACAGGGATCTCAGCATTTCAGGCCATTCGCGGTTATAATTCAAAGGGATTAAACTCCGGAATTTTTATTCTTTATTCGGGAGTATTCACCGGATTTTATTTAGGAAATATTTATGGTTCAATAAAATCAGCCCGACAAAAAAACAGAAAACTAAATGAAGTCATCGACCAAAAAACTAAGGCGGTGTTTTATGAATGGGCGGAGTGAGGAGGGGCTGATGTTTTTAAGTTTTTTATGATTTGGATTTATAAACCTTAAGGAATACTTTTGATGTTATTGGTTGACTTTGTTCAGAGAACAAATATTAACAGAGCACTAAACTACTAAAATTACATTTCAAATTGAAAATATGAAAGTAACTATTAAAATATTGATTGGACTAAAAAGATTTATATTATATCCGCAAAATTGTAATTTGATAATATTTTTTTTGAAGGGATGTATTCTCACAGTTTCATTATCAGTTAATACTTCCGCACAAATTACTTTTACGAAATCGTCAACTAAGAAGGTATTAGAATTGGAGACAAATAATCAAAGTAATATAATCGCACAAAAAACTGCTGCTGGCACAACAGCTCAAGACATAATTAATCAGCAAAATATGCAGGCTATGCAAATGATGGGTTATCAACCACCAATTGCACCACCCTCTGACCCTAATTTGATACATCAACTTCTTTTACAACAAGCACAAACATATACCCAAAACCGTCAACGAAAACAATTGACTGAAATAAATGCATTAATTAATGAGGATTTAACCGTTATCAATTACGATGAAACCCCTGAATACTTTGCTAAGACTTCCATTTATAGACAAACATTCTCTGAGATAATGAAAATGCAAAAAGGACTACAGCCTTTTTCATTAAAGAAGACAATTTTCATAATAGAGAATGCTTATCTTGACAATTCATTGAATTTTGAGGATTACAACAAACAAATACTTTTGAAAACAAAATTGATTAAATCACTTCTAAAAAAGGAAGGAATAAAAACGACTAATAGCCTTGGCAAGAACTACATTATTCAAAAATTATTTTCCGAAAGAATAGTTGAATACAAGGACACAGTAGTTTGGAGAGTTTACAAACCTTTTAAATATGATTTTAACGATTTCAAAGGCGATAAAGATTGGACAAATATGTTTGTTACTAAACTATTGAATACGGGAACTGGACAATGTCATTCTTTGCCATTGCTCTATTTAATTTTTGCCGAAGAGCTAAAAACAAAAGCATGGCTATCTCTTGCTCCCGAACATTCGTTTATAATTTTCAGCGATAACAATGTAAAAAATCTTTATTTCTTTGAAACCACAAATGGCAATCCTGTTACTGATAATTTTTTACTTGAAAGTGGCTTCATCACAGCACAGGCTTTGAAGAATAGAATTTATCTTGACACTTTGAATAAAAATGGTTTAATTGCCTCATGTTTAGTTGATTTAATTATGGGATATACTAACAAATTTGGGTACGACAAATTTATGGACTCAATGGTTAAAAGCCTTATAAAGATATACCCCAACAGTATCCAAGGGCAAATTTTCAAGGGTGATTTATTAGCCTTACGATTGAAATGGTCGGCCAAACAAAAAAATTTAACGTCAGTAAATCAATTCAGTCAGTACCCCGAAGTAAATAATCTTTATGACTTATTGATGCAGCAATATGACTACATTGACAATATGGGCTATATGCAAATGCCTAAAGATAGATACGAGGCCTGGCTTTTATCGCTAAATGATGAAAAGCATAAACAGGAAAAACAGAAATTAAAAACAATACTTATTGGTAATATTAAAAAGGATAACTAGCACAGAATCAAATATGAAAAAACTTTTTAATCTCTGCATTTTGCTTTTTATTACTGCCGCTGCAAGCAGCCAAAGCTTAAACCCTTTTGAAAGTATTGGCAAAAAAGGAAAAATAATTACCCTGAGTAATGGAAAATATGTGGAAGTATATTCCAACGACAGCTTACAAAAGATAGGCTCGGTAATTATGAATATGAATACAGGAAAAATTCATGAATTTTTAGAACTGGATACAGTTTATTCAGAGGCAACTTTAGACGCTACTGTTATTAGTCGCTGGTATTCTGTTGATCCACATGCCGGAAAATATCCAGGTATTTCTCCTTATGCCTTTGTAGCAAATATGCCAATCATTGCAATTGACCCAGATGGTAGAGATATCATCGTATTATCAGACAAACAAGGTGCTGGTGGAGCAGGACATCAAGCAATCCTAATAGGAAATAATAAAGATGGGTGGACATACATTTCAAAAGATGGCTCGCCGGCAGGGAGAACAGCAGCGGCAGGTAAACCTATTTTTGTTGTAGAAAAGTTCAATTCAATTGAGGAGTTCAGAAATAGCCCACATAATTTTGAACTGGCTAATGACGAGCATCATTCAACTTCAAAAGGAGTTTCTAATAAAAATATCACTTTTAAACTTGATAAAAACGGAAATAAAATTTAAAGATATGATGAAGCTTTTTATATAGGTACAACACAATTGGACGGAACATCAACTGATAAAGCTAGTATTGAGGCGGCAAGTAAATCAGCTTCTGGAATTTATTGTATTGGACTGGGCGATTGTTCGGATATAATAACAGATGCTTTAGAGGTAGGTAAAAATAGTGAGGGGAAACCATTAAAAACAGGAGAAGGAGGATTTCCAAGCGGGTTATCTGGTGAACTACCAAGAGTAAAGCAAGCAAAAATAGAAGCTCGTAATAATGGTGTAGATTTCGATGCAGGAATTAAACCAGACGATTTAAAATTACAAAATGGAGAAGTAGGTAGTAGAGAAAAATGAAAACAAAAAAAAATAAAGAATTTAATCAAGCCTTTATAATTTCGTTTATATATTTGGGAATTGGCACTTATGATTTGTTCTCTGGAGGGGAGTTATCAAAAATAATTGACGAGTTATATGATAACTTAGATTTATATTTAATTTTTCCGTCTCATATTTTCGGAAGTATAACCTATTGGATTCTAAGTGGTTTTTATGATACAAAATTTTGGCTTGTCGTAGGTCAAACTTTAGGTCTATTCTTTTTTTCAATTATTGGTTATATAGTTATAAAAGTGTCTAATACAATCAAGAAAAGGCTCTTCGGAAGTATTAAAATAGAATGAAAAATTATATTGTAATAGTATCAATTATTCTTTTTTTTATATTAATAGCAATTAAAATATTCATGAACACCTTAGATTTACAAGGAAATGCTTCATCAGAAAATATACAACAATCTAAAAAGAATGGTGTTTTAATATCTATTTACAAAATTAGTTACATAGATTCCTCTTTTAGAAATTATATATCAAACCATTTGTTAAATCAAGATTCATTTGAATTTTGGATTGAGCATGAGTGGCATTTAAAACCAAAATATATCTTTTTTAATCCTACACAAATAACTGATAAAATTCAAATACTTAGCAAAAGTATTCTGGCTAAAAATAAGTGTTTAAGCTTTAGTTTTAGTGAGTTAAATTCAGCTAATTACTCTAATATTTGTACATCTAATAGTTTACAAGTAATAGATTCAATACCCGAAAAAGTAAAAATCTATTCTTACGAATACCCTTCAGAAGTTATAAAGTTTATTGGGACACTTGAAATTATTAGAGATAAGAGTTTTCCAAGTTCATTTCATGAAAAAATAACTTGGAAGGATTTCAGATTCTTACCTTAATCCATAACATTTAATGATAAAAGCGATAACAAAAACGACCATTACAATATTTCTTTTACTCCTTTTTTTGGCTGCTTGTCGCAGCAAAAAAAATATAGGTAGTGGGGCTGATTTCAAAATTGACACCCTTGTTGTGGCAATAGTTCCTATGGATACAATTAAATATGTAACTGAACAAACCCCGGTTTATGTTCCGCCAGTTATGACTTCACTTGATTATTACAATAATGCCTATAATGAAATAGAGCAAATGTTAAGAGGTTACAAATCTTTAGATTTTAAAAGAAGTGTTTTCGTAACTGAAAATGCTTTTTATAATGAAGGTTTAGATTACAAAGAATTTTGCATCAAAATTAATTTACTTACCGAAAGAATTAATCATTGGAAACTATTTGCAAAATTAAACAACTACAAGGCCAACGATAGCAATATAGTAAAGACCAATTATGCCATTTACTCTTTGATGTGTGACACTTTACTATATTCAATTAATGGCCTTCGTATTCCTTCATATCCTTACCGATATGATTTTGATGATTTTTTTGGTCAAAAGGAATGGTCTCAAATGTTTGTTACAAAATTGATGGATACCAAAACCGGAAATTGTCATTCGATGCCCTACCTATATAAGATTTTAGCAAATGAATTTAATGTTCAGGCATACTTATCACTTGCACCAAATCACTTATATATTAAACACAAATGCAGAGGTTTTGGATGGTATAATACAGAGTTGACAAGTGGTGAGTTTCCAACAGATGCATGGATTAAAACTTCGGGATATATTACTTTAGATGCTATTAGGAGCGGTATTTTTATGGATACTTTGGGTCAGGTTGAATGTGTGGCTTTATGTGCATATGATTTAGCACAAGGATATTTGGCAAAGACAAATAATTTTTCGGACGGGTTTGCAATTAAGTGCCTTAACCTGGCTTTAAGGCATCATCCAACAAATGTAAATGCTATGATTTTGAAAGCTGAAATATTGCGAAAGCAATTTGATAATGCCGTTAAATTAAACCAAATCGACAGAGCTTTTACTTTGAAAAAAGAAATGGAGAAATATTACCAACTGGTTTTAAAATCAGGCTATAGAGAAATGCCTAAGCAAATGTATCTGGCATGGCTTAAATCTGTTTCAGAACAAAGAGATAAATACACCAATTCCCAAATTTATAATTTCAAATAAAAATGAAAAAATTACTTAATCTATTCGTTTTACTTGCTTTTTCCTCAACTGCAAACAGCCAAAGCCTAAACCCATTTGAAAGTATTGGCAAAAAAGGGAAAATAATTACCCTTAGTAATGGAAAGTATGTAGAAGTATATTCAAACGACAGTTTGCAAAAAATAGGTTCTGTAATTATGAATATGAACACTGGAAAAATTCATAAATTTTTGGTACAGGACACCATTTATTTAGAGACGACTTTAGACCCTACAATTATTAGTCGCTGGTATTCGGTTGACCCATTCGCAAAAAAATATTCTGGGTTATCTCCGTACAATTTTGTGGCTAATAATCCTATAATGTATATTGACCCTGATGGTCGGAAAATAGTTATTCCTAATAAAGATGACAGAGAAGCTGTTTTAAAAATGATTAACTCCAAAGCAGCGGGAACATTTGGAATTAATGATAAGACAGGCGAATTATTTGTCATAAAAAAGGCCGGGACAGAAGGTTATTCGGAATACTATAGAGATAAACTTATTGCCGGTATAAATAAAAAAGATAGGACTATCGGTATAATTATGAAAACCGAAATGGAAAAAACCCCAATGCTAAGTACAGATGAGAAGACAATGGTGGAAAATAGCGAGGAGAGAGATGAACCATATAATGTGGATGCTGATGGAGGAGGGGCAACCTTTGGGTATAAAGGGACCAATCAAATTGTTTATATTTCTGGTAATGAATTTAAAACAGAGCATTGGCATGAGGGGCTAAAGGATGAAAATGGAAATGACTTGGAAGATAAGGCTGCGGATATATTAGCACATGAAATAGTTGGTCATGCTGTTCCAAAAATGCTGGGTGATACTAAGGGGAATGCTGTTGTTGAAGAAAACAAAGTAAGGGCGCAATATAAGTCAGGGAAAAATCAACAGCGGGAAGCTGAACCTGATCATGTTAAATGTAGTTCATGTAATGATTAATATGAGTATCTTAAAAAAAACAACATATTCCTTATTAGTTTTCTTTAGTTCATGCGGAATGAAAATTAAAGATACATGTATTGTATCAATATCATTATCGGGAACATCGTTAAATTATGAAATTAAAAATCTTGAACCCGAAATTAAATATATTCCAATGAGTTATCATAAAACAAAATCCAATGATACTATTATTTTTGAAGCTTATTTCAAATCTCCACTTCTTGATCGTAATGCTTTTGTAATTCCAAAAATGTATCAACTCTTACCTGATAGTTCAATCGCAGGAAAACTAAAAATAAGTGACTCACTAAAGGCAAATTTTAAATATTTTTTTAGGGTATTTACCAAAGAACCTAAAACATATATGTTAGAAAATGGAATTAAAGTGATGTCGGAACTAACTTTTATCAGATATGAAAAATGTTGTTCACAGCTTATAAAAGCTGAATGGCAATAATTTTAAGAAAACTTTGCTCTAATGTAAGCCATTTAATCATCACCTAAATAAATTTACTTCACTTCCATTTCATCCATATAAATTACATTGCTGCCTTCACGGTCTTTAATATCCGACTTTCGTATTTTTTGCACTCCCCAAATTAAATATTTTTTGCCATACCAAGGCGTCACGTCGGCTATGTATTCACTGGCTTTTTCATCTTCCTTGAGCAATCGCGGCAGCTTAAAATATTCAGGCTCACTAAATGTATCACCATTGATGGAGATAACATTTATATTTCCACCCGAGCCATAGGATAGTTGCACGTTTTGGCCACTCTTGAGTACCTTTACTTTTTGTGATATATTAAGATACAGTCGGTTAAAATTTAAAGGAACAGTTTGATCCCACTTAATATTTCCTTTTTTATCAAAGCAAATGATGAGGCAGTTGGTATAATTATACCCTTCAAAATATTGAATTAAATTGCCGTTAATATCGCGATAAGTTGAATATACCGGATAAAAGGCTTCGGCAGTAGCTATAAAATCATTTTCACGTTCTACAATTTCATTAAATCGCAGGAGGGTAGAATAGTTTTTATATCGCCGTTTAAGTCTATTTTTTCGGTTTTCTGAAAGTTCAGTTTTACCTCTCAAATTCATGTCTTCTATGTATTTTTCAAAGGACTTCAATTCCGTAAACCGAAATAGTTTTATGGCCGTCACTTTTTTATTGGAATCAATAATTACGGTATAAAATCCCTGAGCGGTTATGGTATTAATATCTTCATCTGCATCGGGCGAACTGTTGTTAAAAGTGCCGGCTCCGGCCAATCCGTCATCCGAAACCACAAGTTGAATATTTTGAAGATACACATCCTTTGGGGCTGTGATAATAATACTGTCTTTAGTAGCTAAATTTTGTTTAATATTTTTTACGATAATCGCTGTACTTCCATGAGTGTGAGGCTGCCTTTTATAGGATGAAACTGAAATTGTTTCATTGGCCAAGTTCATATTCTGGATTTTATCAGGAATGGAAATACCTTTGCTTACATCTATTCTTTCATATTTCAACTGATTTTTTAAATCTATCCGGGTATAAATACTTCCATATTTGAA
Source organism: Bacteroidota bacterium (assembly GCA_947468275.1). GTDB lineage: Bacteria > Bacteroidota > Bacteroidia > NS11-12g > UBA9320 > JABWCE01. Next base: position 83,925 of record CANIKO010000014.1, read on the forward strand.
AACCGACAAACCGGCCGAATTAAGAGGTAATGACAATGGGAGGCAACACATGGAAAAGCAACTACTGGCTTGTTCATCGGGGGCATATTTGAAAAGTAAAAAAAGATCGGCCCCAACCACTTTTGTCGAAATGATATCCGTAGCATGATTGGCCAAATTGTAGGTTTGTGATGAATTAAGACCGTCTTTTAAATTAACGATATCAATACGTAATAGAATGGCAGAATTACTAATCCAAATAAATTGGTGGTTGGTGGTGTCAATAAAATTTGTTTGGATTGAAAACCGGCTTGGGATTTCTAAAAGTTTGTTCCAGCCTTCTTCAAAATTTGTATTAAACTTAGTAATGTTCCATGAATTAAAAGCATTTCCTCGTCTTTCGCCACCAGAATAAAGTAACAGAAACCCTTCACTATTAAGCGAAACCACATCCATATCTTTTGGAATTCGATTGAGTTTTATTTCAACACGTGTATCCTGACTCTTACAAACTGTAGAGAAAATTAGAAGAAAGAATAAGAATTGAATTCGTTTAACCATTTATTAAAACAATTACAAAAATACAAGAATAGCGCAAGTTTGCGAGTCTTTATAACCGGTAATAATTTCATTAAAAAGGACAGTGATAATTTTTTTTTTGAAAAAAGTATGGTTTGGCACAATTTTCTATATTACATTTGTATAAACAATTACAGTATGAAAATAAAAATACTTTTTTTAATCCTATTCGCTGTAAGCCTTTTTAATATAGCTAAAGCAGATACCCCATATAATACAAAAGATGATATGTCCGCTATTAATGGTGTTGTTTTAGGTCAAAATTATCCTAATCCAGCAAAAGGTAAAACCGTTATTTTGGTCGATTTTACATCATCAGAAGCTGTATTTAGTGTTTATAATGTTTTAGGGAAATTGGTTGAACAAAAAATTATTTCAACCGATCAAAAAAGAATTACACTTGATGTGTCAGATTATAATGAAGGCATCTATCTTTATTCAATTGAGGCCGATGGTCAAAAAGTGACAAAGCGAATGACCGTTAGCAAATAATAACGAAAATTAAAATCTTTAATAATAGTGCCTTGCTGAAAAGTGAGGCATTTTTTTTTGCTCTTTTCTTTTGAAAAATTAAAGCATTAATCGGGCTAAGCTAAAATAAAGAAATAACCCAACTAGATCATTGGTAGTAGTTATGAATGGTCCGGTAGCTAAAGCTGGGTCTATTTTGAATCGCTCTAGAATAAGCGGGATGAGGGTGCCAATAATGGAAGCAAAAAGTATTACGGATAATAAAGCAATACTTACCACTTCGGCAATATTTAAAGGATTGCCAATGGCGGCAGTATACGCCAAAAGTAAGCCTGAACAAATTAAACCATTAAGCAAGGCCACTGAAAATTCTTTGGCCAAACGGGGAATAAAATTTTTGGTATCCAAGCTATCGTTAGCCAAACCCTGCACAATAATGGATGACGATTGCACTCCGGCATTGCCTCCCATGGCCGCAACTAAAGGCATAAATAAAGCAAGTTGCAAGTTGGCCGATAACTGACTTTCAAATCCTTTAATGACAAAGGAATTCATCAAACCACCACCCAATCCTATGATTAACCATGGTAATCTAGCACGTGATAAAACCCAAATTTTATCCGTTGACTCTACGTTTTCACTAATACCCGATAATAACTGATAATCTTTATCCGCTTCTTCTTTTACAAAATCGATAACATCATCAATTGTTACCAAACCGATTAGCCTTGTTAATGAATCTACGATTGGTAAAGCTTCCAAATCGTATTTACTCATAATATTTGCAACTTCTTCACCACGCGTATGTACATGTGCAAAAATTACGTTAGAGTCAAATATTTCAGATACTTTAGTGGCGGCTTTTTCAAGCAATATTTTTTTCAAAGGAACAATTCCTATAAGAATATCATGGTTATCGACTACATAAATGGCATTAACCTTTGTGACATTTTCGGCTTGTTTTCTGATTTCTTCGGTGCATTGAGCCAGATTCCAATTTAGATTAACTTTAATTAATTCCTTAGCCATTAATCCGCCTGCAGTGTCTTCATCATGATGAAGTAAGGATACTAACTGAATGGAATATTCTAAATCTGAAACATAACTTATAATTTCCTGTGAGAGTGATTTTGGGAGTTCATTCAGGATGTCCACCGCATCGTCAGAATTAAGGTTTTCGATAAATCGAGAGGCAATTTCTTTTGGAGTATAAGCAGTCAAAAGAATTTCTCTTTTATCAGATTCAAGTTCAGCCAATACTTCTACCGCTTTATTATCAGTTAAATGATCAAAGCAGTATTTGCATTCAACTAAGGTTAGTTCAGTAAAAAGTTCGGCAATATCTACTGGGTATAACAGGTCTAATGCTGAGGAAACACTATGTTCAAGATTGCTGCTAATCCAAGATTTTAGTTCTTCAATAAAAGTATCTGTTAATTGAAACTGCAACATTTTTTTCTTATTTTATAAACTGCTTAGTTAAAGGATTCAATAAATTTGGTAAGTTCAATGAACTGATTTACCGAAAGGGTTTCAGGCCGCAATTTAGCAAAAGGATGGCTCGAAAAAACCTCTTTTAAATTAAATTTACTTAAGCTGTTGAGCAGGGTTTTTCTGCGCTGGTTAAACGCAGTTTTAACCACTTCAAAAAAGAGTTTTTCGTTGCAATCCAATTTGTAATCGGGCTTTCTAATGCAACTTATTACAGCTGAATCTACCTTGGGAGGAGGGAAAAATGCTCCCGGTGAAATTTTAAATTCAAGTTTTACATTATAAAATGCCTGCACCAAAACCGATAAAATTCCGTATTCCTTGCTCCCTTCTTTTGACGCAATTCTCACAGCTACTTCTTTTTGAAACATCCCACCCATCAATGGAATAAGGGTTCTATTCTCTAGCATTTTAAAAATAATTTGAGAGGAAATATTGTAGGGGTAATTACCAATCAAGATAAATTCCGAATTAAAAAGTTTTGAAATTTCGAGTTTCAAAAAATCTCCTTCTATCAAAAAAGGTTCTAGTAAAATTGCATTGGCTTGAAGATATTCCGAGGATTCGTTATCAATTTCTATGGCATGTATAATTTTATTCGGTTGTTTTAAAAGGTGTTTGGTTAAAATTCCTTTCCCGGGGCCTATTTCTAAAACATTATTTACTTCGCTTTTATTGACAAGCAGGGCTGTGCGCTCTGCTATATTTTGGTCGGTAAGAAAATGTTGGCCGAGGTGTTTTTTGGGTTTTACCATTGCGGCAAAATTAAGTTATAACTTAATTGAACGGATTATTATTGTAAATTGAAAAAACGTTCTAAAAAATCCTTTGAATAAATAATATTTATTTCTATTTTTGCCGTCCTTTAAAGAAAATCAATCGCATACAATGCATTTAACAACAGAAGACAAAAAAGAAATTTTCAAAACCTACGGAGGTAGTGAAACCAATACAGGTTCGGCAGAAGCACAAGTGGCTATGTTTACGCAACGTATCACTTATTTAACTGGACATTTGAAAATTAACAAAAAGGATTTTTCTACAGAATTAAGCCTTGTTAAATTGGTTGGTAAGCGTCGTGCATTGCTTGATTATATCGCTAAAAAAGATATTTACAAGTATCGCGAACTTATCAAACAACTAGGTATACGTAAGTAATTTCTTTTTTCGTCGAGCCTTTGGCGAGGCGAAATTTCACCTTCTCGGTAAAAAGCCCCGTTCGGAAACGACTTTTTTTACTATTAAAAAAAATTAAAATGAACTATACAGCTTTTACCAAATCATTCGATTTTGGCGACGGGCGCACAATTACTCTGGAAACAGGTAAATTAGCAAAACAAGCACATGGATCCGTGGTGCTAACAATGGGCAAAACTATGATTTTGGCCACCGTGGTTTCTAATTATGAAGCCAAAGAAGATTTAGATTTTCTTCCCCTTTCAGTTGATTACCAAGAAAAATTTGCGGCAGTAGGTCGTATTCCCGGCAGTTTTTTGCGCCGCGAAAGTCGCCTTTCTGATTACGAAGTATTAATCTGTCGTATTGTTGACAGAGCTATTCGCCCTTTATTTCCTGATGATTATCACTCAGACACACAAGTAAATTTATTTTTAATTTCAAGTGATGAAAATATTTTGCCTGATGCCTTAGTTGGTTTAGCTGCTTCAGCGGCTATTTGTATTACTGATATTCCATTCGCTGGTCCAATTTCTGAAGTAAGAGTTGCCCGTGTGGATGGTAAATTTATTATTAACCCTTACAAAGATCAATTAGAGAAAAGTGATCTAGACCTTATTGTTTCAGGAACTGCCAATGAACTAAACATGGTTGAGGGTGAAATGACCAACGCTTCAGAAGCGGATATGGTGGAAGCTTTGAAATTGGCACATGAGTATATCAAAAAACAATGTGCATTTCAGTTAGAGTTTTGTGATTTGTTAGGCGGTCGTAAACCAAGCAGAGAATATAATCATGAAATAAATGATGAGGATCTTAAGAAAAAAGTAAGAGATGATGTTTATCAAAAAATATATGATGTAGCCAAAGTTCCTAGTAACAAAGATGAACGCTCGGCATCATTTAAAGCCATTTTAGATGAATATATACTTTCAAAAGGAGAAGGTTTAGAGGATTCAACCAAAAAGCTTATCAAAAGATATTTTGGCAAAGCCAAAAAAGAAGCGGTGCGTAACATGATGTTAGATACTCGCAGTCGTTTGGATGGTCGTCAATTAGATGAAATTCGTCCGATATGGAGTGAAGTAGACTATTTACCTTGTGCACACGGTTCCAGTGTATTTACCAGAGGTGAAACTCAATCTCTAACTTCAGTCACTTTAGGAGGAAAACTTGACCAACAATTATTGGATAGTCCGATGGTTTACGGAAAAAGTGGTTTTATGTTACATTATAATTTTCCCGGCTTTAGTACTGGCGAAATAAAACCAAATCGTGCCCCTGCTCGTCGTGAAATTGGACATGGAAACTTAGCTGCCCGCAGTTTAAAGAAAATGCTTCCTGACCAAGTCGATTATACCATTCGTATCGTTTCTGATATTTTAGAATCCAACGGAAGTAGCAGCATGGCTACAGTTTGTGCGGGTTCATTAGCTTTGATGGATGCAGGTATCAAAATGAAGGAAGCCGTTTCAGGTATTGCTATGGGAATGATTTCAGACCCAAAAACAGGCCGTTATGCTATCCTTTCTGATATTTTAGGTGATGAGGATCATTTGGGTGATATGGATTTCAAAATTGTTGGAACCAAAGAAGGTATCGTGGCTTGTCAAATGGATATAAAGGTTGAAGGTTTATCTTATGAGCTTTTAGCTGAAGCCCTTGAACAATCAAGAAGAGGTAGACTTCACATTTTGGGTAAAATGAATGAAACCCTTGCTGCTCCAAGAGAAGAACTTAAGCCACATACTCCACGTATTGAGCGAATTGAAATTGAAAAAGATAAAATTGGTGCAGTAATTGGTAGCGGAGGAAAAGTAATTCAAGAAATTCAAGCAACTACAGGTACCACCATTTCTATTGAAGAAGTTGGAAACAAAGGAATCGTAGAAATTTTGGCTACTGACATGGAAAGCATGGAAAAAGCGAAGGCCATTGTAATTGGAATAATTACCGACCCAGAAGAAGGATCAACTTATGAAGGTGTAGTAAAAGGTATCCAAGAATTTGGCGCTTTTGTTGAATTTATGCCGGGCAAACAAGGTTTGTTGCATATTTCTGAAATAAGCTATACTCGCCTAAATAGTATGGATGGTGTGTATCAGGAAGGCGATAAAGTGATGGTGAAGTTACTTGAAGTTGATAAAAAGACTGGCAAATTTAAACTTTCACATAAAGCACTTTTAGAAAAACCTGAAGGATATGTAGAACCCGCTCCTCGTCCTCCTCGTGAGAGAGACGACCGCAGAGGTGGTGACCGTCGCGATGACCGCAGAGGTGGAGGAGATAGAAGAGATAATCGTCGCTAGTTTTTTAGTCATAAATTATAAGTTATGAGTTAGTGCTTGTAACCCGACTTTGAAGTTATAAAAATGAGTTATGAGTTAGTTCTCATAACTCATTTTTTTTACGCATAACTTATAATTCATAACTCATAACTTTTTTTTTGATGTTATAATAGCGCTCCTTATCATTTTTAATAATTCAAGTGCATCTGAGTTCAAACTTTCAAATTCTTTTTGATTAAGATAATCTGTTGCAGTGGGTAATTCGAGCCAATAAATTGATTCATCACATTCCTTTTGGGATATGGCTAATTTGTGAATAAAATCTTTGTGGCTTTCAGCATTTTGAGCCTCTCTAACTAATGCACCAATTGCAGTGCCGCTTCTCAAAAACTGTTTACTTAGGACAAACTCTTTCTTTGATTCTATCAGATACGTGGATAATTTAACAACCCTAATTGCAAAAGCAAAACTCTTTCCTTTAATAATATTTTCAGGTTTATTCATGAGTCAAAATTAATAAAGCCCCACTTATAATTCATAACTCATCACTTATAATTCCTCTTAGTTGCCCAATCATCCAACGAGACAAATCCAAAAGCAAAGCGAATACTGAAATAGCTTTGAGCTTGAATATTTGTGGACTTACCGTACGAAAAATTATTGAAATTGATAGAGGACGAAACTTGGTAGTAATGATTATTTTCCGATGTTATTCTATAGCCTAACCCGGTATTGGCATGAAAACTTATAGCATTAGCTCTTGATCTGTTAAGCGATGTACCTGCCCTTTCAAGATAAAGTACCTCAAAACCCGGAGCTATTTCCCAAAATATTTCTTTAGTATTGTTAGTATAGAATGGATAGTGAAAAAAGAATCCAAAGCAGGGATTGGAAAAATAACGCGTTGCAAGGGTGTCTTTATTGTAATAATAATTATAGGATTGCCTAGTCTTAATAAACCGGATGGTTCCTGTGATGCCGGTAGTAAACCGATATTTTTTAAATCCAATCCCAATCCCTAATTCGGGATGCATATTCATAGCATTGTTGTGTTTTTTTGAAAACGTATATCCGGCGATGGTTTGGTTATCCAAATATTGAACGTTTTTAGAATCTTTAGGTTTACATGTATTACAACCAGTTTTATTGGAAAGTAAAAAACGGGTAGTATTAATGTCTTTATTGGGAGTTAAATTTGTGAACTGGTTTTGCGGGGATTGAGCCACAGCCAAACTATTTAAAAGTAGTAAACAAAATTTGATAAAACTCCGCAAATACATTCCGCTAATTTAGATAATTACACTAAAGTTTTGAAAATAAAAATTGAATTACAATCGCTGGGTGACGATGGTTACCACCTGTTTTGCAAGGTGAAAGTGAATGGTAAAAAATGCCGTGCTTTAATAGATACAGGAGCGAGCAAATCGGTGATTGGGAAAAAATTGATTAAAAAATTGAAGGTAGAAGAATATAAAGTGAACGGGGATAACCAAATGACCGGTATTCATCCCGGAGAGGTAAATGTAGCTTTTGCTAAAATTGAAAGCATTGCATTTGGTAACCTAAAGTTTAAAAATTTAATTGCCGGACTCATTGATTTGGAGCATGTAAATTTGCAGTATAAAACCTTAAATATTGAACCTTTTGAACTAATACTAGGTGGCGATATTTTAAGTAAAGGCAAGGCGGTGATTGATTACAAAAACAAATTTTTAAAGCTTGTTAAATAATATAGGTTTTAACACGGAGGCACAGCGAGCACAGAGATTCATAAAGAAAACTCCTTGCTTCTTTGTGCCCTTCGTGCCTCCGTGTTTAATCTTTTTACTCATCGTTGGTTTAGGCAGTTGCAATTCCAAACCGTTTCATAACCTAAAAGGCGAAGCAACCACCATTGAAATAAAAGCTAATACCAAAGTTATTGTATATTTCTTTATGGTTCCCGATTGTCCGTTCGCGCAATTTTATACCATGTCCATAAGTCAGGTATACAGCCAGTATTATCATAAAGAAGTTCAGTTTTATGGAATTGTTCCGGGTAATTTATATTCCTTAAAAGAAGTCAATGAGTTTAAAACCAATTATAATTTTATACCCGAAATACTGATTGACAAAACCTACAGCCTCTCAAAAAAGTATAAGGTAAAAGTAGTCCCACAGGTAGTGGTTACCGACATAAAGGGTGAGGTTGTATATTCAGGTAAAATAGATGACCAAGCGATTCAAGCTGGCCAAAAAAAATACCAACCCACAAAATTTTATTTATTGGATGCTTTAAAAAACACCCTATCCAATAAGCCGGTTAAAATTAAAAAAACCAACGCGGTGGGGTGTTATATTGAGTAATTTATTAATAAAATTTCCACAGTCTTATTGGCTTTAGTAGCGATTATTATATTTGAAGAATAATGAAGTTAAGTTATATTATGTTTTTTATGCTTTCTTTTTTATTGGTTGCAAACAATATCGTTATGCGAAAAAACCATTAGAAAAGAAATCAGATGAAGTTAAAGGAATTCAAACTGATTTACCATCAGAAAGGGAAGCATGGGAATATAAAAGGGTTAAAAATCCTTTAACAGGTGAAGTTCCAAAAGAAAATTTATTAAAAGTTTATAATGATTACCTTAATTATCAAAAAAGTAATGAAACAAAAATTGCAATCCCTAATTTAGAATGGAAGGAGCGAGGCCCTAATAATGTTGGGGGTAGAACCCGTGCTATTCTTTTTGATAAAAATGATGCAACACATAAAACTGTTTTTGCTGCTGCCATTGGCGGTGGTTTATTTAAGTGCACAGATATTGATGCTACAACTCCAACATGGACTAAAATTAACGACTTTTTTAGCAACATTGGCATAAGTTGCCTTGTTCAAAAACAAGCTCATCCTGATACTATTTACTTTGGAACAGGTGAAGGATTTGGAAATGCAGATGCTATAAAAGGTGCTGGGGTTTGGAGAAGTGCAGATGGAGGAGTTACCTTTACCCAATTAGGTTCAGTAATGAATGGAACTATGCCTAATTATGTAAATAGATTAGCAATTGCCACGAATGGAACCGTGTATGCTGCTTCCTCAAATGGATTGTTTAAATCAACAAACGGAGGAGCTAGCTGGTCAGCTTTTTTAACCACCGGAACATCACCTTCATCCGCAAGTAATACAGGAATGGATGTAAAAATAGCAGCCAATGGTGACATTTATTATTCATGCACAGGGCAGGTTTGGAAATATGCATCCTCCACCTGGACCCATGTAACACCAAGTGGAACTTTTTTTAGAATTGAAATTGCCTGTGCGCCAAGTGATGCTAATGTCATTTACTTGTTGTGCCAAAAAGCATCTGGAGGTCCTAGTTTTTACTATTCAAGTAATGCCGGTTCTGGATGGACTTCAAGGTCTACACCGCTTATTTATGATCAAGCTGCAACTGCGACAACTGAATTTACTCGCGGTCAATCTTGGTATGATTTATCATTAGTTGTTCATCCTGACACAGCAACTACAGTATATGCTGGAGGAATTGAATATATTAAATCAAAGGATGCGGGAGCCACTTATAGACAAATAACTGCCTGGTCGTTATATGCCATGCCCAGTTCGGCCAATTTGGGTGCCAATCAACTCATGCATTCCGACCATCATATTTTAGTTTTTAAGCCCGGTACTGCTGCATTTGCTTTATTTGGATGTGATGGCGGGTTGTATAAAACTACTAATTTTAATTTAGCTTCACCTACTTATGCCACTATTAATACTAATTATAATGTTACCCAATATTATTCATGTGCGATGGCTAATACGGCCTACTCAAATAATTTTATAGCAGGTGCTCAAGATAATGGCACTCATAAATTTACAAGTGCCGGTATTAATAGTGTTTCATCCGTAAGCGGTGGCGATGGAGCTTATGCGTTTATTGACCAAACCAACAGTAATAAGCAAATTTCATCTTATGTATATAATAATTACTATGTATCTACCGATGCCACAAGTTTTTCAACCTTATCCGGCTCTAATAGTACAGGTGATTTTATTAACCCAAGCGATTTGGATGGTGTAAATGGAATACTTTATACTAAGGGAGGTACTAGTACAATTTCAAGGTGGACATCAGTATTTGGAAGTCCAACTCCTACGAACATCTCCATCACAGGAATTGATATTTCTCATATAAAAGTTTCGCCCAATACCCCAACAACTATTTATTTAGGAACTACGAACGGCTATATTTATAGAATTACTAGGGCTAATACTGGCTCAACTTATTCTCCTACATTATTAAATACATCCAGTTTTGGAGGTAGAATATCAAGTATTGATATTAGAAAAGCTGCCACAGATGATACTATATTGGTAACACAATCCAATTATGGATTAGGCAATAGTGTTTTAGTAACTAATAATAGTACTGCCGGAACTCCAACTTGGAATGATATTGATGATAATTCTACTTTACCCGATATACCAATAAACTGGTGTTTAATGTCACCAACCTATTCGGCCAAAGCAATTTTGGCCACCGAAATGGGAATTTATTCATGCAACAATATTTATGCATCCCCTGCGGTTTGGGGGCAAAGTATCACTGGTCTAGCCAATGTAAGAGTGGATATGTTAAAAATGAGAATGGCCGATAGTTTAATTTTAGCCGCCACGCACGGCCGCGGATTATTTACAAGTGATATATTTACAACTGCCAAAGCCGATTTTGGAGCCGATAAAACTTTAGTCTATACTGGAGAATCCATTCAATTTATGGATGATTCCTATAAAGCCACATCTTGGATCTGGGATTTTAACAACGACGGTATTACGGATGCTACAATTCAAAATCCAACGTATGCCTTTGCCACAGGAGGTTATAAAACCATAAAACTAACAACCAATGGTTCATTGGTAAAAACCAAAACGGATTATATCCAAGTATTGCCAAACATGGCTGTACCATATACCGCATCTGATGGCGGTAATTTTGATGATGATTCAAAAGCGTTCCAATTCGGAAGCAAAGTAATTTCTGGAAGTCTTAATCTATGGGAGAGAGGTGTTCCCACTAATGCCTTAACGACAGTAAATTCAGGAACAAAGGCATGGAAGACAGATTTGGATGCAGATATTGTGGATGCTACATATCAATGTGCTTTGTATTCCCCTAATTATAATTTTACAGCTTCAGGAACTTACACTCTTGCATTTAGAAAAAGTATGGAAGTGGTTTATTGCAATGCTCCCGTGGCAGTTCAGGTACAATACTCTACAGATAAAGGAACAACATGGACACGATTGGGGGTGACTTCATCTGGAACAAATTGGTATACTAGGGGTCCTTCAACTGGCTGTCCGGTCGATGCTGGTATTTTTAGCGATCAATATGGTTGGACTAACACTGTTTCTAATGAATCTACTTCCTACGATGTTTCATTTTTGGCCGGCAACGCTAATGTTGCATTCAGAATAGTTCTCTCTGTCGCAAGTGGTTGGGGAGGTGGTTATAATGTAGATGGTTTTATGGTAGATGATTTTACCATCAGCGGGCCAAGTAATTCAGTCTTGTCCGCCGATATTGAAACCGCAGTTTCTGAGCAAACCCAGCCTCTTGGGGCCAGTGCTACAGTAGATTATTATTCTCCCAATGGTAAGTATATTGCTACGCTTAAAAATAACTCCACCCATGATTATGGCAATACCAAAGTAGAAATAGACAATGCCGGAACAGGAACTTTAAATTTTAGTTCAAATACTACTAAGACAAGACGAATACTTAAAAAAAACATTAAAATAACCCCAACCAATGTCAACCCATCAGGAGATGTTGATATTACAATGTATTTTGTAGCTGCAGAGATTGATAGTTTTCAAACTACTACGGGTTATAATAAATCTACCTTGAACCTTATCAAAACTGCAGGGAATTTACTTTCCACGGGAACCATTTCCAATTCGATATATGGCAATAGTTCGACAGTTGCGGCCCATTTGGATGGTACTAAGGTGATCGCCAATTTTAGCAATGGGTTTTCAGGTCTTGGTGCTGGAACCAATGGCGTCAATGGTCCACTGCCAGTTACATGGTTAAGTTTTAACGGTAAACGCACTGGAAATGAAGCAGCTTTAATTTGGGAAACAGCGTCAGAAATCAACAATAGCCATTTTGAGGTAGATCGAATGATTGACGGCGAAACGGGATTTATGAATGTGGGCCGCCAAACTGGAAACGGAACTGTTAATCAAATTTCTAGCTATGGATTTAAAGATATATTGCCCGCTTCTTCAAATGGAAAGGTAGTTTATTACAGATTAAAACAAGTGGATTATAACGGCAAGTTTGAGTATTCTAATATCGTCGTTCTTAAATATAAAAATGATAACCCTACTCTATCCATCTACCCTAATCCGGGTAATAAGCTGTTAAATATTGAGGTGGGTTCATTAGAAAAGGAAAATCTTTCAGTTCAGGTATTCAATCAAAACGGTATCAAGGTTTTTGAGTCAAAACTTGTAAATACCATTAATACTTTTAATATGGAAAAATACAGCAGCGGACTTTATTTAATAACTATCTATAGCAATCATGAGCCTATTCTTAGTGAAAAATGGATAAAGCAATAGGTTTATCGCAATGAATGGAGGTTTATAAAATATCGGTGGTCTTAAAATAACTCTGTACTTTTGTATTCGTTAATGATCCGATTTTTAAATCTTCTTTTTTTTATAAGCTTATTTTCCTGTACTCAGCAAGAAACCGAAACCCTTTCCGTCCCTGCTGAAAAGCTAACGTTTACCGAACATATTGCCCCCATCCTTTATAAAAACTGTGTGGTGTGCCACCGCAGCGATGGCATAGCCCCATTTAGTTTAATTACCTACAAAGATGTGTGGCGAAAGAAGAAAACCATTGTCAATGTAACTCAACGGGGATTTATGCCGCCTTGGCCTGCTGACCCGAACTACAGCCATTTTATAGGGGAACGAATATTGACCAAAGAAGAAAAACTAATGCTGAAACTTTGGGTAAAAAACGGAGCCAAGGAAGGTCCGGCAGCGGCTTTGCCAAAGGCTCCAAAATTTCCAAATGGGTCGCTTTTGGGCACACCGGATTTAACGCTGTATCTTGACAGTGTGTGTCTAGAAGCCCACGGACAGGATAAATTTTTAACGGTTAAAATGCCTTTTAAAATTAGTAAAGATACGTTTGTCAGGGCTGTTGAATTTGTGCCAGGTATGGGAAACAATGTTCACCACATGAACGGGCATTTACTCAATTATTCTCCTTTAAAAAAAGCAAATGTGTTTGACGGAACACGAGTGGCCGATGAGCAAGCTACTAATTTTGATGAACAGGTTTTAAATTTAAAACTCAAAAATGATGACGGCACCGAGCCAGACCGAATTCACTCGGCTGTAAATTATTTGCCCGGCGTTTATCCTATTCTTTATCCTGAAGGAATAGGCGGCTTTAAATTGAGTAAAATGGGCGCTTTTGTGGCTAGTGATATTCATTACGGGCCAAGTCATAAAACGATGATAGATAAATCCCGAATCAATGTGTTTTATGCTGCCAAACCACCAACTCGCTCCACCTTTGAGCTCATGCTAGGAACCAACGGGCAATCGGAAATTATTCCGCCATTGGTTATTCCACCCAATCGTGTTATTACCTGTCGCACCAAGGGCGTTGTGCCCGATGATATTTCGGTGTTGACCATCAATCCACACATGCACTTGTTGGGAACATCTTTCAAAGCCTTTGGATTAACGCTTCAAGGCGATACCATAAAATTAATAAGTATTCACCGCTGGGATTTCCGCTGGCAATATTTTTATACCTTTCAAAAACCTGTAAAATTGCCCAAAGGCACTACGATTATTGTTGAAGGAGTGTTTGATAATACAGTAAACAATCCCAACAACCCCAATAATCCACCCAAAACTGTTTCGGACAAACGAGCCACCATGAAAACCAGTGACGAAATGTTTCAGTTTATAATTACTTGGATGCCTTATAAGGCAGGGGATGAGGCGATTGTGCTGGGGAAGTAAAAGTTGAAAGTTGAAAGTTGAAAGTTGAAAGGATTTTTGTCATTCCGACGATAGGAGGAATTTTTTTTACTTTAGCGATGTCTCGTTCCTCGACATGACAATTTAGGGATTTATTGCCCGACCTTTAGTTTTTGACCTTCATGTATGCTGGTTGCATCTTTTAATTTATTCCAATCCACAAGCTGTTGGGTATTTATTCCATAGGTTTTACAAATCTTATAGGCAGTATCTCCTTTGGCCACAGTATGTAATTTGGCTTTTACTAAAGGGGTTTCCCGTTCTTTTTTTGGAGCAGGAGTTTTAATTAATCCCGCTTTTTTTGCAGCTTCTTTTGTTAAATATATTTTATCACCCACCTTTAGTCCATCGGTGGAGGTGATACCATTCCAGTCTAAAATATCTTCCATAAAAACGTGATATTTCTCAGAAATACGGTATAAATTGTCGCCAGATTTTAGGGTGCAGTATTCTGCATTTTCAATGGGTTCGTCAATTGGAGCAGTCTTTTCACTCGCTTTTTTTGATTCGTTCTCCGTTATTTTTTTCTCGTTTTCCGCAGCATTTTTCTTCTCATTTTCCTGTCGTTCCAATTCTTCCTTACTAATAATAGTTGGTTTGTCATCCCGCTTTTTTTGAAGGTAAAGCTTTGTTCCAGGTGCGGCTTCATCGCCAGGCGAAATATGATTCTTCTTATATAATTGTTTTAACTTGATGCCATAGATTTGAGATACGTCACGCATGTTTTCACCCTCCTGTACAATATGGTAGGGCTCATTTCCCTTTCTCCTCTTTGGTTTTAAATAAACAATATCTCCTGGCTCAATGGATACACCTTTTGGTAAGTCATTGTATCTGTAAATTTGTTTTGAATCAATGTCATTTTTTTGAGCAATAATATCAATGGATTCTCCTTCTTTGGCATAAACGAGGGGTACATTATTATTCTTTAATTCATATTCTGGAACTATCCCGTCCGGCATTGGTGCCAAGTCGTATTGGTGTAATTGGTAACGATCAATTATTCCTGTGATGAGTGTATTATATTTGGGATTAGTAGCATATCCTGCTTTTCTTAATCCTTCAGCCCAACCGCTGTAATCGGTTCTGTCGAGTTTAAAACATTCGCTATAGCGCCAATTATCTCTTAAAAAGTTGGAGTGGTCTTTATAGCTTTCCAAAGCAGTTTCATATGCCCTAAAGCATTCGCCTTGTTCGTCATCATCAGCAGTAATAGATTTGCCGGTCCAGCCGGTTTTACACTTAATGCCAAAATGATTATTGGCTTCGCGGGCCAATCGGCTATTGCCATTTTGAGATTCAATAATTCCTTGGGCTAACGTGATACTAGCAGGAACACCGGTACGATACATTTCTCCAATAGCTAATTCTTTGTATTTTAAAATGTATTGTTCAGAGTTAGCTTTTGAAGGCTGCGCATAACCAGCCGATGCAAAAGTTAGTATTAGTAGCGTTAGAAATAATCTCATATGTAATTATCTGTTTTTTTTATAGGTCATATGGAATGCCCTTGATCTTTTTCGGGGTTGGTGTGATAAATTCTATATGGGCATTTCACATAATGCTCAATACTGCAAATTTAGGTAAGGTAAATTCTGATAATGTTTTGAATTTTACACAACCTTACTCTAAACAACGCTTTAAATCCTCATATTTGTATATTAAAATGGAAAAAATAAAAATTAAATTTATAGTAATCGTAATTTGTTTGCTTAATACAATTTATGGCTTATCGCAGGGGTTAAGACCATCCGACTGGGAGGTTAAATTTTCTCGTCAAAATGTTAAAAATAAGGATACTGTCACCCTGTATTTTATTGGTAAAATTCCTGAAAATCAAGGAATTTATTCAACCAAATTTGAGTGTGATTATGGCCCTTCACCTGCGAGGGTTCTTTTTCAAAATCCTGGAAAAAACTATGAATCCGTAGATTCTTCAATATCAGTAGGCGATGTTACTGATTATGATGACATTTTTGGATGTAACCTTAAAAAATTTAAACACTTAGCCGTTATCAAGCAAGTGATACGGATTAAAAACAAAAATGCCTTAATAAAAGGAAAACTTGAGTACCAAGCCTGCACGAGTGAAATGTGTTTACAGTACTATATGTATTTTGAACTAAAAGGAACAAAGGTGTTAAAAGTTGAAAACCTTGAGCAATAGATTGAATGATTTTGGCGTTATTTGCAATAGATTTATGATTCAATTAAGACCTCTATTTATTGGGTTGTTGGCATTGGTTAATGTAGCCTTTTCGCAAACACCGCAAACAGCAGATGATAAAACTCCAAAGCCCGTTAAATGGTCGGTTTCCTTTACCGCAAAAGAGGCTAAAGTTGGGGATGAAGTAGAGTTGATTATTAAAGGTAGTATTGCTCCTCATCAGCACATGTATGCCAATGATTATGTTTGTGATCCAACGGCTTACACTTTAATTTTTACCCCAAATTCTTCGTTCAAAGTACTAGGAAATCCAAAGTCTTTCGGGTTTAGAAAATATGTAGACGATATATTTGGATGTGAAGTAAAAGACTTTGAAATCAAAGCAGAGATTCACCAAAAAATAAAAATTTTAAATGATAAGTTTTCAGTAGCTGCGCTAATAGATTATCAGACTTGCACTGAATCCATGTGTTTGGCTTTCAAAGATAAATTACAAATTCCATCCTTAAAAGTTCTTCCCGGTGATGCTATAAAAGATACCGCACAAACACAAAAAGAAACCGTTGTAATGGATAGTGATTCTTCTCCAAATAATTCCACTGAAAAGATTTCGACCCCAACCGTAAAATCGGAACCTGAAAAAAAGGATGATTTAGAAGATAAAAGTCTTTGGGCGTTATTTATATTGGGAATGGGGGCTGGCTTGCTTGCCTTAATAACCCCTTGTGTTTTTCCTATGATTCCAATGACGGTAGCCTTTTTTACTAAGCAAAAAGATAAAGTCAAAGGGCGCAAATTGGCTGTATTTTATGGATTAAGTATAATAGTGGTTGCCTTAGGTCTTGGCTTGCCGCTGGCGGCCATGTTTGGCCCAGCATTTACCAATCAGTTAAGTACACACTGGCTTCCCAATATTTTATTCTTTTTAATCTTCATCATTTTTGGGGCATCCTTTTTAGGGATGTATGAAATTGTATTACCAAGTTCATTTGTAAATAAAATGGATCAGCAGGGAGATAGAGGCGGTTATATTGGAGTGTTTTTTATAGCTTTTACTTTAGTATTGGTTTCGTTTAGCTGCACTGTGCCAATTGTTGGTTCGGTAGCAATACTAGCTGCAGGAGGCGAATTTATACGACCATTTTTTGCCATGCTTGGCTTTGGGTTTATGTTCGCATTGCCATTTACCTTATTTGCCTTCTTTCCGCAATGGTTAAGCAGTTTGCCTAAATCGGGCGGTTGGCTCAATTCAGTAAAAGTAGTTTTGGGAATTGTTGAAATAGCATTAGCTCTAAAATTTCTTTCACAAGCCGATGTGGTTTACCATTGGCGAATATTAGACCGCGATGTTTTTATCGCCATTTGGATTAGCTTGGCAATTATGTTGGGTCTTTATTTCTTAGGAAAACTAAAATTTTCACACGATAGCGATTTGCCCTACGTTTCAGTACCGCGTTTTACGTTTGGATTTCTGTCCTTTGCTTTTGCTTTTTATTTAATACCAGGAATGTGGGGAGCCCCGTTAAGATTGCTATCAGGAGTATTACCACCCATTTCAACCCAAGATTATGTGGTATTAAATGGTAGTTCAGGTACGGACAAAAAAGAAAACACTGCACGTTTTTCAGATGTGCTTGAATTGCCACATGGATTGACCGGCTATTTTTATTATCCTGATGCTTTAGCCGCCGCCAAAGAAACTAATAAACCAATTTTTGTAGATTTTACTGGTAATGCGTGTGCCAATTGCCGAAAAATGGAAGAATATGTTTGGGTTAAACCTGAAATTTTAAAACGATTAAAGGAAGACTTTATTGTTGTTTCATTATACGTGGATGAGTCTACAGAGTTGCCCAAAAAAGATTGGATTAAAAAAGCGGACGGCACAATATTAAAAAAATTAGGAGATCAGAATTTTGAATTGCAGGTGTCTAAATATAAATCAGCCGGGCAGCCCTATTATTACATTATTGATGCTAATGAAAAAATACTAAGTGTGTATAATGGCTACGATCCTGATGTGGCAAAATTTGCGGCTTTTTTGGATGAAGGTAAAAGTAAGTTTGGGGAATAATTTATAATTATGGAATTAATTAAACATATAGCTCAAATTGATAAAGAGGGTAATTTGCATATTAATATTAAAACCAATTTGCCAGAAGGAGAAGTGGAAATTAGCATAAAGCCGAAACATACATCAAAAGTTAAGAATAAATATATGGAATTATCCAAATTTTTTGGAACCATTAAATTTGATGTTGACGGATTAGAGTATCAAAAAAAGATTCGTAATGAATGGAGATAAAAATTATATTCTTGATACCAATATATTAATTTATTATTTCGAAGGCAAAATATCCTTGGATGATATTTTCAAAACTGCTACTTTTATCGGAATATCAATAGTTTCTTACATTGAATTTTTGGGATATAATAAATTAAGCAAAGAAGATATTTTCAAATTTCATTCATTTGTGAAATTAATTACCGTAATAGAGCTGCCAAATCTTAAAACGCATTCGGATTTTTATGATTTGATAATTAGCAATAAGAGAAAATATAATATTAAGCTACCTGATTCTTTAATTGTTGGGCAGGCAATTGCAAATAATTATATTCTAATTTCAAACGATAGTCAACTTAACAAAATAAAAAATCTTAAGTCAACAACTTTATGATAAAATCCCATTTTACAGAAGCATACGATATTTTAGGGCAGTTTATTGCCGACCCTACCAATTTTGAAAACATAGAAAAGGCCGGAAACTTAATGGTGGAAAGTCTAAAAAAAGGAGGTAAAATACTAAGTTGTGGTAATGGAGGCAGCCTTTGCGATGCCATGCACTTTGCCGAAGAACTTACAGGCCGCTACCGCGATAATCGCCCGGCTATTGCAGCCATTGCTATGAGCGATGCTTCTCACATGGCGTGTGTGGGCAACGATTACGGCTATGAATTTGTGTTTAGTCGCTATTTGGAAGCTGTGGGAAGAGAAGGGGATGTGTTATTAGGAATCAGCACCAGTGGCAATTCGGCCAACGTGATGCGAGCCATTGAAGTGGCTAAAGCCAAAGGCATAAAAGTAGTAGGACTTACTGGAAAAGATGGCGGAAAAATAGGCGGAATGTGTGATGTGGAAATACGAGCCCCGCATAGCAATTATGCCGACCGGGCTCAGGAAATTCATATCAAAGTGATTCATTCACTAATTGATTACATCGAACGGAATTTATTTTAAAAACTATATATACAATGAAAAAAGTAATTTTAAGTTTAGCAATCATCATAGCCTTTGTGGCTTGTAACAGTATGGCCAACAGCAAAACCGAATCATTTAAAGTTTGGGGCAATTGCGGAATGTGCAAAAAAACCATTGAAAAAGCCCTGACCGAAAAAGGCATCAAAGGCGATTGGGATAAAAAAACAAAGATGATAAAAGTAACCTACGACTCGGTAAAATATACCAATCAGCAGGTACAGGATGTAATTTGCGCAGCAGGATATGATACTGAAAAATGTAAAGGAGATGATAATGCCTACAACAATTTGCACGAGTGCTGCCAATACGATAGGAAGAAGTAATATTTTTAGTAAAAATTCTTTTTAAAATGAGGGGGTAATATCAACCCCCTTTTTTAGCTTTGAAACTTTCCTATCGGTTGGTGTCTCACCAACCGAAAAAATTCATTCGTCTCTGTAATGTTTCAAAAAATTAAATTCATCAGTTCCATCAAAATAAAATCTTGCACTACTCCAACGATATTCGTTGGGAGTTTGACACAATTGCCATTTTTCTTTTACGGGGTTATTATGAATATATTCCAGTTTTTGTTCAAAAATAGCTTCTGACGATATGGGTATAGCAAGGGCATCTCTTTTCCAGAACTGGTGCTTTCGATCTATTTTATTGGAGGCAAATTTGGAAAGCAGTTCTAAATCCTTTTCTTTTAAATATTTCCTAAATTCATGTGCCGTATATTTTGAAAAACTTCCCGATGGTGTTTCATTACCATTCATTTTTAGGATACTCCATAATAGATGAATATGGTTTGGCATTATGACATAACCGTATAATTTTATTAATTCATTTTTTACAAGG
>CANIKO010000015.1 GCA_947468275.1 Bacteroidota bacterium
CCAAAGAAAAAAGTTTGGAAGGAGGCTTGGAATAAAAAAATCATAATGTTACTTTTGCAGCGGAGAAATGGCAGAGCGGTCGAATGCGGCAGTCTTGAAAACTGTTGTACTGCAAGGTACCGGGGGTTCGAATCCCTCTTTCTCCGCCACAATTTCAAAACCCTTGAGAATACCAGTATTTTCAAGGGTTTTTTAGTTCGAAATATTTTACAAATAGCTTGACAAAATCACTATTAATTGATTTTAAAACTGTTATCATTTCTGAATTTTAATTTGCATTTTAAAAACAGAATTCACATCCTTTAGTATTAGTATTTAAAAATTTACCAAGGATACAAATACAAATTTAATTGAACACTTTTGCCCGGAACAAATTAATTAGAATTTTGTAGGCTAAAATTTTAAAATAAGAAGAAATTGGGTTATTACGGTGTTCTTAAACCTCAAGATCCAAACTAAATATCATTTCCTTAAGTTCGGTTGGTTTAAGATCCAACTTTTCACCTTTATCATAAATTGTGAGTAAATATACTGTCTCCGATTGAAGATATAAATAAGTAATCACCCTTGCACCTCCACTTTTCCCTTTACCCTTGCTGCTAATCGCCAATCGAATCTTATAACAACTATTCCCGATAAAAGTACCGATTTCAGGGTTTTGAATTATGTTTGTAATTAATTCAGCAAATTCACTTTTCAACGAAGGGAATTTTTTAATCAATCGTTTTAGTTCTCTTTCAAATTGATGTGTAGGAATAACACTATAATTCATTCAAAAGTTCTTGAGCAGTTTTTAACTTAAGCTTTCCTTGTTTATGCAATCTAACTTGCTCCGCTGCTTCTTTCAAATCATTCCAAAGTTGTGCATTAGCCTCCGTCATGGGCTTTGCCCTTTTTATAAAGGTAAGGCTCTTTAAAACTTTCATTCCAAAATTAGCCTCGTCATCTGGTATGTCTATTAATACTTTCATATGTAATTCCTATGATTTATATAATTACAAATTTAGATAAATATTAATAAATTTTGCCTAATCATTTTGCCCATTTTACGTTCTATAAAATATCGCAAATTCTACTTTTGCGTTATTTAGTGAAATATGGCTAATCTATAATATCATTCGGGCCAATTGAATTTTCATTTTATGAATACTTTAAACTTTCAATGCTTGAGTTCATGAGGAAGACTTGAATAAAACTCAATGATTTCTTCAAAATCTGTAACAATTTTGTTCGAACACTGCAACTTTGAGCCCGCCAAGAAAAATCTCAGGTTGACAAACCTGGGATTTTTTGTTTGTAGACGATGAAGCAAAACTGAAAATCGGGCAAAGACAAAATCGTACAATAAAATCAGATTTAAGACCATAGCAATTCAAATAATTTTACGTTATTATTTTTTTTTGTAATTTTCATTAAAAACTTTTTATCTGATTATCAAACGTATAATTTTAGTTTATCAGATTATTGCCATATTATATGAATTAGGGCATAGGTAAGAATATTTTATGTTTTCTATTTTATATTTTTGGCGCACAAAAATAAACGATATGACAAAAAAAATTACTTTAAAAAAATCAAAAGTGTTAGGATTATTCCTTGCACTGTTAGGCTTTTTAGGATCTGCTTCCTTTAATCAAAGCCAAGCTCAATCTTATTGCATTCCATATTCCTATTATGGATGCAATGTTAGTAGTGTCAGTTATAGTGTAATCGAAAGAGTGCAAGTTAAAGACATCTCTAACAATTTTTTAATGGACAAATCTGCCGATGGTTGTAATCAGACCACAGCTACAACTACTAACGTTAGCCCAAATGGTTATACTCTTATGAGTACAAAGCCATCATTTACTTTATCTAGCGGTTCAAAATATACCATGGGTGTGAGTGTTAGTTCTACTAATGGGTCATCAATATATGCATATGCTAGTTTTTTATATATGTGGGTAGATTTAAATCGTGATGGTAATTTTGCTGCAAATGAATATATGGCTACTGGATGGACTAGTGCTACTGGAGCAAATGCTATGAAGGTAGGTGGAAATATTACAAATAACACCTTTACAATTCCTTGCGGTATTAGTCCAGGTCAGTCTCGTATGCGACTTATTTCTTCTTATAGCTATGCCTTAGGTGCAACTATGAGTTGTGCTAACTATACAAACAATACATACTATTATGGTGAAATTGAAGATTACACAATTACCTTAGCTAACCCTACAAGCCTTGCCGCAGGATTTTATATGCCAAGTACTACCTATGTTGGATCTGTTGTAAAATTAACTAACAATAACCAAACAGGATACATCGCACATCAGTGGGATGTGGATGATAATGGTTCAATTGAAGCTACTACCATTAATGCTACTACTATTTTTACTACCCCAGGCACAAGATGTATTCGCTTAAAAAGCCAAAACTGCTTGGGTCGTGATTCAGTTTTAAAATGTATCAACGTTGTAACTCCAACTGCAAAACCTGTAGTTGACTTTGCCGTTGTTGCGAATGAAATTGAACGATTTGGTACGGCTAATTTCCTTGATTTAACTACCAATGGCCCCACATATTGGAGCTGGTATATGTATGACCCTGTAGATTCAGCCGCTACACGACTGGATGTGGAATCCTTAAATACTAATTTTACGGGTAATGATCCTTATAAAAATCAAAACCCTGCCATCTTCTTTAATCGAACGGGCAATTATACCGTCTGTATGCAGGCCTCAAATAGCCAAGGACCCTCCAGTATGCTCTGTAAGCCAAATTATCTGAGGGTTACGCCTTTCAAAGACAATCCTTTGGGAGCGGGAACTGTTCAGCCTATGTATGAGCAAAGTGGTAATATAATGGACGATGGTGGAAGAAACGGAAATTATTCGAATAACCGAATTGACTATGCCACAATTATTCCTTGTGGTGCCGAAACTATCACTTTAACATTTGCGCAATGCAAACTTTTAGCCAACGACCTTTTAAAAATTTATGACGGTGTGGATGCCAATGGTATTCCATTACATCCAGGAACAGGTTTTACTTTAAACAAAGTTCCTACTGCTCCAATAGTTGCGAAAAGTGGTGCAATGTATATATATTTCAGTACAGATGGTAATGGAAACGACTCAGGATTTTTAGCCACTTGGACTACTAAAAGAGGGCCAATTGTTGCCCCAATCGCTGACTTCACTATTCCAGATACCTTATACAATCCCGTGAACTACACCTATATTAATAAATCTCAAAATGTACTTGGAAATACTTCTTGGATATGGTCTGTTGATCCGGGTTATGGTCAAGTAGCATATACCAAAGATCTTATAGATTTCGGAATTTTAACAGATAATTCGTATAACGTAAGTTTAGAAGCCACTACGTGCATGGGTTATAGTAAATATAGTAAATCCGTAGTTGTAGTAACCCCTCATACAAAAACAAGTCTTGATGTTACGGCGAACAATCGCCGTCCAAGTACAGGTGAAACTGTATTTTTAAGCGCTATTTCTGGCCTTCCAAATAAAGCCTTAAAGGCCGATAAATTTAAATGGAGCTTCTTCCCTTCTACTATTTCTTATGTAGGAACCACCAATTCAGGAAGTAGAGACCCTAAAGTAACATTTAATGCAAAAGGTAAATACACTATTTCCTTAACCGCATGGAATACCCTTGATCAAGCAGCGACCTCCGCTACTGTTATAAAATCAGAATTTGTAATTGTGGTTGAACATTGCACTCCTCTATTAGGTGTATCTTCATCAACCGATATTGTTATAAACAACGTAACTTTAGAAGATGCAAATGCAAATAAATTAATTGATAATACCTCCGGTAATAACTTACAAGGGTATGATGATTATACCTCGATTATTAGTCCTGCTAACGTAACTTTTGGTGGCACCTATAAAATTACTACCTCTCGTGTAACTAATATCAACCCTATGACTAGAAAAGTATGGGTGGACTGGAACATTGATGGTGATTTTGATGATGCAGGTGAATTAGTTGCAAGTGAAGCTACGGCAAAAACAACAAGCTATAGTGCTAAATTTAAAGTACCATCCATTTCAACTTCTTTTGAAGGAAACACTAGAATGAGAATTGGAACAAGTTATTCAAGTGATCCTAACATGCCATGCGGTGCTTCAAGTGGAGTTACCAATGCCAACCGTTTAGGTGAATTTGAAGATTACAGATTAGTAATGGTAAATGATAGAACAGCGCCTGTGCTTACCCTTTACAATAAAGATACTTTATATTTAGAGGTGGGTTCAACTTATACCGAATATAATGCGAAAGCAATCGATGCCACTGAAGGTGATATTAGTTCACAAATCATAATTACAAGTGACTTAGATATGGCTTATACAGGTATTTATTACCTTAACTATAATGTTACCGATGCAGGTGGAAATAAAGCAATTCCAAAAATCCGTGTTGTATTTGTTGTTAGAGATCAAACCAAACCAGTTATTACACTTAATGGAAGCGACACTGTAAGCATAGAGGTATTTAGTGCTTATACTGAAGACGGTGCTACCGCAACGGATAATAAAGATGGCAATATTTCTAATTCAATTTCTGTTTCAGGCACTGTAAATACAAGTGTTATTGGTAAATATATCCTTTCATATGTAGTTATTGACCAAGCTGGAAACAAAACCACTAAAAACAGAGTTGTTTTTGTAAAAGATAGTCAAAAACCAGTTATCTCTAATGCAGATGCTGACGCTAATAATATTGTTAAAGTACAAATACTTTCGGTCTTTATTGACAGAACTAAAGTAACCGACAACTATGACAATCCAATCGCTCTTAAGATAACTAAAGGACCCTCTACTCCTGATGGCGTTGATACTCGTTTTAAAGGAACCTATACACTCGTTTATAATTCATCTGACGTTTCTGGAAATCAAGCAGTAACTAAAACATACAAATATTCTGTAGATGATTATGTTGGTCCAACTATTACTTTAAATACTTTGGATACAATAGTATGGCCTGTAAACAAAACTTATAGCCCAGTTCAAGCAAGTGCTTATGATAATTATTATGATAATTCACAAGTATCTATCACAAGAACCAGTACAGTTGTATTCTACAAACTTGGTCTTTATTGGGATGAATTTACTGCTACAGATGGTAGTGGTAATATCACTATTCGTCGTCGTTTTGTAAGAGTAGTTGATGATGTGGCACCAGTGTTGAATGGTTTACCATTAAACGTTGGTCTATGGTCTACTATAGATGCTGCTGAAGGATTAACAATTACGGATAATTATGATGCTCCATCAGCCCTAAGACCTCGATTGAAAGTATTATTCAATAATCTTAATACTTACATTGAAGGTGTATACGCTGTAACATATGAAGTAAAAGATTTCAGTGGAAATACGAGCTTGCCATTTAACCGTATAATCAATGTTAACCGTAGCTACCCAACTATTCAAGGAGGTGTAAATACTATAGGAAAAGACAAGACTATAAACGTTTATCCTAATCCATCAACAGGTATTGTAAACGTTAACTATAACTTTGCAACTCCTGAAAATATGGTTATAAATGTATATAACGCTACAGGATCTATCGTTTATTCTATCAGCAATATTCATGGCCAAAGCGGTGTTCAAAGCATCGATTTAAGCAATGAAGCTAACGGATTATATTATGTTAGAATGACTGTAGCGGGCAAACAAATTTCCCGTACTATTTCTCTTAATAAGTAACTTATAAATTAATCTTTCAATACCCGGAGTAACATCATCTCCGGGTATTGTAAAGATTTAAATTTATTAAATTAACTTTCAAATGAAAATTAATATGAAAACAAAAATTACTTTTTCAAAATTTTTGGCACCTGCCAAATTAATAGTATTGTTACTACTTGGAGGAGTGGCCTACTCGCAGCCAAGCTATTACAATAGCAATACCGGGGCGAGCAGTAATGCTTTTCCATTAAGTTCAACAACCAGTAATCAGGTTCAATGGATTTATGGGCCAAACGTATTTAACAGTGCCGGATCTACTGGAACCCCTAGCGGCGGAGGTACAATTAGCAAGGTATATTTTAGAATAATTACAGCGGCAACAGCCTCATATACCAATTTCACTATTTCATTAGCACAAAATATTGGAACTACCAATGCATGGACATCATCCACCTGGGCTACAGGATTGACGCAAGTCTTTTACCAAGCAACCTATACTGTTACAGGTGTTGCTAGTTCATTTTACGGTATCACCTTACAAACCCCGTTTGCATATGACCCATCTAAGTCTCTGATTTTTGAAATGAAAGTTTCTGCCGGTAGCGGCAATACAATGGCTCAAGGTGGTACTACAAATCAACGGATCTGGGGACTTTATGGTGCATCTGCAGGAACTTCATTTGGTTCAGGTCTAGTTGATTTTGGATTTGACTTACTGAAAGGTAGCAATGATGCTGGCATTTCAGCCATTTCAACCCCATTATGCGCTCCTGCTTTAGGTGTAACGTATACCAATTTTGGTATTAACAATATTGACAGTGTTAAAATAAACTGGTCGGTAGATGGTGCGGCACAAGCACAAAACAAGTATAATACGATGCTTCCTTCTGCTAACAATGTTAAAATTAATTTAACTCCAGATTTTAAATTTAATGATGGTCAAACTTATAAAATTAAGGCTTGGACTTCATTACCTAACAATAAAAAAGACACCTTAAATAAAAACGATACAAATAATCTTACCTTTAGATATATGGGGCCTTCTCAGGACCCTAAGGTAACTGATGTGATTAAATGCGGACCAGGTCAGGCACCACTTAAAGCCACACCTGGAAATGCTGCCGATTCACTCGTTTGGTATGATGCGGCTACAGCTGGTAACGCCGTTGCTAAAGGAAAAAACACCTTATCCCCTCCTTTAGTTGTGGGCACAAATACCTTTTATGTTCAAGCTTCAAAAATTGGATCTACTGCTACATTAGCGAATGCTATGACTCCTTCTACTGGATTTGGAAGTACTTATTCAGGTGGTTTTGCCAATTTAACCCCCAACAAAGGAATATTAATTGATAGTTTTGATGTGCAAATGACAGCAAACGTTCCGGGAGCTACTTGGAGTGTTTATATGCGCACAGGCAGTTATGTAGGTTTTGAAACTAGCTCCACCGGATGGACTAAAATTATTAATAATCAAGTTGCCAACGTTAGGACGGTTGGTAGCTATTCTCGTTCCTATATTAAAATACCTCAAATTTCTTTAGCTTCAGGAGTCACCTATGGTTTTTATATTGTTTCTACTCCTACTGCCCCATGTTCGCCATGGTGCAATGCTTTGGCAACAGGCGGTATTACCACCAGCGGGCCTGATTTAGTTATGTTTCAAGACAGAGTAGCGGTGGGTGCTTCTGAATTTACAGGTATAAATTTAAATTACCCAATGACCTGGGAAACGTTTTATCGTCCTTCCAACTGCCCAAGTAATAGAGTTCCAATAAAAGTAACGGTTAAGCCAAGTCCTTATGGCGCAGCATTTATTAAATCTACTCCTTTTCAAACTACCATGCCAAACACAAATGGAACGGTGGGTAGCCCTGATATAATAGCCACAGGCGATAAATTAACCTATGAAATTACCCCTCCAAAGGGATATAATAATGTGGATTATGGATCAACTTGGATGATGAGCGGTTTTACATTTAAAACCAAAAGCGGAAGGGTATTACCAACAACGTATTATACCCCTGCAACCCCCACTCCATCGGGTTCAGCAAATGCTAAAGTTACTTTTACAGCCGATGCGGCCATTGTTGACTCAACCATTATTATGACCGTAGGATTAATGGATTTAGGTCCATGGTATTGCGATTCATTGCTTACAAGAAATATACGCGTGGCTCCAAGACCAGTTGCTGATTTTTCTTTTATTCAACCAGTGTGTGATGGTGATGCCGTTGTTTTTACCAACAAAACCACTTATTCTTCAGGTAATATATCATGTAAATGGGATTTCAATACAGGTAATCCTGCCGATACCTCTTCGGCATCGGATGTAGGGTATACGTTTCCAACTTTTGGAACCTATAATGTAAAATTAATCACGACCACAGTACCTTACGGTTATACTGATTCCAAAACCTATACAGTAGTTGTATCTGAAATTCCAAAAATCGGGTTCAAAGTTTTCAATGCCTGCTTGGGTGATAGTGTTAAGTTTATAAACTCAACAACTATTGGAGCGGGTACTATTGACTACCGATGGGATTTGGGCAATGGTGCATTCAGCACAAAAGTTAATCCACGTGTAAAATACGCTGTAGCCGGTGGTTATAAAGTAACATTAACAGCTACATATAACGGTTGTAAAAGTGTAATGACCAAAAATGCTCAGCAATTTGCTAGGCCGGTGGCTAAATATTCTTTTCCTTCTGTTTTATGCGATAAGTCAGATATTCAATTTGCAAATAGCTCCACTATACCACTTGGCAATATGGGCTATATTTGGAATTTTGGCGATGGCGTTATTTCTGGGGAAACCAATCCTGTTCATAATTTCGTAGGCACAGGAACCAAAATAGTTAAGATGAAAGCCATTTCTGAGTTTGGATGTGCGGATTCTATTACGAAAACACTCAACTTAGCCGAAGCTCCTTTAGCTGACTTTACTACCGGATCATTGTGTAATTTAACTCCTACTCAATTTAACTTTACAGGTACTAAACCTGCTGGAGGAGCAATTACTAGTTTTGTTTGGAATTTTGCAGGAGAGGGCTCAACTACTGTTGAAAATCCAACTAAATTATTCAGCCTTGTTGGCAAAAAAATGATTACACTTACCCTAACATCCAACAATGGTTGTTCTGATGTTTTATCGAAAGAAATTAATATTAAACTTCAATCGAAAGCTGATTTTACAACTACTGACGTTTGCGAAGGAAATGATGCAGTGTTTACCAATCAATCGATTGTAGCTGCAGGAAATTTACTTTACAATTGGAAATTTGGAGATGGAAATAATTCTATTGCTGCATCCCCTCGTCACCTTTACCCAGCGGGCACATCACAAACTTACAATGTTACTCTTGTAGCAATCGTTCCCGGTGGATGTTCAGATTCAATCAACAAGCCCATTTCGGTAAACGCTAGACCAAATTCAGATTTCACTTTTAAACCCAGTGGTCGTTTGGTAAATTTTGCTGCTGCTCAAACTGGGAATACTACTTATCAGTGGGATTTTAGTGATGGAGGAAGTTCAAGTGCTGCGGTTACTCAATATAATTACCTAAATTATCCTTCAGGAAAATATACGGTATGTTTATCTGTAATCAATGCGGCAGGGTGCATTTCACAAACCTGTAAAGAGGTAAATATTTCAGGTGGCATTAATCAGCTTACCCAAACGGGTGGAGTTGATGTTTATCCGAATCCGAATGGAGGTAACTTTACTGTAACTGTTGAAAATCCAAAAACAGATATTTCGATAGCAGTATATAACCTATTGGGAGATGTAATAAAAGTGATAGAAACCAATTCTTTAAAATCTGTATACTCGGTTGACCTAAATGTGGCCAACGGAATCTATATCGTGAAAGTAACTAACGGCGGACTGATTTCTTCTCAAAAAATAACAATTAACAAATAATTTTAATTATCAATTATACTATGACAACAAAAAAAATAATAAATTTAACAACCTTATTAAAAGTAAACCTCTTTGCAGGTTTACTTTTAGTCTCCGGTTTCAGTTTTGGTGCCTTCACCGGTAATTATACCGTAAACGCCGCAGGAACTGCCACAGCAACCAATTACAAAACTTTCGCATCGCTTTTTTCAGATTTATCTGTAGGAACCCGTGCGGATGGTGGTACTGCTAACGGAGCTGGTGTAACCGGCCCAGTAATTATTGATGTAACAGCCGCAAGTGGTCCTTACACTGAGCAAATTACAGTAAAACAAATTACGGGTATTTCTGCCACCAACAAAATAGTGATAAACGGGAACGGCAATATCATTCAATTTTCAGCTACTGTTTCTACCGCACAACATACCATATTATTTGATGGGGCTGACTATGTAACATTCGACAATTTTACAATTTTGGCAAATGGCGCTACCTATGGCCGTTGTTTTCATTTAATGAATTCGGCCGATTATAACACAATTTCCAACTGTACTTTGCAAATGCCAAACATGACTGCAAGTATTACCAACGGGACAGCCTATGTGGCCATTACTCAAGGAACTGCTTCCATGTCAACCTATGGTATTGCGGGCGGCAATAATACCATTACAAAATGTAAGATGAGTTCAAGAGCCAATGGTGGTCCTTACGCTGGTATAGCAGTTATTGATGAAGCTACTTTAACAACTATCGTGCGACCAACAACAATAACCAATAACACCATTCGCGATTTTGGTTATGCCGGTATTTATGGTTACCAAACACATGCTAACGTAATTTCAGGTAATGAAATATTCAACACCGGTAATACTTATAATAGCTACACGTATGGTATTTATTTTACAACTACCGCCACATCCACTACTGCCAAAGGAGGAGATCACACTATAACCTACAATTATATTCATGACTTAAATTTGGTGAATAGTACCAGTTATTATCAATATGGTATTTATCAATATGCTTATTATGGCAATGGTACCAATGCCTTAAATATCAGTTTCAATAAGATTGTGTTAAATTGCAATTATTACTGCTATGGTATATATGCTTATGGCTATTATTCTATTATTAAAAATGCCTATATATGTAGTAACAATACTGTAGATATGCAACAAACTACTACCACCAACTCGGGTTATTTGTATGGTATTTATAGTTATGGTAATTATTATGGTAATTTCACATCCTCAGAGCTTAACAATAACATGATACGCATTAGAACTCCTTTTTATAGTTATGGTATGTATGCTTATAACTACAATGGAACTGCCGTAACAAAAAGAGGGTCTATATCAAATAATATCCTTGATTATGAGGCTTCGCTTGGCGGGTATGCTATGATTTTATATGCATATGATCAATACAATGCACAACCTACTGATATTTCCTATAATACCATTTATTCGTCACCGGCTCCCGGCGGAACCTCTAGCGGAACCAAGTATTTATTCTATCCTTACTATTGCTATGGAAAAATTCATAACAACATAATTTTCAGTAAAGATAATGGTGGAACAACGAATGGAGTTTATGATTATTATTATGGAGGTACTTATAGCAATAACAATATTTATAATGCGGGGTTAGGAAACACCTTTAATATTTACAAAAATGGCACCATAGTAGGTTCTGATTTGGCTTCTTATAAAACCAACTTTGGGGATGTTAACGGAATGTGGATTGACCCAATATTTAAAAATATTGCTACTCAAGATTACAAGCCAAGTTCTTTTAGCTTTGTAAACAAAGGTATTCCTGTAACAGGAATAACCCTTGATAATGCAGGAGTAACAAGAAATACAACTACTCCAGATGTGGGAGCTTTAGAATTTTATGTGGACGTCGCATTTAACAGACTTTATTTTAAAGGAAAAAATGTGTGTGGGGGTTATAAAGAACCCGTAAAAATTACCCTTGCGAACAAAACTACAGATGCTATGGTGAATGTGCCTGTTATGTATACCGTTACAGGCAAGGCACCCGTTTATGAAATAGTGCCAAGTATAAAAGCTAATGACACGATACAATACACCTTTAATACAATTGCTGAATTTAATGGTTCAGGAGCTAGTACACTCACTGTAAAATTAAATGGTTCAGATGATGATTTAACAAACAACTCATTAACGACTTCTTTAAACATTACTGCAGCTCCTTTCGGTTTTCAATTAATTGAAAGTACCACCTTCCCTGGTTATTTCCGTCCTGGAATTAATGGTGGTGTAAAAACCAATCCAGATGCTACAATACCAGGTAAAAAAGTAATTTATGAAATACAACCCCCTACAGGTTATACCAATGCTGGTGCAACTGGCTATGGTTCATTATGGTACATTAACCCCAATTTCAGAACAGTGAATGGCACAATTGTAAGCGGTCCTGTTTACAAAGCTCCTTCAGGTTCATCTAATGGTACCATTGAATTTGACCCATCATCAACGTATATTGACAGTTTGATTTATATAAATCTTTCTGTAATTAATTTAAACACAGGATGTGATTCATCATTCGGTCGCTACATCTATATTCCTCATACTCCAACTGCATCATTTATAGTAAACGATGTTTGTATGGGAGAAGCAGCTGTATTTACTAATAAAGCTACACTAGCAAAAGGTACTGCCGTTTATGTATGGAAATTTAATGATCCGGGTAATCCCGAGGATACGTCTCGTATCACAGATCCTGCCTTCACTTTCTCAAACTATGGAACCTACACTGTAACGCTTACTTCATTTAGATTTGAGTATCCAAAGTTTGTTACAACTTATAGCAAATCAGTAGTTGTAACTGCAGTTCCTACGATTGATTTTAAAGTATTTAATGCTTGCGAAAGAGAATTTGTTAAATTCACAAACAATACAACTATTCCCGTTTCAGGTGCCATAACATACGATTGGGATTTTGGGGATCCATCATCCACCACTGACAAAAGCACAGCAAAAGAGCCACAATGGAAATATTCAAATGCAGGTGGCTATAAAGTATCACTAAAGGCTACAGCTAACGGTTGTTCTTCAGCTTTGGTTAAAAATGCCAATCAATTTTCAACCCCTGTTGCCAAGTATACAGTTCCTTCTACATTATGTGATAAAACCGAAATTAAATTTACAAATAGTTCAACCATATCGATTGGTAATATGGGATATGTTTGGAGTTTTGGCGATGGCACTATTTCAGGAGAAACCAACGCTAATCATACCTTTGCTACCTCTGGAACCAAAGCAGTAAAAATGAAAGTTATTTCTGAATTTGGATGTAAAGATTCAATAACTAAAGCTTTCACATTATCTGAATCACCTATGGCCGATTTCAAAACAGGATCAATTTGTAATTTAACCGCAACTGACTTTGTATTTACCGGCACAAAACCTTCAGGAGCCTTAACAAGCTTTAATTGGGATTTTGCAGGCGAAGGAACTACCACTGTTGAAAATCCAAGTAAATTATTTAGCGTTACAGGTACTAAATTAATAACCCTTACCTTAACCTCTAATAATGGATGTTCAGATGTTTTATCAAAAGAAATTGAAGTTAAACTTCAATCAAAATCAGCATTTGATGTTGCAGATGTTTGCGATGGTAATGAGGCCGTATTTACAAACAGATCGGTTATTTCTTCAGGAAATTTACTTTACACTTGGAAATTTGGAGATGGTAAAAATTCAATTTCTCAATCCCCTCGTCACCTTTACACATCAGGAACTTCACAAACCTATAATGTAACTTTGGTTGCGGTTGTTCCAGGAGGTTGTTCTGATTCTATCACAAAACCTGTAACTGTAAATGCTAATCCAGTTTCAAACTTTACATTTAATACTAGTGGTCGCTTGGTTTATTACAATCCAACCCAAACAGGAAATACAAAATATCACTGGAATTTTGGTGAAGGTGGAACGGCTGAAAATGCAAATACACAATATCACTATTTAAATTCATTTGCTACAAATAAGTTTACCGTTTGCCTATCTGTAACCAACGCCTCAGGATGTTTAACCAAAACTTGCAAGGAAGTTGCAATTACTAGTGGAATTGAAAAACTAGAGAAACTAACAGGTGTAACACTTTATCCAAATCCAAATAAAGGTAACTTTACTGTAACCGTTGAAAATCCTAAATCGGATATTTCAATGGCAGTTTATAACCTTTTGGGCGAAGAAATAAAAGTTATAGAAACCAATTCTTTAAAATCTAATTATTCTGTTGACTTAAATGTTGCCAACGGAATTTATATAGTAAAAATAACCAACGGAGGATTAACCTCTTCTCAAAAAATAACTATTAATAAATAGTCGCTAACTCTCTTAAAAAAAAGGCTGTTTCGTAATTCGAAACAGCCTTTTTTTTTTGTTTTTAATTAAAATAATTATTTTTTATACGGATCACTAATAATCAAAAATCCTATTTTTTAAAAATACTTTGTAATATGAAATTAATATCGTATCCTCGTAATGTAATTTTTTCAAATTAAAAACCTAATTAAATATTTTTAAAATTTTAAAGTAAAAAAAACATGAAAAAACCTTCCCAACCTTTACTTCTTTTTTTATTACCTCTTTTAATTACACTTCACATTAATGGACAAAACATTGAGGGAAAAACCACAAAACCCAAACCACCGTTAACTGGTTTCATTCAAAACGAGGGCCAAATTATTGACCAAAACAATAATCTCAACCCCGAAGTTAAGTTCTTATTTAATCAACCTGGATTAAATATTCAATTAAAAAATAATAGTTTTAGCTATGATGCTTATACGGTTAAAATTATTGATAAACCAAAAAATGACGACGCTATTGAAAAGATTAAAAGTATTCATCCCTCTGAAATAAAATATAAGTTTCATCGAATTGATGTCAAATTTATTGGGGCGAATACTTCCCCATTAATAATCCCTGAAGATCAAGGAAATGATTATTTAAATTACTATACCACATCAACCCCTGAAGCAGGTATTACGCATGTAAATCATTTCGAAAAAGTGACGTATCGCAATCTTTACCCTGGAATAGATTTAGAATTTTTAGCACACCCTGGCACCTTAAAACCGTTTGAATACAACTTTATTGTTCATCCCGGTGCAGACATTTCATTAATAAAATGGACCTATAATGGCAGTAATAATATCAATCTATACAATGGTGCAATGAACATTAAAACAGCGCTTGGAACCTTAAGTGAAAATATTCCTCTTTCTTATGAAAAAGAAACTCAAAAAGCAATAAAGATTAGTTATAAGAACCTTGGCAACGGAATTTATGGATTTGATGGGGTAACAAATTCCGAAAAAACCATAATAATAGATCCTTTACCCATTTTAAATTGGTCAACCTATTATGGAGGAACAGTACTTGATGAAACCGACGGTGTAAGTATAGATCCATCAGGAAATATTGTTGTTACAGGAGAAACCACATCTACAACAAATATAGCAACAACGGGGGCTTATCAAACCTCAATGTTAGGAGGGGCCATTCAGTACTTATGGGGAGGTGATGCTTATATAGCAAAATTCACTTCCTCCGGGGCTCGGGTATGGGCCACCTATTACGGGGGAACCGGTGAAGACTGTGGATGGAGTATTAAAACCGATAAAAATGGCGATATATTTGTATCTGGCGATACCAAGTCAACCACAGGAATTGCAACAGCTGGAGCCTTTCAAACCACAAATTCAACTACTTACCACGACCCTTATTTAGCTAAATTTTCATCAGCAGGAGCTCGTTTATGGGGAACCTATTATGGAGGCGCTGGAAATGATAGAACAGCTCGAAATAGCATGGCCGTTGATGCAAGCGGCAATGTATACATCACTGGGACAAATAATACAGCGAATGATATGTGGATTACGACGGTTGGTGCCTATCAAAGAACCAATGGTTCAACATCCGCTTACGATTGTCCATTTGTGGCAAAGTTTAGTCCAACGGGTTCGTTAATCTGGGGCACTTATTATGGAGGTCCTTTGCATGACCAAGGGTATGGTATAGCATTAGATGCGAGTAATAATGTATATATTACTGGAGCATGCACCTCCACCACTTTAATGGCAACAACAGGTGCATATCAAACCACTTTAGGAGGAGGAACAGATGCTTTTATATGTAAACTAAATTCGACAGGTTCTGCACTTTTATGGGCCACATATTACGGAGGAACAGGAACCGATGTAGGAAATACAATTGCTGTGGATGCAAACGGAAACGTATTTGTATCAGGTTATACTACTTCAACTGGAGCAATTGCCTCCACTGGGGCCTACAAAACCAGTTATATGGGTGGTGCTTATGATGGATTTTTATTGAAGTTTTCATCTACAGGAAGTAGAATATGGGGAAGCTATACAGGAGGATCTATCGATGATATTCCGAGATCTATGGTAATTAACCCAAGCGGTGAAATCATTACCGTAACACAAACGTCATCTACCACAGGATTAACAACAACTGATGGATTACAAACTACTTATATTGGCGGAACTTATGATGCATGTATTCAAAAATACAGTACAAATGGTTCTCTCATATTGGGAAGTTATATTGGTGGAAATTTGGAAGATGTGCCTTGGAATATTGACATGGACAATAAAAGCAACTTTTACATTGTAGGTCGCACCACATCTACGGCGTATATTTCAACTATAGGTGCTTATCAAACTACTTTTGGAGGCGGAACTTATGATGGCGTAATAACAAAATTCCAGGATTTAGTGGCTGATTTGTCAATAGAAAATTTAACACTCAACCCTAATCCGGTTTGTTCAAATCATGAAGCCGATATTACTGTTAAAATTAAAAATAACGGCCCTATACCTGCAATGTCTATGGTATTGGCTTTAGATTTAACCGGACAAAACAGAATAGTTTCCCCAATAATTTTAAACAATTTAGGCGTGGGAAAAGACACTACAATAACCATATCTAAATTATTTAAATCCAATATTTCAGGAGTTAATTTAAAATTAACAGCTATTCATTCACTGAGTGATTTGAATCCCAAAAATGACACGTTTAAAATAACCATTACGATTCGTCCTTCCCCTAGTGGAAGCAGTTTTATTAAGGGAAAACCATTCATTTCACCTCAGCCCAACACAATTGGCTCTATAAACAATCCTGATATTGTAGCGGAAAAAGACACATTAACCTATGAAATTATAGCTCCTAAAGGATATAATAATGTCGACTATGGAACAACTTGGTTGGCCAATGGAATAACATTTAGAACTAAGGGCGGAAGAATATTAACTACTTCTAATTATATTTTTAAGGCCGCATCAGGTATTGTGAATTCTAAAGTCTCCTTCCTGCCAGACATATCACTAACCGACACCTCCATTACTATGACTATTTCACTAATGGATTTAGGCGCTAACGTGTGCGATTCATTACTCACACGAAATATTTTTATTGCCCCAAGGCCTAATAGTAATTTTTCATTTAATCAACCTGTGTGCGATGGTGAAAATGTAGTCTTTACAAATACCACTAAAATATCATCTGGTAATTTTACAAGTAAATGGGATTTTGGAACAGGTAACCCTGCTGACACTTCAACTAACTCTGACGTAGCTTTTAAATTCCCAACATTTGGAACGTATTATGTTAAATTAACAAATCTTTCCTTTCCATATGGGTTTGTAACTAGTAAAACAATTGCAGTTATTGTATCTGAAATACCTAAGATTGGGTTCAAAGTCTTCAACGCCTGTTTGGGTGATAGTGTTAAATTCGTAAACACAACCACTATTAGTGCTGGTAAAATTGATTATTTATGGGACTTTGGAAACGGAACCTATAGCACTAAGCAAAATCCTAAACAAAAATATTCATCTGCAGGAGGCTATAAAGTTATTTTAACGGCTACTTCTAATAATTGTAAATCCTCAATGACTAAAAATGCACAACAGTTTGCACGCCCCATCGCGCAATTTTCTGTCCCAACAATTTTATGTGATAAAACGGATATTCAATTTACAAACGGCTCTACTATTCCAATGGGTAACATGGGTTATGTGTGGAACTTTGGGGATGGTATAATTTCAGGCTACACCAATCCAATACATAGTTATGCCACTTCTGGAACTAAAACTGTTAAAATTAGGGCAATGTCTGAATTTGGATGTGCTGATTCCATCACAAAATCCTTTACATTATCGGAGGCTCCATCGGCAAATTTCACTACTGGATCATTATGTAATCTAAATCCGACTCAATTTACTTTTACAGGGACAAAACCCTCAGGTGCCCTTACTACGTTTGGTTGGGATTTTGCAGGTGAAAGCTCCACCACGGTTGAAAACCCAACCAAATTGTTCAGCCTTATTGGCAAAAAATTAATTACACTTACACTTACTACCAACAACGGCTGTTCGGATGTTATGTCAAAAGAAATAGATATTAAGCTTCAATCCAAAGCCGATTTTAAAGCGAGTGATGTATGTGATGGAAATGATGTAGTATTTACAAATAAATCAACCGTAGCCGCAGGTAATTTAATTTATAACTGGAAATTTGGGGATGGTAATAACTCCATTGCTCAATCGCCACGTCACTTATACCCGATCGGTACTTCTCAGACGTATAATGTTACTTTAGTTGCCATTGTGCCTGGTGGATGTTCCGATTCGATAAACAAACCTATTTCAGTAAACGCAATGCCCATATCCAACTTCGCGTTTACGACCAGTGGACATTTAGTATATTTCAAACCAACACAAACTACTAACACAACCTATCATTGGGATTTTGGGGATGGAGGAACCTCAGAAATGCAAAATACCCAATACCATTATTTGAATGATTTTGGATATGGGAAATACAATGTATGTTTAACAACAATTAATGCCGCAGGATGCTTATCTCAAACTTGTAGAAGTATATTAATTACCGGAGGAATTGATAAAATCAATAAACTAAATGAAGTTTCTATTTATCCTAATCCTAATAGCGGACAATTTACAATTACGATTGAAAACCCTAAAACAGATATTACTATCGCTGTATATAATTTACTAGGAGAAAAATTGAAAGTAATTGAAACCAATCCATTAAAAGGCATTTATCCCATTGACCTAAATGTCGCAAATGGAATTTATATGGTTAAAATAACCAATGGAGGATTAACCTCCTCTTGGAAGATAACTATTAATAAATAAAAAGAGTTTCGTAGCAAAAAAGGCTGTTCTGAAACTCAGAACAGCCTTTTTTGCTTAAGTGCTATTTTACTATTAAAATCCTAACTCAATTTCTTACTTTTGAAATCCTATGATAAAAAAGCATTTAAGTGTGTTATGCATAATCTTTGTAAGTTTTACTGGATTTTCACAAACTATTAACTTAAGTAAATTTTCTGAACTTAAATTTAGAAATATTGGCCCTTATCGCGGAGGAAGAAGTATAGCAGTGGCTGGACATCCGACTACCCCAAATACATTTTATTTTGGAGCTGTAGGTGGAGGTATTTGGAAAACGTTAGATGGAGGAAAACTTTGGGATTGTATTTCAGACACCAATTTTAAAAGCAGTTCCGTTGGGGCAATAACTTTAGCCCCCAGTGACCCTAAAATTATCTTTGCAGGCACAGGAGAGTCAGATATAAGAGGCAATATAAGTTTTGGTGATGGACTTTATAAAAGCATTAATGGAGGAAAAAAATGGCAAAAAATTGGATTAGAAAACACTTATGCTATTTCTAAAATTATCATTCATCCTAAGAATCCTGATATTGTATTTGTTGCGGCGTTGGGAAATGTATTTAAACCAAACATTGACCGAGGCGTTTTCAGAACCAAGGACGGTGGCAAAACTTGGCAGAAAATTCTTTATAAATCCGATAGCACAGGATGTATTGATATTGCCATGGACCCTAATGACCCATTGGTGATATATGCTGGAATGTGGCAAACTTATAGAACACCATGGAGCATGGTAAGTGGCGGTAAACAAAGTGGATTATATAAAAGTATAGATGGTGGCGATACTTGGAAAAATATTTCACAAAATGAAGGATTACCCAAAGGTATTTTGGGTAAAATCTGTATTTCGATTTCTCCAGTTAATTCTGACAGGGTTTTTGCAATGGTAGAAAATACCAACGGGGGTCTTTTTAGGAGTGATGATGCCGGTGAAACTTGGCAAAAGATTACTGAAGAACGTTCGATTAATCAACGTCCATGGTATTTTAGCAGTATTTTTTGCCACCCCAAAAATCAAGATATTATTTATATTTTAAATGTGGCTTACCACAAAAGTACCGATGGTGGAAAAACATTTACCAACCATTGGGCGCAACACGCCGATAACCATGATATGTGGATCAATCCTGAAAACCCCGAAATTATGATGATAGGCAATGATGGCGGTGGAACTGTGAGTTATAATGGAGGATTAAGCTGGAGCGAACAGAATTTTCCGACCGGTCAGTTTTATCATGTTGCTATCGATAATTGTTTTCCTTACAAAATTTATGGTGCACAACAAGATAATACGAGTGTTGCCATTGCAAGTCGCAGTTTTGGTTGGGAAATTGGCAAATCGGATTGGTTTAATTGTGCTTGGGGCGAAAGTGGTTATATTGCTCCACATCCTTTTAAACCAAAATTAACTTTTGGAGGAAATTATAGCGGTGCTATATATCGATATGACAAAGAATTGGGGCATACGACCTTAGTAAATGTATATCCTGAAGAAACTGTAGGTGATGGTGTCCATAATGCTAAGCAGCGCTTCCAATGGACCTTTCCTATCCTCTTTTCACCATTTAGCACCAAGGAAAAAACCATTTTATACGCCACTTCTCAAAATGTTCATCGCAGCTATGATGAAGGATTGCATTGGGAAACCATCAGCCCTGATTTAACAAGAAATGACAAATCAAAACAACAAGCTAGCGGAGGCCTTATATCTAAAGATAATACCGGGGTAGAAACCTATAATACAGTTTTTACATTTGCCGAATCAAACCTTGAAAAAGGAATATTTTGGGCAGGCAGCGATGATGGGTTGGTTCATTTAAGTAAAAATGACGGCCAATCTTGGCAAAATATAACGCCAACTTCAATTTCAGAAAACACACAAATAAGTATTATAGAACCTTCACATTTCAACAAACAAAAAGCCTATTTATCAGCTACACGATTTAAAATGGGTGAGAATAGTCCATATTTATTTAAGACCAGTGATTATGGAAAAACATGGCAAAGGATTGATAAAGGACTACCAAAAAATTATGTCACTAGAGTGATCCGTGAAGACCCATCCAAAGAAGGACTTTTATTCTGTGGAACAGAAACAGGCCTTTTTATCTCATTTAATGACGGGGATTATTGGCAAAAATTTAATCAAAACTTACCCAACACTCCCATTCATGATATCGCTATTCACCCTACAGAACATGATTTAATATTGGCTACTCATGGCCGTGGGTTTTGGGTATTAGACAATATTAGTAGTCTTTATTATTTAGTTGATAAAAAATCAAATCCGACTTCAGTTTCTCTTTATTGCAGAAACACGTTTAATGCTGGCGGAGGAACTTATGAATCTCCAACAATGCAAGCAGGTATTAATGCACCTTGTGGTATGGTTATTGACTATTTTTTGCCAGATTCCCTAAAAAAAGAATTGATAATAAAAATTAAAACCAGCAAGGGCGATTCATTGGCCGCTTTCTCATCTACGCGTGATAAGAACTATGCACAAATTGTAATAAATAATGATTTTTACCAACCCAAAACAGCCCAACCACAAGGGATACTCAAGGCAAAGAAAGGATTTAACCGATTTGTATGGGATATGAAAACGGCTGATTTAGTAAATGTAGTTGGCGATGGACAAGTCATGTGGGGTGGTTCACTGTCGGGGCCATTAGCTTTTCCCGACACTTATATAATTGAGCTATACATTAAAGATAGCCTAGTACAAACCTTAGAATGTAAAATTCTTCCTGACCCTCGTTTTGAGGAACCCACTATTGAAAATTACAGGGGTAAAAAACAATTATTGGATTCGGTGATTACCAAAGTTAATGCTATACACACTGCAATCAATCAGATGCGAAATATCAAAAAGCAAATCAATGATTTTAATTCGGGCTTAGCAATAAAAGAGCAGCGTGATACGATGCAAAAACTGGGGAAAATTATTATCGACACACTCACAGCTATCGAAAATGAACTTATTCAAAACAAGGCTAAAAATGGACAGGATTTACTAAATTACCCTATGAAATTAAATAATAAAATGGCTGCGTTAATTGACAATATTGATGCATTTAAGGGTGTTGTACCTCAACAATATCAAGATGTTTATAATGATTTGTCTATCAAAGCCAACCTTCAATTATGGAAATTCGAAACTCTTAAGACAAACCAAATTAAAAATTTTAATAATCTGGCAAAAACAATGGATGTGGATGTTATAAAGATTAAGAAGTAATCAATACTCCAAATAGGGCTCAATTTTATCAATCATTTCTTTATTGAGTAAAATTACCTTTTCCAAATCTGACCTAGATTTATAAAGTCCATGTTGCTTGCGGTAATTGATAATAGCATTGGCTTCCTTTGAAGAAATATAGGGATGCCAATTAAGTAGGTAAAATTCAGCGGTATTAACATTTAACCGTTTAATATGACCCTTATCGATAAAAACGTATGGCGCAAATGCCTCCACTTGTTCGGGTTTAATATTAAAAATCTCATAAAGCTGTTCCATTTTTACGTATCCTCCCAAGGCATCACGGTACTTTATAATTTTAGAACTTAAATATGGTCCAATACCTTTTACTTTTAAAAGGGTTAGAGAATCTGCCATATTTAATTCAACCTTAACAGTTTCCAATTCAGGCTTTTTATATTCATTTTTGGGGTAAAAATTAGAGGTATATTTTTCCTCAATTTTTATGTACGGAGCCATACGTTCATATACGTTTGGTTTTAAACCGTACAATTTTTTTAGGTCTTCTTTTTGATAAAACCTTGCCCCAGCATTCCTATATTTTGTGAAGCTTTTAATAACATATTGCGGTACTCTAAACTTCGCTAATTGCTGAGGATCCACAGTATTTGGGTCGAAATAAAAAGGCTCAAAAGGCTCCGTTTTTTGATAATCGTAATTCGTATATTCAGAATTAGGTTCTATGGCATTTCCAGTATCCATTGCGGCTATTTCTTTTTCAAAAGCTTTTAATTCTTTAGAATAATCTTCATTTTTAAAAAGTAAATATGGCAAAAAATATAACAGGGCTATCAAAACTAATAGCCCTGCAATGCCCGATTTTTCACGGGTAGTAAAATTTAGATAATCTTTACTAAACTGCTTGAACGACATCCATTCAAAGTAAAGTATTTTTTTTTAAATTAATGTGCAGCTATTTTTTCTGACACATATTGACCCGATTTTAATTTTCCAACTATCTTACTAAAGGCATCAATGGTATAGTTTACATCCTCCATTGTATGAACGGCTGTAGGAATTAATCGCAAAATAATTACACCTTTTGGTACCACAGGATATACAACCATTGAACAGAATATATTAAAATTTTCACGTAAATCAACAATTAAATTAGTGGCTTCAGGGATGGAGCCATTCATCAACACTGGAGTTACAGGTGAATTGGTTAAACCTATTTCAAAACCAGCTTTTCTTAATCCGTCCTGCAATGCATTGGTAATTTCCCATAAATTATCTCTGTATTCAGGATGATTACGCATCAATTCTATTCGCTTTAAGGCACCCATTACTAAGGCAATAGGCAAAGATTTGGCAAAGATTTGTGATCTCATATTGTAGCGCAAATACTCAACAATATCTGATTCACTGGAGATAAAACCACCTATTAATGCGAATGATTTTGCAAATGTTCCAAAATAAATATCTATCCCCTCTTGACAGTTCTGCTCCTGACCTGTTCCACCTCCAGTGGCTCCCATAGTTCCTATTCCATGAGCATCATCCACAAACAATCTGAAATTAAATTTCTTTTTCAGTTCAATTATTTCCTTTAATTTTCCCTGACGACCACTCATTCCAAATACACCTTCGGTAATTACTAGGATGCAACCACCTTGAGCTTCAGCTAACTTTGTGGCCCTCTCTAATTGCTTTTCACAATCCTCTATATCATTGTGCTTATAAACATAGCGTTTGCCCATGTGTAATCTCACTCCATCCAAAATGCAGGCATGAGATTCGGCATCATATACAATGACATCATGGCGACTAACTAAACAATCAATAGCTGAAACCATAGCCTGATAACCAAAGTTACACAAAATGGTTTCTTCTTTATTTACAAAAGCTGATAGTTCAGCTTCCAATTGCTCATGTGCATCTGAATTTCCACTCATCATTCGGGCACCCATTGGCAGAGCAAATCCATATTGGGCAGCAGCATCAGCATCAGCCTTGCGAACTTCGGGATGATTGGCTAAGCCTAAATAATTATTTAAACTCCAATTTAATCGGTCTTTTCCACGAAAACCCATTCTTGGTTTAACTTCACCTTCTAATTTTGGAAACGTAAAATATCCATGTGATTCTTTTGCATGCATCCCTATTGGTCCGCGATTCGCTTTTATTTTCTCAAATAAATCCATACTCTATTTTTAATGGCGGCAAAGGTATGAAAAAGAATCAGGAATGGTAAACTGTGAACATTGTCCTCAAAAAATCGGTTAAATTGCCAATAACTCACTACTTTTGGGATTTGTAATTTCTTTGGATGCCGGGATTACTTCATTAATAAATGCGGCTATGGCTGTGGCCATAAAA
Source organism: Bacteroidota bacterium (assembly GCA_947468275.1). Lineage (GTDB taxonomy): Bacteria > Bacteroidota > Bacteroidia > NS11-12g > UBA9320 > JABWCE01. Next base: position 24,438 of record CANIKO010000015.1, read on the forward strand.
AATGAAAAAATTGAAGTAAACGTGGTTAAAATTGGATTGAGACGTAAAACGATGATATATTAGAAATTTAGTTTAATTGGCAATCTCAAAATGCTTTTCCATAGCCTGAATGGTGTAATAATTTTTATAAATACCATCTTCAATAATCATTAATTCATTATGGCTTCCCTGTTCAGCAATTACACCATTATCAAGTACTACTATCAAATCTGCATTTTTAATAGTACTTAAGCGATGGGCTATTACTATCGAAGTTCGGTTAAACAATAATTTATCTAAAGCATCTTGCACTAGCAGTTCACTTTGACTATCAAGACTGCTAGTGGCTTCGTCCAAAATCAAGATTTCGGGGTTTTTAAGTACAGCCCTTGCTAATGCAATACGTTGGCGCTGACCACCTGATAGCTTAACCCCTCTATCTCCTACCATCGTTTCATAACCTTCACTAAAACTAGTTATAAACTCATGAGCATTGGCAGTTTTTGCAGCTTCTATTATTTCACTTTCAGCAGCTGTAGGTTTGCCATAAGCAATATTTTCTTTGATGCTTCCTCCAAATAAAAGAATTTCCTGAGGCACAAAGGCAAAAAGTTTTCGATAAGCGTTGGTGTCAATATCCTTAATATTTTTCCCATCCAATTCTATAGAACCTTCGGTTGGTTCATAAAATTTAAGAAGCATACTGGCAATGGTAGATTTACCCATTCCACTAGGGCCTACAATGGCAATTTGTTTTCCTTTTTCAATGGTTAGGCTTAAATGATTAATTATAGTTTGCTCCGGCCTTGAAGGATAAAAAAAAGTGGTGTCTTTAAATGATAAGGTGTCATTAAATTTAGGGGATTCAATTTCCGAAATATTACTAATTATAACTTCAGATGTTTCTTTTAAAATTTCTTTAACCCTTTGAGTGGCTCCAATTGATTTTTGAAGTTGCGTGTAGTTTTCCGCAAATCCAGCCAATGAACCAGCTATAAACATACTAAAAAATACAAATTTATTTAACGTTCCAATTTCCATTAAGCCTTGTTGCACTTTTGTTAAGCCCACCCATAGCACCAAAGTAATGGCCCCAAACATCAGGAACATTACAGTGCCAGCAAAAGCTCCCCGAAAACCTGCATTGCGAATGGCCAAAGCAACTACGCCTTTCAGCCCCTTTGAATAGCGCCCAATCTCGAAGGATTCATTAGAAAAGGATTTTACACTGCTAATTCCCTGTAATGATTCTTCTAAAATTACTGAGGTTTTGGCCAGAGCATCCTGTGTTTTACGTGCATTATCTTTTATTTTTTTACCAAAATAAAAAGCAAAGGCAATAATTAAAGGAACAACGCTCAAAAACCAAAGTGCCAAATCTGGGAACATTAATAAAACATAACTTACTCCACCAACAAGTATAATAGTTTGCCTAACTACATTGGCAAGAATTGTACTGATTGTATCCTGAATTTGGGAAAGGTCGTTTGAAATTCGGCTTATCAACTCTCCCACCCTATTTTGGTAAAAAAAATCAACGGGAAGGGTAATTATTTTTTCATAAAGTTTGATTCGGATATCAGCCACTGATTTTTCGCCAACTTCAGCAAACCATTTGATACGAAATAACGCCAAAAGTGAGGTTGTAAAAATCAATACTCCTAAAACTGTAAATACCGTTTTAAGACTGGAACCAAAATATTTTGAAGGCTTATTATGAACGGCAATATTGATTAGGTCACCCAATATTGTTGGGAACAAGAGAGACAACCCACTTGTTAAAGCTAAAAAGAAAAGCCCAATAATAAATTTTGTTCTATATGGTTTTACAAATGAAAAAATAAAAAAAGCATCTTTTAAATTTTCCTTAGAAAAACGAGCTTTTGGCAAGTCCTCCTCCATCTTTCCTGCTGAATTAAATCGTGACATAAATTAAAATGCAAATTTACTTTTAATGGGTTATTAATATTGGAGCTATATTATTTAATATTATAAAACGTTTACCTTTGAACTAGTAAAATAATTAACTCATTATGACTTTAAGTTTATATTCTAAAAAGTATTATATATTCTTTAATTTGAATAGGCTAATAATACCATTTTTATTAATAGTTTGGTTTTCATCTTGCACAGTGTCACGCTTTTCTAATAAAAAAAAGAGTGAAAATATAGTAATGAATGTTTCGGAGGATGAAACATTTGTAGCATCAGTTGGCAATAATCAACCATTAGCCCGCGGTGTAAAAACTAGAGGATTAATTACTGCGTCAATGCTAATGCAGGCCGCCAGTGTTGGCTCCGAAGCTCTAAAAAAATTTATCGATAACGAAAAGAAAAAATACACAGCCGAGTATAGTGAAGGAATTTATAATCTTTATTTCTACAACCACCTGAGCGAAAACAATACTTGGGATCCTGAAGGTATGCAGTTAAAAGATTTCACCTTTATAAGAACTTTTAAAACTAAAAGTGGTAAAATTGATACGGCCTTAAAAATCACTTTCATGTTGGATACAACGAATGCTTTTGAAATTTATAACAATGCTGTTTTCAAATTAAAGGTCAAGGATATTCAAATAAATTACGCTAAAGCAAAAGTTCCTACCAAACATTGGTATATGCCTTGGACTTATGTTCAAAAAAAGAGAAATGATAAGTTGGATTTGGATATTGAAATTAATTTTAATACCACTTACAATTCAGAACAAGGTATTATTTACCACAATGTGGATTTGGGAAAATTTTACTTTCTAATACGAGATGCGCCTTTGGATAAAAAAGAACCCGAATATAAATATTATTACGATTCACTAGCACATGAATCAGTTGACGGTTATAGCTTTATAGTGCCCCGTTCATTTGGCCACTATTATAACGGAACTGAATATAAACCATGCTATAGCCAAGGAAAATATAACATTACAATCAGTGTAAAAGAATCTGGAAAAGAAAAATACATTGATAAATTGATAATGGATAATTCAAGTATTGCCATTGATGCTATTACCGAACAGGTCAAAAAAATTAAGTAACTTACAGCTAGTTGCTTTCGTATTACCAATAAAATGAATAATTTCATTAAATTTGCGGGCTTGATGCGGAAGGTACTTCTATTTTTCATTTCCTTTATAATGCTTGTTTCATGCAAAGACGGCTATAATTATGTAGCTAGAAAAGGAACTTTGACTCAAAAATACGAGTATTCAAAAAAGTATTTTGACAAAAAAAAATACTCCAAATCACAACCTTTATTAGAGGAAATTTACCCTCAATATAAAGGAAAGAAAGAAGCCGAAGATATCTATTATATGCTAGCCTACAGTCATTACAAATTACATGATTACTTATTGGCAAGCTATCATTTTGATAACTTTACTCAGCAATACAGCCTTAGCTCGCGAGTTGAGGAATGTGCATTTATGCATTGTATTTGTGAGTTTTACAAATCTCTTCCCACCTATTTAGATCAAACCATAACTGAAAATGCAATAAAATCATTTCAGCTTTTTGTAAATAATTACAGTGAAAGTCGTTACATGAGTCAATGCAATGATTACATTGATAAACTAAGAGCTAAACTGCATAAAAAAGCCTATTCTAATGCTATGCTTTATTATAGAATAGGCGATTATAAAGCATCTACTGTAGTATTTGCAAATGCAATAAAAGACTTTCCTGATTTACCTCAAAAAGATGAATTTGAATTTTTGATTGTAAAAGCACATTATCTATATGCCAAAAACTCGATTTTATCGGTGCAATTAGATAGATATAAAAAAGCAATTGAAGCTTCAAATGAATTTTACAGTGAGCATTCACAAAGTCCAAGTGTTTATAATGAGGATATGAAAAAACTTGTAATTTTAATTAATTCAGGAATTGCAAAATCCGAGCGTGAAATAAAACGAAAACCATTGGTAGCGCCTAAAACAATATAAATTTAAAATCAATTTAATAAAAAAATACAATAGATGAAAAAAGAAGAAAAAGTTTCAAGTTCAGCAGTAAGTCGTGATACACGTTTATTAGATGGCCCTACAGGTAATCTTTATGAAACTGTAGCAATTATTGCCAAACGTGCAGGACAAATTTCATTACAAACAAAAGAAGAAATGCACCAACGTTTGGAAGAGTTTATTGGCGACAATGATACCCTTGAAGAAGTTTTTGAAAACCGTGAACAAATTGAAATTGCTACTTATTTTGAGCAACAACCAAAACCAACATTAATGGCTACTGATGAATTTTTGAAAGATAAAATTTATTACAGAAATCCAGCTAAAATGGATGTTGAAAAATAAGAAATGCTTTAGATAGCAAGCTCACTACAAACAGAAATGTAAAGTGGCATTCCATATGGCAATTGACTAAAATAAAGCATGAATTACATATGAAAATAGTATTAGGTGTTTGTGCAAGTATAGCTGCTTATAAATCGGCTATACTTATACGTATGCTTGTTAAAGAAGGTGCTGAGGTTAAAGTTATCATGACCCCAGGTGCCTCGGATTTTATTACCCCACTCACACTTTCCACTTTAAGTAAAAATCCGGTTTTTTCAGAATATAGTGACCGTAAAAGCGGCCAATGGAATAATCATGTTGAATTAGCAGCTTGGGCTGATATTATTTTAATAGCACCAACTACGGCTAATACTATTGCTAAAATGGCAAATGGAATTTGCGATAATTTACTCTTAGCCACTTATCTTTCAGCAAAAAGTAAAGTCGCATTTGCTCCTGCTATGGATTTGGATATGTACCTACATCCCGCAGTTATAGCCAACATAGCAAAATTAAAAGATAACGGAAATATTATTATTCCTGCTGAAACAGGAGAATTAGCTAGTGGGTTAATTGGCGAAGGCCGAATGGCGGAACCTGAAAATATCATTTCATTTATTGAGGATTATTTTTGTAAGAGCATTTCACTAAAAGGCAAAAAAGCAATTGTAACTGCCGGGCCTACCTATGAAAGGATAGATGCGGTGCGTTTTATAGGAAATTACTCATCAGGAAAAATGGGTATTTCCATTGCAAATGAACTTAAGAATAATGGTGCCGATGTTACCTTAATTTTGGGACCAAGTCATCAAAATAATATTGATTCTTCCATAAAGGTTATTAAAGTTGAATCGGCAATAGAAATGTATAATGCGTGTATCGCTCAAGCTGACGAAAGCGATATTATTGTAATGAGTGCGGCAGTGGCTGATTATACTCCATCCATTGTATCTAACATTAAAATTAAGAAAACTGAAAATAAATTAATTCTAAATTTGGAAAAGACTTCAGACATTCTGCATAAACTTGGAGAAGATAAGAAGCCAAAACAAATTTTAGTAGGATTTGCTTTGGAAACGGACAATGAATATGACAACGCCGTGGATAAACTAAATAAGAAAAATCTAGATTTCATCGTTCTAAATTCAATGAATGATAATGGAGCAGGATTTCAATACGATACCAATAAAATCACTATAATTGATAAGGAACTTAAATCACAAGTATTTGAATTAAAATCAAAAAAAGACGTTGCAAAAGATATCGTGAATAAAATCATTAAACTTTCGGTGCCAAATGAGAAGTAAATTATTTGTTTTATTTATTCTTATCGGCAGCTTTTTTAACAAGGCAGCAGCACAGGATTTAAATGCCACTGTACGGGTTTTAACCAATGACCTTTCTAACCCTGATAAAGCTTTGGTAGCTGATTTACAAATGGCCATTTTCAATTTTTTAAACAATAAAAAATGGAGTGATGATAAAATTCAAATTAACGAAAAAATAGATTGCACCTTTATCATTAGCCTTAAGTCGCAACAATCAGATAATTTTACAGCAACCGTTGAAATACAATCCAGTCGCCCTATTTATGGCTCAACCTACAATTCTGTTATCTTTCGTCATCAGGATATTTGGGATTTCAAATATTCATTGTATTTGCCCCTTGATTTTCAGGAAAGTGCCTATAGCAGTCAACTAACAAGTTTGTTGGCGTTCTATACTAATGCTATTTTAGGTATGGATTATGATTCCTATTCGCAAGATGGCGGATTAAATTATTATCGCAAGGCAAAAAACATAAAAGATTTGGCAATGAACGAGTCTGGATGGGGTATTCGAGATGGGAAAAACAGTTTTAATCGCTGGTTTTTAATAGAGAACCTAATGGATGAACGCTATAAAACCATTCATACAGCCCTTTATCTATATCATGTAAAAGGCATGGATGTTATGTATAAAGACATTGATAAAGGCAGGGCATCTGTATTGGATTGCCTTACCGAACTAAAGAAGATTTACAATATCTACCCAAACTCATTTACTCTGTTCCTCTTTTTTGAAGCAAAAAGCAAAGAGTTAATTAAAGTTTTTGGTAAAGCCTCTCCTACTTTAAAAAATCGTGCTTATGAGTTGCTTATTCAACTCAATCCATATAACCGGAACAAGTATGATGATATGCTAAAGACAAATTAGTTCTTAAAATTATTTCATAAATAAATTCTTCAATTCATGGGCATCTTCGGGTTTTATTTTTCCCGCCAATATCAAGCGTAACTGCCTACGGCGAAGTGCTCCTTCAAATTTTTCAACCTCTTCAGATGTTTGCGGTTCTAATGAAGGAACATTAACAGGCCGGTTTCTTGAATCCAATGCCACAAATGTATAATAGGCATCATTGCATTTTATTTTTTCGCCGCGTGGAATATTTTCAGCCCAAACTTCAATAAATACTTCCATAGAGGTTTTAAATGAACGGGTAACCCAAGCTTTAATATTTACTACATCTCCCAATTTTATTGGTTCTTTAAATGAAACAGAATCTACTGATGCTGTAACGACAATTGAATTAGAATGCTTTTGTGCAGCAATAGCCGAAGCAATATCCATCCAATGAAGCAGCCTTCCCCCCATTAAATTATTAAGCGTATTGGTATCATTGGGCAATACAATTTCATTCATTATGGTTAATGAATCTGCTGGGGTTTTAATGAGAGACATATTTTAAGTTTAATTATGTAAGATTAATAACAAATTTCGGGTGATAAAGTTCAAAGTAATCCAGCCCTAAATTCCTAAATAATTTCGGCTGGTATCAAATGGTCTAATATTTCCAATACGGCATTGGCCATATCATTTTTATTATCTAGCAAAGGATTAACCTCCGTAATTTCAAGAGCAATAAGTTTAGGTGACTTAAAAAGATAACTCAATAATTCTTTAGCACTGGCAAGGGTTATACCATCCGGAGTGCTGGTACCTGTACCTTCCGAAACACTTGGATCCATGCTATCCACATCAAAAGAAATATAAAGCAAATCGCAATGATTTAAATAACTTAAAGTTTCATCTGCTATTTTTTTTACAGGAATTTTCTTTACTTCTTGTGGCCCGTAATATTTTATTTTATTGTCTTTAATATCTTTCCATTCTGGTGCTTCCAAATCGCGAATATCTATAAATACAATATCCTCCGGATACAGTTTAGGATGAATATGACGATCACCGGCATGAGTTAGTTTTCGCCAAAAGTGTTTAGTAGCCTCGTCAATATCATTAATCTTTTCGGAACAATATACATCGCCCAAACTAGCTGCTAAAGGCATCCCATGAACATTGCCGCTAGGCGTTGTATAAGGTGAATGCAAATCACCATGAGCATCTACCCATATAACTCCTAAACGTTTATTAGGATAATAGTTTTTAATAGCCGCGATGGATCCAATGGCATTACTATGATCTCCCGAGAGAATAAGCGGAAACTGGTCGTAATCAAAGCAGTCCTCGACCTCATCAATAATATTATCAATAACCTTTGTTATATGATCGATGTAACGGGCGTGTTTGAATGGTGTAGGATGAATCAGCTCATAATTATGATCTTCAATTCGGGTAAAATGAAACCGGCTAAAAAAATCTCCTTTACGGTCAATATCTGCATACATTATAGCCTCCGGACCATGACTTGCCCCACGCTTGCCACATCCCAGCTCAGAAGGAACAAGTATTATGTGAAAATTACGAGTTTTAGTCATTGGGCAAAGATAATCCTATTTTTGATTTACGATTTTAGATTTAGCAATTATATTAAAAGAGGATTTTTATAAATTAACAAACTTTTCAGATTTTTTTAAATTAAAATATTTAATTAATTCAAGGATAAGCAGAATACTGCAGGCTCCCAAAATTGAAAACTCAAAATGCTTGTACCCCGGGAACTCAAAATTAAAAATCTTCTGCAATGACGGTATAGTAATAGACATAACAAGAATAGTAATAGCCGTTAACAAAATTAAAATAGCCATATAATTTTTTTCAAGAATTACAGAAATAAAACTTCGGGTTTTGGATAAATTAGTGAGGATAAAAAACACATTTCCGATAATAAGAGATGAAAAAACAATGGCTCGCACTTCTCCATCTCTGTGGCCTTCCCTATCGGAAATAAAATAAATAAACATTGTGAGGCCAAATAATAATAATCCTTCCATTATGCTTAGAATTATTTTTTTGGAACCAAAAAATTGTTCACTTGGCTTTCTTGGAGGTCGTTTCATAATATTTTTCTCTTCCTGCTCAGATTCAAAAGCAATCGAACATACCGGATCAATGATTAATTCCATAAATACAATATGCAAAGGCATGAGTAATAAGGGCAGTGAAGTAATGAAGGCAGGTAAAAGAGTTAAGCCAATGATAGGAATATGAATTGCCAAAATATAGGACATGGCCTTTTGTAAATTATCAAATATCCGACGGCCTGATCGGATAGCGGAAACGATTGAAGCAAAATTATCATCAAGTAATACAAGTGAGGAAGCTTCTCTGGCCACATCTGTTCCTTTATTTCCCATGGCGACACCTATATCTGCAGCTTTTAAGGCCGGAGCATCATTTACCCCGTCACCAGTCATAGCCACCACTTCTTTATTTGCTTTCAAGGCCTGAACAATTCTTAATTTTTGTTCAGGAACAACCCTGGCAAAAACATTAGTACTATTAATACGATTCCTTAATTCTACGTCACTCATATTTTTCAGTTCATCCCCTGTAATTATTTCTTCAGGTGACAAACCAATCTGATGTGCTATATTTTTAGCTGTGATGGGATAGTCTCCTGTTATTAAAATCACTTTTATGCCAGCTTCGTGACATTCCTTAATAGCCTGGGGTACTTCTGGTCTAATGGGGTCTTCTAAACCAATGAGACCTATAAAAGTAAATTCAAAATCATGCTGAGATTGAGGCAAAATTTTATTTGGCAACAAAGCATTTGCCACTGCAATAACGCGGTATCCCATCTCTGCCATTTGGTTTACAACCGATGTGTGTTTCGATATTTCTGTTTCACTCAGCTTGCACAAACTCAAAATAGCCTCCGGTGCTCCTTTGGCATTTACTATAAGAGAATTATCAACCTCTCTTTCATGAACTCGTGTCATAGCAAACAGGTCCTTACTTAAAGGATATTCTCTAATTAGATTATAATTTGAATCACCTTTTAGATTAAGGTTTTGGAAGGTTTTCCATAGTGCCTTTTCCATTGGATCAATGGATTTTTTTTGAGATGCAAAATTTGCTGTGGTAATTAATTCTATGATTTTATATTGATTTTCAACAAAAACACTCTTAAGAAATAATTCTTTGCCATCGTACAAAGCGGCTACTTCCATATTATTTTGAGTTATTGTCCCAGTTTTATCACTGCACAAGACAGTGGCTGAGCCAAGAGTTTCAATTGCAGATGGATGACGTGTCAAAACATTTTTTTGCGATAAACGCCATGCTCCTAAGGCCATAAATATGGTAAGCACTACAGGAAATTCTTCTGGTAAAATAGCCATTGCTGAAGCTAATCCGTTAAGCAAAGATTGAATAAAATGACCTCGTGTTAAATAAAAGGCTACAACTACTGCAATACTTATAAACCCACTAATGATAAAAAGACTTTTTATCAAAACCTTCATTTCCTTTTGCAAACGTGTTTCACTTTGCTCAATATTTTGCAGTAAAGTCCCAATTTTGCCAAACTGAGAATTTACTCCAGTTGCAATAACTTTAGCCATGGCCTTCCCTTGAACCACTAATGTGCCACTATATATTAAGCCTGAAACATTTTTCAAATCGCTTTGAACACTCTTTGAAACAGCAATGGATTCACCAGTTAACATCGATTCATCTACCGACAAATTAAGTGTTTCCAAAATAACAGCATCAGCTGAAATACGATCACCTTCGTTAATTAGGATTATATCACCGGGAACTACCTCTCTTCCTGAAATTCGAATTTCTTTTCCTTCACGAATAACCAAAGCCCTTGGTGAAGAGAGTTTTCTAAGAGACTCTAAGGCCTTTTCGGTTTTTTGATATTGATAAAAAGTAATAAATATTATAATTGAAATAGTGGATAGTAATATTATTCCTTCCCTAAAATCACCAAGAATTATATAAAGCAAACTACAGCCAATCAACAATAAAAACATAGGTTCCTTTAATACTTCCAGAGCCAGTTGCCCTATATTTTTTGGGGCCGCAGATGGCAACTCATTATAACCATATCTTTTGATAAGTTCATTAGCTTCCGATGCGCTGAGGCCTTCCATTGACATAATGAGTTGTAAATCTATTTTATTATTTCAAGTCTATTTACGAGATAGTAATCATAATCAATTGTTAGGCAATTATTCTTCTTTTCACCCAATTCAATATAAACAGGAATGGGTTTAATTATAACTGTACTAATAGTTACCCCATTGGGCAATACATCTATTTTTAAGGTATCATCGTTTTTTTTAACATACCAACCCCAGCAGCAAAGACATTTTTCAGCATTAAACTTATATACTTCGGCATTTGCTATATTTTTTATTGGATCTCTTTTACAACCAAATAAAAATATTAGTAATGAAAAAGTTAAAAATATGCCCTTCATATTGGTCTATTAATAGTTGAATTATTCAAAGGTAGTGACTAATCGATTTTTGACAAAGAAAGGATAATCATTAGATACATGATTGTTGTCACCTTTGAAATCAAGCCAATATTGTTACATATAGTTAGTAATTATTGGCAACCGAAAACAAAAACAGTACTTTTGAAAAAAATAACATCCAATGATATATAAATATATTTCGAAAGCAAGTTTCGCGATCTGCCTATTTTTAATCCTTCTCAGTTCTAATCTCTCAGCACAGGTTTTAAACAGCCCACTTCCATTTGACTCATCAGTAACAACAGGAACGCTGAACAACGGACTTAGATATTATATTAAACCAAATCCTAAACCTGAAAAAAGAGTAGAATTGCGTTTGGCAATAAATGCAGGTTCAATTTTGGAAAACAATAACCAACAAGGTTTAGCACATTTCATGGAACACATGAATTTTAATGGAACTACACATTATCCCAAAAATGAGTTAGTTGATTTTTTGCAATCTATTGGTGTGCAATTTGGTGCAGATTTAAATGCCTATACAAGTTTTGATGAAACCGTTTACATTTTGCCAATTCCAACGGATAAGCCTGATAATATTGAAAAAGGATTTGAAGTGCTTTCTGATTGGGCGCAAAAGGCATTGATAACGGATAAGGATGTAAATGATGAGCGAAAAGTCGTACTTGAAGAAAGCCGTCTTGGCAAAGGAGCCGATGACAGAATGATGAAATTTTATCTTCCTAAATTAATGGCAGGTTCTCATTATTCAGAGCGACTTCCCATTGGAAAAGAAGATATTCTAAAAAATTGTAACCCTGATGCCATCCGATCATTTTATAAAGATTGGTACAGACCTGATTTGATGGCTGTTGCAGTTGTTGGGGATATTACCGTAGAAAAAGCAAAAGCCTTGATTGAACAATACTTTTCTAGTTTAACAAATCCAAAAGATGAAAGATTAAGAACAACTTATGATGTGCCCGCATTTAAGAAAAAAGAGGCCATGGTGCTAACCGACAAGGAAGCCACAAACCAAGAATTTAGTTTGGTATATTCCTCTAAAAAAACAACAGCAGATTTAACACTTCAAGATTACCGATCAAACCTCGTAAAAAATCTTTTTATACAGGTTTTGAATAATAGGTTAAGGGAACTTACCCAAAGTGCTACACCCCCATTTTTATATAGCTACGCCAGTATTGGAGGATGGGCTCGAGGATTTGAAAGTTTCCAATTGAATGCTGTAGCCTCCGGTGATATGAAAACAACGGTTGATGCTAGCATTGGTGAACTAGTAAAAGCTCAAAAATTCGGATTTAATAACACAGAACTAGATATAGTAAAGAAAGGAACAATAAGTTGGATTGAACGTATTTACAATGAGCGTAACACCACAGAATCAGGAAATATAATTGAAGAATATCTTCGCAATTTTCTTACCCATGAACCCATGCCAGGTATTCAAAAGGATTATCAATATTACAAAGATTTTTTGCCAACCATCACCCTAAAAGAAGTGAATGAAATGGCTAAAATTTGGTTAGATGATAACAAAACCTATTTCGCATTATCATTAGGTCCTGAGAACAATTTGACAAAAAAACTCAGCAATAAAAATCTTCTTAAAATCATAAATAATGCATTTTCTCAAGAAGTTAAAGAAAAAACAGAACGGGTTTTGGCTTCTTCTTTACTCAAAACAGAACCAGTATCTGGCAAAATAATATTTATTGAAAAAGATAGCCTACTAGACGCAACCACATACACGTTGAGCAATGGTGTCAAAGTTACCATGAAATCGACAACCTTTAAAAGTGATGAAATTATTTTTTCTGGTCAGAAAAAAGGTGGTACCGGACAATTTTCGGTAGATGACAAGCTAAATGCAATGTATATGAGCAGTATAGTTGGAGCAATGGGATTCGGACAATTTAATCCAATCGATTTAAAAAATTTTCTATCAGGAAAAAATATAGCAATTTCAACCAATGTTTCGTTGACAAACGATTTAGTTCAAGGCAGTTCATCAATTAAAGACCTTGAAACCATGCTGCAATTAAATTATCTAAAATTAACCTCGACACGTAAAGATTTAGAACTTTTTAAAGGGTTTATTGCCAAGCAAAAATCATCCCTTCAAAATATTAAATCCAATCCTCAAATGGCTTTTTTTGATACCCTAAATAAATCATTATATAATAATAACCCCTTTACCCCTATTAGTATACCTACTGAGGATAACCTTAACAGTATTAATCCTGAAAGAGTACTTGAAATATATAACACTGAATTTGCTAATGCCGATGGATTTCATTTCTTTTTTGTGGGTAATGTGGATGAATCTACTTTCCAACCATTAATTGAAAAATATATTGCCAGCCTGCCAACTAAGGGCACCACTCCGAATTATAAAGATAATGGACTTAGGCCCAGAGGCGGAAAGTGCGAGTTAAAAATATACAAAGGTTCTGAACCAAAAAGCATTATCGTTGAGGAGTTTTATGGAGAATTACCATATTCGGAGGGGGCAGCCTTAAAAGCTGACCTATTGGCTGATATATTAAATATCAAAATAATAGAAGAATTAAGAGAAAAAATTGGAGGTATATATAGCGGAGGCATGTATTCTGATGTAAATAAGGAGCCATACAACAACTTTTCGTTTGTTTTATACCTTCCATGTGGCCCAGAGAGCGTAGATACCCTTCTGCATGCCTCTATGGATGAAATAATAAAATTAAAAAATGAAGGCCCAATGAGCAAGGATTTGGAAAAAGCCAAATTAGCAAAGATTGAAGCATACCGCGAGGCTATGAAAACAAATGCTTTTTGGAATAAATATCTTTGTGAAATTAAATTTAATGGTGTTGATAAGCAACGTTTCTTAGGGTACGAATCGATATTAAATTCTGTTACACCAGAGCAAATAAAAGATATTGCTAACCAAATGTTGAGCGGTGAAAATAGTTTCAGAGCTATCCTTTATCCTGAAAAATAGCCGACAAAAATCTTAAATATAGCTTTAGCTAAAATTGGAATATTCTGACAAACTGTGATAGCTGTTTTTTTCCGTTATCATTTTAGATAAAAATGGATTCCAATCTTTTTATGTTTAAGGGTTTTTCAATATAGCCCGAAATAAATGGATTTTCACTTGCTTTCGTTTTATCTACTAAATGAATTGAAGATGACAGTATAAAAATGACTATATTCATACATATATTATCACTCATATGGGAGATTTTTTCTACAACCTGCCACCCATTAAGTGTTGGCATATTTATATCTAGAAATAAAACAGTATAGACCGGATTTTCAGAATACTCATTTAATATATAATCAATACCTTTTTCAGGCTCGGTAAACCCAATAACCTCTATGTTTTTATATATTTTATTTAAAATATTTTTACATAATTTATTATTAAACGGGTCATCATCAATTAGAATAAAACGCTCAGGTAATTTCATGTATGCTTGATATGAATTCTCCAATATTAATAAATAATTATTAATATTTTAATTATCAAATTGAATTATAAATTCAGTTCCGGAATTAAGTTCACTAGCAATACTGATGGATCCCCCAAGAGTTTCGACCTGTGTTTTGGTCATATATAAACCTATACCCTTCCCTTCAACAGTTCTATGAAACCTCTTATATAGGCCAAAAATATCGTTTCCATTTTTTTTAAGATCTATCCCTATGCCATTATCACTAATTGAAAATCCTATTGTATCCTCTTTTTTAAAACTTTTTATAATTATTATTGGAGAAATATCAGGCCGGCGATATTTTATACTATTGGTTATTAAGTTATAAAATATACTATAGAAATAGCTTCTGAGCGAAAGCATTTCATCCACCTCCATAAAATCAGTAATAATCGTTACATTTTCTTCTTTAATTACATTTAAAATGCTCAATTTTATATCATTAATGAGTTCTGTAAAAACGATATTTCTTTTTGTTTCTATGATTTCACTTTTGATTTGAAGTATATTATTTAGATCGCTTACTATACTATCCAATGAATTGGCTGAATCAGAAATAATATCAATAAATTCACTAATTTCTTCCTTATTATTATTTTTATCTTTTAATAATTCTAAAAACCCAATAATATTAGCTACTGGTGATCTGAGATTATGTGATACGATATAGGCAAATTGTTCAAGATCTTTATTTCTTTGAATTATATCATTGGTCATTTTTTCACGTTCCTTCTCACTGTCTTTTTGCAAACTTATATCCATCATGGCTCCAACCATACGAATAGGGCTCCTATTGGTATCACGTATTATGTATCCGCGATCCATCACATGAGCTAATTCACCATCTGCTCTGTAATATCTGTATTCATCCTCCCATAAATTACAGTTTGGGTCTTTAATTTTATTATTTAAGTTTTCTACAATTCTTGAACGATCATTAGGATGAAGATTTTTAATCCAGGATTCTAAATAAATATTATTCTCAGTAGGTTTATAACCAAAAATTAATCCATAATTAACGGATCTGTATATTTTATTATTTACGATATCCCAGTCCCATATAATATCTTTTGTGGCTTTCGTTGCTAATTCATATCGTTCATTACTCAACTTTATTTGTTCCTCAGACTTTTTTCTTTCAATTTCAGATTTTTTTTCAAGCCATTTCATTTTTGAAATCAGTTCATAATTTTCAATGACACGTAAAGTTTGAGTATTAATCACTGTTTCCTTCAAAACAAGATAAATTTCCAAGTATTTTAATGATTCAAAAAGATTATTTTCTTTCTTATATATCAAATAAAGCAAATAGCTACACTTAAATTTTGTTATTAGAATATTAAACTGTTCGCTTGTTTCTAATCCCTTTTGCAGCACATTCTTTGCTTTATCTAAAAATCCATTTTCAAAATACAATGCACCCATTTTGTTATAAGTCATTGCTTCACCTAGGTGTTCACCCATTTCCTTATGAATGGTAAGGGCTTCTAAAAAATCCATTTCAGCCTCTTTAAATAACCCTTTACTTTTATTTACTTTACCTCTGCCATATATAGAAAATGCCAAACCCCTTAAATCACCTGTCAACTTCTTCATATTGACGGATAATTCAATAATCTCGTCTGCTTTTTCTATGTTATTTTGTTTAAGATATATACCTGAAAGCGGGTTATAGGCATTGGATTCTAGATTTAAATCGCTGACTTTTATTGCATTTTCAATTGAACTTTCATACGCTTGAATCGCATTATTTTGATCTCCATAATATTCGTAAATAGTTCCCAATGATTTTTGAACTCTGGCTTGATTGTGGAAATCTTTGTATTTTTTGTAAATGCTTAAGCAATCCATCAAATAAACTAATCCGAGATGATAATTATCCGTTTTATAGTAGATGCCGGCAATATTATATTTAGCATCTGCAATACCCTTTTTATCCTTAAGTTCTTCAAAACGGATAATTGCTTCCTCAGATAATTTCATCGAACGATCATAATCCCCCATAATCATATAAAAAAGGGCAAGATGATTCAAACTTTTCCCAATTAAAGTTCTATCTCCTATTTCTCGACTTTCAGCAAGTGCCTTATCCGCAAGTTCAACACTAAGTTTGAGATTATTTATTCTACTAACATATGCTTGCTCTAAAACAGCAATAATCTTGTTTTTTTTATCCACTTTAAAATTCAACTTTAGAAAATATATAGATGAGATTAATTTATTATTTCAAATTTAATATACAGAAAGCTATTCTAGAACTTTAAATAAATATTTTACAATTTAAAATTTATACAAAATGCTTACTAACAAAAAACCCGAAACAAAATCTGCTTCGGGTCTTTTAATAAAGAATATTTTATTTTTATATTATGGTCCTACATCATAGGTTGCTGACTCCATAATATAAGGGTGATTAATTGCATATAAATTTGCTTTAGACAAGCTGTATTTAACAACATAAATAAACAATCCTGCAAAGGCTATAGGCATACCTAACTCAAGTAATCCTAAACCTGAAGATGTACCTACCACACCGGGCATAATCATTAAAAACACATCTAACCAATGACCAACTAATATAATAGACCCGGCTACTAATAACGATTTTGGATTTCGTTTTGCTTCTCGCATCATCAATATTAAAAAAGGTATGAAAAAATTCATAAATAGGTTGGTAAAGAATAATGGACGGAAATAACCGTGCAAACGAATTTGAAAATATACTACCTCTTCATTTATGTTGGCATACCAAATCAGTAAAAACTGTGCTAACCAAGTGTAAGCCCAAAATATACAGAAGGCAAACATGAATTTACCTAAGTCATGCATAATTTCTGACGAAACCAACTCCATATAACCTTTTGATTTAAGATAAATCGTAAAAAAGCTAATTACTGTTACAGAGGTAACAAACATTACTGCAAAATTATTAATGGTATAAATTGTACTATACCAATGAGCATCTACACTCATTATCATTAACCAAACTAGCATGGAAAAACTAAATCCGAAGATTACTAAAAATGCAGCTGAGAAACGCGTTGACTTTCTAAAAAAGGTTAAACCTCCTTCACTATCTTCTTTAATTGATAATCGACGAAGAATTATACGAAAGCAATACCATATCAATACAAATAAAGGAACTCCAAGAAATAAAAATTTAGAATTTAAGAATGGGCTTTTGCCTGCTAATATTTTATCATACCCTTCCATTCCTTCTTTTAAGCCTTCATGCTCATAATGAAGCCAATGATATAATTGAGTACCTCCAAAATATAAGGTTATAAAAAGCAATATTAAACCTATTGGTATATAAGCGCTGATACCTTCAGCAACTCGTTTAACCATTACTGCCCAACCAGCATTAGCTACATAATTAAGTGCAACAAAAAACAATGCTCCTACGGCAAACAACAAAAAGTAATAGCTATTAACTAACATATTTGCCCAAAAACGGGTTGTCCAAGGTTTAGTGTGTTCTCCTGCATGCTCAGAGGCAGCAGCTGTTTCGTGTGAAGCTCCCACTGCATTAACTGAAGTGGTTTCGGCAGCTACCTTACTGTCATTTGCTTTTATTTGCATTACTCCAATTACAGATAGTAAAATCCCAACCGCCAGCAATATTATACTCAGCATTTTGGACCGTGAGGTAAACTCAAATTTCTCCTGCTTTATTTCTATATGATGATGTCCCATTTGTTGATTACTTAATTTATTTTAACTACAGTGCTATCGGCAGCAGCCGGAGCGGCTCCATTGGCAAAACTCAAACTTTTAACATAATTTATTACTTTCCATCGCTCAGTTGGAGTAAGCATAGCACCATGTGACCCCATCATGTTTTTACCAAAAGTAATTACATGATACATTTTACCTTCAGGGAGTGTTTGAATATAAGGGGTTTGATAATTGGCAAACGGTGGTTTTGCAAATTTTCCATCTACAATTACCGGTCCATCATTTTTTCCTTCTTTTCCGTGGCAACTCCAACAATAAACATCGTATAATTTTTTTCCTGCCAATAAATTAACTGCTGTTTTTTCAACAGGATTAATATTTGCCGCAGAAGCTTCGTAACCATCAGGAGAATCCGGATAATTATAAACATAATCTAATTGACCACGAGCGATTGTACCAACTACTGGCAAACGCATGGTCATTCCTGTAGCACTAAACGCCATGTGACGAGTTTGAGTGAAAGGTTCATATCCTTTGGAAATATACATATCTGGAGCATATTCTATTCCAGTATTTTCACCACGACTTTTGCAAGAATAAAAGGATACTGCAATAAAGGCTATAACAAATAATTTATATAATTTATGCATGGGCTCCTCCTTCATTTGCATATTGTCCACTGTATTCATGAATAGATAACACTCCGTTTTTATTTAATATTGTAGTCAATTCTGATTTGGCAGCTTGATCTAAAGTATCAGAATCAAAAGCTATTAATAAATGATCGTTGGTTTGTCGTAAATCTAGTATATCTGGTTTTACACCATGACCCATTTTATTACGGAAGAAAAATAAAAATGCTAAACCATAAGCAGTGCATAATATAGTACATTCAAATACTACGGGTACCATACTAGGCAGCATGTGATAATCACTTGGTTTACCTCCTATATTCATCGGCCAATCGAAAACCATCATATAAAACTGAAGTAACAGTCCAAGACAAAAACCAGTTGTACCGCATAAAAATGCAGCAATAGATAGTCGAGTACGATTAATACCCATAGCGGTATCCAAATGGTGAACAGGAAATGGTGTATAGCAATCAAATACTTCGATACCTTTTTCTCTCACTTCTTCAACGGCGTGGATGAGATTACTATCATCATCGAATACACCGTAAATTAAATTGCGTTTATTTATTGACGTGCTAAAGCAAAACATATTATTCTTTGTTTTTTAAGATTCCTTTCACTTCTGCCATATTGATTACCGGAAGGAACCTGCAGAACACAAAGAAAAGAGTGAAAAATAAACCAAACGTACCTACAAAAATACCAACCTCAACCCAAGACGCGGAATACATAACCCAAGAGGAGGTTAAATAGTCACGATGTAATGAGGTAACGATAATTACGAAACGTTCAAACCACATACCCACATTTACAATGATAGACATCATAAACAAGAACCAAGGTGTTGTTCTTGCCCATTTAAACCAAAATACTTGGGGAGCTATAAGGTTACAACTCATCATGGTCCAATAAGCCCACCAATAAGGTCCAAATGCTCTATTCATGAAAGCGTATTGTTCGTATTCAAAACCTGAATACCAAGCAATAAAGAACTCAGTTATATAAGCTAACCCCACCATAGTACCAGTAAGCATAACAACTTTTGCCATAGCTTCTAAGTGACCAATAGTAATGTAATTTTCATAATTTAATACCTTCCTAGCTACTAATAGCAATGTAAGTACCATACCAAATCCTGAAAAGATAGCACCAGCTACAAAATAAGGAGGAAATATAGTTGTGTGCCAACCAGGTACAATAGAAGTTGCAAAGTCCATCGATACAATGGTATGAACTGAAAGTACCAAAGGTGTAGAAATACCTGCTAAAATAAGAGACACTACTTCATAACGAGCCCAAGTTCTAACTGAACCCGTCCAACCCATTGCGAAAAAATTATACCAATATTTTCTAGCTTTTGTTGTTGAACGATCGCGAATCGTAGCGATATCAGGAATTAAACCTAAATACCAAAAAACTAACGATACCGAAAAGTAAGTAGATATGGCAAATACATCCCAAAGCAATGGTGAGTTAAAATTGACCCATAACGATCCAAAGGCATTTGGTAATGGGAATACCCAATATATCCCAACCCAAATTCTACCCATGTGGAAAAATGGAAATACTGCAGCACACATTACTGCAAAAATTGTCATTGCTTCTGCCGATCGATTAATGGACATCCTCCATTTTTGCCTAAACAATAAAAGTATGGCGGAAATCAATGTACCGGCATGACCAATACCAATCCAAAATACGAAGTTAGTGATGTCCCAACCCCACATAACAGATTTATTAATATTCCAAACCCCAATACCAGTCCATACAGTCCAGAAAAGAGTTGCAAATAAAATTAATAAACATAGGAAAGATAAAGTAAATCCGATCCACCACATCCTTGTTGGTTTATTTTCCAAGGGACGACAGATATCGGTTGTTACGTCTGAGTAGGTTTTCCCACCTTGAATTAACGGTGGCCTTATGGCTGCATCTATTACTGACATTTAAATATTATGAGTGTTTTTCGGTTAATTTTGAAGGTTCTACATTTCTAATTTTAGTCATATAAACTACTGAAGGTTTAATTCCCACTTCTTCAAGCATATGATACGAACGTTCGTTCTTATATAATTTAGAAATTTCACTGTTTGGATCGTTCATATCGCCAAACACAATTGCGTTGGAAGGACATGCCGTGGCACAAGCTGTTTTAACATCACCATCTTGCATTTTACGACCGTCACGTTTTGCTGATAATTTACCAGCTTGAATACGCTGAACGCAAAAACTACATTTTTCCATAACCCCGCGGGTACGAACCGTAACGTCAGGATTTATTACCATTTTTCCCAAGTCATTGTTGAAATGATAATCAAATGCATCATTATCATTATAACGGAACCAGTTAAAACGACGAACCTTATATGGACAGTTGTTTCCACAATACTTGGTACCGATACAACGGTTATAAGTCATTTGATTGATTCCCTCAGAACTATGAGTAGTGGCCAATACTGGACAAACGGTTTCACAAGGAGCGTGAGCACAATGCTGACACATTACTGGGGCGTGAACCACACGTATGTTATCATAAATATCGGCTTTTTCCTTTTCAATATCATCCTCTTTGGTTAAGTATGCTTCGGGAGAATAAAAACTATAGTAACGGTCAATACGAATCCAATGCATTTCACGACGAAGTCTAACTTCATCACGTCCTACAACTGGAACGTTATTTTCAATATGACAACTCACTACACAAGCTCCGCAACCAGTGCAAGCATTTAAGTCGATAGCCATTCCCCACTTATGACCAGTAGAATAATCATATTCCTGCCATAAAGAAACTAAATCCGCTTTATTTTCGTTTCGTACAAAAGGGTTTTTATTATATTCATCTAAAGAAGCTTCGCGAATATAATCACGACCTTCAATAGTATGATGTGTTTGTGTTTGAGCTAATTTATAAGTATCACCAGTAGTTTCAATAGAAACTCCTCCATTACTGTAAGATGTGGTACCATTGGCGATTTTAAGAAATGGGTAAGCATTTTTACCTAAATCTTTCCCTACTTTACCTGATTGTGTACGACCATATCCTAAAGCGATCGCATATGTTCCTGCAGCTTGACCTGGTTGAATTAAAACTGGAATATTTTTAATTGTGTATCCTCCAGCAGAAATATTTATCAGGTCATCTTGCTTTAATCCTTTACTTTGTGCCTCTGTTTTTGAAACAGAAACATAGTTATCATAACAAACTTTTGAAATAGGATCTGGAACTTCATGCAACCAAGGATTGTTAGCTTGTGAACCATCTCTCACGCCAACTTTTTGATATATTATAAGTTCAGATGTGTCACTTTTTGGAGCGTCTGTAACTATAGCTGAAGCAACATCAATTAAATTAGCAGCAAACGAAGGAACAGAAACAATTGAGGCTGGTTTTAAATAAATACCATCATGAATTGCGTTATTCCAGATAGTTGCGTCAGCGGCCCAATTAGTTTTAATATAATTATAGGCATTAGCTTCAACAGCAGGTGTTCCTGACCATAATAGAATTGATTCAATGGCCTGACGAGTATTGAATACAGGAGCAATGGTTGGTTGTGTAAATGAATAAACACCTAATTTTGGTTCAGCATCTCCCCAACTTTCAAGAAAATGATTATCAGGACAAACGTATCCTGCTAAGTCAGATGTTTCATCATTTTGGTCAGAAGTAGAAATTACCAAATTAGCTTTTTTAAGACCTTCAACTAGTTTGGATGAATTATGATAAGAATAAACAGGGTTTGAATTAATAAATATTACCCCTTTTACTGCTCCAGATGACAAATCATTCACAAATTTTTCAAAATCTGCTTCTACAAATTTCGATTGATTTGAATAATTTTCAAGGTCAATAGTAGTTCCATAGTTACCTAGCATAATATTTATGCCATTAACTAGTGTTTGATTATTTAAATTATTTGATTTAGAAACGACTAGTGACTTTCCTTTCGCGGCAAATAGTTCTTTTGCTGAATTTTTAATAGCATTTCCAGCTAATTCAGCATTTTGAGAAACTGCTAATTGAGCAGTACCGGCTAACTTAGCAATTTCATTATATAATGAAATAAGATAAATACCTTCTTTAGATTCACGCATTGGAACCCGAATATCAGCATTGGTTCCCGTTAATGATAATGTAGATTCAAACTGATAATGTTTGGATAATTTTCCTCCTTTAGGATTTCTGTTAGTTACCCATTGTTTGGTAAATTCAACTGGTGAAATCCACGTACCTAAAAAGTCAGCTCCAAAAGAAACTATAACTTCGGCCTTATCAAAATTGTAGGATGGTATAACACGTTTACCAAATGATTTCTCATTAGCTAATAAAATTCCTGAATAAGAAATAGGGTCATAAACAACAACTTCTGTTGTTGGATATTTCGTTTTAAAAGCGATTAAAGCCTTGTCAAATGATGGGCTATTGGAAGTTTTGGTAACAATTCTAATTCCTCCATTAGCAGAGGCAATATTTGCTAATTTAGAAGTGATTTCACTATCTAATTTTGACCATTCTTTTTCTTCTTTTCCTTCTTTTAAAGGATTAGCCAATCGGTTAATATCATACAATGATAATATACTTGCCTGACCAGTAGCACAAGTGGCACCTTTAGATAATGGTGATAAATCGTTACCATCTAACTTTATTGGACGGCCTTCTCTTGTTTTTACTAATATTCCACATCCACTATTGCAACCTCCACAGGTAGATGCATAATAATTTGCATTACCAGGTGTAATATTTTGAGGCTTTACAACGTAAGGAATTGCATATTTCACAGGGGTTTTTTGGCAAGCAGCTAAAGCAACTGCGGATACACTAAAACCGAAAAATTTAAGGAAATCACGACGATTAGAAGAGAGATCAAGGTCAGTTGCATTTAGCACTTCCTCAAGCGGCAAAGCTTCGTGAAATTCGTTGCCCCTTGTTTGTAAAAACTCAGGTTGCTTTTCAGCCTCTTCTATTCCTTTCCAATATTGATTGTTTTGTTCCATTTAGTTTAATCGAAAATTAATAATGACATTTACCACATTCCAAACCTCCGTTTTCAGCGACTGTATAAACAGTTTTACCCTGAATTTTTAATCTTTTATGAAGGCTTTCATAATATTTATTATTGGCTACATCTACACTTCTTTCTTTGTGGCAGTTAATACACCAATTCATCTGAAGACTTGAAAACTGATACACCTGATCCATTTCCTGAATAGGTCCATGACAAGTTTGACAAACCACTTTTCCTACAACCACATGTTGTGAGTGATTAAAATACGCCAAATCTGGTAAATTATGAATCCGTATCCATTCAATAGGCTTTTGTTTATAATTGGGGATGTAAGTATTAGTTTCAGCATCCCAGCCTATAGCTTTATAAATTTTACTTATCTCAGGCGAAACCTGACCATTGTATCTATCTCGTAGTGTAATATATTTATGGCAGTTCATGCATGTATTGGCCGAAGGAATACTTGCTTGCTTGCTTTTTTCAGCTGTAGAATGGCAATATTTACAATCTACCTGCAATTTACCAGCATGCATTGCATGCGAAAATTTAATTGGCTGGGTCGGAGAATAACCTTTTTGCACTCCTACTTCAGTTATTCCAAATTTGTATGCTTTTACAAAAGCAAACAATCCGAAAATAGTTCCTAAAAGCAATGCAGTTACTGTTGGATTAAGTGTTTTTAACCAAGGTTTAACAACCTTGTCATAACGCGACAATTCTCTTCCACCTTCTACATTCTCATCGATCATTTTATCCAAATGACTTTTTACCCTATATAGAAAATAGGCAATTACAAAGAATAATAAACACAGTAATAATACAATAACAAATGTAGTGTCTGTATAAAACAAACTTGGTTTTTCTCCAGGGGCTGCAGCGACCTGCTGTGCCATAAGTGCAGTAGATGCGGACAACACCGACATTAATGCTGCTGCATTTCTTCTGCTATTTAGATATTTTAACATATAAGGGGGAACCTGATTTTTCGGGTGCAAATATAAGGGAGTAAACTTATGAGGGTAGTTTAATTTTTACACAATATCACCAATTTAGAATCCGTCTAAATAGGTATTAAGCATTTATTTATCAGCATTTTAAGAAATATTTTTTCCTAATTTTTAATTTTGTACACAACAATGAAAATCGAAAGCAATTTTCACGTGGATTGTTAACATTCTTGAAAACAATGTATAAAACGATGGTAATTAGTTAGTAATTAGGCAATAAATAAAATCTGAAGTGACATAAGTCATTTTTTAATTAAAAAATATTGCTTAAAACATAAATTCTTAATAATTCAACTTTTCACAGAATTCGATAAATAAATATTTAGATGAATTGGAATGAAGAGAATGTGGTCAATTATTCTTCTTTTTAAGCGGCATAACTTGATTATTTTTGGATGTGTTAAGAACTTGTGCTTTAATTAAAGGTGTGTAATCCTAAATTTGAATAACCAAATGAAACGATTAATGCATAAAATCAAATTATTTTTTACGGCATTTACTCTCCTATTCTTAGTTTCTCAGGTATCCATTGCCCAATCAAAACAGAAATCAAAAGCTCAAATTTTAGCGTTTAGCGATAGCGTGTGTTTAGCGGCAGGTGTTCCCCCTGGGCTTATTCGCGATATAGGAAACAATGAAACTGGATGGCGTTTTATCAGAGATTTTAATGGAGGGACGGCTCATGGTGACCTTCAAATCGTTGATAACACGTTTTTTCATTGGTATAAAAAACTTAAACTTTCTGGAGGAAAAACTCGAGAAAATTATTTAATTGTTGGTATATATTATATTAAATCACTTTATAAAACATTTGGAAGCTGGCAAAAAGCACGTTATGCCTATGCCAGAGGACATTGGAAAGAACCATCTAAATGGAGCCCTCTTGAAAAAAAATTTATGGGCAAAATAGACTGGAATAAATATGATAAGCCAAAGAATTCTGTAAAAGATACATTAGCAGAATAAAATATGTTCATTTAAATAAATATTCTTTTCTGAATAGAGACGACTGATTCCCCAAATCTTTAAATTGCCTTACTTTTGCCACCATGTTTACAGAACTGAGAGTTAAGAATTATGCTCTTATTAAAGATTTGGTTTTCAAACCAGGTCAATCCTTTAATGTTATTACTGGCGAAACTGGTGCTGGGAAATCAATATTGCTTGGTGCCATGGGATTAATATTAGGAGAAAGAACGGATTCTGTAGCTGTTAAAGAAAATGAAGAAAAATGTATAATTGAAGGTTATTTTGATATAACAAACTATGCATTAAAAAATTGGTTTGATCATAACGCGTTGGATTATAGTGAGGAATTAATAATACGAAGGGAAATATTAATTAATGGAAAATCCAGAGCTTTTATAAATGATACGCCAGCTCAATTGATTCAATTAAGAGAACTTGGTAAATTTTTAATCGATATCCATTCACAACACGACAATCTTGATTTATTCCAAAAATCCTTTCAATTTAAAGTATTGGACAGTTTTGCTGGAATTGAAAGTTTACAAAAAAACTATCTTCAAAATTTTGAAGCCTTAAAAATAATTGATAAAAAACTTGCAGAATTAATACTAGCTGAAAAGCAAGGAATCGATGAACGAGATTATAAACAATTTTTATATGAGGAACTTTTAACCGCCAATCTTATCGAAGGAGAAACCCAATTATTAGAAGAAGAGCTGATAGCATTAAGTAATGCAGATCAAAATTTACAAATTTTAGCAGCGATCCAAAATCAATTATCTGAATCTGAAACCGCCATTATCGATCAATTGGCCCTAATAAAAAATCAACTAAGCCAAGTCGCCAAAAATGATAAACGATTTGAAGAGCTGTCAAACCGTTTTAGTGAAATAAATTATTTGTTAAAGGATTTGGCATTAGAAATAGACCAATTGACTCAAGCAACCAATAACGATCCTGAAAGGCTTGAAACTGTTAACCAAAGACTTTCAATATTGCATAACCTCGCTAAGAAGCACCGTGAGGAAGATTTAATATTAAAACAAAAAACGCTTGAATTAGAACTCTCAAAATTTGCCAATTTAGACAGTGAAATTCAAATCACTATAAATGAAAGGCAAATTTTAGAAATTGAATGTTTTAAATTAGCCAATAATCTTTCAGAACAACGAAAAAAACAAAGCCTTTTGCTGGAAAAGCAGATTAATGAAATGATTATTCTATTAGGAATGCCCGGCGGCAGAATAAAAGTTGAAGTAACTTTGCAAAAGGATAGCCAACTATGGATTTATGGTATAAATGACACAAACTTTTTATATTCACCAGCCAGCGAAAAATCATTCAATCCTATTCAAAATATTGCTTCAGGTGGTGAAATTTCGCGAGTAATGCTAGTATTAAAAGCCATTTTGGCTCAAAAGAATATTATGCCGACTATTATTTTTGATGAAATAGATTCCGGTGTTTCAGGAGACGTAGCTTTTAAAATGGGTGAGATGCTAAAAAAACTGTCTGACAATTTGCAATTGATCATAATCACACATTTACCTCAAATAGCTGCCAAAGGAAACCATCATTATTTTGTTTATAAAAATATTATTGACACTAAAACCACCTCCGATATACGTGAATTAACCGAAAATGAACGTATCAATGAAATAGCTGAAATGATTGGTGGCAAGGCCTTCGGCAACTCTATTTTAGAAAGTGCACGACAATTATTGAATAGCTAACTACATCCTCTCATTAAGGTAAAAATTCAATCATTGGTTTTTAACAATTTTTAAATGAACTATTATTGCACACTTTTTGTTCAATACAAAAAAATCTAAGTAATTTATGAAAGTATTCTTTTCCTCAATGTTGTGTTTGTTTATTGTTAGCATCACAAGTGTTTCAAAGGCTCAACACAATTCGTGCGGTACGGATAAATACATGGCTGAAATTTTAAAAACCAATCCTCAATTGTTACAATCTATAACAGACTATAATAATAGTATATCAAATGCCAGTAATTTTGATATTAAGTTGAATAAAAAAGGAACTACTCGAACCATTCCTGTTGTATTTCATATCATCCATACCTATGGAACTGAAAATATCTCAAAGGCTCAAATTGATGATCAAATAAAGATAATGAATGAGGCGTATCAAAGGTTAAACAGTGACACCTCGGCTACTCGTAGTATTTTTAAAGGAGTAGCAGCCGATATGGATATTGAATTTAAATTAGCACGTAAGGACCCAAGTGGAAATTGTACTGAAGGAATTACCCGAACATTTTCTACCCTTACTGATGGTGGAGATGATGCCGTAAAAAATCTTATTCGCTGGGATTACAGAAAATATTTAAATGTTTGGGTAATAAAAAATATCGCAATGGATGCTGGTGCGGGAGGAAGAGTGTTGGGTTATGCTACTTTACCGGCTAATACCAACTCTACAACGGATGGAATTATAGTATTAGCCGATTATATAGGAAGTATAGGCACTGCCGTTGGAAATGGCAATAAAGGCAGAGTTCTAGTGCACGAAGCCGGACATTGGTTAGGACTTTACCATCCTTTTCAGGGTGGATGCGGAGGTAATTGTAATAATTCTGGAGATTATGTATGTGATACCCCTCCAGTATCCGACCCAAGTTTTGGTTGCCCAACTACCAACAATACATGTAATAACGATTCTCCGGACCAATTAGACATGGTTGAAAATTTTATGGATTATGCCAATGGCTCGTGTCAAAATATTTTTACAAAAGGTCAAAAAGCAGTGGTAGAAGTTTCTTTAGGTAATAATAGTTATCGTGCTCAAAATATTTCAACTGCGGCGCAAACGGCCACAGGTATTTTTACAAATCCTTCATGTACTGCAATTGCTGACTTTAATACTTCAAATAATATTGTAACTGTTTGTCAAGGAGGTTCTGTCAGTTTTAAAGATTATAGTTATAATGGCACCATATCATCTTATGATTGGTCATTTGATGGAGGTATACCTTCCACATCTATTTCAGCGGCACCAGCTATTACTTATGCAACTGCAGGCCTATATAAAGTTACTTTAAAAGTAACAAATGCTCAGGGGACCAATACCAAAATAGTAGACAAGATGATAAATGTTATTCCTGCTGTTTCTAATAATAAATCCCCAATGAGTGAAGGTTTTGAAAACAGTCAAATTTTGGTAAATAATTGGAGCGTTTTAGAATCAGGCAATTATGGATGGGAAAGAACCACTTCAGCTAAATATGAAGGAAGCGCTTCATTGGTGGCCACTATTGATGCCGGCTCTGCAAATAATTCATTATACAGTCTTGTATCATCACCGTATGACGTCTCAGTAATTAAAGGACGGGCTCCAAAATTAAGATTCAGAGTAGCCTATCGACCTGCTGTGGCTGGAAATTCAGAAATACTTACAATATCACTAAGTACCACTTGCGGGCAAACATGGAAAGCCATAAGAGCCTTTATTAATTCAAATGGATTGGGCGTTGATAATGTTGTAGAATTAGGATGGGTACCATCATCTCAAGCTGATTGGAAAGAACTTACGATAGACCTAGCCAATTATGAAAACACCCCTAATTTGATGATAAAATTTGAGGCAAGAAGCCGAAGTGGAAATAGCATTTACCTAGATAATGTAAATATTCAGGCAGATTTGGCGGCCTCAACTCAACTTCTAAATGCCAGCGGTTCATCCATAAATGTATATCCTAATCCTACGAAAGACATTGTAAATATTGATATTGAAACCCATGGAAAATCATTCGAAGGAATAAAAATAATAAATTCGACAGGCCAAGTAATCGAAAATATTGAAACTTTGATTCAAAAAAATAATTCAAATATTATCTGTACAATTAAGCATATTCCTTCAGGTATTTATTTTGCTCAAATTAATTTGGGCGGACAAATAATCGTTAAAAAATTCATAGTAATACCATAAAAAATAGATGTCGAAAAACCTAGTAATCGTAGAGTCACCTGCCAAAGCTAAAACCATTGAAAAATTTCTTGGAAAAGATTTTCAGGTAAAATCCTGTTTTGGTCACATTCGCGACCTTGATAAGGGCGATGACGCCATTGATATTAATAACAAATTCACCCCAAAGTACGTTGTACCAGAGGATAAATCTGCAGTTGTTAATGAATTAAAAAAGCTCGCAAAAGGTGCCGAAATGGTTTGGTTAGCATCGGATGAGGACCGTGAGGGAGAAGCAATTTCATGGCACTTGTCTGAGGTATTAGGTTTAAATAATTTAACATCTAAACGTATTGTTTTTCATGAAATCACAAAACCGGCTATTTTAAAAGCTATTGAAAACCCAAGAGATATTGATAAAAACCTTGTGGATGCGCAGCAAGCAAGACGTTTATTAGATAGATTAGTGGGATTTGAGTTATCACCAGTACTTTGGAAAAAAGTTAAACCATCTTTATCCGCCGGACGAGTTCAAAGTGTAGCTGTGAGATTGGTGGTGGAACGTGAACGTGAAATTAAAGGGTTTGAGGTAAAATCTGCTTTTAGAATTATTGCTGAATTTGAATTTAACAGTAAAAAATTCAATGCCGAACTTCCAAAACGTTTTAACACCAAAGACGAGGCTTTAAAATTTCTAGAAAGTTGTATTGGCTCTGATTTCATTGTTAATTCAGTAGATATAAAACCAGGAACACGCAAACCTGCAGCTCCTTTTACCACCTCTACTCTTCAACAGGAAGCAAGCAGAAAACTTGGGTATTCAGTATCTCAAACCATGACTTTGGCTCAGCGACTATATGAAGCGGGTTATATTACTTATATGAGAACGGATTCCGTTAACTTGTCAGAATTGGCGATAGTAGCGGCTAAAGATGAAATAACCTCTGCCTACGGAAAAGAATTTAGTAATCCTCGTAAATATACGACCAAAAGTGCCGGAGCACAAGAAGCTCACGAGGCCATACGACCCACCTATTTTGAAAATCATACCTCTGGCGATGACGACCAACAAAAACGCTTATATGATTTAATTTGGAAGCGAGCAATAGCTTCTCAAATGAGTGAAGCTAAAATTGAAAGAACCGAAGTTAGAATTGACATTACTAAAAACAAAGAGGTTCTTGTGGCCTCTGGAGAAGTGATCACTTTTGAAGGTTTTTTAAAGGTTTATTTAGAAGGTAAGGACGAAAGCAAAGATGATGAGGATGAGCAAGGGGGATTAATGCCTGCCATGAAAAACGGCGATGAACTTAATAATTTAAGTATATCTGCTACCCAACGTTTTACCCGCGCAGCGCCAAGGTATACAGAAGCAAGCTTGGTAAAAGATTTGGAAGAACTAGGGATTGGTCGTCCTTCTACTTATGCTCCAACCATAAGTACTATCCAAAAACGCGGTTATGTTGAAAAGGAAACTAGAGAAGGTGAAAAACGCAGTTATGATGTATTGCAATTAGTGGACGGCAAAATCACGTCACAAACTAAAACAGAAATAACAGGAGCCGAAAAAAACAAATTATTCCCCACGGATATTGGAGGGGTAGTTACCGACTTTTTGATGAAAAATTTTGATCACATTATGGATTACAATTTTACAGCTTCTGTTGAAAAAGAATTTGATGAAATAGCTTCTGGAAATCAAAGCTGGACCAAAATGTTGGACGGCTTTTATCACCCGTTTCACGAATCGGTAGATAAAACCTTGAAAATATCGGAAAAAGCAACTGGTGAACGTGAATTAGGAATTGACCCCAAGACACAAATGCCTGTATTTTCCAAAATTGGCCGTTACGGCCCAATGATACAAAAAGGCGATGGTGCCAATGAAATTAAACCTGTTTTTGCGAAGCTAAAAAAAGGTCAAAGCATTGATAGTATTTCACTAGATGAAGCTTTAGAATTATTTGCGTTGCCCCGCACTTTAGATGAATTTGAAGATAAACCAATGAAAGTTGGAGTTGGCCGCTTCGGACCCTATGTGCAGCATAACAGTAAATTTTATTCCCTAGGAAAAGAAGACGATCCTTATGAAGTAGATTCAGACCGATGTGTTCAAATAATATTAGACAAGCGCCAAGCTGAAGCAGAAAAATATATCATGGAATTACCCAATGATATCATAGTTCTAAACGGTCGATTCGGGCCATATTTTACCCAAAATAAAGAAAACTATAAAATCCCGAAAGGCACTGACCCCAAATCACTCACTTTGGAACAATGTGAAAAAATAATAGCTGAAACCAAAGCCAATCCTAAAGCTAAGTCTTCGTTTAGAGGAAAGAAGAAGTAAGAAAATAAGAAATTAACGAATGAAGATTAACGATTTCTGATTTTAGAAGTAACTTAACAATAAAATGAACAAACACGATCTTGAAGAACGACTTATAAACTTTTCGGTATTGATTGTTCAATTAGTGGAAACAATGCCTGAAAGAAAAGCTGCCAATCATTTAGCCGGGCAATTATTGCGTTCAGGTACTTCACCTGCTTTAAACTATGGTGAAGCACAAAGTGGTGAATCAAGAAAAGATTTTATACATAAAATTAGTATCGTGCTTAAAGAACTTCGTGAAACTCACATCTGCTTATAAATCATTTTTAAAACAAAACTATACACTGTTGAGGATAAAATAATTATAGCATTAGGAGAGAGCAATGAATTGATAGCTATTTTCGTAAAAAGTATTGAAACTGCTCAAAGAAACATTCAAGCTCAATTAAAAAAATCGTAAATCAAAAATCGTTAATTGTTGTTCTAAAATAAAAATATAATCCTTTTAATATTGATAAGCGAATCCGAAATAAAAGCCCTGATTTCTTTACTTGACGACACCGATGATGAAGTGGTGAGTCAGGTAGAAAAACGGATTTTCCAATTGGGTCCGGAGGTTATTCCAGCTATTGAACAAAACTGGGATTTGGTGGAGATTAACGAATTGCGCCAACGCCGCCTCGATGAAATTATAAAACGCATACAATCGGATTCATTAACTTCTGAACTAAGGCTTTGGAAACAAACCAATCAAACCGATCTGCTGGAAGGAGCCTTAATATTAAATAAAGTAAAATATCCTGATGTTGACCGCCAGTTTATTGATAATTTAATTGATAAAATAAAATTGGATGTATGGTTGGAGATGCATTATGACCTTACCTCATTCGAAAAAATAAAGATTTTGAACTATGTATTTTTTGATGTTCATCGTTTTTTAGGTGATAATGAGGATTATCACAATCCCGATAATTCCTATATTTCACGAGTTTTTGAGCGCAAAAAAGGTAACCCTATTTCCTTGGCAATATTATACTCACTAGTAGCGCAAAGGTTGCGATTGCCTGTGTTTGGCATCAATCTTCCTCAGCATTTTATAGTTGGCTATCTCGAAAACTACAGCGATACAGAACCCTTGCGGCTCAACGATACCAAAATTATGATACCCGAACCCAATGCCCGGGTTCAGTTTTATATCAATCCGTTTAACAAAGGCTCGATATTTCCCCGCGAAAATCTTTATGTTTTTTTGAAGCAAGTAAATATTGAACCCCGCGAAGAGTATTTTTTGCCCTGCACCAATATCGAAATTTTAAAACGCATGGTTCGTAACCTAATCTCGGCTTACGAAAAACTAAAAAACCCCGCTATGATAAGCCAGTTTGAAGCCATGATGGCTGTTCTGGACGAAGGGTAAGTTCTGCTTGCTTTCCCGCAACAAATTAATTTGTTGATTCTTTTCGGAAATAGGTATTTAGCTTAATTATATATTTGAAGGGTTAGAATAAGCTAATGGCATTAAGCTGGAATGAAATAAAAGACCGAGCATTAAATTTCTCAAAGGAATGGGCGGATACTTCAAACGAAGAAGCAGACGCAAAACCATTTTTAGTTGAGTTTTTTAATGTGTTTGGTATTAGGAGTAAACGTGTTTCAACTTTTGAACACAGAGTAAAAAAATTGGACGACAAAGACGGTTACATTGACTTGCTTTGGAAAGGGACGATTTTAATTGAAATGAAAAGTCGGGGAAAAAACCTTGACCAAGCATATCAACGTGCCATTGACTGCACTCACGGACTGTAACAACACGAATTACCGAAATACATTCTCATTTCTGACTTTGAAAACTTTAGACTTTACGACCTTGAAGAAGATAAACACATTGAATTTAAACTCAACAACCTTGTAAATAATGTTCAGCATTTCGGCTACATTTTAGGTTATCAAAAAAAGGTTTACAAAGAACAAGACCCTGCAAACATAAAAGCAGCAGAGTTAATGGGTAAACTTCACGACAGACTTGAAGAAATAGGCTACACTGGACATCCATTAGAAGTTTACTTGGTTCGTATTCTGTTTTTATTGTTTTCAGAAGACACAACAATTTTCAACAAGCAACAATTTCAAGAATATTTAGAACAGCTGACAGCCGAAGACGGAAGCGACCTTGCATCAAAACTGCAAGAACTTTTTCAAGTATTAAATACACCAAAAGAAAATCGTTTTAAAAATCTTGACGAGCAACTTGCCGACTTTCCATATATAAACGGAAAACTTTTTGAAGAGAACTTGCCTACGGCAAGTTTCGACACAAAAATGCGTCAAGCCTTGCTTGACTGCTGTTACATTGATTGGAGTAAAATTTCGCCAGCAATTTTTGGTTCAATGTTTCAAAGCGTAATGAACCCAAAAGAACGCAGAAACTTGGGGGCACATTAAACAAGCGAAACCAATATTTTAAAACTTATCAAACCACTTTTCTTGGACGACCTTTGGAAAGAATTTGAAAGCATCAAGGATAACAAAAATAAACTTCCCGAATTTCATAAAAAATTAAGCACTCTTAAATTCCTTGACCCTGCTTGTGGTTGCGGAAATTTCCTTGTAATCACTTACCGAGAATTGCGTTTATTGGAATTAGAAATTTTAAGAGCATCAAATAAAACAGGACAACGAGTATTTGACGTTAGAGAAATAATTCACCTTGACGTTGATATGATGTGCGGAATTGAATATGAAGAATTTCCTGCAAGAATTGCCGAAGTTGCAATGTGGCTTATCGACCACCAAATGAATATGCAAATAAGCAATGAGTTTGGACAATACTTTGTTCGTTTACCACTGAAAAAATCTGCAAAAATTATTCACGCAGACGCATTAGAAACTGATTGGGAAAACGTTGTTTCAAAAAATGAACTTTC
This sequence comes from Bacteroidota bacterium, assembly GCA_947468275.1. GTDB lineage: Bacteria > Bacteroidota > Bacteroidia > NS11-12g > UBA9320 > JABWCE01. The sequence continues at coordinate 59,327 of CANIKO010000015.1, forward strand.
ATTTATAATCGGAAATCCGCCTTTCATTGGTTCTAAAATAATGAAGCAAAGCCAACGTGACCAAATTGTAAAAGAATTTGATAATGCAGACGGAAGCGGAGTTTTAGACTATGTAACAGGCTGGTATATTAAAGCAGCCAAATACATTCAAAATATAAAAATTAAAGTGGCTTTTGTTTCTACAAACTCAATTGTTCAAGGAGAACAAACGAGTATACTTTGGGGACAAATGCTCAATAAATACAAAATCAAAATTCATTTTGCTCATCGAACTTTTAAATGGAGCAACGAAGCAAAAGGAAATGCAGCAGTTTATTGTGTGATAGTTGGCTTCGCCAACTACGATACTAATAGCAAGAGCATTTTTGAATACGAAGATATTAGAGGTGAAGCTCACGAAATAAAAGCAAAAAATATCAATCCTTATTTAGTTGATGCAAAGGATATTTTTGTTGGCAAACGCAGAAAACCTATTTGCAATATTCCAGAAATATCATTTGGCAGTATGCCAAATGATGGCGGAAATTTTCTTTTCACAGACGAAGAAAAAAACGCATTTATTGAACAAGAACCGAAAGCGGAAAAGTTTTTCAGTCCACTCATTTCAGCTCACGAATTTCTAAATGGTCATAAACGTTGGTGTTTATGGCTTAAAAATGCAAATCCAACAGATTTAAAAGAAACAAAACTTGTAACTGAAAGAGTTGAAAATGTTAGAAAACTAAGAGCTGAAAGCAATAGACAAGCAACACAAAAACTTGCATCTTTTCCAACTCTTTTCGGGGAAGATAGACAACCCGATAGCGATTATGTTTTAATTCCTCTGCATTCTTCTGAGAATAGGAAGTATATACCGATGGGGTTTTTTAATAAAAATTCAATTGCAAATAATAGCTGTTCTTTTATTCCTAATGCAAAACTTTATCACTTTGGAATTTTAATGTCAGCTATTCATATGGCTTGGGTTAAAAATATGTGTGGTAGAATTAAAAGTGACTATCGTTATTGAAACGAATTGGTTTATAACAATTATCCTTTTCCTGAAAACCCTAACGACAAGCAAATAAAAGCCGTAGAAACAGCAGCACAAAAAGTATTGAATGCAAGATTAGAATTTCCAAAAAGTTCTTTATCTGATTTATACGACCCGTTGACAATGCCGCCAGCATTGGTAAAAGCACACAACGAGTTAGACAAAGCAGTAGACATGGCTTACAGACCGCAACCGTTTACAAGTGAAGCCAACAGAATGGTTTTTCTTTTTGAACTTTACGAAAAATATACAGCAGACCTTTTTACAAAAGAGAAAGTGAAGAAAAGTAAAAAGAGGTAATTAAATTTTCTACACCAACTTCACCTTCGCAAATTTTAATACCAACTGCTTTTCTCTAATATTCCGAACAAAAGCCAATCCCAAAGGGATTAAATGTTTATAGATTTTCTGAAGGTTTGTAAGGTTCGACCCCGAAGGGGTCGAATAGCTCTAATGATTATTTTTTCTATAAATATTAGAACCCTATGGGTTCATTTTTTTAAAGCTTTTTAAACTAATTTCACTGCTGATTTTAGTTTTTATATATTAAACATTACAAATTTAAAAGGCAATATATTTAAAGTACTTTTGTGGTGGGCCAATCGCTGATTGGCCCGACCCTATAAAAGGCAGTCAACAGGCTGCTTTTTGTAGTTAATATGGTTTAGGGTAATTGCCCCCACGCCTTGCTTCGTGTCCACACGATGCAATAATTAGTTCCGATTCGTGAAGACATGAATCAGGGCTAAAGAATTATAAAAACTCAAAATTTTAATAAACCGGAATTGCCACATCCTCTTCATCGCCTGATTTATTTAGCTTTCGCACAAGGGTAATCATAAAATAACGTTGCAATTGGTTGCTCTCGGAAATAACAAATCCACCATTGGTGATGGACCTTGATATACTTACATTTTGTTTGAAAATATCAAAACAAGAAAGTTTTAAACTGTATTTTTTTGCTTTGTCAAGTGGCTGTTGCACATAGCAATTTACCAAAGGAATTATTTTACCAATACCGGGCACTTGTCGTTGATCTTTAAAATTTCCTGTTACAGAAACTTCTGTTTTATCCCAAAATACACCCCTAAGATTTATGACTAAGGATTGAGTCGTTTGTTTAAAATTTAGAGCTTTGTTTAATTGGTTTTTGCCGTTCAAAAAAGTAACGGAATAATCAAGGTCAACGTCAAATTTATCGTTAATAGTGTAGCTTATTCCCGGCGAGATGGTATTATTTATTTGACTGTTTACACCCACTTCGTTATTTATTTTTTGGGGAGTTTGCAAAGCCGACAATTGATGATTCAGTTTTAAATTTAGTTTTTCTTTAATCACTTTTTCAAAGTTAGAATAGATTCCAAAATTTTGAAGTCCGTTTAGGTTTATGGGCAGTTGATAAACAATTCCGTTTTCACCAACGGTGCGGGAATAGGAAATATAATTATTGGTTTTAGTGTAATTTATAGACATTGAAATTTGGTCGAGATACAAAAATTTTCGTTGCCTGTAATAGGCCCTAGCAGTATATTTATCTTGTGGATTAAGAATTTTATTTCCAAGCATTCGGTTAAACGGGTCGCTTAAATTTTGTATGGGCATTAAATCATTGGCTTGCGGAAAATCAACCGATTTACTTACTCCTATTGACAGATAACCTATTTTTTTATCCCAGGTTGAATAATTGATATAGGGCAAATAGCGGTCATAATTTTTATGAAGTATTGAACCATTGATTATTGAATTTTCAAGAAAAAAATTGAGATAGGTTACCCCGGTTGAAAATTGAAATTTTTTGTTTCTAAAACTTAATGCGTTTACAACACTTGATTGTATAACCCCGTTATTAAACCCTAAACTGAGCGTATCAATTTTGGAACTATATTCCTGTAAAAAATTTTTGACAAACGGATTAACGGCATCCTTGCTCACTTGACTATTGATATACCCTTTGGAATACACATCGGATGAAATACTGTAAAACCATTTGTCTTTATAAATAGGAAATTTCAAACCCATCTTGGCATGCAATTCCTGCATATTTCTATTCTTGAACCGCTTGATATTTAAGGTGTCGGCATTTTGTTTCATAAATTGGTAGTTAACCAATTGGGTAACATCATTTACCCCCATCAATTCTATATTCCACCGAATGTTTTTATTTTTTCGAGCCCGTCGGCTGTATTTATAAACCGTTTCTATATTACTTCGATTTTGCTCAATTTGTAATTGATTAAAACCGTCATTTAAAACCAATTGATTGGAAGAAACAATAGTATTGTCTGTAGTTATATTCTTAATTTTGGATTGCCCGACAGAAAGACTAAACGATACATCGGCTGTAGAATCTACCTTTCGGGTATAGTCAGCAGAAATGTAATAATCCAAACTATTTCCTTCTAAAACAGAGTTGTTTTCACTTTTTTGAGAAGTGCTGTCATTTACCAAATTTTGATTTATCGATTTTGTAGTAGATTTAAATTGATTGTTATCCAAACCTATATCAAACGAAAATTTACGCTTTTTCTTAAACTCGTTAAAATAGGTTAAGGCCACATCGTTTTTGCGGTTAATATTTCCTTCTTCGCTTACATCATCGTCGCCCGATGAGGATGATGAAAAATAATTATCAGAATTGCCGCTTCCATTTCTATACATATAACTATCTCCGTGCCAATTTTCAAAACCAAAATCAAAACCTGTACCATTGATATTATTACTATTTGATATAAAAGAAACTTTTCTGTCGTTTTTAAAATTATTCAACCGAAGCCCGGCTTCATATCGATCGTCTGTTCCATATCCGGCTAATACATCACCAAACATCCCATTTTTTTTGCCCTTTTTAAGTTTGAGATTTATAGTTTTGGTTTGGTCTTCGATAGGCACACCATCAATATCTTTGTCATCATATACCTGTACAGTTTGCACCATATCGGCCTTCAGATTTTTACTTACCAAACCCGGATTATTGCCAAAAAAATCAGAACCATCTACCATAATTTTCGACACCTTGCTCCCGTGCACCGTCAGGTTACCTTTTACGTCAAGCTTAAAACCCGGTATTTTAGCAAAAAGCTGGCTCACATCTGAGCCGGGCATTACCTTAAAATGGGATGCTGCTATTTCAATTGTATCTCCCCGCATTCGGATGGCGCTGCCTACAATTTGTATTTCCTTCATTTCATAAGGCAATCGGGCAAGTTTTATTTTTTCATTATTCCACCACCAACCGCCTTGATTGGGTGCCAGTTTTTTCCAAACTTCTCGATAACCCAATTGGCTCACAACTATTATCAATGAATCTTTAATTTTGGTGGTAAGTTCAAAATTTCCGTTAGGAGTGGTAAAAGCAAAATTTATAAGTGAAGTATCTGATGCTTTAAAAAGACTGATCGTTACATCCTTCATGGGTTCATTATTTGAAGAATCAACAACATTACCTTTTATAATTCGTATATCATTTTGGGCTTTTGAAATTTGAAACAGAAAAATAAACAGTAAGAAAGGTAAGTTTTTAATCATAGATGGTAAACGAAGTTCTGTTGGATAAATTATTTTTCAAATAAAACTTAATTATAGGTATTAGGACATATTATAAAAAAAAAATGATTAACCTAAATCTATTGGATTATTATTATTGCCTTAATATTTATTAATATTGCTATCAGCTAATTATGATACCAAAGATATTTATTGTTGAAGATGATGAGATTTATTCAAGATTAATTAAACAATCCTTAAAGGATGAGGATTATGAAATAAGGACCTTTGAAACAGGTCAGGAATTTTTAGATAATCTTCATGAAAAACCCAATATTGTAACTCTTGATTTTATGCTACCTGATTATACAGGTATGGATTTGTTAATAAAAATAACAAAGGATTATCCTGAAATATCAACAATAGTTTTATCGGCGCAAATAGACATTAAAAACGTTGTAGATTCATACAAGAATGGGGCAAAGAACTATATAATTAAGGACATTAATTCAATTCTAGAATTAAAAAATGATATAAAAAATTTGGTTACTTCCATTCAATTAAAGGAGGAAGTAGAAATACTTTATGATGAATTAATGGACCGTTCAAAATATGCAAAAATTGTTGGTAAAAGCACGGCTATTAATAGAGTTTTAAAATTAATACAGCGCGTTGAAAAAACAGATTCACTTGTGATGATAACCGGTGATAGCGGAACGGGAAAAGAACTTGTTGCAGAAGCCATACATGTTAATTCAAACCGCAGCCGTAAACCATTTGTGGCTGTAAATTTAGCAGCAATTCCAATGCATCTTGTAGAAGACGAATTATTTGGCCATGAAAAAGGAGCATTCACAGGAGCAAGTGACAAACGTATTGGTAAATTTGAGGAAGCAGATGGTGGCACTATATTTTTAGATGAAATAGGTGAAATGGATGTTTCATTACAAACAAAATTATTAAGAGTTTTACAGGAAGGCCAAGTATCGCGGCTTGGCAGTAATAAAATCATAAAACTTGATGTAAGAATAATTACAGCTACCAACAGAAATTTGAGTGAACAGGTTAAACTTGGTAAATTTAGAGAAGACCTTTATTACCGAATCCAAGGATTTTTAATTCATTTACCAAAACTTAAAGACCGAGGAAATGATATTATTTTTTTAGCTAATCATTTTTTAAAATATTTTACAGAAAAATACAAAACAGGCTCTAAATATTTTGATGAATCAGCCCTTAATGCGATGCTAGCTCATTCATGGCCTGGTAATGTAAGAGAATTAATTGCTTTTATTGATCGTTGCATTCTAATGAGTGATACCAATATCATTTCTAAAAATGATTTAATATTTTCGGATAGTATTTAAGACCCATTTTAATAAAATAAAGCGAGAATAAATTTGACAATAATTGAATGATTTTTATCATAAAGTGAATATTTTCGATAAAATTTTTATTTTTTTTGAAAATCTTAAATTAGTTTTGTTTGTCAATTACTTCTTAATCGAAGCAATTGACCTACAATTACTAAATTAATATTATGGAACTCTACAACGAACCCAATGTAAAACAGGAGCACAAGCTACTTAAAATCATTATTTTTACTACATTTATAGCCACTTTTTTAGGGGCTATTTTCTTTTTTGCGGGAAACTTTTTACCATCTACAAAAATAAAGGCCGCTACTGCAAATGTTTATTTCATGTCAGGTGATATTAACTCAGGCACCAATACTGGAATTATGAATGGTGCGGTTAGTGGTGATACAATTAAAATTACTGGCACCTTGGATATAAATGCTACGAATAGTAAATTGAAATCTAAAAACGTGATTATATTGATAAAAGGTGGAAATATGCAATGGACTGGTCGATACACTTTTTCTTTAGGAGCAAGTGCTAAAGTCTTTGTAACAAATGGAGGAAAATTAAGTACCGATAAGACCACTTATGGCGGCGACCCAGCCATATTTTTTAATAGCATTAAAACAGTTTCTTATGATGGAACAGGTGCTAGCTATAGCTTTTCAGATGTAAATACTAATGGTGGAGTATCAGCTGCTGGTGTAACTCCATTGCCTGTTAAATTAATTAGTTTCGAATCAGTACTGGATAATGGAAAAGTGATTTTAAATTGGGCCACAGCTACCGAAATTAATAATGACCGATTTGAAATTGAGAGAAGCAATGACGGCAAAACATGGAAGGTAGTAGGTACTGTCAAAGGAAATGGGAACAGCAGTTCAATAATTGATTATACTTATACCGACAATCCAGGCTTATTAAGCGGCAATATTTATTATAGGTTACATCAGATTGATTTTAATGGAGAGACTGAATATGGCCCTATAAGCGTGGTTCATAACAACAAAAAGGAAAATGTTGGAAAAGTATATCCAAATCCTGCAAATTCTCAAATTAATATTAGTTTACAATCAGATAACTATCAACTTTCAATTTTAGATCAAAGTGGAAAATTAATGGTCTCAAAACAAATAGACACAGATTTGGCAACCATTGACTCCAAAGAATTTCCAAGCGGTATTTATTTTGTAAAACTTGAAAATAATACCATTTCTGAAAATCATAAATTAGTTGTAAAACACTAAATATTAATTTATAAAAAAGCCTAATACATAAATGTATCAGGCTTTTTTTATATTATAATGTTTCAGCCTTATAGGTGGCTAAAAATCGTTCTGCATCCAAAGCCGCCATACACCCGCTGCCGGCAGCGGTAATGGCTTGACGATAAATTTTATCCTGAGCATCGCCGCAAGCAAAAACCCCTTTAATATTTGTTTTACTGCTATCGGGTTGAGTTATAATATAACCTTGTTCATCTAAAGTTATAAAATCTTTAAAAATTGAGGTATTAGGCGTATGGCCTATGGCTACAAAAAATCCTGAAATAGCAATTTCACGAGTTACATTGCTTTTACTGTCCCTTACTCTTACGGCATCAACACCAAATTCTCCTAAAACTTCATCGGTTTCCGTATTATATAAGATTTCTATATTGGGGGTATTTTCAACTCTATGAATCATTGCTTTGGAAGCCCTCATTGCCTCCTTACGCACCAACATATATACTTTGGAACATATTTTTGAAAGATAACTAGCTTCTTCTGCCGCGGTATCCCCCGCTCCCACAATTGCCACATCTTTTCCCTTATAAAAAAACCCATCACATACAGCACATGCCGAAACTCCTGAACCATTTAACCTTTGCTCAGAAGGCAAACCCAACCATTTGGCAGATGCGCCTGTAGCAATAATTACTGTTTCGGCTTCAATTACATGCGTTTCATCAATAGTAACTTTGTGTGGATAGCTTGAAAAATCAACGGAAGTAGCCAGTCCATAACGGATATCTGTACCTAAGCGTTCAGCTTGTTTTTTAAATAAATCCATCATCTCAGGCCCTTGTATTCCATCAGGATAACCCGGATAATTCTCAACTTCAGTGGTTATTGTTAATTGACCTCCAGGTTGTAAGCCCTCATACAATACAGGTTTCATATCAGCACGAGCAGCATATATCGCAGCAGTGTAACCGGCAGGTCCAGAACCTATAATTAAACATTCTACTTTTTCCATAATAATGATACAAAATTACAATTATTGATGAATACCATTTGCAGTAACTTATCATCAAAAATGATTTTTATCAGTTTTTATAAAACCCCCAAACCCTTATTTGGAATTAATCTAAATAACAGTAGTTTTGCACTCGATTTTATGATACAGCTTTTAAAAAATTCATTAATAACCTTTATCCTTTGTTTAAGTGTAAGTTATTCGTCAGCTCAAATACTTACAAAAGAAGATTCATTGAGTGCTGGATTAACAGGACGAACCAATAACTATTCAGCGCTTTCAGGCTATGGGGAGGCCAAGGTAAATTACGATTTACGCTCAAAAACAGGAACTGCTAACCTAACCCGAAACGTTTTATTTTTTGGTCATAAATTTTCAAATACCATTTATTTCTTTTCTGAAATGGAAATTGAAAACGCTAAAGTAACTGGAGGTGGTAAAGGTGAAATTTCAATGGAACAATTATTTTTAAAATTCAATATAAACCCTTCCAATTATGTGACTGCTGGCTTATTTATTCCGCGCATTGGATTAATTAATGAAAACCATCTACCAACTACCTTTAATGGAAATGACCGCCCTACAGTGGAACGATTGGTAATTCCTTCAACCTGGCGTGAAATAGGAATTTCCTATTATGGAAGCTCTATAAATATTAGAGGTTTAAATTACTCCGCCTCCATATTTAATGGATTGAATAGTCAAAATTTTGAATTTGGAAATGGTATACGTGAAGGAAGAATGGAGGGCAGCATGGCTCCAGCATCAAATATAGCTGTTAGCGCAGCTTTACTATACTATATCGGGCATTTCAGATTACAGTATTCAACTTATTTTGGAGGAAGTGCAGGATTAGATAAAATAGCTTCCGATAGTTTAAAACTTAATAATGGAATGTTTGGAACACCAATACATTTAAACGAAGCTAATCTTCGTTTTTCAAATAATTTATTTGAATTTAAAGCCCTAATTGCTGTAATAAATATTCCAAATGCCAAGAAAATTAATAATGCGTATCATTCTAATATGTCACAAATAATTTATGGTGGATATTTTGAGGCGGGTCTTCACTTACTTCAAATGTTAAATAATAACAACAAAAAGGTTTTAACTATTTTTTCACGTATAGAAACCCTAGATTTAAACTATAAAATTCCAGACAATGCGATAAAAGATAATTTTCAAAGTAAACTTATTTCAGTTTCGGGGATTACCTTTGTGCCTGCCAATGGAATCGCCATAAAAGCAGATTATGTATGGCAAAAAACAGGAAACTATAATTCAACTTTGCACTCTACAAACCCAACTAACCCTTACCGTCCATTTCACAAAACAAATCATTATATAAATATTGGATTGGCTTATAGTTTTTAATTCAAAAAAATGAAATACACGTTAGAAAATTTCAAATCAAACGCTATTTAAAAAATGGGTACTGCGTATGGCATTTACTAAAAACCAGTTATGAAACGGTCGCAATTTATCAAATCCTCATGTACAGCGTGTGCTATGTTAGCATTGCCGGGAATTACTGCCATGGTTTTGGAAAGTTGTGCCAGTTTGCCCTCCGCCAAGGTTAAACCCGATTTAGCGACAAAACAATGTAAAGTTCCAATTGACAAATTTGGTAAATCAAATATGTTACTGCTACGTATTAACACTTACAACTTTGACTTTTTAGTTATAAAAAATACAGAAACTGAATACAAAACTTTAGAACTGCGTTGCAGCCATGAAGACCAACCACTTACGATGAGTAATAAAAATATCTTTTGCACCTCTCATGGAAGCATATTTGACTTTGAAGGCAATGCCTTAAAAGAGCCTGCCATCAGACCATTAAAAAAATATAAAACTAAATTGTCAAATAATTTTTTAATAATAAACTTAACCTAAATAATTCTTCATTTATCGACTTAAACCAATATTCTAAAAAAGTTAAAACAACTTTGCCGCATTAATTCTTAAATTAACTTAAAAAAATGTTAAAAAACTTCATCTCATTATTACTTTTATGTGCCGTCTTCACAGCACAATCTCAAACCTCTGATTCAGTTAGCACTGGAGCTTCCAATGTTAACGATGTTTATTATAGTTTTGCCAATGGTTTTGTTAAAACAAGACCAAATGCTGACTGGGATATGGCATTTGAAATTACGGGATTTACTGCAAGTATTATAGCAAACCATGCCAAAGGCATTTTGGTTTGGCAATCCCCTTATTCATACGCTAAATGGACCAACTTTGATTCGACTAACCATAATACTTGGAAAAAAATGTACAACAGTCCCCAAAAATGGAGTTTGGGTGCATTTAATTTACATAATAATAATAATGGAGATCCTTATGATTTGGGTTGGGGAACTTATGACCCTAGCACCCATATTGTAGCAGGAGACAGCATTTTCCTTATAAAATTGGCAACTGGGGATTTTAAAAAATTAACCATTCTTAGCCTAAGTGCAGGGGTTTATAATTTCAAATATTCAAATATTGATGGAACCAACGAAAAAATCGGTTCGGTAGATAAGGCCAATTATAAAGGTAAAAACTTTGGTTATTATTCCTTTTCACTTGAAACAAGCCTAGATCGCGAACCCGTCGGTGCGGATTGGGATATTGTTTTTACAAAATATACCGATTTTATCCCTACGCCTTATAATGTTGCTGGTGTTTGGACCAATAAAGGAAATTTGTCAGCCGAAGCCAGAAATGTTTCCGTTAATATTACTGATTTCAGTCCGTATCGTTTTTCTGACTCAAATAGTGTAATTGGTTATGATTGGAAAACCTATAACCAATCATTGAACCAGTATGTAATTACGAATAACCTTGTTTATTTTGTAAAAACAGCTGATGCTTACTGGAAATTAGTTTTTACTGGTTATAAAGGTGGTGCTAGTGGAACATATTTTTTCAATAAAAAAGCAATATCCGCAAGCTCAAAATCTCCGGAACTTACTGCAAATACAGTTTATCCAAATCCGTCGAACGGAATTTTAAACTTAAAATTATCTCCCAATAATTCATTGGTTAATTATAAAATTTCAAATATTTCTGGTCAAACAATAGAGACTGGAACAGAAACCTCCGTTGATATTTCTGCTTTACAATCTGGAATATACTTTATTCAATTGATGACGAACAAGGGAATTCAAAATTTAAAGTTCACAAAATCGACGTTTTAATAATTGATGTTAATGAATTCAATATGTAATAAAATCATATTGGATTATGACAAAAATCAGCATTATCAACATATTCTGCAGCTTATTTTTGCAGCCCTTAATGTTTAAATATTCAATTAAAACTAAGCCAATGCCATTTTCTTTTTTCAAAACAGGAATGGTATTGGCTTTCTTTTTATTTAGCTTTTCGTCGATAGCTCAAATAAAAATAAAACTTATCAATGAAGAAGATAATAGTCTTTTGACGTATGCACCCATTAAATGGACAGTAATCAATACGGGACAAATATTACACTCCGTAACCAATGAACAAGGCGAAATAATCATCTATAGCCAAGGCAGTAAAATAGCTTTATTAATAACTTATTTGGGTTTTGAAATAAGGAAAGATACCATAGTTAAAGATGGTAATTATACCATTAAACTAAAAGTAGATCTAAAATATTTACCCGAAGCTGTGGTTACCGATCAATATGCCGCCACTAGTCCTGAAAAATCAATAAACAAAGTAATTGTGATTGATGAACGAAAGATAAAAAGTATGGCCGCTAATAATCTAAATGATTTATTGAGCAACCAACTCAATGTAAAACTGGCTCAGGATAATTTACTCGGAAGTAACATGACCTTGATGGGAATTTCGGGTCAAAATGTAAAAATATTAATTGATGGAGTTCCAATTATTGGCCGAGTAAATGGAAATATTGACCTAAGCCAAATAAACCTCAACGATATAGAACGCATTGAAATAATTGAAGGCCCCTTATCCGTTGCCTATGGAACAAATGCGTTGGCCGGAGCTATAAATATTATAACCAAAAAGAAACAACTCAATAAAGTAACAATAACTGCCACTACCTACAATGAAACCGTTGGCCGATATAATAATATGGTAAATATTGGGTTGAGAAAAAGCAATGGCGTTTACCATATTTCAGCCGGACGAAATTATTTTGATGGATGGTCATCGAAGGATTATGTAAGGTTTCAGGAATGGAAACCAAAAGAACAATACTTTGGACGAGTGCAATATTTACGAAAAATTGGCTTGTTTGATTTAAATATGAAATCAGAATTTTTCAATGAAAATCTAATAAATAAAGGCACTCCTCGAGCCCCTTATATGGAAACTGCATTTGATGAATATTATAAAACCCGAAGATGGGATAATTCAGTAACCGCAACCTCAAAATTACCTCATAATCGGTATTTAAATCTTATCGTTGCTTACAACGTTTATAACCGCACTAAAACCAGATACCTTTTCAATAGGGTTACCTTAGACAAAAATTTGGTTCCAGAATCCAATGAACAGGATACATCAAAATTTACGGCTATCGTTTTAAGAGGAACTTATACTAAATCCTTGATGAATGCACGATTGAATTATCAAATTGGCTATGACATAAACAGTGAAACCGGGATAGGGAAAAAACTAAAAAACAATGAGATAACCATCAGTGATTATGCCTCCTTTTTAAGCACAGAATATTCACCAACCATTAAATGGCAAATAAAGCCAGGAATTCGATATTCATACAATACCTCCTATAAAACCATCCCGTTACCAAGTTTAAATATCAAATGGGCAGCTCAAAAAAGTTTAACCTTCCGAACTTCGTATGCCCGCGGATACAGAGCCCCCGACCTAAAGGAATTGTATTTATTTTTTGTTGATGTAAACCATAATATCACTGGAAACCCTAACTTAAAACCAGAGCAATCACACAATTATCAGCTATCTGTAGTTAAAAAAATTATAAAAAAAACAAATTGGCTTCAGCCTGAATTATCTTTTTTTTATAATTCAATTACAGATAGGATTGTATTGGCCAATATAAAAGGATCCGCCTATACATATAGTAATCTTGATATTTTTAAAGCCTTAACTACTAATGGTAATTTAGGATTTAAAATGAAGGATTTTTCTGGAAATTTCGGAATATCTAATACTATTATCTCCTCGGCCTCAAAAGGATTATTGAACCCTTTCAGTTCTTATGAAATAACAAATAACACATCGTACCTTAATAAAAAAACAGGAATTAATGCTTCATTATTTATAAAGCTGAATAGCAGAGCGGTCAATTTCATTACAAATGAATTAGGTGCGCCTATAAAATCAACTATGTCGGGTTACACTTGGGCCGATTTAACCCTCTCAAAACCTTTTTTAAATCAAAAATGGATTTTAGGTATTGGGGTAAAAAATATTTTAAATGTAACATCTCTGACCGCCAATGGAAATACAGGCGGAGTGCACAGTGGCAATGGAAATTCCATGCAGCTAGGAATGGGACGCTTGTATTTCCTAAAATTAGACTATAACTTTATAAAAAAATAATACGTTGAAACGCACTAATCCTATATTTAACATTAAAAGACCTTCGTCATCAGCGCTCCTCTATTCCTTTTTCCTTCTGATTATTATTTATGGCTGTGAACGCACTGAAAAACCAATAAAACCATTTGACCGCGGCAGCGTTATAACCAATTCGGTAAGTATGGGAAATACCTATAACGACCATATTTTTTTTAATCTAGATTCTAACAAAGTTATTAAAACCGTTAAACGTATAGATTGGGATATCGCGTTTGATTGCCAACCCAATCGACATATTATATTATTAAATAACGGACGTGGAGTTTATGCAGCAGCCACTGGAAAAATAAATTTTAACGAAGTTACTGATACTATAGGTTTTAAATTTTTATGGGGACAGCCCGATTTCAACCTTGATAGTTTGGCTATGGGGCAATGGTGGCTTAAGCCAGCCGAAATTTTTATTATCAATTTAGGTAGTGACGACTTTGGGATGCCAATTGGGTTTATTAAATGTATGCCTGAGTTGCAAACGGATAAAAGCCTTAAAATAACCTGGTGTAAATTGAATGAAAACACACCCAAAACTAGAGTAATTGCTAAAGATGAATTGTTCAACTTTAATTACTATTCTTTTATTAAGGATAAACCTGCTGATATTGAACCCCCTAAAAACATGTGGGATTTATGGTTTACACAATATGTAAAACTAGTGTATTCCAATGATTTCAAGATAACTCAAAACTATCAACTTTTAGGGGTTTTGGTAAATACAGAAAGAATCAACGTAGCTTTAGATACTAAAAATCTATATTCTGATATTACACCTAATAACCTTACGACCTATAATTTTTTAACTATAAGAGATGGAATTGGTTATGATTGGAAATCTTTTAATTTCAATACAAACTCTTACAGTGTAAATTCTAAAATAAATTACATTTTGAAGGTTTCAGATGGATTTTATTACAAACTTCACTTCCTCGATTTTTATAATGATTTGGGAGTAAAAGGGTATCCCAAATTTGAGTTTCAAAAATTGTAAACGCTTCTTTTTACCTGAATATATTGGTAACAAAAATATTAGAAACTATTTCATCATACTGGTAAGCTAAAATTTTAAGACTTTCAGTACTGTCTTTTCTAAAAAAAGTGAGTTTTTCACGCATATTTCCGTCTTTATATTGTGCGTCAAAAATAAGTTCGGCATAATCACCTTTTCCATTAACTGACTCTAAACCACACTTTACACCATAATCATACATTTTTACAAATCCCAATCGACCTTTATTAGCTTGTGCTTTCTTATAAATTTCAGTCCATTGAGTTACAGAAGTAACACTAAGTGCATCTCTATGCATAGAATTATTGGCCGCCGTATAATTCTGGTTTTTTAGATTATTATAAAAATCATTGGAAATAAGCACCGCATCGTTCATTACTATATCCTGTTGAGATAAAACCATTCCTTTGGGTTTATCCACCGGTGTGTATTGCTTTACAACTTCTGTTGTATCTATCACAATATTTTCAGAGGAGGGTTCATTTGTTTTAATTGAATTATTGCATGCTGATAACGTTAATCCAATGGTTAAAATAGAAGTCCAATAGTAGTATTTCATCAATTATTTTTTTTAAAGCGTATTAATAATTGCAATTTTAAGGTTTTTGAATTATTAATTTGTGATTGTGATTAAAATAGGTTTGGTTTGGATAAACTTTATTATAACAAATAATAACAATGGAATTAGAATATCCCTGGCTTAAAAGCTACCCCAAATTTGTATCTCAAACCATCGATGAAAGCAAATATTCATCCTTAATTGATATTTTAGAAAGAGCCGTAATAAAATATAGCACTTTACCTGCCATCGAAAATATGGGTAAATCTATTTCCTATAAGGAACTGAATGATTATTCAGATGCCTTTGCATGGTGGCTTCAAAATAAAACCAATCTAAAACAAGGCGACAGAGTGGCTATTCAATTGCCAAATATTATTCAGTTTCCCGTTGCAGTCTTTGGTATCTTAAAAGCTGGGATGATTGTGGTTAATGTAAACCCACTCTATACGCCTGATGAAATGAAGCATCAGTTTAAAGATTTAGATGTAAAAGCTTTATTAATTCTCGAAAACTTTGCTTTAAATCTCCAAAAGATACTTGATGAAACTCCAATTGAGACAGTAATCATAGCTAGCATAGGCGATATGCTGGGAACCATAAAAGGAGCAATTACAAATTTTGTGATTCGAAAAATTAAGAAAATGGTTCCCTCCTATTCTTTACCCAAATCCATTCCATTTTATAAAACTATACAAAATCACAACAAACCAGGTGGTATGAATTATAAACTTTCAGATGTTGCCTTTTTGCAATATACGGGAGGAACTACAGGTGTGCCTAAAGGTGTAACTCTTACACATGGAAATATATGTGCGAATATGGCTCAGGTAGATGCTTGGGTAGGATCGTTATTTACTTTGGGAAAAGAGGTTGTAATTACCGCCTTGCCAATGTATCATATCTTCTCACTTACCGCTAATTGTATTTTAAGCATTCATTTGGGTGCTAAAAACAAATTAATAACCAACCCTCGAGATATGAAAGCATTCCTGAAAGAATTGAAAAACGAGAAATTTTCATTTATTACCGGGGTAAATACGCTTTATAACTTAATGATGAACCATCCTGATTTTAAGACCGTTGATTTTAGCGGGTTAAAACTTGCCTTAGCTGGTGGCATGGCATTGCAAGATGTAGTTGCAAAAAGATGGGAAGAGATCACCGGAAAACCAATAATTGAAGCCTATGGCCTTTCAGAAACATCGCCAGGTGCAAGCGTTAATCCAATAGACGGTACTCACCGAATTGGCACCATTGGGCTTCCTCTCTCCTCCACTGTTTTTAAGTTTTTTGATGATAATGGTCACGAAGTTCCATTTGGTGAACCTGGTGAAATAGCAATTAAAGGCCCTCAGGTAATGCCCGGTTATTGGCAACGCCCCGATGAAACTGCAAAAGTTTTTAACGGTGAATATTTTTTAACTGGTGATATTGGCGTGATGGACAAAGATGGTTTCACTCGAATTATTGATCGAAAAAAAGAAATGGTTGTTGTTTCGGGCTTTAATGTTTTTCCAAATGAAATTGAAAAAATAATAGCCGAACATCCCGGTGTATTGGAAGTGGGTGTGAGAGGAGTTCCAGATGCTAAAACTACTGAGGCCGTGAGTGCCTTTATTGTAAAAAAAGACCCAAACTTAACTGAGGAAGATATTCGTGAATTTTGCAAAGAAAAACTTACCCCCTACAAAGTCCCTAAACACATTCAGTTTAGAGATGAATTACCTAAAAGTAATGTTGGTAAAATCCTAAGACGACTTTTAGTATAATTGGTAACGCGAAAAAATAATAATTTATTAAGATGGATGCTTGCGGTTATTACCTTCATGGCTTTCGTTTTTTTTGCCCAAAGACAGTATAACAAATTCCTTTATAACCATAGCGATGCTAGTCTCACTGCCGCAGAGCGCACTTGGTTGAACTATAGCGATGATGTTAAAAAAGTAAGTGATGAATTGCAATTATCACCTGAATATTTGCTAGCCTTAATTGCATTAGAGTGCAGCGGAGCAAAAGAAGTTCCTAGCCGGTTTGAACCACATATTTTCCTTAAATTACAACAAGTTAGGGATGGTGAACTTCCCAATTTTGAAGGTATAACGACAAATGATATTGCCAATAGCAATGATGATGCTTTAAAAAATTTAGCTTCATCATGGGGGCCGTTTC
The DNA here is from genome assembly GCA_947468275.1 of Bacteroidota bacterium. GTDB lineage: Bacteria > Bacteroidota > Bacteroidia > NS11-12g > UBA9320 > JABWCE01. The sequence continues at coordinate 76,747 of CANIKO010000015.1, forward strand.
AATTAATGGGTTATCAATGCTTTTACCTCGGTATCAAGCTAAAAGATATGCGAGGCGATAATGCGGTTTACCACGGCGCCCAATGGATAAAAAATGCTTATGGTAAATATCTTGACAAAAATAAATATAAGGATGCCTTTCATTTGCACAATACCGGAAAGCCTTATCCAAAGCTTGGTCCTCCTCGAACCCACAACCTTTACTATGTGCCTCGTGGAATAAAGTTTATGAAAGAGTTTAAAGTGATATTGGCTAAGGAAAAAAAACAATAATTTTCTATCGAATAAACATCTTATTTACTGCATTGCTTTCCACATTTCCAATCATATACGGGCAGAAAAGCATCGCCTTCAAATTATTATCTTTAACATAATACAGAGCATGTTTAGCCATTTTAGCCGCTACACCTTTCCCCTGCCCTTTAGAAGGAACAAAGGTGTCCATTAATACTACTTCGCCTTTTTCCAGCGATAATCAATAATGGCAAGTTCATGGCCCAGTTTGGTTTCAAAACTCAATTTTTTAGTAATATTAAATATTTCCAAATCCGTATCCATAGTGCTAATAAAATTCCAAAAATAAAGGATTATCGTTTTTTTACAACTTTTTTATTGTGTTACTTGCAAGGGTTAAAAGCACTATAATTATTATACATATTCATTAAAAAAAACATAGAAGAAGACTATACCGTTTAGTCTTAAAGTTAAATAAGTAATGTCTAATGTTAGGGTGATTATAATTTAAAAAAAAACTTTATTAAAAACTTTATTAAAAAACTTAAAAATGAAAAAATTCATGCTTAATATCCTATTAGAAGGATTGGACAACGAAACAAGAATGAAACTTCTCCCTAGTGAACAGGAGGCAGTTAAAGAATTAGAACTAAATGGGTCTATTGTAAATAACTTCATTAAACTCGATATGTCAGGAATTTACATTGTAATGATGGCGACTGATTTTGAAGATGTGCATTCCAAACTTTCAACTTTACCATATTACCCATATATGAAAATTGAAATTACTCCTGTAAGGGTGGTTAATAGCATTAACGAATAAAAACGAACCGTAGGCAACTACCTGGCCTTAAAAAAAGCCAAGATTCAAAAAGTTCATCCATCTCATCAATGCCGGCCTTCAAAAAAGAACATCCACTGATAAAAACCGAATTACACCCTCGCAACAAACACCGCAAGAGGTATGATTTTGGTCTATTATGTGAGGTCAGTCCTGATTTGGCGCAGTATGTATCTGTGAATAAATACAACGATGCATCCATTGATTTTTTCAACCCAGAGGCTGTAAAAATGCTTAACAAAGCGCTATTGAAAAATTACTATGGCGTAAATCATTGGGATATTCCTGTAGGATATTTATGCCCACCAATTCCGGGAAGGGCTGATTATATACATCATATTGCCGATTTATTGGGCAAAAGTAATCGTGGAAATACCTTAACGGGTTCAGCCATCAAAGTTTTAGATATTGGAGTAGGGGCCAATTGCATCTATCCTATTATTGGAGTTAAAGAATATGGTTGGCATTTTATTGGTTCTGATATCGATACAATTTCAGTAGATTCAGCTAATTCATTGATAGAATTAAATCCTGAATTAAAAGGAACAATTGAAATACGATTACAAAATAATCCAAAACATTTTTTTGAAGGTATTATTCAAACTGGGGAGCAGTTTGATTTAACCATTTGCAATCCTCCGTTTCACGCCTCATTGGCCGAAGCTCAATCAGGTACGCTTCGAAAACTTAGAAATTTAAATCAAAAGAAAATAAAAACTCCCGTGCTTAACTTCGGTGGTCAAAACAGTGAATTATGGTGTGAGGGTGGCGAAGCTGTATTTATTGGAAAAATGATTAAGGAAAGTAAGCAATTTGCCGAATCGTGTATTTGGTTTTCCACCTTAGTATCCAAAGAATCTAATCTTAAACAGGTATATTTTGATCTTAAAAAAGTGGAAGTCACAGAAGTAAAGACTCTTGAAATGGGCCAAGGAAATAAAATCAGTAGAATTGTTGCTTGGACCTTTAAGCAATAAAATAAATTTAGGTGATGCCTACTTCTATTCCCATGACAATCTTCTAAAGTTTGTCATTTCGAGGTACGAGAAATCTAAAATTACAATATTACCACCCGGTAATTATACCATTGCTCATCACTTTTAAGACTAATTAAAAAAGAGCCGGCACCAAAAGAACTCAGGTCAATTACACTATTTAAATCGTGTTTAAACAAATAAATGAGTTCTTTTCCAATCATATCCATTACCTTTATTTCAGCGTTGGCAGGTAATCCGCTTATTTTAAAAATTCCATTATTTGAAGGATTTGGCGAAATAATCACGTTGGATTTATGAATGGAATTTACTCCAACTTTAGCAAACTGAACTGAATCAGATTTTGTGCTACAATTAGAATCGTTGGTAACCTTAACAAAATAATAACCATTTTTCAATGGTGAATAGTCTTGTTGATTGGCTCCTGCAATGGATCCATTTTTATCCAACCATTGATTGCCTGCAGATGAGCTAGAGGTAAGGGTATTTTTCAAAACAGTAATTTGTGGCTTTTCAGGTGAAGCATTTACCCGTAAATAACGGCTCGCCGAATCGCGACAGCCAAAATAATTAACCACTTTATAATCTATTTTAAATACACCTTTACCCTTAGAGGCCGGGCTAAAATCAATACTTTGTATATTATCAACCCAATACATTCCGCTATCAGTGGGCTGGCCTCCTGTTAAATTAAAGTTAAAGTCATTATCGCATACACTTGAAAAATTGGCCAACTTAGCCACGGGCGCTTCTGATATATATATAAAGGCCGAATCTTTCACATTACACTGATGAGAATCTGTTATGGTATAAAAAATAAAATTCCATCCTTTGGCTGCAAAAAGCGGATAAAAGGTGGTACCAATAACTGCACTTCCCTTAAGCACTCCACCTGTAGGATAAAGATGCACGGCTATAGGATCCTCATAAACACATGCTTTATCTTTAATTTTTACCGACATACTATCGGGTTTATTGATACTAATATTAAATACTGCTTTGCTTTTACAACTGTTGGTTTTTATATAAATATAGGTAATAGCATGTGTTCCCACTCCTGCTGTTAAAGGGGTAAATACATTTGTCTTAACTCCTTTTCCTTGGTAATTACCCCCAGTTGGTGTTACAGACGCTAAATTAAATGGCAGCGAATTAGTACACACAGAATTAGGAGGTGTAAATATCAGCTTAGTAGTATCTAAAAGCGTGGCATCCGTTGAGGCTCTGTTTATACAATTATTCGTATCCACATAGTTATAAAAAATAGTTCTTACCCCGGCCCCCGCAAGTTTTGGGTGGAAGTAGCCATTTGAAGTGACCCATTTACCGCTAAAATAGCCACCGGTAGGGGTTCCTGGGGTCAACTTTATACTATCACTATTTTCACAGGCATTAATGCTGTAACTCCATGTAACCGTTGTGTTTCTGCTGGTTATTACCATATTGGTGCTTGTAAAACTGCATGAAGTACCTCTTCGTGTCAATTTTACTTTATAATTTCCAGTGGTGCTGGCCCAAAGTGTTTTCTTAGTTTTGCCATTTATTAATCCTCCATTTTTATACCAAACATAATTGAACGAATCATTTCCCGAGGCAGATAGTAGGACACTATCACCAAGACAAAACCATTGTTTTCCGAAATTTGTAGTGATTAATTTGGCACTATCCGTTTTATATAAGGCCATTACAAATTCATTTTTAGTTTGTTTTTTCAAAACGAGGCTATCACCACTATCATATAGTTTTGAAGGAGTACTATTCCATGTCCCTGTATTTCCGATAGTTTTCACCAACATGTCTACCCCACATTTTTTAGCCCCCACAAGTGAATTTAGGTTTTTAATATTGTAATTAATATCAAAGTTTACTGCAGAATTATCAGAATAATATACCCCAAAGAAATGTGTGGAATCAATAGAACTTGATACTGTTTTAGCTGCCGCTTGAACGGTTGTATCATAGGTTAGATAAGCGTGAACAGTAACGGGAGCTCCATTAATATTTTTCACAGTAAATACATCGCCAAATTTGGTAGGCAACGAAAAAGAATTACCAGAATATATATATGCACTTGTATCACCTATAGCAGCGCCCGAATTCACCCATCTTGGTCCATTAGTCAATGTTGCTGTATTACTGTTAGAGGAATTATCTTTTGCATCTATTCCTGTGCCTTCGTCTAATTTATAATATCCTACCAGATTACTATAATTAGGATGATTTTTTGAAACTTTCCGGCACATCCAATCGCGAATTGTGGCTTTAGATATGGCATTGTTCCAAACCCTCACTTCATCTATTTGCCCTTTAAAAAGTCGACTACCACCGGTTGTATAGGATAAATCCCCAATTTTTGGAGACAATCCTGTAGATGGGCTTATTGCTCCTGAATAAAGTGTAAAAGCTTCTAAATTCCCATTAATGTATACCGCCAATGTATCACCATTAAATGTACCCGCCACATGATACCATACTCCGGTTTTTAATATAGAAGGTGTAACAGCTTCAACCCATGCTCCAGAAGAGTTGGAAATATTAAAGTTTATCCTACCATCTCCACATCTTAAAACGTAACCTTTATTGCCACTTCCCCAACCATGTTTACAAAATATACTGTTGCCAAAATTGGTAGTGGCAAAAGCATCTGCTTTTATCCAAGCTTCTACAGTTATTTTAGCTGTAGGATTTAAGGCCGTATAGTCGGGAACTAGCACATAATCATCTGTTCCATCAAATTCAAGTGCGGTTAAGGAACCGGGTTTTTGAGCTAAAACTGTGAGTGATTGTAAAAAAATGAAGGAGGCAAAAAGTATTTTTTTATACATATAAACGTTTAATTGACTAAGTAACAAATTTATAAAAATTCTGAAATAACTGAGAAAAAAATGAATAAACTTTTTGAACCATTTGTATTAACAACCAATAAGACTTTATTCAAATCGCTCCAATTCACGTTTGATGTCCTTTGATTTCAAATCTTCACGCTTATCAAAGGTCTTTTTTCCTTTGGCTAAGGCAATTTGGATTTTAGCAAAACCACTTTCAGAGAAAAACAACTCTACGGGAATTAGGGTATACCCTTTATCTTTTAGTTTATCCGTAATTTTTTTAATTTCATGTTTACTTAATAATAGTATCCTGTCATTAAGCGGTATATGTTGAGTGTGGCCTGCATTTTTAAATTCAGAAATATGCATATTTTTAATAATAACCTTGCCACTATCTAATATACAATAAGCATCGCTAATATTCACATGACCGGCCCGGATGGATTTAACTTCAGTTCCTTTGAGAATAATACCCGCAATAAATTTAGCCTCCAAGTGATACTCGAATGCTGCTTTTTTATTTTTGATTACAACTGGTTTAAATTTAGTGTCCTTCGCCACGAATGCTATTAAATAAATGATTTATTTTTTCTTTTTTCAGTATTTTTTGCCCTGTCCGTCCGGTTGCAATAAGCCTCTGTCCAACATTTGCTTTAAAACTACAAATTACATTATTCCCATTGAGTTCTTCAAAATTACCGGTATAATGAATTGTTTCACCAATAAAGGCAGGGCCTTTATGGTATATTTCCAAATAAGTTCCAATCCCTTCTTCATCCAGTTCTTTCATATCAATTACAAAAAGTCGACATACCCATTCCGCATCGCGTCCTAAGGCAAAAGTAGACAAAACCGGATGGACATTTATTGAATCAAATGTTGCTATGTCACTATCCGTAACCATTCCAAAATATTCTTTGGTATCTCCTTTTTTAAAAAGGTTGTTCATTCTTTTTTTTTTGCAAAAATAACCCTTATAAAATGAAACAGGCCCGGATTCCCACCCAGACCTGTTAATTCTACTAACTATAAAATATTATAAACCACAGTTTACACTGTGGACCATAATTAAGGCGTATTTATTGGTTTATTTAATTACTATATTAAACCGTTGCAATATTAGACGCCAATCAAATAATTTCTGCTAAAATGTTCTGAAATGGCGAATTATGTTATTTTCGAAATTACCCGATATTTAAAATACCAAGTAATTCATCCCTTTTTTGTTTTGTAATAGGAATTTTATCCCCTTTGATTATAATAAATTCTGAATTTATTGTCTCAATGTGATCAAGATTTACCGCGTAACTTCTGTGCGGTCTAAAGAAAATATTTTTATCAAAATTTCCGATATATTCATTTAAAGAAGCCCTAACACATATTTTTTTTAGAGAGGTATATACATTTACATATACATGATCACTTTCTAAATAATAAATATCTTGTGTTTTAATTTTATGAAAGTAATAACCATCCTTGATAAAAACGGAATCATTACTTTTATAACTATCCGTTAATTCCATTGGATTTGTTTCTTTAGAAAAATTATACAAACAAATTTCAATGGCACTATATAAATCTTCTTTATTAAATGGTTTTATTAAATAGGCTGGTGGGGAAACTTTTTTGGCCCTTTCAATTGTCTTTTTATCAGCACTAGAAGTGAGAAATATAAAAGGAATTTCGAAGTCATTATTAATTTTTTCAGCCAAATGAATACCATCTTGCTCTCCGTCAAGTTGTATATCTAACATTATTAGGTCAGGCTTTTCATTCGTTATCATCTCGATAGCGTCCCTATAATTCGTTGCAGGCAGGGTTGAATCATATCCAAGATTATTAAGTATGATTCGTATATTTCGAGATATTATTTCATCATCCTCAACTATACCGATTTTTACTCTTTCCATTATTAATTTAAATTTTTATTAGCGCACCACATCTCCAATTTCACAAAAATACTAGTAAACAGAGGCATTGAATTGAGCTTTTCATTTTAAAAGTTAAGTCAACAAATATAAATGGATATAATAAAAACGCAAATATTTAGTTAAATAACATTTCCACTAAAATCTAAAATTATAAAAGAATATGACCACTTGCCGCTATTGATTTAATTTTATAGCAATTAACTAAATGTATTAAAAAAATATCTTACGGGATTATTTTAAATTCTCCACATTATTTATTGAAATCTATACATTGAGTTTATGTATTTTTGCCCACTATTAAATGCCTATGCTTTTTTTCAACGAATTGAGAATTATCAGTGCATAATTATTTAAACTTAAAAAAATAAAAATTAATTATTATGAAATTTATTGCCAATACAACTTCATTAGTTGAACATTTACAAAAAATAAGTGGAACACTTGTTAGTAAACCTACCCTTCCAATTATTGAAAATTTTCTTTTTACGGTAGTTAAAAATAATCTTAGTATTACAAGTACAGATTTGGAAACCAGCATGACTACTAATATGAATATTGAGTCGGATGGTTCTATTTCAGTGGCAGTACCTTCACGATTAACAATTGAAACCTTAAGATCATTACCTAATCAACCGGTTACTTTTACCATAGATGAAAAAACGTTCCAAGTTCAAATTCAGTCAGAATTTGGTAACTATAAACTAGCAGGCCAACCTGGAAAAGATTTTCCAAAATTACCTGATACCGAGTCGGAGACATCTTTTACGATGGCCTCAGAAACTTTGCAAAATTGCATTGCCAAAACCATTTTTGCAACTGGAAATGATGAACTTAGACTTAACCTAACAGGTGTGTTTATTGAAATGGAGGAAGACAAAATAACATTTGTCGCCACAGACGCCAACCGCTTAGTTAAAGTAGAAAGAAACGATGTGAAACCAGGTGTGAAGCATAATTTTATATTACCAAAGAAAGCACTTAATTTATTGAAATCAAGTTTAGTTGGAGCTTCTGCACCGGTTCAAATTGACTTTAATCGCTCCAATGCATTTTTCTCCTTTGGTGACACCAAATTAGTATGTCGTTTTATTGATGAAAAATATCCGGATTATAATGCCGTAATTCCTCAAGAAAACCCAAATGTATTAGTAATAAATCGTGAAGATTTATACAATTCAGTTAAACGTATTTCTATTTATTCCAGCAAATCAACGCATCAAATTCGCCTAAAACTTGCAGGCAGTGAAATGAGCATTTCAGCCGAAGATTTTGACTTAAGCAATGAAGCCATTGAAAAAATTGCTTGCGACTATACAGGCGAAGACATAGAAATCGGATTTAATTCAAAGTTATTATTAGAACTTTTGGGAAGTCTTGATATCGATGTAATACGTTTTGAAATGAGCACTCCTAACCGTGCCGGTATTATTTTACCAAACGAAAAAGTGAAAGAGGAGGCCATGCTTATGCTTATTATGCCAATGATGCTGAATAATTAAAATCAAGTATTATTTATATTCTTAAGTAAAGCCATTTTGTTTTACTAAAAATAGCAGGTTGGTTTCATCTAAATTTATCCAATCAAATCTAAAAAAATAAGTAAGTTTGCAGCATTACCTTAAATGCTCACAGCCGAAAGATTAGCTCAAGAATTAGACGGTGAATTGGTTGGCGATTCATCCATTATAATAAGTTCAGTTTGCAAAATTGATGCAGGCTTTAAAGATGCTATAAGTTTTTTAGCAAATCCAAAATACGAACTATTTTTAGAAACTACTGAAGCCAGTATTGTTTTAGTAAAACAAGACCAAAATTTACCGCCGCGAAAGGATATCACTTTTATTAAAGTAAAAGACCCTTATACCTCATTTTGCATTGTTCTTGGCAAGTATTTCAATCCGGTTACTCACCCATTAGGCATCTCAGAGAAATGCCACTTCACTGGCAACATTGAAATTATTGAAGGTTTATATATAGGTGAATTTGCAGTTATTGGCAAAAATGTAACCCTTGGCAAAAACGTAAAAGTGTATCCTCAAACTTATATTGGCGACAATAGTACTATTGGCGACAATACAGTAATCTATGCCGGTGTAAAAATTTATAACGAAACCAAAATTGGCAATAATTGTATTATTCATAGCGGCACCGTAATAGGTTCTGACGGCTTTGGATTTGCCATGCAAAAAGATGGGAGTTACATCAAAATACCTCAGATTGGTAATGTTGTAATTGAAAGTGATGTGGAAATAGGAGCCAATTGTGCGATAGATCGCGCCACTATGGGAAGTACGATAATACGACAAGGGGCAAAATTGGATAATTTAATTCAAATAGCTCATAATGTAGAAATTGGAAAAAACACCGTAGTAGCAGCACTTACTGGAGTTTCGGGTTCAGTAAAATTAGGAGAGGGATGTGTAATTGGCGGACAAGTAGGTTTTGTTGGCCATATCTCTGTAGCCAATGGCACTCAAATTGGGGCGCAAAGCGGAGTAACAAAAACCGTAACAGAAGAAAATAAACAATGGATTGGAAGTCCAATCATGCCATTAAAAGATGCTTTTAAAGTAATGGCCGTTTATCGCAGATTGCCAGATATGGCTGATAAAATTAATAAATTAGAAAAAAATAAGTGAACTATAACTAATGGAAAAATTTCAGACTACCATTAAAAAAGCCTTTACCATGTCGGGTGTGGGATTGCATACCGGTCAAAAAGTAAATTTAACTTTCCATCCAGCTGCCGAAAATCATGGTTATGTTTTTCAACGTATTGATTTACCAAATCAACCAACAATCAAAGCCGATTGTGATTTAGTCGTTGATACTTCAAGAGGAACAACCCTTGAGCAAAATGGTGGCAGAGTTTCTACGGTTGAACATGTGTTGGCCGCATTAGCCGGCTTGGAAATTGATAACGTTTTGTTGCAAATTGATGGCCCTGAAATGCCAATAATGGACGGAAGTTCAGTTGAATTTGTGAAGCAACTCGTTTCCATTGGCATTGAGGTTCAAAAAGCCGAACGTGAGTATTTTGAAATTACCGAAAATATAAGTTACCGAGATATTGAGAGCCAAGTAGAAATGGTGGCTATGCCGCTTAATGATTACAGACTGACAGTAATGGTGGATTACAATTCACCTGTTTTAGGAAGTCAACATGCTTCTATTACTACTTTATCAGAGTTTAGTGAGCAAATAGCAAGTTGCAGAACGTTTTGTTTTTTGCACGAGTTAGAAATGCTTATAAAAAACGACTTGATAAAAGGTGGCGATTTAAATAATGCCATTGTAATAGTGGATAGAGTGGTGGAAGATTCTGAACTAGAAAATTTGGCCAAATTATTTAACAAACCAAAAGTAGAAGTAAAAAAAGAAGGTATTTTAAATAATGTTGAATTGCGGTTTCAGAATGAACCCGCTCGTCATAAGTTATTAGATATGATAGGGGATTTGGCTTTGATTGGCACCCCCATTAAAGCTCAAATAATGGCAGCTCGCCCCGGCCACGCTGCCAATGTAGAATTTGCAAAAAAGATTAAGCGTCAGATAGAAAAGGTAAAAAAGGAAAATAAATTTAAAATTGATATTCCGGTTTATGACCCCTCTAAAGCCCCCGTATATACTCATACCGAGGTTGAAAAACTTTTACCCCACAGGTGGCCTTTTTTATTGGTTGATAAAGTTATTAAATTATCAGAAAACGAAGTTGTAGCTATTAAAAACGTAAGTGCTGATCAATATTTTTTCCCAGGTCATTTTCCTGGGGAGGCTTTGTTTCCAGCGGTATTACAAATAGAGGCTTTGGCGCAAACCGGTGGTGTGTTAATACTAAGCAGAGAACCGGATCCTGAAAATTTTAGTACGTATTTTGTAAAAATAGATTCTGCAAAATTTAAAGGCAAAGTGGTTCCTGGCGATACCCTCATTTTAAAAATGGAATTGATAGCCCCTATCCGCCGCGGTATGTGCCTAATGCGAGGTACTGCTTTTGTTGGCAATAAAATAGTTTGCGAAGCCGAAATGATGGCTCAAGTAATTAGAAATAAATCAGAAAATTCAGAGCTTAATTAATATAAAATATGATTCAACCATTAGCTTACGTAAGCCCTGAAGCAAAACTTGCTCAAAACGTAATGATAGACCCCTTCGTAACCATCCATAGAAATGTGGAAATAGGAGAAGGAAGTTGGATTGCCTCCAACGTTACCATTATGGAAGGGGCTAGGATTGGCAAAAATGTTAAAATTTTTCCGGGCGCTGTCATTAGTGCTATTCCTCAAGACCTGAAATTTGATGGAGAACAAAGCCTTACCATTATTGGAGACAATACCGTTATACGGGAATGTGTTACCGTCAATAGAGGAACCAGTGCCAGTGGAAAAACCATCATTGGCAACAACTGCTTATTGATGGCCTATGTGCATATAGCGCACGATTGTATTATAGGCGATAATTGCATATTGGCCAATGCCGTTCAGTTGGCAGGTCATGTGGAAATAGGTGAATTTGCAATACTCGGAGGACTTACCGCTGTTCATCAATTTGCAAAAATCGGCAATCATGTTATGATTTCAGGAGGTTCGTTGGTTCGTAAAGACGTACCACCTTATTCAAAAGCAGCGCGTGAACCCTTATCTTATGAGGGTGTAAATTCTATTGGTTTAAGAAGAAGAGGCTATGCTTCTGAAAAAATAGCTGAAATACAGGAAATATATCGAATTCTATATTTAAGAGGATTTAATAATGCTGCTGCAATTAAGAAAATTGAAGCTGAAATGCCAGCTACCAAAGAACGTGATGAAATTTTAACCTTTATCAAAGAATCTGATCGAGGTATAATGAAAGGCTTTTTGTCCAAATAAACGTTGAGCATTTCATTAAACATACAAAATCTCTACAAAAAATTTGGCAATCAATGGGTTCTTAAATCTCTAAACTTAACGGTTTACCCTTTCGAAAAAATTGCCATACTCGGAGCCAATGGTTCCGGCAAAAGTACGTTACTCAAAATTATGGCCGGATTTCTTTATTTTGATAAAGGAAAACTTAGTTGGATAAAAAATGATCAAGAGCTGGAATCTCCTGATTTCACATTTTCATCTCCTTACATTGATTTGTTTGAACATCTGACTATTGAAGAACATATAGAGTTTCATTTCAACCAAAAACCGACTTGGAACGCTATTCGCACGGATGAAATAATTCGTTTGGGAAATTTAGACATCCATCGAAAAAAACAAATTAAACAATTGTCATCGGGCATAAAACAACGGTTTAAAAATACTCTGGCCATTTTCACTTCCGCTGAAGTTCTTTTTTTGGATGAGCCCTGCTCCAATATGGATGAAGAAAATATTAAACTTTATCAAAAATTGGTAAGCGAGTGCACCAAAGACCGAATGGTTATTATAGCTTCTAACAATCCCTCCGAATATGACTTTATTTGTTCGAAAGAATTTAAGATTGAAAACGGCGATTTTCAATTATTAAAAAACAAACAATTATGGGTATAAAGAAACTCCATATTCTTGTCCTTCGTTCTTTTATAGGTCCTTTTATAGCCACTTTTTTTGTTTCTTTATTTCTATTCCTGCTTCAATTTTTATGGAAATACATTGGCGATCTAATTGGTAAAGGCTTGGAATGGTATGTAATTTTAGAATTTATTGGATACTCCGCCATTCACCTTATTCCAATGGCATTGCCACTTGCAGTGCTTTTATCTTCTATTATGGCGTTTGGTAGTCTTGGCGAAAACTATGAATTGGTATCGATAAAATCAGCAGGTATTTCGCTACTTCGTATTTTCATTCCGATGTATGCCACAATACTAGTCATCGCTGGATTTGCGTTTTATGCCTCCAATATTTTAATACCAAAAGCTAATTTAAGTTGGGGCGCTTTGCTATACGATGTGAGCAATAAACGGCCTGCATTGAGTATTAAAGAAGGTGTATTTTTTAAAGACATTGATGGATATGCTATTAAAATTGGTAAAAAACTAAAAGACAATAAAACCATTCAAAATATTCTGATTTATGTAAAAAATTCGGGAGTAGGAAATAACAATATCATTTTGGCCAAAAGCGGAACTATGGAAATGACCCCCGATGAAAAGTACCTCGTTCTAACATTGCGAGATGGCATAAAATATCAGGAAATGGTGGATAATCCAACTTACTACAAGTCATTTCAGCATACGGTAATGAAATTTAAAACTCAGGATATTGCCATCGATCTTTCTGATTTACAATTTAAAAGAACCCAAAAAGATTTATTCAAAGACGATTATCGCATGATGAACGTGAAGGAGCTTGACATAAAAATTGATTCCTTGCGAAAATTGATATTAGAACGTCAAAAACTTACGTATCAGTTTTTGTTACCCTACTTCCATTTTGGGATTGATACTTCAAAAAATTATCGCTTCGATACTTCCAAACTTAAACTGAAATATTATAAAACCTTAGGAAGTTTTCGTGAATTAAAAAACTCAATAAACGAAGACTATCAGGCCACCGTAATAAAAACATCGGGAATAAAGATAAAAACAGAGGAAGATACTATTGAAACTCCTGTTACTACAGAGAGTTCCACCCCTATTGAGCTGGCCTTACCCAACAAAAAGAAGGACAACAAACCTGAAATATTAGAAAGTGCTAAACAGTTTGCCCGCAATATTTCCAGTATCGTTGAAACGACTCATAAAGACATATTGAACCAACGTGAAAATCAGTTAAAATATGAAGTGGAATGGCATAAAAAATATACATTAGCCATCTCCTGTATCCTTTTATTTTTTGTGGGTGCACCTATGGGAGCCATCATCAGAAAAGGGGGGTTTGGCTGGCCTATGGTGGTTTCGGTGGTTCTTTTTATATTTTACTTTTCCATTAATTTAATTGGCGAAAAATTAGCCCGAGGCGAAGTTATGCCAGCGTATATTTCAGTGTGGTTAAGCACATTAATTTTACTTCCATTTGCCATTATTCTCACTTATAAGGCCAATTCCGATGCTAAATTATTCGAAAAAGGATTCAATTGGAGTTGGCTAAAAAAACTGCCGGTAATTAGAAAAAGCAAGTCGATATGAAAATTTTACAGGTTTCACATCGGGTTCCTTATCCGTTAAATGAAGGTGGAACTATTGGTATTTATAATTATACCAGAGGTTTTGCCGAAGCGGGCCATCAGGTTACCTTGGCTTGCTTGAACGGAATAAAACACGCGATTAATAGCGATGAGGCGTATCATGAATTAAGTAAATACGCCAAGGTTTCAATTTTCGACGTTGATACCAACGTAAAGCCTATTCCGGCCTTTCTTAATTTATTTACCCGTCAATCCTATAACGCCATTCGGTTTTATAATAAGGATTTTGAACAGTTTCTTGTTACCCTGCTAACATCTGAAAAATTTGATATCATACAGGTAGAAGGCACGTTTGTAGCCATGTATTATGAGGTATTAAGACACCATAGCCAGGCGCCTATTATATTAAGACAACACAATGTTGAGTATCAAATTTGGGAACGATTAGCCAGTAACGAAACGAATCCTTTAAAAAAATGGTACTTAAAACTGCTTTCGAAAAGGCTGTACAATTTTGAAAAGGCAACCATAAATAAATTTGATGCCATTGTTCCCGTAACGCCCGATGATGCTAAGTTGTTTGAACAATTGGGATGTACCAAACCCATTTTTGTTTCTCCCGCAGGAATTGATACCTACTATTGGAAACCCTCCACCCCTGAAAATCCGTTTCATATTTTCCACTTAGGGTCATTGGAATGGCTGCCCAACCGAGAAGCTGTTTTGTGGTTTTTAAAGGAAGTTTGGCCATGCATATTAAAGAGCGATAAGCGTTTCCAACTTTTTATTGCTGGCAAAAACATGCCTGACAGTATGAAGCAAATTAAAATTGAAAATGTGGTAATGGTTGGGGAAGTAAAAGATGGTGCCGAATTTGTGAAGGACAAAGCCATTACCGTAGTTCCTTTACTTTCTGGCAGTGGAATTCGTTTAAAAATTCTTGAGGCAATGGCGGCCTCTAAATTGGTTATTTCAACCACTATTGGTGCCCAGGGAATTGATTACGAAAATGGCAAACAATTACTGATTGCCGATACGCCTGAAGAATTTGCGGCCTATTTCAAAACCATGGCATCCCATCCCGAATACTATAACCAAGTAAAAACAAATGGCTATGAATTAATTCAATCGCATTACTCCAATGCGGCTGTAATTAGTAAATTAATTGAGTTTTTTGTTATAACACAAAAAAAGCATCCATTTCTGAATGCTTTTTAAAATATTTTTAAATTATAATTAGGATGCTTTTGGCGCTATGGAAACGAAAGAACGGTTGTCTTTCTTTTTCTTGAAAACCACAGTTCCATCTACCAAAGCAAATAAAGTGTGATCTTTACCTATACCAACATTATCACTTGGATGATGTTTGGTTCCACGTTGTCTTACAATAATATTACCTGCAATTGCAGCTTGTCCACCAAATAATTTCACACCTAAGCGTTTGCTGTGCGATTCTCTTCCGTTTTTTACCGATCCGGCTCCTTTTTTGTGTGCCATTTTCTTATCCTTTTATTGATTCGATTTGAATTCTTGTTAAATACTGTCTGTGTCCACGCTTAAGTCTATATCCTTTTCTGCGTTTCTTTTTAAACACAATTACTTTATCACCTTTTAGATGAGAAAGAATTTTTGCTTTAACACAAGCACCACTCACATTTGGCGAACCAATTTTGATTTTGCCATCATTATCTACAAACAATACATTGTTAAATTCAACTGAACTGCCTTCATCATTTGCCAAGCGATGAACATAAAGGTTCTGGTTTTCAGAAACCTTGAATTGTTGGCCGGCTATATTTACTATTGCGTACATATCTTTTAAGGGCTGCAAAAGTAATTATTAAATTCAAATATTCAAATGGGTTTTTTAAAATATTAAATAACCGTCTGTATCTTATCAACAAATGCGAGAGACGCAAAATTTTACGTCTCCCCATTTGTGCCCGGTAGCAGATTCGAACTGCCATAGCCTAAGCCACCACCCCCTCAAGATGGCATGTCTACCAATTTCATCAACCGGGCTTTTTTTTTAGTTATAAGTTATGAATTATAAGTTCGTTCCGTTGATGCAAAAATATTATTTTAAGTTCTATATGGCCGCAAAAATTCATAACTAACAATTCATAACTCATAACTACTATGCCGAAGCACTTTTTCCATAAGCCAATAAAAAGGCTTTTAAAAATGAATTTAAGTTACCATCCAGCACACCGGCGGCATCGGTGGATTCATGACTGGTTCTCACGTCTTTCACTAATTTATAAGGATGTAAAACATAATTGCGAATTTGTGAGCCCCATTCTATCTTCATTTTTCCGGCTTCTACTTTATCCCGTTCTTCATTTCGCTTGCGAATTTCTAATTCATAGAGTTGCGATTTTAGCATTTTCATGGCTTTTTCTTTATTTCCCAACTGCGAGCGGTCTTGTTGGCACTCTATTATTATGCCTGAGGGCAAATGACGAAGCCTCACCGCTGTTTCCACCTTGTTTACATTTTGCCCGCCTGCCCCACTGCTTCTGTAGGTTTGCCATTCTATTTCAGCCGGTTTAACGTCTATTTCTATGGTATCATCTACCACAGGATAACAATATACGGATGCAAAGGAAGTGTGGCGCTTGGCGTTGCTATCAAACGGTGATATGCGAACCAAACGATGAACGCCGTTTTCGCCCTTTAGGTAGCCATAGGCAAACTGGCCTTTAATTTCTATCGAACAACTTTTAATACCAGCTACATCGCCGCTTTGCTCATCTACAATGGAAACCGTGTACCCATTTTTTTCGGCCCACATGCTATACATTCGCACAAGCATACTCGCCCAATCACAGCTTTCGGTTCCACCGGCACCCGCATTTACTTGAATAATGGCATCTAATTGATCCTCCTCTCCGCTCATCATATTTTTAAATTCAAGGTCATCTATAGTGGTCAACACTTTCGAATACTGTGCATCGAGTTCTTCTTCCGATACATCCCCTAAGTCATAAAATTCCTTCAAAACCTCCAAGTCGTTTAAACCGGTTTCGATTTCATTCCATGCATCCACCCAAATTTTCTTGGATCGAATATTTTTTAAAAAAATTTCAGCTTTTTTGGAGTCGTCCCAGAAATTGGGAGCTTGAGTTTGTTGTTCTTCGTCTTGTATGAGTATTACCTTCTGTTCAACGTCAAAGATACCTCCCCAGGGCCTTAGATCTGCCCTTTAATTCCAAATAATTTTCTGTGGTCATGTGTTATTTTTGTTTTTATTTTAGAACAAGGAAGGTAGATTTATGATTTTAGAAGTTTAAAATCATACCTCTAAAATCGTTAATCCCTGTTCTTAAATATTTGGTTAAAACTATTAAATAAGGGAAAGCCTTCTATTTAAGACTTAACAAAAGTTTTTTCATATCCTTTATTTCTTCCTTGCTTTTTTCGCGTTCTGAGCGTTGCACCAAGGTTAATAGGTATTCAAGGTCGGTAATAACTCCTTCCTCTTCGGCGCCGTCTTCATCTTCATCCGCCGAAAAACCAATATTGAAATCGCCATTTTCGTCAATATGCTCATATGCAAGACGTATTATTTTTATAACGGCAGGATCGCCTTCTTCGCGAGCCATTTCGCGCAAGGCTTTAAGGTTTTTTGATACCCATTCTGCATCAAATTCTTTGGCAGATTTCGCTAAAATTTTATCTGCAAGTTCTATGGCTTTCGGATTGTGCATTGTTGTAATTTTGAGGCTGCGAAAGTAAGGATTTTTTTTGATTTGGAAATTTGTCAATTTGAAAATTTGAAAATTTGGCAATTTGGCAATTTTTTGATTTGAAAATTTGAAAATTTGAAAATTTGAAAATGGCTTTCAGAAAACCAATCCCTTACAACCACTAACCTGCAACCACCAACCAACAACCTACAACCACCAACCTACAACCACCAACCTACAACCACCAACCTACAACCACCAACCTACAACCTACAACAACCAACCACCAACCTACAACCTACAACCAACAACCAACAACCAACAACCAAAATGCAAGCAGAACTTTTAACCATAGGCGATGAAATACTTATTGGCCAAATCATAAATACCAATGCCGTATGGATGGCCAAGGAACTCAATTCTATTGGGGTTTCCATAAAACAAATCACCTCCGTAAGCGACGATAAAAATCACATTAAAAAGGCTTTGGATGAAGCCTTGGGCCGCGCCGATATTGTTTTGATAACAGGAGGATTAGGACCCACCAAAGACGATATTACCAAAACTACCTTGTGCGACTATTTTAATGTGGGGTTAAAAAAAGAAGAAAAAGTAGTTGAATTTATCAAAGAAAATTTTGTAAAAAGGGGCATTGAATTTCTTCAGGTGCACGAGCAGCAAGCCCTTATACTTGAAAACAGCGAACTGCTCTTTAACCACAATGGCACTGCTCCGGGCATGTGGATAGAGCACCTCGGTAAAATTATAATTTGTATGCCGGGGGTTCCTTTTGAAATGAAAGGCATTATGACCCGGTATGTATTGCCTCAATTGAACGCAAAATTTAGCCTTCCGTTTATCATTCATAAAACTTTGGTCACCATAGGCATACCCGAATCTACCTTGGCCGATAGGATATCGGAGGTGGAGGATGGCTTACCCCAACATATTAAACTGGCCTATTTGCCCAACTTTGGGTTGGTAAGATTGCGCCTATCCGGCATAGGAACCGATGAAAACGCCCTTCGCACCGAAATTGAAACCTATGCTTCACAGCTACTCGCCATTATACCTCCCGCCAATACAGCCGCTACCGACGATTTAAAACCAGAGGAAATTATTGGCCAACTCCTCAGCCATAGCAAGCAAACCTTGGCCATAGCCGAAAGTTGCACCGGCGGCTATATTTCGCATCTTATAACTACCGTGCCCGGAAGTTCGGAGTATTTTATCGGTTCGCTCATTGCCTACAGCTATCCCATAAAAATAAATAATTTGGGGGTAAAAGCCGAAACCTTAGAACACTATGGGGCGGTGAGTGAAGAATGTGTAAGAGAAATGGTAGAAGGGATAAAAGATAAATTTAAAGCCGATTTTGCCATAAGCACTACCGGCATAGCAGGCCCCGGTGGCGCCACCCCCGATAAACCGGTGGGCATGGTATGGATAGCCGTAGCCGGCCCCAAGGGAATAGTGGCCCGAAAAATAATGGCCAATGGCGAACGCATCAATATTATAGAACGCACCTCGCTCATGGCATTGGATATGTTGCGCAGAGAAATCTTAGGCTATTAGGGCTAACCCCTCACCCACTTAGTCTTCCGGTGTTTTACTCTCCATAGGCCCGCGCTTGTGAATAATAAGGCCATTTAAAAAATTGCGCAATATTTGATCCCCGCAGGCTTTAAAATTAGGGTGATCGTCTTTTCTGAATAAAGCCGTCAATTCACTTTCGGTAATTCTAAAATTTACAAGTTGGCATATTTCCACAATTTCAGAATTGCGAAGGTGAAGCGCTACCCGCAGTTTTTTTAATATATCGTTATTGCTCATTTCTGTTTAGGGTTGGATACGGCAAAGTTAATACCTCCAACGTGTAATCGTATTAAAAAATTATACCGAGCCAAGGAGCCCCCGCTATTATATATAGGTGTACTGCGCTTGGGAGCCGCCTTTTGTATTTGTAGCGCTGCCATTGGGGTGGCATGGGGTGGTTTTTTATCGGGGGGCCAGGCCCCCAAACCGGGTATCTTTTGCCATCACATTGTCATGCCTACCCCCCAAAAATGGCTTAAATAACAAAATAAGCCGTTTAAATAACATTTAATCGTATTGGAAATATTAAACCCCGTTGTTCGCATCACTAAATAAAATATATAAATCACAAAATGAAAAATTCTTCTAAAATCCAAAAAGTATCAAGTGTATTGTCAAAGGCAATATGGAGTGTTTCCTTAGTATTAACTTTATTGGTAAATGTGTCTGATGCGAATGCGGCGCCTAAAACCTGGAATGGAGG
>CANIKO010000016.1 GCA_947468275.1 Bacteroidota bacterium
ATTTGGAATCGTTGCCCTCGTATTAATGCTTCTATCACTGACTAGCCCTTTTATGGCAATAAAAGAAATGCCAATTGCCTATGGTATAGTGCTTGATGTTATGCATGTTGTTGTAGCATTATCTTTATTATTTTTTATTAAAAGAGCTAAAAAATAAGGAAATCGCCACTGGTATATTAGAGGGAAAAACTAAGGATACTCTATTTATGCCTTTCAATAAACTAACAGATCAATTATAAAATATTAAATAAGCAAAAAATGAACAGAATACAAGCAATTTTAACTTTGGATATGGATAATATTCCAAGTAATTTTCAAGAAATAATAAAACAAGAACAAGAAGTTGTTGCACAATGGAAAGAAGAAGGAATTTTAGAACATTTGTTTTTAAGACAAACCAAAAATGGGGCGATTTTAATTTTCAAAGATATTGACGAAGAGAAAGCTAAAGAATTAATGGAAAAACTTCCTTTGTATCAGTTGAAAAAAAGTGTTGAATATTTGAAATTAATACAACAGTTCTAAAAACAAACTGCCAGAAAAAAATTTACTACCGCTAACAGCTGTTTTGCGTCAGGCGGGGTTCAGTTCTCCGTTTGACGCTTTTTGCTATATTTGAACTTCGGTTCTTCGTATCGAGTTTAGTGCTAAAAATCGCCACCTTCGCCAAGCCCGAAAACGTTATAGGCAAGCTAAATAAATGACACGTATAATAATATATTTCTTTATGGCTCTTTCACTTTATTCTTGCTCAAGGAATAAAGCATTTAATTTCCCAATTAATGAAATTACAACTATTAAATCATTTGACTATAAAAATCAACCATACTATAAACCACTTATACTGACCCCCGAAAATTATTCATCAACAACATTCGATAAAAAACAATACATTGTTGCTAGTTTCAATTACAAAGGACAAAAAGCTTCAATTAAAATATTTATTGACTATTCAAGTCATAACATTAAATTTATAAATATTGGCAAAGAAAGTGATTATTTCATTTTTGCTATTTCCGAGTTATTTGAAGAAGAAATAGACACGACAAAAATGAAAGACGTAATAGAATGCAGTTTTTATGATGGAGAGCCCAAAGAAATTGGATTATTAGATAATGAACAGAGATATAAACTTGGTTATCAACCCAATGAAAGCGACACAAAAGGAGGTGTTCAAATGATCCTTAGGGTAAATTTAGAAACAGGGTATATTGAGCTTATGGAAAAAAATGCAGGATTAGCAAAGAAAAATTTTGTCAATGCTTTTAAAAAATAAGCCAGCCTATAACAGGCGTTTGGCTCAATGGTTCTAAAAACTGTTTTTTTTAACTGAATCAAAATTTTGCCTATTTAGTATTTCACAAGGCTTATAACCTCCGTTCCTGCACTTTCTAATTTTTGGCGTCCATTTAGAAATTCCAACTCGGCAATAAAACACGCTACCACTGGATCTGAACCTGCCCTTTTTATCAAATTAGATGCTGCACTAAGGGTTCCGCCAGTTGCCAATACGTCATCAATTACCGCTACCCTTCTACCAGATTGGATTGCATCACAATGCATCTCTATTGATGCTGTTCCATATTCTAAATTATAGGTTTCACGGTATGTTTTCGCAGGTAACTTTCCTGCCTTTCTTATCATCACAAATGGAATCTGCATTTTTGCGGCAATTGCCGCACCTAATAAAAAACCTCTGCTTTCAATTCCTGCCAATACTTGCACATTATATTGTTGTAATAGCGCAACACTTTCTTCTATAATTTCATTGATTAACTCTGGCTTTAAAAACAGCGTTGATATGTCTTTATATTGAATACCCACTTCAGGAAAATCAGGAATGGTGCGAATTGCCCCCTGTATCTTTTCACTCAGTATCATATTATTGATGCAAATGCGCAATTAGTGTTTCATGTTGAGGGAAAATCTCCAACAAGGCTTCCTTAGAATAAAGTTGAAAATCGGCAAAATCAAAACCCGGAGCTACCATACAGGCTGAAAGTGCAAAAGTGTTATCCCCAATAACTTCCGCTCCAAACAAGGTATTCGAAGGGATAATAACCTGCAATTGGTGCCCTTTGCTATAATCGCTTCCCAATATTTCTGTTTTATGATTACCGTCCTCAAACAGCAAATGTATCGCCACAGGCGCACCTTGTTGATATAACCAGATTTCATCTGATGCTATTTTATGAAACTTAGAAAACTTGCCTGAAGGCAATAAAAAGTAAATAAGTGTGGTTAATTGCCTGCTTTCTCCTGCAAGGTTTCGAATCGTTTCTTTGCTCCTATAGGTTTCACGATAATAACCACCCTCTACATGCGGTTGCAGTTGCAAATGATCTATAAGTTTTTGTATTTCTGTTGTCATTGATCTAACGAATTAAATAAAATTTGCTGAATTACAGCTAAAGAGTTACCGACTACCTCTGGCAAAAATGCTTCAAAATTCTCAGGCGCCTCATTGTTGGCTTTGTCTGAAATCGTGCGCACCAAAATAAAGGGTGTTTCATGCTTTTTACAAACATAAGCCACCGACGCTCCTTCCATATCTACTGCATCACCCTGCAACTCCTCCAGCATATAGCTATAGGTCGTTTGCTCCTTATTGGTAATAAACTGATCGCCAGTAAGCACTCTACCAATATGCACACGATGAGCACAATTTGTTTTTTCGGCAATAGCAAGTAATTGTATGTCTGAATTAAAAAAACGATGACCTGAATAGGGCACCTCGCCTCGGGGAAAGCCCAATCCTCTGCCATCCATATCGTGTTGTATGGTATCTCTGGCAATAACAATATCACCAATCTCATAAATAGGATTTAATGCGCCAGCTACACCTGTAAAAACAACAAATATCGGCCGGTATAAGGCAATTAAATATTGTGATGTAAATGCTGATGCAACTTTTCCTACTCCGCTTATAGCCAATACACAATGCTTACCATGCAAAAACCCTTCCACTATCGATATGCCAAATTGATTGTAATGATTCTGAGCTGACATATTGCTTAAAACAGCATCATATTCCTGTTGCATGGCACTTAGTATGAGTATTTTTTGATGTGCAGATTTCATTCGCGACAAATATAATAGTTAATTCAAATGCGTTTCATTAATGCTTTATGTCTGATTTTCGATTAATATCCTGTGTGTCTGAAAATAACTATTTAACAAAAAAAAAACCACCACAGAATCCAATCCTTTAAACTCTTAATGGCTTCCTTTAATATAAATTCTCTAAAGGCTTTTTGCTGTTGGGATATCGTGTAATCTCTAAGTTCCCCGCACTAGTCCTCTTTTGCAACGAGGATTTACGAGATATGCGTTTGCAACACAATAAATAAAAATTTCATCTATTTTGTTTCGCCCCTCACGGTGCTTTAATGGCTGGTATTTAATTTTCTATTAATATTTAGTTCCTATGGAACATTATTCTTAGCATTTTTTAATTAACCTATTAATTGTCCATAAAAGTTATTTCCTATAATTGGTTTAATACCCTGTAGGGGTTTAATATTGGTAGAATTTTAGCATTCATTTTATGGAAATCCCGTTAGGGATGAAATATTTAGAACATCTATTAAAGTTCTAAATCAATACAACCTATCTATCGCCTTACCATAATCCGTTTCAGGGGCAAAGCATTCAAAATCGCGGCAGATATAAAAACCGGCTTTTGCCTCCAGTTTTTCAGCAGATAAAGGAATATAAGAAGATGGGCTTGCCAAAATAGTATTGGGTAAATAGTTTCCTTTAAAAATGTGTTCTGAACTACCAACTACCGTTAATTGATTTATTCCCGAATCCACCAACATAGCCGCTGATAACCAATTGCTATACCAAGCCGGCCCTTGCAATACTTGGTTTCTAATATTTTGCAACATATTTAAAGCTATCTCACGCCACTCGTGTTTTTCAAAATAAAAACAGTGTTTTAGCAATAACTCACATAATACTGAGTTGGCACTTGGAATTACATCATCTCCCAAATCCGTTTTTTTAACAAATAGTTCACCGTACGGGTCAGGATTAAACACATAAAACGGATTACCTGTTTGCCCGAAATTTTGAAGTACATGAGCAATAATTTCCTTAGCTTTTACTAAATAATTGGCTTTAAACGTTAATTGATACCCCAATGTTAACGCTTCTGCCAGCAACACATAATCTTCTAAAAATGCAGGAATGGTGGCCGTTCCGTTTTTATAATTTCGATACAACTGCCCGTGTATCCAAAGGTTGTTTTCGATAAAATTTAAGACTTTCTCCGCCGTTTCCAAATAGCTTTTATCGCCCGTTGCCTGATAGCATTTTAATAATCCTGTGGCGGCCAAAGCATTCCAAGAGGTCAATATTTTATCATCCAATCCGGGTTTTATCTGATTCGTTCTTTCATTTTTTAAAGCATTTAAAAACATCTTTAAATCCTTTTCAAATTTATCTGCTTCCAATTTTTGGGCTATCGCAAAATCCTTTGGCGTTTGGGTGGCAAACAAAATATTTTTGCCGTGTTCCCAATTTCCTTGGGGGGTAAGATTAAAATAATTGATAAGATTTTCATCAGATAACCCAATTTTTACCAAATCATCCCAAGTATAGCAATAATATTTCCCTTCTTCTCCTTCGCTATCGGCATCCAATGCGCTGTATAAGCCACCGTCAGCACTTTGCCATTCGTCCAGCATAAATTGATGAGTCTCTTCTATTTTAGTGGCTAAAAACGCATCGTTGGTTACCATATAGGTTTCGGCTAATAAGGACAGAAGTTGCCCGTTGTCATAAAGCATCTTTTCAAAATGAGGCGCATGCCATTTTATATCCACCGAATATCGGGAATATCCTCCGCCAACAGTATCATATAAGCCACCAAGACTCATCCGTTTTAGGCTCAACATCAACCATTCCAGTACTTGCGGGTCGTGGTGAAGATGAAAATAATGCAATGCAAATTTATAAACTACCGGCAAGGGAAATTTTGGAGCCCTATTAAAACCGCCCCATTGCATATCCCAAGTAGTTTTCAATTGATTGATGGCATAATGAAAATCATTTTCTAACCAATCCGTTTTTTTAAAGCTTTGGTTATTCGTGGATTTAATTCCATCGGCTAATTGCTTGGCATAATCATAAACGGTTTCCGGTTTATTTTGCCATAAATCAGCCAATTGGTTTAAAATAATATCCCAGTCTTTTTTAGGGAAATAGGTTCCTCCATGAAATGGTCGCCCATCGGGCAATGTAAAAATATTTAAAGGCCAACCACCTCTGCCCGTAAGCATTTGAATAGCATCCATATAAATTTGGTCAATATCCGGCCGCTCTTCTCTATCAATTTTTATATTTATAAAATGAGCGTTCATTATGGCCGCTGATTCTTCGTTTTCAAAAACCTCATGCGCCATCACATGGCACCAATGGCAAGCACTGTAACCAATACTTATCAAAAGTGGTTTATTTTCGGCTCTTGCTTTTTCCAAAGCTTCTGTTCCCCATTCATACCATTGCACCGGATTGTGTGCATGTTGCTGCAGATATGGGCTGGATGCTTTTAATAAATTATTAGTGGAAAATTTATTTTCTATTACCATTTGATGAAATTTTAAAGCTTTTTAAAAATAGAAAAGCCCCGATAACTCGAGGCTTTTACTAGTAAAGTATTTTTAAATTATTTATTTGATTTTCTGTTTCCAAAATCTACAGCTATAGCGGATGCTATAAAGATAGAAGAATAAGTACCTACAATGATACCAGCTAATAAAGCGAATGTAAATCCTTTTAGTCCTTCACCACCAAATAGGAATAACATTAATAAGGTGATAATGGTACACAATGCAGTAACGATTGTTCTACTTAAGGTTTGATTTACCGCACCGTTAATTACTTCACCTTGCTCATCAAATTTATTAATTCCCAAGAATTCACGAATACGGTCAAATACGACCACAGTATCGTTAATAGAATATCCAAGTACTGTTAATAATGCAGCAATAAATGCTTGATCCACATCCATTGGGAATGGCATTATTCCCCAGAAAATAGAGAACAATGAAAGTACAATAAGCACGTCATGTATCAATGAAATTGCACCACCCATACCAAATTCTAACTTGCGGAAACGAAGCACGATGTATAAGAATATACCCAAAACTGCTAAAATCACAGCAATAAAGGAATTACGTCTTACATCAGCGGCTATTGTTGGCCCTATTTTGCTAGATGAAAGAATATCTGATTTACTAATTTTAAAGTCTTTCAATCCTTCTAATAACGTATTCTCAACTTGTTCAGAAACGTCGGCGCTTTGATCATCAATTTTATACGCAGTGGTAATTCTGAATTTATCAGCCGTACCATACGTTTTTACCTCTACGTTTTCTTTGATTACTTTGTTCAGAGCCACTTTGATATCTTCGCCATTTACATTACCGGCAAACTGAACAGTGTATGTCCAACCTCCTTTGAAATCAACCCCTGTACTAAATCCTCTTGTTACCATACTTATAATTCCAAGAAGAATTACAATGCTAGATGCCACATATAGGATTTTGCGTTTTGCCATAAAAGCATATTCTTTATGGTTACGGAATTTTGCAAATAACTTTGTAGTAAATGTACTTTCATTGCCACGGTGCATATCCCATTCATTAAGCATTCTAGAAATTAAAATACCTGTAAATAACGATGTGAAAATACCAATGATAAGAACCACCGCAAATCCTTTTACCGGACCTGAACCAAAATAGGCCATTATAATTGCAGCAATAAGCTGAGTAACGTGTGAGTCTAATATAGCCGAAAGTGCTTGCTTGTATCCAATTGTTACTGCGTTGGCATAATTTTTACCATGCCCTAATTCCTCTTTTATACGTTCGTTTATAAGTACGTTACAATCGAGTGCCATACCCATTGTTAACACTAAACCTGCTAAACCAGGAAGAGTTAAGGCAGCATTGAATCCGGCCATAATTGCAACTAAAAAGAATAGGTTAACTAACAACGCTACTACACCATACCATGCACCGCGACCATAATAAATGAAAACAAATATTATAACTGCAAAGAATCCCATGAATAAGGATAAAATACCTGCTTTACGAGATGATTCTCCTAAGGTTGGTCCTACTACACTTTCTTCTACTATTCGGGTTGGGGCTGGCAATTTACCAGCTTTCAATATATTGGCTAAATCTTCTGCTTCGCGGTTATCAAATCCTCCCGAAATTTCAGACATACCATTTGCAATTTCATTACGAACCGTTGGGGCTGAATATATTTTATCGTCCAACATGATTGCAATGGCGTCAACAGTTGGAGCGGCTTGAGCTGTAATTCGTCGCCAATCATTAGCTCCTTCAGGGCTCATTGTCATCGAAACTCCTATTTCACCACTTTGGCTCACCTGCTTACGGGCGCTAGTTACAGCATCTCCAGGCAAGGCAGGTAATCCGTCACGGCTAGCTTTTACACCATATAGCATGAAGAAAGGTGAATTTTTTCCGATTGGTTTAAAACTCCATCGCAATAATAAGTTAGGAGGAAGTACTGCCTTTACTTCAGGTAAATCAAAGTAACCTTGAAGTTTTTCCATTTCAGTTCTTGGTACATAACCAATTCCAGCTCCTTCAGCCCATTTCTTTTGTTTTGTTTCAGCATCATCTATCGTATTTGGAATTAAATATGAAAGAATGGGATTTTCTTTTAATAATTGTTCAGGTGATTTCTTTTTAGATGTATCATTTTTAGAACCTGCAATAGAACCAAGTTTTGACTTTGAAGTATCAGTTTTAGAAGTATCTCCTGCTGGCTTCAAAGTTGAACTTGCTAATTTTGAAGTATCTTTACTTCCACCTTTCAACAATTCTTCAGAAGCAAGTTTATTTTTTACAACCTCATTGGCAGCTTCCAAAAATTTATAGGCTTCATAATTATGGTAAGTACTCCAAAATTCCAATTTAGCTGAACTTTGTAAAATATTTCTAACACGCTTAGGGTCATCCACCCCAGGTAATTCAACCAATATACGGCCATTGCCAAGCTCCTGCACGTTAGGCTGAACTACACCAAATTGATCAATACGTTGATTGATGATTTGGTAGGCTCTTGATACCGCTTGCTTGGCCTGAATTTTTAACCATGAGTAAACTTTATCATTTGGTGAATCATATGGCAATTCATCTTTAAGATCTTTATTGGTAAATAAAGGTGCTAATTTCTGACCTGGAGCTACTTTGTCCCATTCAGTCTGAAACAAATCAACAAAATTTTGCTGTCCAGTAAATGCTAACTTAGCATTATCTAATGCAGTAGCAAATTTTGGGTCTTTGGCATTGTTGGATAATCCTGAAATAATATCAGGAACCGAAACTTCCATCGTAACGTTCATCCCACCTTTTAAGTCCAATCCCAAACCAATTTCTTTTTCTTTACACTCAAGGTAGGTGTATTTAATAAGGCCGAGCATATTATACACGGTTACTGATCCTACTGAATCTAAATACTTGGCTTCGGGCTTACCCGTTTTTTTTGCCCACTCTTTGGCTTGACTTTCTACACTGCGGGTTTTCCAGGTAAAAGATAACTGGTAAATACATGCAATTGCCAAAAGGATAGTAAAAATTTGTACAAAACCTTTATTTTTCATTTGAATTCTATTATATCGAGATTTTTTTTAAAGACGGCAAAAGTAGATATTTTGACTTTGATATTCAATAATATGTTTTAAAGGATTTTAATACTAAAAAAAAGACGGGTTGATGGCAATAAAATTTTAAAACTTAAGTACAAAATTCACCTTAATTCCAAAAGGATTTACATAATTGCCATTAACCTTTTTATTGTCCAGATAATTTAGCCGATGAATAAAATCAACCCTCACAAACTTAAAGATATTTTCTACTCCATAACCCAGCTCTGTATAAGGAATCCCCTTGGTGTATCCTCCAATTGGAGCATATTGTATATTACCCGAGGGGTCTGTAGGCGGCACCATATTAAAATTTTTGCTTCGTAAACTCCCATAAATAGATTTGGCATTATAAAAAAAACGCCATTTCAATTTTTTAATTAATGGAATCCTGTTAAATATCAATCCATTGTCATTGTGTTCATACTGTATTGAAACATATTGATCGCTTACAAATTCAAAAATATTCATCAAATTATAACCATAATAGGATGAAACAAGAGATTGATTTCCTCTTGCTACTTCTAATATAGGATAAGGAATGGTTCCAAAAGTTTTACCAGCTTGAAATGTATATTCAAAATTCCCAAAATTACCCCAATTATTATACTGCCAAATTTTAAATCCTACCTTGTCAAAATTATATTGTCCACCCAAAATACCCGATAAGCCCTTGGTATAATTAAGAGTAAAAACAGGTTGTTTAAGATTTCCAAAATTATACCTGTCAACATGCCTAAATACAAATTGTTGTTTTAATGATATTTTAGTTTCAAAATTAATAGTAGAAACACTGAATTTATTGGAAATCAAACCGGTTTCAGGATTTTTATAATAGGCAAAATTGTATTTGTTATAATCATTACGGGTTACAAACTGGTAATCATTATGCCTGAAATTAGCCCTGAAAGTAATTCCTTTAACCACTTCTCTCTCAGCCCATGCCTTATATTCAAAAGTGTAATTGAGCCTATAAGAGCCCAAGGTATTTAATGACTTATAAAGACTACTGGTTACAAACGGATTATCGGTAACGCCGAGTAAATCTACATCGTCCTTTATTCCTACCCCTACCCTAGTCCATCGTTTTCTATCTAACACCTGAGTATAATTAAAACCGTACTTCCATTTTTCATCCAAAAAACCATAGGCTGCAAATCCTTCGAACTGCGAATTTTTAAATAATGTTTCGGTAGTTCTTAACCCGGCTCTAAGTCTAAATCCTTCTAATGGATTCCAAGCTATTGTAGAAATATATGGCCCAACTTCTAATTTATCCTTAGCAAAGGGCTTATACCCTTCGGCAATAATTTCAACGATATCTACATACGTTCTAACCAAAGGTTGATTTTTAAAGGAATCTACAAGATTAAATATTTTTATATCAGCGCTTGATAGTTGCTCATGCCGTGCCGTATCCCAATAATAATCGTCTTTGGTGTATGCATCTTCTTTTACGGTTACTTTTTGTTCAAAAAATTTATTATCATGCTTGGTGCTTACTTTTTGATTCCGGGTGGTGGTGTAATAGGTACCTATCATGCCTAAAGTATTGTCCGAAATTTCGGAAACATCAATGAGCACACGGGTTTTTTGAGGCAGCCATGCATCTTTTTCCGCCTCCACCATTTCTTGTTGAATTTTTATTTTTTCAACAAAATTGATATTGGCCTCTTTTGTTATTTCTAATGAAACCTGTTTTAAAGCCCAAGTGGAATCCTGAATCCAAATATTTCCTGTAAATACCAGATCTTTCTTATTTTTGGGCCACACCATAATCTTATACGTTTTATGCCCGTCAATAATCATGCTATCCATTAAGGCATAATGATAGTAGGTTAACGACAATCCCGAAATAGGCGAAATAAAATCTTTATCAAACAGGTAAAGATTGTTTTCATAAAAATTGTATTGCTGAAATGAAGAGCCTAAAACCTGCGCCACATAACTATCTTCACCTACACCTACTCCTTTTATACGGGTTGCTTTTATAACTTCTTTGGTTCTAAAAGGGTTTTTATTATAATAAAAGTCGCTTAGTGTTTCGGACACAAATACCGGCAAAACCGGGATCGCATTGGTGTCAGCCCTAAGGCTGCTGATGGTATCAAAAAGCGATTCCATCGTTTTGTATAATTTCCTTTTTTTAAACTTATCGGTAATGTTATCTACGGCAATCTGCACTTTTGTAAAACTTTCATACTCGTATTGTTCCAGTTTTTCAATGTTATATTTTTTTCTATTGTCCTGCACATTTTTTATAATTCTTATGGCTTTATTAATTCCCGGTCGAATTACAATTTCATTTAGACTGCTTGTATTGGGCTCCAAAGCAAAATTTACTTCTTGAGTAATTCCTTGTTTTATTTTTTTTGCGATTCTAATATAACCTACAGATTTGGCTATAATACTATCAACTTTTTTATCGGTTAAAATTACGTAAAAGCCTTCGAAATCTGTCGTTGTCCCTAAAGTGGTACCTGACAAAAAAACAGTTATATACGGCAATGCCTCACCCGATTCGGCATCCGATATTTTACCTTTTATTATTGTTTGTGAAAAAGAATTGAAGGCAGAAATAACCAATATCAAACTTAAACTACATTTTTTAAACACCACCATTAATTAGCTAGCAATATTAAAGTTTATAATTTTATGATTCTTCAAAATTTTGACTTAAAAACTCAATAACTACCTTCAAAAACACTTCAGGATTTTCGGCATGTACCCAATGCCCTGAATTCGGAATAGTTTCGAAACTTACATTGGTAAAGTTTTGTTTTATTATCTGTTTATCATTTTCAGAAATGTAATTTGAATTTTGGCCTTTAATAAAAAGTGTTGGAGAGTTTATAGGTTTGCTAAAATTTACTTCTCCAATTATTTCCTCATAATTAATTTCAATGGCTTCTAAATTAATTTTTAACCCAAATTCTCCGCTTTCCTTTCGGTACAGGTTTTTTAATAAAAAAAGCATCTCCCCTTTATCGGCAATACGTTTTGCCAATTGATTTTCAATTTCTTTTCGCCCCGTGGCTTTAAAATCTATAGTTTTCATGGCATCAAAATAAATAATATGTCCAGGTTTATAGGCTTTCGGAGCGATATCAACTACTATAAGTTTTTCAGTTTTAGCAGGATATTTATCAGCAAATGCCATAGCAGTTTTACCTCCCATGGAGTGGCCAATTAGTATAGCTTCAACAATATTTTCAGATTTCATAAATTCCCAAATATCATCCGCCATCACACTATAATTCATAACCGGCGAATGGGGGGATTGGCCGTGGTTCCTTTGGTCTAAAGTAAATACGATATTGGTTTCCGAAAGTTTCCGGGCTATGTTATGCCAATTATCACTCATGCCAAATAATCCATGCAGAATTATGAGTATTTTACCCTCTGTTCCATATTTTTTAAAATACAATTGCATTTACAGCAAAATTAAAGACGAATTTTGAGAATTAGTTATTTGTTATTGAGTTATTACAATTAGGCCCTAATTCAAAAAAACAATTTAGCAACTAAACAGTTTAATAATGGATATGAAAATTATTTTAATCACAGCTCTTACCTTGATTGGTGTATTTGGAATCTGGAAATTATTATTGGCTAGCAAGCCAGTAGCAGCAATTAACTTGGCAATCAGTTCATCTGATTCTCCTATTTTGGAACAATGTATTACCAAATTAAATTCGAAAGACAAATTATGTTTGAAAGATTTTAAAGGAAAAAAAATACTATTGGTAAACGTAGCATCAGAATGCGGATTTACTAAACAATACTCCGACCTTGAAAAATTATACACAACCTACAATGATAAATTGGTGATAATAGGATTTCCATGCAATCAATTTGGTGGACAAGAGCCAGGAAGTGAAGTAGAAATAGAAAAATTTTGCTCCTCTAAATTTGCAGTAACTTTTCCACTAACAACCAAAATAGATGTAAAAGGAAACCATCAACACCCAATTTTCAAATGGTTAACGTCAAAAACAATGAACGGAGTGGATAATTATAAAGTTAGCTGGAATTTTAACAAATTTATGTTGGATGAAAACGGTCAATTAATTGGATATTTCAGCAGCAGAATAAATCCAATGGATAGTGAAATCACCAATCTTTTAAAATAATTTTGTCATGGCCTATTATGGTAAGGCCAAATTATAAAATCAATAATCATGGTTAAAGCAATTACTCAAAACATAGAGATATCGGTAGAAACATTTTTCCAATCGAATCAATCCAAGCCTGATCTTGATTTTTACCTTTATTCATATCGAATCACCATCAATAATGCTAGTGAATATACGGTGCAATTATTAAGTCGTTATTGGGAAATTTTTGATATAATAATGGAAAAGCGCACCATGGAAGGTGAAGGAGTTGTTGGTGAGCAGCCAGTTCTATTACCTGGCGAATCCTATCAATACACATCGTATTGTCAATTAAAAACAGATGCAGGAAGTATGAAAGGATTTTATACTTTTAAGAGACAGGCGGATGACACTTTGTTTAATGCAGTTATTCCTGAATTTATACTTTTGCCAGATTATAGAAGGAATTAACTAATAATCAAATAATCTTATAAGAAATTATTTTGTGTTGTAATATCCAATATTACAATATCTGATTTGCATGATTTTTGGTATCTACTTTTTCAATAATATCGGTAATAACTCCATTATCAAAAATAAAAGTAACCCTTGCTATCCCCATATACTTTCTGCCGTACATACTTTTTTCGACCCAAGTGCTAAAAGCTTCGGCCACGGCATGATCTTCGTCGGTTAATAAATCAAAAGGCAATTCGTATTTTTCTATAAATTTCAAATGCTTCGCAGTTCCATCAGGACTAATCCCATAAATGGTATACCCCTTTTCCAATAGGGCCTGGTAATTATCTCGCAAGCTACATGCCTCGGCAGTGCAACCGGGAGTATCATCTTTGGGATAAAAATAAAGAACAACCTTTTTTCCAATAAAATCTTTTGATTCAACAGTGATGTTATGTTGATTTACAGTCTTAAATTCGGGGGCATTGTCGCCAATTTTTAATTTTATCATACTACCTTTAAACACCTTTAAAGTATAATAGTTTGCACAAATTCTTTACTATTTCCTCGAGTATCGGTAACTTTTATTTTAAAGTTGTGTTTTCCTGTGGTTATAAAATCCGGTATTTTGCCTGAAATCAAATCAGATTTTGGTTCATAATCCGTCAATATCCATTCGTTATCTATAGTTGTTGTTATTTCTTTTATTCCACTTAAATCGTCTTTTGCTTTGCCCGAAAAATTCCTTCCATTCACTTTTACTCCTGATATAACCGGGGCGGTTTCGTCAATGTCGTAATAAAATTGCCCTAACATTTTGGCCTTAGTTTTCAAATAACCGTCTTCCCAGATTCCACCTTCCGGTTTTTTTGCACCACCACGAGTTAATCGTATTATTAGATACTTTTCAGGATTTGAAATTAAAAATTCAGGTTTAAAAGCTATTGAAAAAGAATCATTAACAGGAATATTACTGCTCATTATATCCCAAACTGGTTTTCCATTTATTTGCTTTCCACTAGGACCCAATCTAAACATAATAGTATCATATAAACCTCCTTTTGGAATTTCAATTTTCACCATTGCATCCTCAGCCATCCATTCCATTTTATTTTGTAAATCGGGATAAAACAATTGCTTTTGGAACAAAGGGTTTTCCTTTATAAAAATTCGTTCGGGGAGAATATTGGCATCCTCCGTTTTATTCCCATTTACTGTAAAATTTACAGAATCCTTATGTCCAGGGAAATCGCGAATTATTAATTTTATAGTATAGTGTTTACCATCCTCAACAATTACTCTTCCTTGATTTATGGCAGTTGGATAAATTTTTAACGTATTTCCATCGTCCACAAAAAGTTTAACAATTTTCAAGTCTTTTTCTTCAAGGACGGAATGATCAAGATGACAATTTATTAATCTCCAATCGGCAAATGGAATTTGTTCAATTTTTTGTTCAAAAACCAATTGACCATTAACAAATAATTTGGCATATTGAATTCCCATATTAAAACCGCCTTTTCGTAAATGGTCAACCCAGGAAGCACCAAAAGCATAAGTGCCAGGAGATAGATTTAACAGTGGATTGGAAATACTTACCCCCAATCTTCCATACTGCGAAAACCGGTAAGTTCCGGTTTCCAATCGTTTTGTATTATCTAAAGCATAAACTGTAATACTATTTATTTGTGGTTTAATGTTATCGTTTAAATACAATCCAAAAAGGAGAGGATTGAGGGCATCTCCCGTTTCAGAATCACGAATCTCAAAATGCAAATGCGGACCGGCTGAACCGCCCGTATTTCCTGAATAAGCAATCAAATCACCTTTTTTTACCGGAATTAAATTTGATTCTGGTTGCGTTTCTATTTCAAAAGCTTTGCGTTTGTAATGTTCAGTTTCAATATAGTTTGTAATGGCAGGAGCAAAACTCATCAAATGCCCATAAACGGAAGTGTAGCCATTAGGATGTATTATATAAATTGCCTTTCCATAGCCTTTGGCTGAAATATTGATGCGACCAATATACCCATCACCAGCTGCATATACAGGTATTCCTGTTTTGCCTTCACCCGTTCGTATATCCACTCCCGAATGAAAATGATTGGTTCTTAATTCTCCAAAATTGCCAGCTAAATCAATGGTTCCTTTTATTGGCCATGCAAAAAAATTCTTTGGGTATGATTTTATAATTGGCAAAGGCTTAACAACTTCTCTAACATTCTTGTAATCGGCATTTTTAGATTTATACCTTGAAATACAAACCAATGCCATGGCTGAGCAACTAAGAAAAAGAGTTGTTATAATTAAGGTGCGTTTTACCATATTTTGAACATTTCAAAATTACAATGGAACTAAATTGCCAAGTGAAAAGGTTATAAACGGTTGTCTAATTTATTGCCGTTGCCTTGCAGCAATAGCAATAAATTTACTTCAAAATTTCCTCAACGGAATGAGATGAAACAGAGTGATATCCTGATTTTGCTTTTTCAAATACCTTCTTAGCCCATATTTTCCCATTGGGTGTTTTTTCCAAAGCTTCATAAATTGGAACTAAAAATTTTCGACGGCCCACTGAAATAAGAAATTTTTCTATTTGTAGTTGGTTTTGAGTGTCACCTTTTTTTACAGATAAAGTGAACCAATCACAGCAAATCTCAGCATTACTGCGATTTGAAAATTTGAAGATTTTATCAAAATTTTCAACTTGCTGTAAAGTGGCTTTTTTGCCAAACTGTCTAATTAGATATTGCCAATGATGAGTTGTAAATCCATTGGTATCAAACAATTCAGGCTTTAATTTTCCATTAAAAAAATTGATAAGCGCAGCATCTACCTTATTTAATTCAGTTGAAACTGGCTTTACAGCATCTTTGGGCAATCCTTCTCCATAAACCCATTCTTGAACATTGGCTGCTTTTTTCCATTTCGGATTTTTATCCAAAAGTTGTATATTTAAATATTCCAAAAATCCTTCTGTAGTGTTGTAACTAAAAGCATACGCTTTAAAATATTTATTTAAAAATTCGTCCCAATTTTTCTTTCCTACACTTTTTTCGAGATGACACAAAAAGAAACGTCCCTTATCATATGCTACATCGCTTAATCCGTCATCTGGGTCGCGGCCTTTTAAATCTAATTTAAGTTTCGTGTCAGCTGATAATCCTTCAGATTTCATATCAGCAATAGTGGTTTCCAAATCATTCCAAGCCAATACTTGTCTCATTTCATCATACGGTTTACCATATAATTGTTCCATTATACGTTGTTCAAAATAATTAGTAAATCCTTCGTTTAACCAAAAATCATTCCATGCAGCATTGGTTACTAAATTTCCACTCCATGAATGAGCTAACTCATGAGCTATAAGTGAAACCTGACTCCTATCTCCTGTAATAACAGTTGGTGTAGCAAATGTCAATCGCGGATTTTCCATCCCTCCAAAAGGAAAACTTGGAGGTAAGACCAAAACATCGTAGCGTTTCCATATGTAGGTACCATAAAGTTTTCCAGCTTCATCAATCATTTTTTGCATATCAGCAAATTCCCAAGCCGCTTTTTCCAACATGCCCGGTTCGGCATATATTCCACAATCCTTGCCCAATGATTTAAATTCAATTTTACCAGAACTTAAGGCCAATAAATAGGACGAAATAGGTTGCTCCATTTCAAAGGTATAAATTCCCGATTCAATAATATGTTGCGGATTGGTGGCACTCATCAAAACAAGGTAACCAGGTTTAGTTTTTATTTTAGCAGTATAAGTAAATTTAACTGCAGGGGCATCCTGACAAGGCACCCAACTTCTGGCTAAAATTGCCTGACTTTGACTATATAAAAAATCGTCCTTTTTATCATGCGTTTGTGTTGGAGTAACCCATTGTAAAGCCGCCGCTTCGGGGTGAGTTTGGTATTCTACTACTACCTTGTCGGTAGCCTTTTCTAGGATAATAGTTAACGGGGATCCAAATATTAGGTCACTATTTCCTAACCAAAACTTTAAGGGCATTCCTTCCTTATTTTTTACGGATGAAATAATAAGTTGGCGTGTGTCTAAAATAAGGGTATCAGCGTTTTCTTTTTTGTCCAAATTAAGAGTAGCTGTACCTTTTAAAATATGCGCATCCCATAAAATTTCTAGGTTGAGGTCAATATGATTAACGCTTATTTTATAAGGGTTTGAGTATGAATGTGGATCACCAGATGAAAATATTTTCGGTTTTTTTTCTTCGACAGCATATTTTTTTTCGTTTCGGCACGTTATTAACAAGATAACTGAGAAAACGATTATAAAAAAGGATGATAAACTTTTTAGAAACATACAATTATTTAGCTTCCAAAAGTAGTACTGTAAACTTTACTAAACTAACATTTATGAAGTGGATAAATATGGCAAACAGGGCTAATAAAATTCAGAATCAAAATTTTACCTTTGCATGTTTAACGCAATTCCAAAATAAAACAATGACATATTACACTAAGACAATTGCACTTATAGCAACAATGTTTTTAGGGCTTTCGGCTTCAATGGCCCAGGACAATACAAAACCTGACTCAGCGGTTTATG
The DNA here is from genome assembly GCA_947468275.1 of Bacteroidota bacterium. GTDB lineage: Bacteria > Bacteroidota > Bacteroidia > NS11-12g > UBA9320 > JABWCE01. The sequence continues at coordinate 17,813 of CANIKO010000016.1, forward strand.
ACCCTTATGCCACCGACACTGCATCTTCATTTCTTGAATCAGGCAGAAACAGTGAATCTGCACAGCCGGTGCGAAAGCCATATATGCGATTTGCCGTTCCTTTTGACACCATTACCGAAATGGTAACTTACGCCGAAATTGTAAATGAAGAGGAAGCCGTTACAGATTCACTTTATTGGCGAGCAAAACGTTGGATAAAGCATGAATTTAAAGGTACAAAAAAACAAGTCATAAAAAAAGATGATAAAAAAGATTTCAAAATTGTAATGGAAGGAGAATTTCCATTATACATTGAAGCTAATAAATTTTCAAAATCGCAGAATGGCAGAGTCGCTTTTGATATGGAGTTGCGATTTAAAGAAGGCAGATACAAATACAAAATAAATAATTTAGTACACGTTGTAGATCCTCCTCCTGGGGAAGACAGAGAAATTAAAACTTATTTTGAGTTTTATCGCAAATCAACTGTAAACCCAAAAGGCAATGATGCGGTTTTAATAGCTGCCGATAAGAAAATTCAAAAAATGATTAAAGATCTTAAAAAATACTGTAAGGAACCAATTTTTGTTGACGAGGATGATTGGTAGTTAGATTTAAGAATTTTAAGATGTAAGATATAGAATAATATCAAAGGCTGCCATTGGCGGCCTTTTTTTATAACAATATACAAAGCGCTTTTTCCACTTCCCCCTCATTAATAAGGTCAATAGCCAACTCTTCCTTATTAACTGCTGCATAAAAAGTGCTTTTCACTTCTACTATTTTTTCTTCGGTTGGATAATGTTCTAAATTACCTAATCGCCCCAAATCATTCCCTGTAAGTATTTTACTAAAGCGAATATGTTCGGGTAAAGAATCTATTCCAATCCCAATCGTTGTTAATGGCTTTTGCACTTCAAACAAAGCCTCTCCATGCGCCCTACAATACCAATTGCCGCCCATACGAGCCACCTGATCTATTTTAGTTTGATCTATTTCATCATTCGCATCCAAAACAGATTCATTGATATGAATGCATTTTACTTTGCAAATTATTAAATTACCTGCTCCTCCTAGCTCTCCAAGTTCTTTTACTTCTATGACCTCACACTCTATTTGTACAGGGCTTTCTTTTACTCTCCATGGTTTTACTGTTAATGATTCCACCGGTGTAAAACCAGATTTTATAAATTCATCCACACCTTTTCCATAAGGACTGCTGGTCAAACTCATTTGGTGAACCATGGAATAATTTACAATATTTATTACCACTTCGGCCACTTCCTTTACATTATCATGTGTATGCTTTGTTTCACCAGTTCGACCACTTCTCGCTGGAGAAAATATTAATATTGGCGGATTGGCACTAAAAACATTAAAAAAACTAAAAGGCGCCAAATTTCTGTTTCCATTTTTATCAATTGTACTTGCAAATGCTATTGGCCTTGGGCCAACTGCTCCCAACAAATAATGATGTAGTTTTGGAACCGATATTTCGGAAGGAATGATGGTTTTCATAATATATTATTTAAACCTTTCAGGTTTTGTAAACTACAAAGGTTTGTCGAAAAATTAAACTAATAGCTTAACAGGTTCTTCTAAAAGTTCTTTTAGAGTATTCAAAAATTTGGAGCCTACCACTCCATCCACCACTCGGTGGTCGCAACTTAGGGTAACCTTCATGGTTTTAACTGGCTTCATTTCGCCATTCACAACCCCTACAGTATCTTTAACCCCGCCAACTGCCAAAATGCAGGCATCAGGAGGATTAATTATTGCGGTAAATTCTTCAATTCCAAACATACCAAGATTGCTGATGGTAAAGGTATTTCCTTGCCAATCAACAGGTTGAAGTTTTTTATCTTTTGCCTTTATTCCGTAGGCCTTTATTTCACTACTAATGGCCGAAAGATTTTTATGATTTACAAATCTTACCACAGGCACCAAAAGTCCATCTTCCACTGCCATTGCTACACCTATATGAATATGATGATTATAGCGAATTTTCGTTCCTAACCATGATGAATTAACCGCAGGATGTTTTTGCAAAGCAACTGCTGAAGCCTTTACCACCATATCATTTACTGATATTTTAACGTCTGAATAGTCGTTCATTTTTTCACGTGCCTCCATGGCTTTGTCCATGTTTATTTCCATAGTTAAATAAAAATGAGGAGCAGTAAATTTACTTTCAGCCAAACGGCCCGCAATTGTTTTACGCATTTGCGAAACATTAACTTCGTCATAACTTTCTACCCATCCTGATGATGCAGAAGTTGTTTGCGCTGAAGGAGTATAATTTTCAATATCTCGCATTATAATTCTGCCATTATCGCCACTACCATTTATATTTTGAATATCAATTCCTTTATCCTGAGCTAATTTTTTGGCTAAAGGACTTGCTTTTATTCTATCGTCGCCAGAATTAATTATTGGCTGAAGTACTTCAGCAATTTTAATTTCACTAATTGGTGTAGTTTCATTTTTTGAAGATGCTACTGCCTTTATTTCAGAAGTTGCAGCTCCATTAAGTAATACTGAATAATCCTCTCCAGCTTGGCCAATAACAGCAATTACAGAATCTACAGGAGTAGCTTCCCCTTCTTTAGCTTTTAAATGCAAGACTGTGCCTTTTACAAAATTTTCAAGCTCCATGGTGGCCTTATCAGTTTCCACATCAGCAAGAATATCTCCTGTTTTTACAGTATCTCCTACTTTTACATTCCATTTTACAATAACACCCTCTTCCATAGTGTCACTCATTTTTGGTAAGCGAATTAATTCAGCCATATTTTTTTAGGTTGCAAAAGTATAAAATTTATATGGCTATAAAATCAATCTTCTTTTTTTAGGCCACATTCCCATTGCTTGGCTTTGTTTTTAGCAAATAAAAAAATAGTTTCGTTTCTATAATCTCTTGGGCCTTCATCATTAGGCAATGACCCGTTTTGATAGGTTCCCGATACAATTACCTTTACCTGCCAAACTTTTTTCTCCTTCCATTTTTTAACTTCCAAAATCTTAATCTCGGAAATGTTATAGGTGCCTGAACCATCCTGATTTGAGAGTTCTGCATAATGGTGCCTAATACATTTATTCACACTTTTTGTATCCGGTTGCGATTGGCAAGACTGTATTAAAAACAACAGTGTTAATACCATTCCTATTTTTAAATAACTTTTCATACCCATTTATTTATCAAACAAATTTAAAGGTAAATATCAATCCAATGAAAACACATTCCTTTCTTTCTTTTAATAAGTTTTATACCTGCTTTCGTTGTTTTTTGTCTAAAATTAAATTTACTAAACACTTAACACATTACCTTTGGACTCTCCAATGCTTGTATTTTACTCAAAATAAATTAATGACGTGTAGTTCCATTCCCAATTCCAAGATATCAATTTGTGTAACTTTGCTTTGGCTATTTATCATTTTTTCTTCCAGCCATTTGCAGGCCCAATCCATTTTTATAGCAGGCAAAATTATAGACAAGCTAGCCACCCCCTTAACTGGAGCAACGGTAAAAGTGTTGAACAAAGATTCGGTTTTTATAAAAGGAAGCGCTACCGATGAAAGAGGATTTTTCAGAATAGTAGATTTAAAATCAGGAACCATTATTATTAAAATTACATACTTAGGTTTTGAAGATTTATTTTTAAATAAACAATTGGCAGACAAGCCACTTTTTCTTGGACCAATCGTTTTGAAAGAAAATTCAAAAACTTTAAAAGGAGCAACGGTTAGCGCACAAGTAAAAATGGCGGAAATAAAAGGCGACACCACTCAATATAATGCGGGAGCCTTTAAAACCAACCCAGATGCTACAACTGAAGATTTAGTAAAAAAAATGCCGGGCATTACCACCGAAGATGGAAAACTTAAATCGCAGGGAGAAGAAATAAAGACAGTATTGGTAGACGGAAAACCTTTTTTTGGGGATGACCCAAGTGCTGTATTAAAAAATCTTCCAGCCGAGGTGGTTGATAAAATTCAAGTGTTTGACCGTAAAAGTGACCAAAGTCAACTTACCGGCTTCGATGATGGTAATACGTCCAAATCGATTAATATTATAACGAAGGCCCAATTTAGAAATGGAACTTTCGGAAAAATATATTCTGGATATGGATACCAAAATAAATATAAAGCGGGAGAAAGTGTTAATTTTTTTAAGGATAAACGCCGAATTACAATTTTGACGAATGCCAACAATATAAATGAACAAAATTTTTCAGCCGAAGATTTGGTTGGAGTTATGAGTACTTCTTCAGGAGGAAATCAAAGGCCGGGAAGTCAAAGTGGAAGTTCATCATCCGGAGGTTCAAACAGAGGTGGAGGAAGACAGTCGGGCGGCCAAGGCAATGATGCCAATAATTTTTTAGTGGATCAAAAAAACGGAATTTCTACAACCAATGCTTTTGGAATAAACTATTCCAACGGTTGGAAAAAGCTTGATATTTCGGGAAGCTATTTTTTAAACTATACCGAGAATAATTCGGTAAGTAATTTATTCCGTCAATTTGTAAGCAATGAAACCAAAGGTTTGAATTATTTAGAAAAAAGCACTTCCATCACTTATAATACTAACCACCGCATGAACCTTAAATTTGATTGGAAAATAAACTCTAAAAATTCTCTTATTTTTCAACCTAAAATTTCTTACCAGTACAATGCAGGCAACAGTGATATCAATGGCTTAAACAAACTTTTAAATACCTCATTAAGTAGTTTAAGCAATATTTATAAAACACATCTTGGAGGTTCAAATATTTCGGCACCAATTTTATATAAACATTCATTTGCAAAAAAAGGAAGGTCACTTTCTGTAAATTTCAATCCCGGATACAACAACAATAATGGTAACAGTCAACTTAATTATTTTACAACTAAATATTCTGACACTATATCATCTAAAGATACAATTAGTCAAACTGCAAATTTGGTAAAAGATGGTTTTGTGGTTTTGTCCAATGTTTCTTATTCAGAACCTATCAATGCGAAAAGCCAAGTTTTATTGACTTATAGCACTAATTTTAATGCTTCTGATTCAAAGAAAAATACCTTTAATATTTCAACGCCTATATATTCGGAGGTTTTGGACACCTCCTTGTCAAACACCTTTAATACTAAATATTTTTCTCAATCATTAGGAACTAGTTACCGTTATCAGATTGATAAATGGAATTTTAACGGAGGTCTGGCTTTTCAGCTGGCACAATTAAAAAACAGTCAACATTTTCCACCAAAAGCACCTTTAGAAAAAACGTTTTACAGCGTTCTTCCAAATGCATCGTTTCAATACAAATTTACACTTCAAAAAAACTTGCGAATTAGTTATAATAGTTCAAACAATGCGCCATCAGCTGACCAATTACAAAATGTAATTAATAATAAAAACCCAATATTATTAACCACAGGTAATCCATACCTAAAACAAGATTGGCAAAACAATATTAACTTTAGATATACTGCGGTTGATACCAAGAAAAACACAGCATTTTTTGCATTGCTAGGTGGTTCATTAACCAAAAACTATATTGTGAATAGTACTTTTATAGCCTCCTATGATACTTTAATAGCCCCTACTATTCTTTTGTCTAAAGGCTCACAAATTTCAAAACCTATAAATATTGATGGGTATTATAATTTGCGGTCTTTTGTTAATTATTCGTTTCCAATTAATAAATTGAAATTAAAAATCAATTTAAATGCGGGTGGTTCGGTAAACAGAACACCGGCCTTAATAAATGAAAAAATAAATTATGCCGACAATTCCAATGTGAATGCAGGAGTTGCCATTACCAGTAATATCAGTACTTTATGGGATTTTACCCTTTCATCCAATACCAGTTACAGTTTAATTACCAATTCGCTTCAAACCAGTTTAAACAGCAGTTATATTAACCAAAATACCCGTTTCAAAATTCAGGCCAATCCTTGGAAAGGTTTGGTAATAGTTACCGACCTTAGTCATCAATATTATAATGGGCTCTCAGCCAGTTATAATCAAAATTTTATGCTTTGGAGTGCCGCTATTGGCTATAAATTTCTAAAGGAAAAACAAGCCGATTTGCGATTGAGTGTATATGATATATTGAAACAAAACAATAGTATATCCCGCACCACCAGTGAAACCTATTATCAGGATGTTCAAACCAACATATTGCAGCGATATTTTATGCTCACCTTTACTTACAATCTTAAATTTTTTAAGGATGCAAAAAAATCCGGAGAAAATTCAACGCTTAAAGTAAAATAACTTCAGAAGGTTATTCATTCCAAATTTTGTCTGTAGTAACATTATGACAACTGTTGCATTCACCACTAATAATAGGAGATTGCATATATTTTTTATTGCCATTATTTTGTTGATGCACAGGATATAAACCACCGGTAAAATTTATAGTTTCGGTAGTATAAAAATTACCTTTACCATCAACCTCTATTGTATATTTGAGAGTACCTTTACCATCAGGATCTGTATACAAAAATATTTTTCCATTAGGATTGCGTGAAGCTTTGTCAGATTTATAGACGGAGCCTGCAGCAGTAAACCAACCTGGACCTTCACCACCTACACTATGGCACCTCATACAATTCTTTCCGTTATTATGGCTATTATCGTCTCCCACACTGCTTTTCATAGATACTTTCATACCCATTTTATAATGACTGCATGATTCGATGGCAATTGCTATTGCAATTAAAATAATGCTTAATAAAATTATTTTCTTTATTGACACGTTTCTATTTTTTTTAAAGACGCACAAAGTTAATACTTATTGCTGATGACATTTTATTTGACTGAAAGATTAGAATCATTTTATCTTCATAGTTATAAATCAAAAAAGCTTTTGATAACATTTTTTTATAACTAAGACTATTTTTATTTTAGGTTTGCGTTTATCAATCCTTATGCTTGATTGCTAAATATTGAAACTTGTGAGCAATTACCTAGATACACTTGAGTCAGAATCAATTTATATTTTTAGAGAGATTTATGGACAATTTAAAAAACCTGTACTGTTATTTTCTGGAGGCAAAGATTCAACACTACTAATTCATTTAGCCCGAAAAGCACTATTTCCTGCAAATTCACCCTTTCCTCTTTTGCATATTGATACCGGTCATAACTTTAAGGAAGCACTTGATTTTAGAGATGAATTGGTAAGCAAGTTTGGCTTTAAACTGATTGTGCGAAAAGTGGAAGATACCATCAAAGAAAAAAATCTTGTTGATTCGACCGGTAAATTTCCAAGTAGAAATATTTTGCAGTCCATTACTTTATTGGATGCCATAAATGAGTTTGGTTTTGATGCTTGCATTGGTGGCGGACGAAGAGATGAAGAAAAAGCCAGAGCAAAGGAGCGAATATTTTCAATAAGGGATAAAAATGGAGCTTGGCAGCCCTATAACCAACGACCTGAATTATGGAAATTATTTAACGGAAAAATTAATAAGGGTGAAAATGTGAGAGTGTTTCCTATTAGCAACTGGAGCGAACTGGATGTGTGGAATTATATACTTCGTGAAAAGATTGAACTACCTTCCTTATATTTTGCTCATGACCGCGAGTGTATAAATTTTAATGGTAAACTAATAGCAGTTTCCGATTTTATTAATTTGGATGAAAATGATATAATTGAAAAGAAAAAAGTAAGGTACAGAACAGTTGGAGATATGACCTGCACCGCGGCAATAGAAAGCGAAGCTGCTAATATTGAACAAGTGATTGATGAAATTGCCTCATCCAATATTAGTGAACGTGGCGAAACACGAATAGACGATCAATTTTCGGACGCAGCCATGGAAGATAGAAAATTACAAGGTTATTTTTAAATTTGGATATACTTAGATTTATAACTGCAGGAAGCATTGATGATGGAAAAAGTACCCTCATTGGGAGATTGCTTTATGATATTGGCCAAATAAAATCGGATGTTATTCAATCTGTTTCTAAATCCAACAAAGCTGTAAATACTATAAATCTTGCACATATTACGGATGGCCTAAGAAGTGAACGGGAACAAGGAATAACAATCGATATAGCCTATAAATATTTTACTACCCCGAATAGAAAATACATTATTACTGATGCTCCCGGTCATTTTCAATATACAAAAAATCTGGTAACCGGTGCCTCGGAAGTAGATGCTATGATTATTTTGATTGATGCGAATAATGGCATTACCGAGCAAACAAGACGACATTCATTAGTGGCTTCATTTCTTAATATCCCAAATGTGTTGGTGGCCATCAATAAGATGGATGATGTAGCTTACAGTGAAGAACAATTTACTTCCATTAAGAATCAATATTTGGTTATTGCTGAAAAATTAAAGCTTCAAAATATTTCCTTTTTCCCGATTAGTGCTTTGCTAGGTGATAATGTAAATTTAGCATCATCCAATATGATTTGGTATAAGGACAATACTCTTATGCAATGTTTGGAAACTATAAATGCTAAAATAACAAACAACCATATTACACGATTTTCGGTGCAATGCGTTATTGAAACTAAAAACTTTGAAAAAGGATTTGCAGGAAAACTTATATCCGGAAATCTTAAAATCGGAGATTCAATTGAAATTAATCCGGAAAGAAAAAGTGCAATAATAAAAAATATAATTATTGGGAAATCATATAAAAATGAAGCCATGGCAGGTGATGATATTTGCCTTTATTTTGAAAATAGCATTGAGGCAAAAAGGGGGGATTTAATAAGTAAGTCCGCTAACGACTCACCGTTACTTTTTAGCAATAAATTGGAGACAACACTTTGTTGGCTTAATGAAGAAAAGCAATTGCAATCAGGAGAGGAGTATTTGTTAAGAATCAACTCGTTTGAAACAAAATGCAGCATTACCAGTATTCTTCATAAAATTGATATTCAGTCTTTCGAAAAAAACACCGAAAAGAATTTATCCGGCATAAATGACTTTTTGGGAGTGATAATTGAAACTGCTGAAGAAATTTCGTATGACCCTTTTTCAATATTACCTGAAACCGGCTGCGGAATACTTATTGATTTAAAAACAAATTATACTTCGGCGGCTTTTATTATTGAAAAATAAGGGTTGACAAATCCTATTTTTAAAACACCTATTTCTTTTTAAAAAAATCAATAATTAATGTAGCACTTTCATCAACGCTTAGATTATTTGTATCTAAAATTATTTCCGGATTTAAGGGAGGATAGTAGGGTGCTGAAACTCCTGTAAAATCTTTTAATTCTCCGGATTGTGCTTTTTTATAAAGTCCTTTTGGATCTCTTTCGATACAGACATCTAATTTTGTTGAAACGTATACCTCTATAAAATTAGAACACATTTTTCGTATTTCATTTCTGGTATCATCATATGGTGAAATTAAGGATACAATAACTATGTTTCCCTGTTTTTCGAACAGAGAAGCAATATATCCTACATTTAAATTGTGCTTTTTTCTCGAATCTTCGTCAAATCCTTGCAGTTTTATGGCATGCCTAATTTCGTCACCATCCAAGATTACAGGTACAATGGATCTTTCTTTTAAGAGTTCAGTTAATTTGTTGGCTATGGTAGTTTTACCGGAACCACTTAACCCTGTTAACCAAATAACCGACGGCTTAACATCAAAACCGGTTAGTTTTTTCCAAAGAATATCAAAATAAGAATAGGAAAATATTTTAACGAGTGTGTCTAATAACCCGATGGAAATGGCCGCAAGCAAATTTCCGGTAAGTATAAATGATATTACAAAGGTTATCAAAGTTGAAAACAACCTGTAAAAAACCGATTTCATTAATATTGATTTTTTTAACATTTACTTTTCTTTTAAAATTCTTGATTCCACTCTTCTGAATTTATTTCCGGCTGAATGTTCTATCGAATCGAAAAATAATAATTTGGTGGTTGTAATTCCATATTCCCCAAGTAATTCCTCAATTGCTCTTGTAAATTCAAGGATGCATTTTTCCTTTTGGTACAAATCTGTTTCCAAATAAATATGTAGTGTGTCAATATCTGTTTGAATAATCTTATAATTTTTAAACGTATCCGTTTGAATGGCAATCCTGCGGCAAATCAGGTCAGGATAAATCGAAACACTGCCTTTTTCAGAATGAAAAGTCAAAATATCATCGGCTCTTCCAACAATTTTTTCTAAAGCAATGAACACCGAACCGCATTTGCATTTTTCCTTTTTTTCAATCAAAATATCATCTAATCGGTACCTAACCACGGGTTGGCTGCTTCTGCTAAAATCAGTGATGATGGGATAAAACCGATTATCTTCAATCATTTCTTTTTCAACATGGATAATATCTTCGTTCAAATGCATCACACCGTATTTGCACGAAACCCCAAGAAATCCTTCTGTACATTGGTAAACTTCAGTTATTGGGCAATTAAAAGTTTCCTCTATTAATTTTTTATGTTCATTTTCTAATACCTCAGCAAATGAAATAATTTTTGTTGGCGAAACATTAAGCTTGCTTTTAATACTTAGTCTGCATAAATCCATAAGAACAGACGGTTGCGCAGCAATACTATTAGGATTAAATTGTTCAAGTTCTTCAGCTAGAATTTCCAAAGGTTTGAAAATATCAAAATATCTAAATTCAAACAGTGAAGAATTGACAGAAGTATAAAGATTATTATTGGCTCGCAGAAAAAAAGCAACCTTTTGACGTTTGAAAAGTTTTGGTTTTAATACACGTGTCATTACCATGGCTGTCCAGGCTGCACGTTCGTTTTCCGATACTATAAATATACCCCGATGGCCGCTGGTTCCTGTAGAAAGTCCCACCGATATATTATTTATCACTGGGGCAAAGTCTCTTGTTTTTTCAGCTTCCAAGGCCACATTCATCGCTTCTTCAAGCTTTAACCCAACGGTGTTAATGCTATCAAATTGACCCATAAATTGTTTCTTTTGAATAACGGGAACATCGGTGAATGACTTAATATTTTTTATATATGGTAAATAAAAAGGTGAATGAACTAAAACATTTGACACAAATTTTTTGAATGCCTTTTTCTGAAAATTTTCAAGTGATTCCCTATTTCTAAACGTTCCTCTAAAACGAAATCTTAGCCAATACTTTATAATTTTTAGTTTAAAAAGCATTCTCAACGTGGTTTAAAGTTTGCGGACAATGGGTAAAAAGAATTTCAGTCTTCGGATTCTCCTTCAAAAATCTAAGTAAGTTTTCATTCGTTAGCTTAAAATCTTTCCATGAATCAAAAAATAATTTTACAATTGGTGAAGGCAATATTTTGTTTAAAAAAGCACCTTTATCCCAAGCTGCATCCGTGGCATACAATAAATCCTGCTCTTCGGTTTTTAAATAAAAACCTATCATTCCACGGGCGTGGCCCGGTAACTCAACAAAGTGAAGTCCGTCATGATGAAAAGGAACGTAAAATTTAAGTTTGCTTACCGAATCAATAGACACACTATAAATATCCTCTAACAAAACTATCCTTTCAAAAAAATCAATCGGCAGTAATTTTTTAAGTATTCCTTTTCTAACGGCTGCAAATCCGTTTAGTTCCTTGACTTGCTTTAGTGCTGCTTCCGTGCACAAAAATTTAGCTGAAGGGAAATCTTTCAGGGCACAAATATGGTCACCATGAAAATGAGAGATAACAAAATAATTCACATCCTCCGGCGCTATTCCTTCCTTTGCTAAAATAACTTTTGCAGTTTCTTCTTCTTTTATATCAACGGGTGTAGCCCATCTATAAAGTCGCTCAGGCAATTTTTTTGTAACCTCAAAAAACTCTGAATTATAGCCTGCATCAAAAAGCATAATACCAAGTTCAGGATGTTTAATTAATGCCCAAACTGCATAAAACCGTGTCATTCCCCTTCCGCTTTTAAGGTTAACCACGCGGGCATGTGCAGTGCAATATCCCGAGGTAAAAAATTTAACTTCTATTTTGCTGCTTTGAACCATTCAATAAATTCCATTAATCCTTCATCTGTTGATTGCACTGGTTTATAATTTAAAAATTGTTTTGCTTCAGAAATATCCAAAGTCATGCTAACACCTAGGGTTCCCAATCCATATTTGGTTATATCAGGTTCACCACTAATTCCTAGTAGTTTGTGTTTTTTTTCAATAAAAGAGGCGAATAATAAGGCCAGTGAAACGGGAACCTTCTTTTTCACCGGTTCCAAATCTAATGCTTTAAGCACAAAATTAATTTTATCCCATAGAACGACAGGTTCTCCATTGCAAATGTTATAGGCTTTCCCAAAAGCATTTTCTACAGTGTTAACAGAACACTCAATGGCCTCTATCACATTTCTCACACAGGTAAGGTCACAAATATTCTTTCCGTTGCCAATAATTTTAAGTTTTCCGGAATTATAGGCTCTTATTAATCGCGGCATAATCACCATATCTTCAGCTCCAATTATAGCTCTCGGACGGAGTGCCAAAGTTTTAATTCCGTTGCCATTTTGCTTTATTACCATTTCCTCTGCCAGCAATTTGGTAGATGCATAATGGTTTATCAATTGGGAAGGAAGAGCATCGGATTCTTTAATAGAAAATCGATTTTTATGATTGTAATAAACACTTGGTGTTGAAATTAATATAAATTTTTTTACATGGTTTCTTACCGAAGCTTCCAACAAATTTTGAGTAGCTTCAAAATTGGCTTGATAAAAATCTTTGTAATTGCCCCATGGCGATGAAAGTGCAGCACAATGAACCACCACTTCAACACCTTTTGTTATTTCATCGCAATGATTCATCTGTAACAAATCACCAGGCATAAAGTTGCAATTATTTTCTTCTAACTCTCGCTGCCGTTCCGAACGACGCGAAGTTGCCACAACACTATATTTTTCTTTTTGCGAAGCAAAGTATTTAGCTGTTCGTCCACCTAAAAACCCTGCACTTCCTGTAATAAGTAGCTTAGTTGTCATTGGCTTAATTGGTTTTATAATTTTGAATTTCGTCTAAAGTAATACTCTTATAATGATGCGGACTTTTATACCTTTTTGATTTATTTTCTTCTGCAAGATAAATATCTTTTGCCGATTGGTTCATATCAATATTTAGAAGATTATATATTTTTTGACCTGTTTGAAAAGGATTTTTTGTAAGGTCTGAAAAATCAAGATTCAAAATTTTAGAACTGAAGCTGCTATTCTCACAAAAATTCTTTAATTTTTCATCCCATTTTAAAAGCGAAGCAATGGTTATTTCTTTTAACGGTTGAGATTCTTTTACTGAACACGCTCCTGAAAGTAGCCTGTTATTTAAACTTAAAGTAGAAGCTATTGCTTCCTTTTGGTTTCGAACAGGATTGATATAAAATGAATTGGGAAAATTTGAAGATAACAAATCTATCATTCCAGGATAGGCAGGGTTTTTGGAAACAAAATAACGATGCCCCGATTGGTTATAAAAATAATTATGCCGCTTTACACAATTGGTATAAAACCGCATCATTCGTTGTCCCGCCTCTGTATTATTGAGTTCGTCACGATTCAAAAGTGTGAGTTTTTTTTCAACATCCGGAAAAATGTATTGAAGATATATGCTTCGAAAAAGAAAAAGATAAAGAAACTCATCTTCTTCATTTGCAAAAAAAGAAATATCATGAACGCCTTTTGTTGACTTAAATAAAAATTTCTCTGCGAACAGAATCGACTTTTTTAAAGGTTTCCCAATAAATTCATCCAATTTAGAAAAAATGAGATAGAAGTATTTCTGGATTATTGAAGGTGCAAAAACCATTTCACCCAAACTAAAACAGGTAAAATCTTTTTTATTGGCACAAATGAAATTTAAAAGAAATGAAGTTCCGGAACGTGGCATTCCTATTATAAAAATACTTTTTGAAACATCCGCTTTGTGATAGGATGGAAAAATTAATTCATCAAACCAAAGAAAAATCCAGTTTATTAATGTGTTTAAAAAGAATAATGGTAATACTAAAAAAACAAAAAACAGCCTTTTGAAGGAAGGAAATCGTAAGCTGCCTTTTTTAAATGAAAAGGAATGAGAGATTAAATAAAATGCCGTGCGAAAATCAAACATTACTTAGTACCTAATTAATAGCCCACCTATTGCAAATCCGGCTGATGTGCCGGTCAAAAACAGTGTATCTCCTGATTTTATCTTACCGTTTTTTATTGAATCACATAACATCAATGGAATAGAAGCCGAAATACAATTCCCCTTTTCAGTAAGATTACTTATTTCTTTAGTTTCGTCAATATTATAGATTGAATTAAAAAGTTTCAATCCCATTTTGCTTGCCTGATGCGGAAAGATATGATCAACACCTGAAATATCGATTGGCAAATCTTTAAAAAAAAGATTCATAAACTCAGGAATCTTGTTTTTTGCAAGTTTTAAAAGTTTAATACCTTCCATTGTAAATGAATGCAACTGTGGACTATACGGATTATCTTTAAAAAAGTATTTGTTTCCTCCCCCTTTAATTATAGTGTATTCAACCCCGTCCGAATACGTTTGCATATCATAATGAATGGCTCCCGATTCATTGGTTTCATCATATTTTATAATAACGGCTGCAGCTCCGTCACCAAACAAACTTAGGGTTTCCCAATTGGAAGCATCCAATCCCTTGGAAGAAATTTCGGAACAAACGACTGCAATATATTTTAATCTTGAATTGTCAACCATTCGTGAAGCATAATCAAGAGCCGTTACAAAACCCAGGCAGGTAGTATTAATATCTACACAAGGAATATTTATTGTGTTGCCGTCTTTTAATTCACTTTTTATTAAGCTGGATTGATTGGGTAACGGGTGGTCATAAGTAGCCGAACCTGAAATTAACATCCCAATTTGCCTAAGTTCAATCCCTGCATTTGACATTGCTTCATTTAATGCTTCGGCCCCAAGTTGGGCCACAGTTTCATAGGTTGCATGATAACGCACATCAACTCCCGAATTTTTAAAACTCCATCCTTCTGGTATTCCATGCTTTTTTTCAAGTGCTTCGGAGGTTACCTTATTTGCGGGGAAACTAGTTCCTGTTCCTACAATTTTAAAAGCTCGTTTTACATTCAACATAATCAAGGATTTTTTAAGGATGATAGGTTTGTTTTTTTATTCAACTGAGAATAAAAATTTATAAGAATAATCAACGTGTAAACCATGCTAAAACCAAAAAGAAATATTACAATTAATGGCACCGAATACTGCCAAATAAATACAGAAAGACCCAAACAGAAAAATAATATCCAACTAATCATTCCCCATATTCTTCCTTCGGCAAGGCCGCAAATAGAAATGGTACTAAAAAAAATAATAACGAACAAACAGGATAATTGCAGGGTGTCCCAACTCTTTTCAACGGATATATAAAATAACAGCCATCCAAATAAGAGTAATCCGCCCAATCCAATTAAGAAATCATTCAGCATATAAACCTGTGATTTTTCAGTTTTAAAAGAAGGTTCTTTAATTCCTAAAAAACGGAGAAATGGAACCGTATTTATCCAAAACGGGTTTTCGGATTTTATCGGTTCATCTATGCCAAATTTTATTGGAACATCTTTCAGTTCCGTTTGAAAAGTTCCAAATAATTTATCCCAAATAATAAAAGCGCCCGAACAGTTTTTGTCTAGATATTCAGGATTTCTTCCGTGATGAACCTTATGGTGTGCAGGAGTTACCATGAAATATTCCAACCAGCCTGATCTTTTTACCAAACGATTATGATTATAAAATTGAATGAAATAGTGAATTGACCCAACAATCACAAATTGTTCTAACGAGGCTCCAAGAATGGCAAGTGGAATAAAAAATGGTATTGAGGTTAGTGAAGAGTACCACGAATTGCGAATGCCTAATGACAAGCTAAAATGCTCGCCTTGATGATGAACCACATGAATACTCCACAAAAGTGGAATGGAATGATGTAATCTGTGCAGCCAGTAGAAACAAAAATCCCAAGCTATAAAAACAAAAATCCATTGAATTGCTTTTGGCCAATGGCCTATCCAACCCAATGTAAAATGATTTAAAATATAAGAATAACAAAGCACTTCTATCCCACGCCCAACCCACATTAATACATGGCCCGAGTTAAGATTCAAAACCATTTCTTTCCACGGCAATGGCTCTTTCATGCTAAAATGGATAATCAAAAATTCAATGATTATCAACCCATAAAGTAAAGCAATTCCTAATGCTGTTTCCATATTTTAACCTATCACAAAGATTAACGGAACGTGGTAATAAAAAAAATTAGTTTGCACAAAAGCATTTTTAGTTTTGGCAATAAACCCTAATTTTATTTAAAGAGTTAAAAGTAATTATTGGTTTTTGCAAAAAACAAATTCAATACACCCAAATTTTGCATTTTTTGCAAATTATAACATTACAAAAAATCGCTTATGAACCGATAATTCTTATAAAACTTCCAACCTTTTTTGTAAGCTTTTATTTAAGTTTGCATTTATGAATCAATACGAGCAATTCCTAAAATTTGTGTATGAAAACGGAACAGAAAAATCAGACCGCACAGGTACGGGAACACGCAGCTGGTTTGGCGGGCAAATGCGTTTTGATTTAAAAGATTCATTTCCTTTAATTACCACAAAAAAGGTTCACTTAAAATCTATTATATACGAATTGCTTTGGTTTATAAAAGGTGAAACCAATATTAAATATTTAACCGACAACGGCGTTACCATTTGGAACGAATGGGCTGATGCCGATGGAAACCTTGGCCCGGTGTATGGCAAGCAATGGCGAAGCTGGGAAGGTGCCGAAGGAAAAACCTACGACCAGTTAAAAGAGGTTATAAATACGATAAAAACAAACCCCGACAGCCGTCGGATTATCATAAGTGCATGGAACGTGGCCGATATTCCCAAAATGGCTTTGGCTCCGTGCCATTGTTTGTTTCAGTTTTATACCACCCCAGCTACTGAAGAACAGAAAGCCCGAGGAATTAAGGGTTCTTTGTCTTGTCAATTGTATCAACGAAGTGCCGATTTATTTTTGGGAGTTCCGTTCAATATTGCCAGTTATGCCTTGTTCACCATGATGATAGCCCGCGAATGCAATATGGAAGCCCATGAATTTGTGCATACATTTGGTGATGCCCATATTTACAGCAATCATTATGAGCAGGTGGAATTACAACTAAGTCGCGAGCCACGTCCCTACCCCACCATGGAACTTAACCCTGCTAAAACCTCCATTTTTGATTTTGAATTTGAAGATTTTGTGGTAAAAAATTATGACCCGCATCCAGGAATTAAAGCACCGATAGCGGTGTAAGAATAAACACTCGTAATTTCTAATTGCTAATTTAAACTATTTCCCCCACATGGCATTAGCCACTGCCGGATAATCAACCGTAGTTTCAGGAACGGATAATTCCATTTTATTTACCCATTCCACCCCTTGCATCAAGCTATGGTCTTGGTTACTTACCTCGTATTTCCATGCACCAAAGCGACCACGGCTGTAAATATTTTTGTTTTCCAGCCAAGGTTGAAGCGGTTTTAACAAAGCATCCCGATTTACCGAAGGAGTTGGGTATCCATACTCATAACTCACCATAAATTCAGAAACTACATCCGATGCATTTTCTATTAATCCATCTTCCACCATGGCTTTGATAGTATCTTTTATTAAGGTTTCCCGGTCCACAGGTTTGGCTGATGATTCACTGGTTTCAGCCATCAGGCTCCAATGGGTGTTTATGTCAGGAACGTTATTAGGGCTGTAGTTTGAAAACACGGTAACCCGGTAATACGGACTGTTATTCTCCGGAAAATACATCCAGCATTTGGTTGCCAGTTCGGGTTTTGGTTTTCCCTTTAGTCCAATTCCCACAATATTGGTTCGGGAATGCTTCAGTTGAGCTGAGGTTTCTATTAATTCTTGGGGTGCATTCTCAATGGTTTTGAATAAAATATCAATAGGCATCGTACTCAGTAAATTCTCATAATTCAAGGTCTCACCATTGCTTAAATAAACGGTTTTGGCAGTTGCATCAATTTTTGATACTTCCGAATTGAGTGAAAAATTTTCTGTTCCAATCAGGTTTTCTCCTACCGATTTCCATATTCCTCCCGTGCCACCATGTTTCGGAAATTGAAAGGTATTATTTGGCCCCCAACTTAAATCATCTCTTTCAAAAATTATATTTTCAGTAACCCGTTGCAAATCGGTTACTGCCACCCGTTCGCCTATCCAGTTGTAAGCCATATCCTTTGGTGGATACGCCCAAACCTTAAAATTATAAGGCATCATAAATTCATCGGCTATGCCCTGACCAAACGTAGCCAAAATCCATTCTTCAAAATTTGCAGGTTTTTTGGTACTTGGGTTTTGGTAATTATGAATAATCCCGTTCAGGCATTTCCACATGCTGTCTTTTGGCAGGTAGCGTATATTGTTTTGAAACGGGTAAGGCACAAAGCGGTTTTTCATCCACACCCAACTTTCGCGTTGATGGCTAAGCCAGCCTTCTTCACCCAGAGCTTCCAACATCAGTTTATCGAAATAGGTGTAATGCGAAAACTGGACGTGTCCGCCTACATCCCATGTAAATCCTTTATCATCCAAAAAACTGGTAGCCAAACCCCCTATGTATTTTTCCTTTTCAATAATATGAAAATCGGTAATCCCTAATTCTTTTAAACGGTAAGCGGCACCAAGCCCTGTAGGCCCTGAACCGATAATTAAATATTTAAAGCTTTTTGCCATTATTAATTTAAGTGGGCAAAGGTAAAGTTTTGAAATCAAATGCCCATTTTTGCAACTATGAAATATTTTCTTTTATTCATTGCATTGTATTCGTGCACCTTATCATTTGCCCAATATCCAATCGTAACTATTGATAACCAAACCTACGGGCCAAACGAACCTTCCATTTATATCAATCCTGCTAACCCAACCCAAATAGTAGCCGGAAGTAATATTAACAACCATTATGTTTCGTCCGATACAGGCAAAACCTGGGAGATTAAAACACTGCGTTCAAGCCTTGGTGTGTATGGCGACCCGGTGATTTATGCCGATGAATATGGCAATTTTTATTTCTGCCACCTTGCTGCTACTAAAACCAAACATTACCCCGATTGGATTGACAGAATTGTGGTTCAAAAAAGCGATGATGGGGGTAAGAGTTTTAATGACGGAAGTTTTGCCGGACTGAATGGTGATAAGGAGCAAGACAAACACTGGATTGTAAAAGACCAACACAGTTTGTTGCACAAAGACAACATCTATTTGAGCTGGACGGAGTTTGACAATTACGATAGCAAAGACCCGAAAGACCATTCCCGAATACAATTTGCACGCTCGGTGGATGGTGCTGCCAGTTTTGAGCAAGCCATTACCATAAGCGATACCGTTGGGGATTGTTTGGATGATGATAATACATTGGAAGGAGCCACCGCTGCTATTGGAAAAAATGGGGAAGTATATGTGGCATGGGCTGGATATGGAAAAATTTATTTTGATAAATCATTGGATGGTGGCCGCACTTGGGGAAAAGACCGGTTAATATCCACACAAGATGATGGCTGGGCTTTGGATTTTGACCAAATATACCGAAGCAACGGATTGCCTTTTTTAGTAGCCGACCACAGCCGGGGAAAATACAAAAACCGTTTGTATTTGCTTTGGGGCGAAAGCCTTCCGGGCATTGGTGGTGAAATAAAACTAAAATATACCGACAATGGGGGCGATAGTTGGAGTGATGAAATTACGGTAAACTCTAGTTCGGTTGGCGACCAATTTCTGCCCCATATTGCCATCGACCAAATCGACGGAACAGTATATGTAGTTTTTTACGACCGAAGGAATTCAGCTTCCAATTTACTGATGGATGTGTATGTTTCCTTTAGTGAAGATGGCGGTCAAACGTTTACCAATAAATTAATTACACCTCAGCCTTTTTTGCCTCCTGGCAAAGAGGTGTTCTTTGGTGATTACAATGGTATTTCAGCCCACAGAGGAATTGTGCGGCCTATTTGGACCGCCACCGACGAAAGCCTTCAAGGTAAACTTATGATACAAACGGCGTTGCTTAATAAAGACCTGTTAAAAAGTAAAAACCAAACTTTGGCTGATACCATTCTTTACAAATTTTATCAAACTGCCAATGAAAATATGTTTGTCATCTACTCCAGCAAAATGGTGGAGTATTCCTTAAAAATAAAGGTTAAAAAAAATAAATTTTCCCTGTTTGGTAAAACCTATAAAAAACATGGAGTAATCAAACCTCAAGACATAGACAAAACGATTATTTTAAAAGGTGGAAAAGGCAAAAAGGTGGATTACAGAATGAAGTTGAAAGGGAAGGGTTTTGAGGTTAATTATTCCAGTAAGTAGTCTGAACTATGATTTTTTTGATTAAATGATATCTTATGATAAAGGAAGAATATAAATATTCGGCATTAACTTCCAAAATTATTGGATGTGCAATGACAGTTCATAAAACTTTAGGCAATGGATTTCAAGAAGTTATTTACCAACGTGCCTTAAGAATTGAGATGAGTATTGCGGGAATTCCCTTTCAAAGAGAATTTGAAATGCCAATTTTTTATATGGGGGAACAGATTGGAACAAGAAGGGTTGATTTTTTGATAGAAGGAACTATTTCTTTAGAGTTAAAAGCAATTACAAAATTGGAAGATGTTCATTTTGCACAAGCCATAAATTATCTAGAAGCGTATAATTTAGAGATTGGTTTGCTTATCAATTTCGGGGAAACAAGTCTAAATTTCAAACGACTCACTAACAAAAAATTCAAATCATCCTAATCAAAAAAATCATAGTTCAGACATTATCCCCCCTACTTCATCAGCATCCACTTAAACAACTGTTTGTAAGTTGGTTTTTTGCCCATCATCAATATTCCTACTTTGTAAATTCGTCCGGCAAGCCAGGTAAATAAAATAAAGGTTAGAACCAAAGTAATCATGGATACAGCCAGCTCCCAACCTGGTGGGTCAAACGGCAAACGAACCATCATAATAATGGGTGATGTTAAGGGAAATAAGGACATAAACGTAGCCATAGAACCATGAGGATCGGAAGCCAATATAGAAAAACTGGTAGCAAAACTTATGATTAACGGCAAAGTAACCGGTAACATAAATTGTTGCGTATCCGATTCGCTGTCAACGGCTGAACCAATGGCCGCAAACATAGAACTGTAAAGCAAATAACCAAACAAAAAGTAGAAAACAAAAATGGCGATATAGAAACTAAAGTTCAGATTAAAGAAAGCTTCTAAAATCGGGTTCATGGCTTGTATTTGGTTTCCGGCCTGTGGAAGATTATGGGGAACACTGCCAATTTGCGAAGCAAAAAAGATGGAAATAATGCCTGTTAAAATTCCGCTGAGCGCTATCCAAATTAAAAACTGGGTAAGTCCAACCATGGCTATTCCTAATATTTTACCCATCATGAGCTGAAATGGTTTTACTGATGAAATAATAATTTCAACTATCCGGTTGGTTTTTTCTTCCATCACACCCCGCATTACCTGAACGCCGTATAAAAAGATGAAAAAATAAATAATGAAGGCAAAGGCAGCCCCAAGTCCAAAATTTAATTCAGCCTGAGAGCTTAACAAATCGCCCGTTTCACTTATTTCTAAGGTTTTCATTTGAACCTCCATTTTCAAACTGTCCAAAAACGATTGCCTCACGCCTTTTTGCATCAGCTTTTGGTTTTTGCCTGAGGCCTCAACAGCATTGGTTAATTTACCTTGCAAATCAAGCGTGGCCGATTCGGTGGATTTAAAAACAATTTCTTTAGGATTATCTAAAGTAAAATCCTTGGGAATTATCATCCACCCAAAAATATCCTTTCCAAGTGTTGTGGTATCATTTTCGGTATATATAAACTCAACTTTTGAAGGATTTTCCAAATGATTCTTGAACAAACCGCTACTATCAACCACCGCAATGGTTCTGGTTTTTTCACCCGTTTTTTGGTTTACTGCCAATCCGATGATTACCCCGTAAAACAAGGCTATAAGCACCGGACCTAAAATGGTCATCACAATAAACGATTTTTTGGTAACACGGCTCAAGTACTCGCGTTTTGTAATCAACCAAATCTTATGCATGGTTCACCTCCTGTACTTTATCTATAAAAATTTGGTGAATAGTTGGAACAATTTCGCGAAAAGACCAAACGTTCACCTCATTGGCCACACGTTTTATAATTTCAGCACGGTTCATATTTTTCACCTTAAACACCAACTTTGTAAGGCCTTCATCGGTAGGTTCTTCGCTTATTTTTTCAATCCATGTTGGCATAATTCCTTCAAAAACCAACTCAAACAAATTTTTGCTGTTTTGTTTTTTAATCTCCTTTACACTGCCATCCAGTATTTTTTTTGATTTGTTTATCAAACAAATATGGTCGCAAATTTCCTCAACACTTTCCATACGGTGAGTGCTGTATAGTATCGTAGTTCCTTGAGCTTTTAGTGATTTTATTTCGTTCATAATAATCTCGGAATTGATAGGATCAAAACCTGTGAACGGTTCATCCAAAATTAAAAGCTTTGGTTTGTGAAGCACCGTTATAATAAATTGAACCTTTTGCTGCATTCCCTTACTCAGTTCCTCTACCTTTTTATTTTTCCATTCTCTCAAATCGAATTTCACAAGCCATTCTTCTGATCTTTTTTTGGCTTCGGCCAATGACAAGCCTTTAAGCTGACCGAAATAAATCATCTGTTCCCAAACCTTTTGCTTTTTGTACAAGCCACGTTCTTCGGGGAGATAGCCAATTTTGTAAATATGCTCGGTATTCAGAGGTTCATTGTCAAATGTAATACTTCCTGTATCGGGAGCCGTAATTTGGTTAATAATCCGAATTAGAGAAGTTTTGCCGGCACCATTGGGGCCTAGCAAACCATAAATACTTCCTTCGGGCACCGAAAGGCTGACATGGTCAAGCGCCTTGTGGGTTTGGTAAAATTTTGAGACTTCGTTTATTTCGAGGAAGGACATGTTTGTATAATGGTTAATTGTTAGTGATTAATTATTAATGAAAACCGTCAGCGAAAATATTGAAAAGGTATTATCTCAAATTTACGATTGTATGAGTGCTATGATTAAATCGTTAAATCAATTTTCATTTTCAAATTTCCAAAATAGAATATTCGACAATTCCTTTAATAAAAATAAACAATAACTAATTGTCAATCTTCAAATTTCCAAATCATTTCACCACCACATCAAACACCTTTACATCGCCTGCAAAGCCTTCCAATCTATCGCCAATGCTTATTTTTCCTACACCTTCGGGGGTTCCGGTAAAAAACAAATCTCCAATTTTTAAAGTAAAAAACTGCGAGCTGTATTCAATTACTTTCTCAATTGGAAAAATCATATTGGCTGAATTTCCTTTTTGAACTACCTCACCATTTTTGACCAAATGGAAGGAAATATTGTGAATATCAACTCCTGTTAATGGTAAAAAATCGCCAACGACGGCACTCTGGTCAAAAGCTTTAGAAATTTCCCATGGCAAACCTTTCGATTTTTGCTTATCCTGTAAATCACGGGCGGTAAAGTCAATACCAATGGTGTATTCAGCAAAATATTTATGAGCAAATTTTGCATCGATATGCCTTCCTATTTTCTTTATTCTAAAAACAATTTCAGTTTCGTAATGAATATTTTCAGAAAAATTAGGATGGAAAAAAGGTTCTCCTTTTCGCAGCAAAGCCGAATCGGGTTTCATAAACAAAACCGGTTCAGTGGGTAATGCATTGTTTAGTTCCTTGGCATGTTCCGCATAATTGCGACCTACACAGATTATTTTCATTTCACAAAAGTAATTTGAAAATTTGAAGATTTGAAAATTTGAAAATGGGTAGGAAAATTAATTAACGGATTTTTAAATTGATTAATTTTCACTTTACCAAATTACCTTCGCATCCATGTTCGACCCACACATTGTTATTCAGGCATACACCCAAGGCTATTTCCCGATGGCACATTCTGATGAAGGCAATGAGATTTTTTGGCATTTACCTGAAAATCGGGGAATTATTCCAATTGATGAACGATTTAAAATCAGCAAAAATTTAGGCAAACTTTATAAAAAAGGAAAATTCGAACTCAAACAAAATACGGATTTTGAAGCTGTCATCAGGCATTGTTCTGAACGCGAAGAGACTTGGATTTCAGAAGAAATTATTGATATCTACTGTCAACTAAACGAGATGGGTGTGGCTCATAGTTTTGAATCCTGGCTAGATGGAAAATTAGTCGGTGGGCTTTATGGACTTGCCATTGGCAAAGTTTTTTTTGGTGAGAGCATGTTTCATACGGTAACAGATGCTTCAAAAATTGCATTAGTATTTTTGGTAGAAACGCTTCGTAAAAAAGACTTTAAATTATTGGATAGCCAATACCTCAACGATCACATAAAACAGTTTGGGGCTTACGAAATAAATCACGACGACTATTTGGAATTATTGCACGAGGCCCTAGGTTAAAACTTTTAATAAAGTTTAAAACTTTGGAAAAGTTAAATTACTATTTTTGAACCTCCATGTCGAAGAAGAATCATCAACAAAATCCAAATCCAAATAAACCAAAGGATGCGCCTAAAGCTAAAGGTCCAAGACTTTCGTTAAAAACACGATTCATTGGCTTTTTTAAAGAAAAGAGCGCTTTTTTTATAACCGAACCATTGGCTTCCTTAAAAAATGAGGAATACAAAAACTCTTGGTGGAACGGGCAACATCCGTTTTACCGGTTGATATTTGCCACACTCGTATTTTTGGCATTTATTTTTATACCCTATTTAAGTTTTGATTATGGAATAACCTGGGACGAATTTGAAGATATTGGATATTTTAATGAAGTATTAGCTTATTTTACTTCCTTTGGGGCGGATCGTCGTTGCTTAGATATAGCAGGAACATTGCCCGGCCATGAAGTAAAAACAGCTCTAATTCCTCACTTGGTTAATTATGGCCCATTTGTAAACCTTGCAAGCGCTTTTGCTAATAAATTTTTATCCCCGTTTGGTTTATATGAAACCCGCCATTTGGTGGTTTCGTTATTTTCATGCATTGGTTTAATGTTCACCGGACTTTTGGCCAAACGTTTGGGCAACTGGCAAACAGGCGTTTTTGCATTTATATTTATTTTATTAACCCCTACTATTTTTGGTCATGGGATGAATAACCAAAAGGATATTCCCTTTCTAGCTTTTTATCTAGCATCACTTTATTTCATCATTAAATTTTTAGAAGAAATGCCGGCACCAACTCGAGGGACTTGGATTAAGTTGGCCATAAGCATGGGAATTTTAATGAGCATACGTGTAGGAGGATTGCTTGTTTTTGCCTATCTGTTGCTATTTACTGGCATACTTTTCCTTTGGAATGTTTATACCAAAAAGCATGGTTTTGATGGTAAAAACATTTGGATTTATATCAAGAATCTTTTTAAACCATTAACCCTAGGTTATGCCGTTGGAGTTGCTTTTTGGCCTGCAGCAATTCAAGATCCTTTAAAACATCCTTTAGAGGCACTAAAGAATTTTGAAAAATTCAGTTTAGTTCATATCTATGAAATATTTGAAGGTAAAAAATACTACATGAAAGATTTTCCGTGGTATTATGAACCCAAGAGTATGTTAATTACAATACCACTATTTGTTTTAGCCGGATTTGCCATTGCATTTTTATTATCTGTTATTAATTTCAAAAAAATAAAGGTTTGGCATATTGCGGTATTGGTATTTGCATCAACTTTTCCGGTTTTTTATGTAATTTATAAAAAATCAGCTTTATACAGTAGTTGGAGGCATTTATTGTTCATTTATCCAACAGTAGTAGTAATGGCCGCCATAGGTTGGCAAAGCCTTATTCAATTATTAAAACCAAAATATCTGAAATGGATTTCGGTTGCAATTCTAGTTTTATTGGTTGGTAAAGTTGGGGCGTGGATGGTAAAGAACCATCCCTATCAATACGTTTACTATAATGAAACAGTTGGAGGGGTAAAAGGTGCTTACGGTAATTATGAAACTGATTATTGGTGCCAAAGTCCAAGAGCTGCTATGGAATGGCTTTTAGATCATGAAAAATTAAAAGACACTAAAAAACGGATATATGTTGCTAGTAATAATGAAAGCCACAGTATGAGTTACTATGCTCAAAAGCAAACCGACAGCATAACGTTGGTTTGGACCCGCGATTTTGAATGGGAAGAAAGCTATTGGGATTATGCAATATTTACAAGCAGAACCTTGAGTCATGAGCAAATGACTAATGGCTATTATCCTTTAAAAGGAACCATTCATAAAATCATGGTAGATGGCATTCCATTGGCAACTATAGTAAAACGTGAAAGTTTTGATTTTTATAAAGCACATCAGTTAAAAAATAAAAACCTTTTAGATTCTGCATTAACTTTTTACCAAAAAGCAATGACCTATAACCCTATTAGTGAGGGGCCATATCGAGAAATGGGGTATATTAAAATGGCTCAAAATAAATTAAATGAAGCCGTGCCATATTTAAAAAAATCCATAAAACTTTGTCCTGAAAATTATTACTCCTTCACCTATTTAGGGTACATTTATCAGCAGCGCAAAATGAATGATTCTTCGGAATTTTTCTTTAAAAAAGCGATAGAATACAAAGCCAATATGAGCAACGCTTGGGAAGGACTTGGAAGTATTTACCTAGACAAAAATGACCCAATGACAGCTAAAAATGACTTTCTTCGCTCTGCAGAATTGGGAAACCAAGGAGTGTATTTATACTATAATTTAGGAAGAGCTTATGAAATGCTTAATTATCCTGATTCAGCTTTGATGTATTACAACGTTGCGACCCAAATTAACCCTAACTTTCCTTATCCATTCAAGGCCATGGGAATAATACTTCAAAAACAGGGAAATCAGCAAGCACAGCAGTATTTGGAAAAAGCCCGTGCTTTAGGATTGCCATAAAAAAGTATTTTATAGGAAATTTGTAGAAAAAACTTCTAGTTCAATAAATCACTTTTGGTATTGTTCTAAAATTAATTTTACTTTACATAACTTTTCAGAGACTTAATTCGTCTTAAAACTATGAGGTTCGTTATCGCCATAATTCTTTTTATTTCAAGCCTAACAAACTTATTTGCTTCTCATATTGTTGGCGGCGACTTTTATTATAAATACCTTGGTGGCGATAAGTATCAAATAACCATGAAACTCTACATAGATTGCTATCACGGCAATCCTGACGCAATAAGTAGTGATGAAACGGCCTTTATGACTGTTTTTTGTGCCGATAATAACAATATATTTAAGACTTTTGAAATACAAAGAACTGGACCTATCCACTTAAATGGCGTTGCTTATAAATGCATTAAAAATCCAGGGGATGTCTGTGTAGATCAATACAATTATGTTTTTGAAACAGACTTACCAAAAAGAAAAGAAGGATATATAATTGCTTTTCAGAGATGTTGCCGAAATAATACGATTAAAAACATATTTCAACCGGATGGTACAGGCGCTACCTACTGGGTACATGTGCCAGATAGAAGTATCGTATCTGTAGATAATAGCCCTATTTTTAAAAAATTTCCTCCCATTTTTATTTGCAAAGGTTTCCCATTGGTTTTTGACCATTCAGCAACCGACGCAGACGGGGATTCATTAAGCTATGAACTGTATCGACCTTATATTGGCGGCGACAAGCTAGGGCCTGCTCCTGGAAAGATTGATAACCCACCGCCAAGCGCACCTCCATTTAAAACGGTTCAATGGTTTTCGGGATACAGCACTGCTAATCAAATGAAGGGAACCCCTATTCTACAAATTGATGAAATAACGGGAGAATTAACTGTTACACCAGATGATATAGGACAATTTGTTTGTGGAGTAAAAGTACTGGAGTGGAGAAACGGCGTATTGATAGGCGAAACTCTCAGGGACTATCAATTTAATGTTATAGAATGTGATGCTGTGGCAGTTGCAAATTTTAAACCTCAAATTTGGTGTTCTGATACTGTAAATTTTATTGACAAAAGTATTGGAGCTACTACCGTTTCTTGGGATTTTGGCGACCCAGCCTCTGGGATTGATAACAATATGAGTTTTTTAAAAAACCCTACCCACATATTTTCAAAAGGTGGAGATTTTATTGTTAAACAAAAAGTTTGGAATACAGCCTGTGATGATCAATATGCATTAAAAGTTAAAGTTAGAATTAAAAAAGGATTTGATATTGGAAGTGATAAAACATATTGTGTTCCATTCAAACAAGTAATCGGTGTTCCATGGAATGACTATACCTCCATACTTTGGTCAACTGGCTCAAAAGCTGGTTTTATTACAATTGATAAACCAGGACGATATCAAGTAGAAGCTAAATACGGCACTTGTATTATTAGAGATACTATAAACATATATTACGACCCAGTTTCGTTCGTTTGCTTAAACCGTGATTCATTGTTCTGTGATAAGGTGGATGTCAATCTTGAGGTAACAAACAGATCAGCAAATACAAAAATTTTATGGAATACTGGTGATACCACATCAAAAATAAAAGTTCTTACTGAAGGTAAATATATCGTAAGGGTTTCGAATAAAAATTGCACAAAAAATGATACCGTTAATCTTGTATTGGCGAAAATAACTCCTAATCTAGGGCATGATATTTTTATTTGCAATAACTTTCTAAGAACACTTGATGCAGGAAAACAAGCCATAGGCACCACCTATTTATGGAGTACAGGCAGCACCAATCAGGCAATTATTACCGACCAACCTGGAAAATATTGGGTAACCACTCGACTCAAACATTGCATAAAATCAGATACAATGGTAATTAGTAATTCTAAGGTTGTTTTAAATATTGGACCAGATAAACATTTTTGCGATTCTGTGCGAATCTTATTGGATGCAGGCCCCTCTAATCAGGGCGCTACAACTTCTTATTCTTGGAGCAATGGGGCAACTAATCAGACTAATTTTATAAAAACGGAGGGAAAACATTGGGTAACCAAAACCGATAATTTCGGATGCAACAATTCTGATACTATACAGTTTTTTATGTCTTTGTCGCCAATCATTTCAGTGGGAAAAGACACTACCATTTGCCTTAGAGCCCCTATTGCCTTGACTCCTGGAGGCAACTTTAACAGTTATATTTGGGAAGATGGTTCTACCAACAAACTTCGTTACGTGGAGGTAGCTGGAAAATATTATGTAACCGTAACCGATGAGGTGGGCTGTCATGCCACTGATACAATTATTGTAAAAACCGACCCGAATAAACTGCCAAACAAAATTTATATCCCAAATGCTTTTTCACCTAATGGCGATGGACTGAATGATGTGTTCCCGTTTGAAATGCCTTTATTTTACAATGATTATAATTTAAAAGTATTTAATCGATGGGGCGAAAAACTATATGATTCTGATTCAACTCCTAAACCTTGGGATGGAAATACCCTTACTAAAGATGACCAATTGGATGCCTACATTTGGGTTGTTACATACAAAGGTTGCGATGGGACAAGGCACTCCGATAAAGGAACAATAACTATTCTTAGGTAATTATATATATTCCTGACTAATAGCTTTCTTAACTAATTAAGTTTTTATTTGTAATAATATTATGACGAAAAAAATTCTATTGTTAAACATTTTTATTGCTTTTTTTTTAGAATCGTTCGCTTTTAATCCAAAACTAGATTTGGGCAAAAAACTTGATGCTGAATCCTTTCAGGTCAATATATTTACCAACCAATATTTTTTCCCTTTTTTGGGAATGGGAAATATTTTCACAGCTAAATATCATCCTGGCATATCGGCTGGTTTCGTAAAAAACATCAAAAAAACAGAAAAAACCACTTTTTATTACGACGCAAAAATTGGCCTTTATCATCATCGCTTTATTCAAAC
Source organism: Bacteroidota bacterium (assembly GCA_947468275.1). Lineage (GTDB taxonomy): Bacteria > Bacteroidota > Bacteroidia > NS11-12g > UBA9320 > JABWCE01. The sequence goes on from CANIKO010000016.1 coordinate 47,688, forward strand.
AGGTGTTCAGTTATATGGTGACTTAGGTTATCGAATTACTCTGCCAAAAAAGTTTTTTGCAGCCGGTGAATTTGGCTTCGGATACCTTCATACCATTATTCATCAATCCAATTTCAAAGCAGATGGTAATGGAAATTATATCAAAGTTAAAAATTTTGGAAAGCCACAAGTGATGACCGGAATTGGCATAAAAGTTGGCAAACAAATCACTGTTTGTAAAAATCCAGGAAGATTGTTTATTAATTATCAACCTTGGTTTCAGTTTCCATTTATAAAATCGTATGTGCCACTTTTACCCAATAATTCGTTGCATATTGGTTTTGACTTAATAATTAAATAAAAATGAAATCGAAAATAATAATTTTAATCGCCATAATAGTAACAAGTTTTGGTGCCTGCAAAAAAGCAGAAGTTGGCAAAACCGGTGATTGCAACAATTCGATCTATCCGAATACCAAATTGTCTCACCCAAAAGGAGCCGCTTTGCAAGCCATTATTGATACATATATTAAAAAAGGATTGCCTGGTATCTCACTAATGGTAAGTAATAGCGATGGTGTATGGAATGGTGTGGGTGGATATTCAAGCCTAGATGATAAAATAAAATACAAAGCTTGCCAAATAGGTAAAGTGGCTAGTATTACGAAGTTTATGGTTGGTACTTTGGTTTTTAAATTGATGGAAGATTCTGCCAATTCTCATTTAGGCTATTTAGATTTAGACAAACCGTTAACCAATTGGATTGACAAGAAAACTTTAGAAAAAATAGAAAACGGAACCGAAGCAACTTTGCGCCAATGCATGAATCATTCGTCCGGCATTTATGACATAATCATCGATTCTGATTTCTATTTGGCGGTATTAAACAACCCTAATAAACATTGGTCTCAAGAAGAATTATTAAACTATGTGTATGGCAAACCAAGAGCCTTCAAAACTGGCGACACCTCAGGTTATTCCAATACCAACACGCTTTTGGTTAGCATGGTTATAGAAAAAGCAACAGGAAGACCGCATGGCGAACTAATGCGTGAAAAACTTTGGACTCCACTTGGCATGAGCGATACATATTATCAAGGTCGTGAAAATCTACCGGATTTTGTAACTCAAGGATATTTTGATTTATATAACAAAAAACAATTGACCAATGTATCCAATATTCTACCAGGAAGTGGAAACGGTTATGGTGGAGTTTTCTCAAATGTGTATGATTTACAAAAATTTATCGAAGGGGTTTTGGTTAATAAGACTGTGTTGAATACTAAATCTTTAAGTATCATGCAAACTTATGGCCCGCCCGATGAGGTAAACCAATATGGGGTTGGGATGATGAAAAAATTCATTGACCGTGGTATTAATTATGGACTTGGTCATTCTGGTAGAGATTTGGGATACAGCGCCGACCTTTTCTATTTCCCTAACAAAAATTTTACGACCAATTTCTTTGTCAATTATGGAACAGATTCAGATAGTTTTCTAAAGCAAATCTTTAAAGATTTTGAGAATGAAGTGATGGATGAAATGTTGAAGTAATTATCTTTCATAACCTTAATTTTCAAATTATATTTCCTTGGTAGGTTTTTAAGGCTCGAACTCTAAAACCAAATGAAATTCATTGAAGTTCATTTCGTATTTGAAATGTAAAGTTTAGTCAATTTCTATGTCAAGATAAATTGAGTAATTGCTCAACACATATTTCACCTTTCTTCAATTTATTTAGAGGTGAATTGGAGAAAACTATTCAATAATCAGGAAATATTTTTTTTGATAAAATCCGATAGTATCTTAATTATATTTGTTTCCTTAATTACATAATTATGCAGAAGATTATAAACAAACAAATGCTCCTAATTTTAGCAGGCACATTGCTAATGATAAACCCTGGAAATGCGCAAAACTGGAACCAAATAATTAAAACAGTGGCAAGTGACCGAGGCACCAATGATCAATTTGGTTATAGTGTCGCCATCAGTGGAGATTTTGCAATAGTTGGAGCATATAAAGAATCTGAAGATGCAAATGGAGCAAATACAAAAAGTGAGGCAGGATCTGCCTATATATTCAAGAAAACTGCAGGAGTTTGGGCACAACAGCAAAAAATTGTTGCCTCAGATCGCGCTTCTGGTGATTGGTTCGGATACAGTGTGGCTATCAGTGGGGATTTTGCAATTATTGGCGCCTATCAGGAAGATGAAGACGCCAGTGGAACAAATACTTTAAGTGCAGCAGGTTCTGCTTATATATTTAAACAAACTGCTGGGGTTTGGGCACAACAAAAAAAGATAATTGCATCTGACCGCAATACCGATGACGAATTTGGTTTCTCGGTAGCTATCAGTGGGGATTTTGCAATTGTTGGTGCCCATTGGGAAGATGAGGATGTTAGCGGGGCAAATAATCTAAGTGCAGCAGGTTCTGCTTATGTATTTAAGCAAACTGCGGGGGTATGGGCGCAACAGCAAAAGATTGTAGCGACTGATCGTGCCACGGATGATCAATTTGGAACCAAGGTAGCCATAAGTGGAGATTTTGCAATTATTGGTGCACCAAATGAAGATGAAGATGCCAATGGAGGAAACACCCTTAGTTATGCTGGTTCTGCCTATATATTTAAACAAACTTCAGGGGTGTGGGCGCAGCAGCAAAAGATAGTAGCAGCTGACCGAGCTACACTCGACTTTTGGGGCAGTAGTTTGGATATAAATGGTGATTATGCCATAATAGGAGCCTCTAATGAAGATGAAGATGCCAGTGGGGCCAACAAATTGTCAAATGCAGGGTCGGCTTACATATTCAAGCAAACTTCGGGAGTTTGGCAACAACAAAAAAAGATTGTAGCCTCCGATAGGGCTCTCAATGATGGATTTGGTATTAGAGTGGCTATGGGTAACGATTATGCCATTGTAGGGGCTAGTTTAGAGGATCACGATGCTAGTGGAGCAAATCTACTTGATGCCGCTGGTTCAGCCTATATTTTTAAACAAACCTCAGGGGTTTGGGCACAACTGCAAAAGATAGTAGCTACCGACCGAGCAGCCAGTGATAACTTTGGCAGCAGTGTGGCCATCAGTGGTGATTATGCTATTGTTGGTGCTCCTAATGAGGATGAAGATGCCAATGGTGCAAATACACTAAGTGCGGCTGGCTCAAATTATATATTTAAGATGTGTATCAATACTACTGGAACTGATAAAAAAACAGCTTGCAATTCATTTAAGTGGATCGATGGAACTACATACACAGTTAGCAACAACACTGCAACTTTCAAAATTGTTGGAGGGAATAAGGGAGGTTGTGATTCAACCGTTACTTTAAATTTAACCATTAATAAAAGCACTACAGGAACAGATGTAAAAACAGCTTGTAACTCTTACAAGTGGATTGATGGTAAAATTTACATGGCAAACAACAATACTGCTACTTTCACTCTTGTTGGTGGTAACAAAGCAGGTTGTGACTCTATTATAACTTTAAACTTAACCATCAATACTGTAAGTAATATATTAGTTACAAAAACAGGAGCCACACTAACAGCTAGCTTAGCTGGTGCCAGCTATCAATGGTTGGATTGTGATAAATCATATAGCATTATCGCAGGAAAAAATAGTCAAAGTTTTACACCCGCTGCCACTGGAAATTATGCTGTTAAAATCACTCAAAATAGTTGTTCTGACACATCAATTTGCTATAATGTTAAATTAGGCAAGATAGAAAACACATTTGAACAAGCTGTTTTAATTTACCCAAACCCTACTAATGGAATCATTACAATTGATTTGGGATATAATTTTCAAAATACAGAAATTACGCTTCGGGATATTATGGGCAGATTGATTGGTCAGTATAACCATATTAACAAACAAACCTTTGAAATAGATGTACCCGGGCCTTCAGGCATTTACTTTTTAAATGTTCAAGCAGGAGATAAGATGGCTGTACTGAGGCTTACAAAAAATTAAGGATTTAATAAAAGTAGGTTTTAGAAATCGAATAGAAAGTTACGATTAAAATATTCTGATTCGTGAGGACGCGAATCAAGGCGAAATGCTTACTTAAATAAACAGATTTATACGTTAATTTGTGAACTGTCCGAGTTAAAAAACTGGAACCAGCTAGGGACAATCATAAAAAAACACCCCCCTCTCCATTTCACAGGCCACCTCATAAAGGGAACTTGCAACCTAGAGCATTTTCAAATTGACCAATTTTCAAATTCCTAAATCATCCTCTCCAAAACCTCACAAGCCGCTTTGGTAATTATTGTTCCAGGGCCAAAGATAAAGTGGGTTCCGGCTTGGTAAAGCGCATCGTAATCCTTTGCTGGAATAACTCCCCCAGCTATGATAATTACATCATCCCTTCCGTATTTTTTAAGTTCATTGATAACTTCGGGTATGAGGGTTTTGTGCCCACCTGCCAGGCTAGAAATACCTAGACAATGTACGTCGTTTTCTACCGCTTGCTTGGCTACTTCCTGCGGGGTTTGGAACAATGGCCCGATGTCAACATCAAAACCAAGGTCGGCAAAGGCTGTGGCTATTACTTTAGCCCCACGGTCGTGGCCGTCTTGTCCCATTTTGGCCACCATGATTCTTGGACGGCGGCCATCTTTTAAGGCAAATTCATCCGATAATTTTCGGGCTTTTATAAAATCTTCATCCATTTGGGCTTCATTTTTAAATACTCCTGAAATGGTTCGTATGGTGGGCTGGTAGCGGCCATAATGTTTTTCCAACGCTAAGGAAATTTCTCCTAAAGTAGCCCGTTTTCGGGCGGCATCGATGGCCAGTTCCAATATATTTCCAGTGCCTTCGGTGGCAGCTTTTGTAATGGCATTCAATGACTCTTCCACTTCGGCAGGATTTCTATTCGCTTTTAATTTTGTTAGTCGATTTATTTGTTGTTGCCGCACATCGTTGTTGTCAATGGATAAAATATCCATCGGAGTTTCGGATTCAAGGCGATATTTATTTATACCTACAATGGTATCTTTTCCGTTATCAATGCGGGCTTGTTTTTTGGCAGCCGCTTCTTCTATTCGCAATTTAGGCAAACCGGTTTCAATGGCTTTTGCCATTCCGCCAAGAGCTTCCACTTCTTGTATTAATTCCCAAGCTTTATCCACCAATTTACCTGTTAAATATTCCACATAATACGAACCGCCCCAAGGGTCAACGGCTTTAGTGATATTGGTTTCTCCAGCCAAATATATTTGGGTATTTCGGGCTATTCGTGCAGAATAATCCGTAGGTAAAGCAATGGCTTCATCGAGGGCATTGGTGTGCAAACTTTGGGTTCCGCCAAAAACGGCAGCCATCGCTTCAATGCAGGTTCGAGCTATGTTATTGTAAGGGTCTTGCTCAGTGAGGCTCCAGCCCGAAGTTTGACAATGGGTTCGCAAAGCAAGTGATTTATCACTTTTAGGATTAAACTCTTTAATCAACTTTGCCCATAACAATCGACCAGCCCTCATTTTGGCAATTTCTTTATAAATATTCATGCCCATTCCCCAAAAAAAGGAAAGTCGCGGCGCAAAATCATCAATGGAAAGTCCGGCAGCCAATCCCGTTCGCACATATTCAATACCATCTGCTAAAGTATAGGCCAACTCAATATCAGCGGTAGCTCCGGCTTCGTGCATGTGGTAACCACTAATGCTGATGCTGTTGAATTTTGGCATATGGGCCGAAGCATATTTAAAAATATCACCTACCAACCGCATGGAAGGTAAAGGCGGATAAATAAAGGTATTACGAACCATAAATTCCTTTAAAATATCATTTTGAATTGTTCCAGAAAGCTGCTCGGGTTTTAAACCTTGTTCCTCCGCTGCCACAATATAAAAAGCCATGATGGGTATTACCGCCCCGTTCATGGTCATGCTAACACTCATTTTATCCAAAGGAATTTGATCAAAAAGAATTTTCATATCCTCCACCGAATCGATAGCCACTCCCGCCATACCAACGTCTCCAGTCACCCTTGGGTGATCGCTGTCGTAACCGCGATGGGTAGCTAAGTCAAAAGCCACAGAAAGCCCCATTTGCCCACCTGCCAAATTTTTACGGTAAAATGCATTGGATTCTTCAGCAGTTGAAAATCCAGCATACTGTCGAATAGTCCAGGGTTTTTGAACATACATACTTCCATAAGGTCCACGTAAAAAAGGGGGTATTCCTGCGCCAAATTTTTCAAAACCAAAATCCTTAATATCTTCAGAATTGAATGAGGACTTTAAATCAAAGCCTTCAAGAGTTTTTGAAGAAGTGATTTGTTTGGGTTGGGTTTCGTAGTATTTTAAATCTTTTAGATTTGGAAAACCTTGTATATCTTTTAAAAATAACTCCTTGGTTAATTTTTCTATAAAATAACTTCCTTTGGCTGGATCGTTTACCATATCCGTAAAACTTTCCTCTTTCAATAAAAGTTGAATATTGCGAATCATCCTTAAGGAAAATCCCTTGGATTGTTTTTCAATATCCTTTAACCCTTTTACTAAAAAAACATTGGCTCCGCCCGAAATAGCAGCAAAAGCAATAGCCGTAGCTCGAATTATATTCTGTTCCGATTCGGTATTGGTCTTTGATAAATTCTGAGTTTCGGCAATTATAAAAGGCTCGCAAAGTTGTAAATTATGATGCTTTAAAAAATGAAACCAACCTTGCTTTAAAGCCCTTATTTTGGCAATATTTAAATAAAAGTCCTTACCTAAAGGTAGTCTGAAAAAAATATCAGAAACACCTTGTTGATGATTTTTTCGCTCTTTTATAAACCAATTTAACTGCATTAATGCCTGTTCCAATTGTTCTTTGTCATTGAGGTTTTGCCATGAAGCAATATCAATACACAAATTTTTAAAGCCTTTAATTGGGTTATCAATCAGATGCTGAATGGCTTTTGTATAATATTCTGGGTCATTCGAAATTTCAATGGTAATGCTCCCCCCAGATGAATGGTTCTTTAAATGTTGAATAACTTCAATATCAGGCGCACCAATAGTCACATGAATTTTTAAAGCATTTAACGATTCAGGAATTAGAGAATCCTCATAAAATAAATCAACTGCCTCTACCCCATTTTTTATGATAGTTTCCCAATTCTTGTCCTTTAAATCTATTGGAATGCTAACCTGAAACGGTTCTCCGTTATCAATAGAAATATATTCTTTTTTGAAGCTATCTTCCTCGGTTGAGTATGCAGGAACTTCAATGCCTGGAAAAGGATTATAATTTAAATAATTGGAGATATCCTCTCCCTTTGCCATTTTTTGAGTCATGACTAACCAATCAGTTTTGGTTGCGGAGGAAAATTCGGGAAAGTTCATACTATAAATTATTTAGAAGCTTTTTCCAGCTTACCTCATTACTAATTAAGTTGTGAAGTTCATCTATTTTTATGCGTTTTTGTTCCATAGTGTCACGATAACGAAGCGTTACAGAATTATCATTAACACTTTCATAATCAATGGTCACACAAAATGGTGTTCCAATAGCATCCTGACGGCGGTAACGCTTTCCAATGGTATCTTTTTCTTCGTAAAAACAGTTGAAGTCAAATTTTAAATCATTGTAAATTTTCTCGGCTATTTCGGGTAAACCATCCTTTTTTACCAAAGGCAAAATAGCTACTTTGTATGGAGCCAAAACTGGATTTATCATAAATACCGTGCGGGTTTCACCATTTTCTAAAACTTCATCAACCAAATTTTCACACATCTGTAAAAGAAATAAACGGTCTAACCCAATAGAAGTTTCAACGACATATGGCACATAATTTTGGTTAGTTTCAGGATCAAAATATTGAAGCTTTTTACCTGAAAATTCCTGATGACGACCTAAATCAAAATCGGTACGGCTGTGTATTCCTTCCACTTCTTTAAATCCAAAAGGAAATTTGTACTCAATATCTACTGCTGCATTTGCATAATGCGCTAGTTTTAAATGGTCATGATATTTTAAGTTTTCAGCGTTGGTTCCCAAAGCTTTGTGCCATTTCAAGCGGGTGTCTTTCCAGTAGGTATACCATTCCATTTCAGTTCCAGGCCTTACAAAAAACTGCATTTCCATTTGTTCAAATTCCTTCATCCTCATGATAAACTGCCGTGCTACTATTTCATTGCGAAAAGCTTTTCCGGTTTGGGCTATTCCAAAAGGAATTTTCAAGCGCCCCGATTTTTGAACATTTAAAAAATTAATAAAAATCCCCTGAGCAGTTTCAGGACGCAAATACAATTCTGATTCACCGTCAGTGGCCGTCATTTGGGTGCTATACATCAAATTAAACTGACGCACATCGGTCCAATTTTTGGTGCCGCTTATTGGACAAACTATTTCAAGTTGCTCAATTAATCCTTTTATTAAATCTAGATTTCCGGAATCCAATCCGATTTTAAGTGTGTCATCAATCAAAGAAATAGATGTACTATATTCTAAAATCCGAGGATTGGTCTCTGCATAGAGTTTTGAATCAAACGATTCGCCAAACCGCTTGGCAGCTTTATCAATTTCCTTATTTATTTTGTCCCTTATTTTATCCTGATGTTCTTCTAGTAATACATCCGCTCTGTAGCGTTTTTTACTATCTTTGTTGTCAATCATCGGGTCACTAAATCCATCCACATGACCACTAGCCTTCCAAACTTTAGGGTGCATAAATATGGATGAATCCAGTCCAACAATATTTTGATGCATCTGAACCATACTTTTCCACCAATATTGACGGAGATTATTTTTAAGTTCTACCCCATTTTGACCATAATCATAAACGGCAGCTAAGCCTTCGTATATCTCACTTGAAGGAAATATAAAACCATACTCTTTACAATGTGAAATTATCTTCTTAAATTGTTCTTCTGCACTCATTTTTCGTTAGGGCAAAACTAATATTTTAACCCTATATATGTCTTATTATGTAATTTTGACACTTTAAAACAAAATGCAACACTCTAAATCAATTTTACTAATTGTTTTTTTAGCCCCTATTTTAGCCTTTGGACAGTTTGGACCAAAGAAAAAAGACCTTCAATCGCGAATTGACACTTTGGGCTCGTCAATAGAGTTTCAACAATTTGAAATAAATAATCTCAAAATCAGAGATTCAATTACATCATCTGAATTAAAACGGTTAAGTAATGAATTAAAAGATTTAAAAAAATATACTATTGACCTTAATGATAATATTGAAAGACTCAGACTTGAAAACGAAAGCTTTTCTAAGGATAATGGTAAGCTAAAAAAACAATATGAAGAATTAGTAAAGAAAGTTGAAATTCATCAAATCTTAATTCGAAATGTAATTGGAGGGGATTCATTGGAATTATTTGAAAAACAAATACAAGATGAAAATTCACCAAAAAGCAGTGAGATTGAAAGTTCGAAAAATTTTGCTGCTTTTGCTAATGAGTTTATTTACACAATAAAAAAGGAAGGCGAATCAGGACTTGAATCCTATCTCGACAATAAAAAATCATTCTATTATCTTTCAAAACCTGGTTTTATTACCTCGGTAGCAGAAATTAAAGAGGTGAATGAATTAACAGAAGAAATTCCTTGGCGAGCTGGTTTTGACGTTTTTAAAAAATCAAAATTCACTCTAATCGAAGGCGAGAAACCAGAGATAAATTGTGATATGGCTGATTTTTACAATAAAAGAGGATGCTATGGAGGTATAGAACAAGATTTTGATAAAGTATCAAAAGCCTTAGTGGCGCTTAAAGAATTTAGTCCAGATGAGGACCATAATATTGACAGCCAAATAGAAGAGGCTAAAAAAACAGAACCCGATGTTGTTGCTTTTATTTTTAGCACCGACGGAAATTTAGGTTTCTATTTTATTAAATCGGAAGGAACATGGAAACTTTATTGCCTTGAAATAGAGGACCCTTGCAGTACTTAAAATTATTTTATTTATCAAAACTCCCTTAAAAAAAGGACTTTAAAAATTGATTATTAAAAATTTCAATATTACCCCCTTGAATATTTAAATATAATAATTACTTTTGCAGCCCTTTATAAGAAAATAGATGGCAAACCATAAATCATCAATAAAAAGAATACGATCAAATAACGCCAAGCGTTTGAGAAACAGATACCAGCATAAATCAACTCGTACTGTTATTAAAGCTATTCGTAAATCAACTGATAAAAAAGAAGCTAGCACCTTGATTCCAAAAATATTTTCAATGCTTGACAAGTTAGTTAAGAAAAATATTATTCATAGAAACAAAGCTGCTAATCAAAAAAGTAAATTATTCAAGCTTGTAAATGCTATGAAATAAGATAATTTAACGTAAAAAGTATAAAAATCCGCTTAAAAGCGGATTTTTTTTTGTCCGTTGGTAAAAAAAAACCTCCCGCTGGTCGGCTTAACCCATCTGATTATATGGCATTTAACACAACGGAGTCAATATAAATAAAACAAATTTATAATTTATAACGTTAAATTAATGTATTGGTGAAGTATAAATTTTATTTTTGCCATCCGATAATTAAAAGAATAATAAAAAAACAATCATCACAATATGAGCAGTCAAAAATCATCAACAGATTTAAGCAGGTTTTTTGCCGGAATGGTAATCCTACTAGCCCTTGTCATTGGACATCTTATTTTTTACCTAGTTTTAGGCGACAAAGCAAATTTTGACGCTGAAGGACATCCAAAGGCAGGAAGTTTTTTAGGCGTAATGTACAAAGGTGGATTTATAGTTCCTATACTTTTAGCCTTGTTTATTACAATCATCACTATCGGCATCGAAAGATTTATCACAATCCAACGCGCTAAAGGAAAAGGTTCTATTGAAGCATTTGTTCGCAAAATTAAAGGCTTTTTGGCATCAGGTAAAATTGATGAGGCTATCGCTGAATGTGATAAGCAACAAGGATCCTTGGCCAATGTAATGCGTTGCGGATTAGGTAGATACAAAGAAGTTCAAAACGACAGTTCGTTTGATTTTAATGCTAAAGAAGCTGCTATTATGAAAGAATTAGAAGAAGCCACAGCATTAGAACTTCCAATGCTTGGAAAAAATTTACCAATACTTTCTACCTCTGCTTCTATTGGCACTTTGATTGGACTAATAGGAACAGTTGTAGGTATGATTCGTGCATTTGCGGCACTCGCAGTTGCTGGTCAGCCTGACACTGCAGCTTTGGCAACAGGTATTTCGGAGGCTCTTGTAAACACAATGGTTGGTATTATCTCTTCTACATTTGCAATTATCCTTTATAACTTTTTCTCTACTAAAATAGATGCTTTAACTTATAGCATGGATGAGGCGGGTTTTAGCATTATGCAAACTTTAAAGTCAAAAGGTTAATAATTTGCCTTTTTTGAGATATTGAATATTTAAAAAAAACTTTAAAAAATACAAAAAGAATATGCCAAAAATAAAAATGCCAAGATCAAATCCAACGTTGGACATGACTCCAATGGTGGACCTTGCATTCCTATTGGTTACCTTCTTTATTTTAACTGCTTCTTTTCGCAATCCAGAGCCTGTTCAAGTATCAACACCAAGTTCAACATCTGAAAAAATGATGCCTGAAAATTCGGTATTAATTACTATTTCACCAGACGGAAAAGTTTTCTATACTATTTCAGGTTTTGATGTTAGAAAAAAAACATTGCAGCGGATGGCCGATAAATACAAAATTAAATTTACTATGAAGGAAATTGAAGAGTTTGGCAAAATGACAAGTTTCGGCGTTTCAATGCAAAACCTAGGTAAATTTATTAATACCGAACCTGGACAGAGGGAAAAATTCCCATCAACTGGTATCCCAATGGATTCTTCCAACAATCAATTGGGTGATTGGATACGGTTTGGCCAATACGAAGGAGTTGTTCAATATAAAGATTTAAAGGATGCAGCAGAAGCTTCCGGACGACAGGTAGTAATCGAACCACTTAGGTTTGCTATTAAAGCCGATGGCAATGCAAATTTTATAGTTGTAAAGGAAGTTATAAAAACTTTTACAGATTTGAAAATATACAAGTTTAACTTGTTAACTAATTTTGAAAAAGGACCAAACCAATAATATAATAACGAGATGGCAGAATTAGGAGAAGGCTCAGGCTCACATGCACATGGCAAAAAAGGCCCTCTAAGGGCAAAAAAACAAAGCACTAGGGTGGATATGACTCCAATGGTGGATTTGGCTTTTTTACTTCTAACATTTTTTGTACTTACTTCCACATTTAGCAAGCCAAAAACTATGGAGATTACCTTTCCGGTGCCTCCAGATAAAAACAATCCACCGCCACCAATGAAGGTGAATGGATATACTTTTTTATTAACGAAAGATAACCGAGTATTTTGGTATAGTGGTGAATTTAAAGATGCACCAAAAAATGGATTACCCGCTACAACACTTACTGAAGTAAAATTCGGTGAAGACTTAAATAAATTACTTCTAGATAAAAATGATTTGGTAGAAAAGGCTGTTTTGGAATTAAAAAAGAAAAGGCTTAGCAAAGAAATAGAAGATACAACTTATAAAAGGCTTGCTGTAGAAGCTAAAGGTGACCCAAAATCCCCGTTTTTTGTTATCAAGGCAGATGACAAAGCTGTATATCGAAACCTTATAGATTTGATAGATGAGTTCAATATTTGTAATGTAGGTAAATATGCTGTTACAGATATTATGGTTAGTGAAGTAAATTTAATAAATCAAGCAACAAAAGAATAAAATTATGGCAGGTTCGTTTGATAGAATTTTTAACGATTGGGTAAATGTAACTTCCGATTTAAGAAATGAATTAGTTTTTTCCGATCGAAATAAAGAATACGGCGCATATCAATTACGCAAAAAATACAATCGCGTATATTCGTTTTCACTTTTAATTACACTTGTAGCATGTATTCTAGGTTTCGGTATTCCAAAATTGGTTCAGGTGCTTACTACTAGACCTGATGTGGTATCGAATGTGGATACACAGATAGATTTAACACCACCACCAGTGGATGAAAATGAACCTGAACCACCACCACCACCGCCACCACCGCCACCGCCAGTGCAGGAACAAATTAGATTTATACCTCCAGTGGTTGTTGACGAACCAATTCCTGAGGACGAAATACCTCCACCACAAGAAAAACTAAACGATACCCAAGCTGGTACAACTACTCAAAAAGGAAATGGTGATGATGACATGATTCCTCCAGATTTAGGAGGAGATGGAGATAGACCAATTGAACCAGCAAAAGCGCAAGAACCTTTTTTGGCGGTTGAAGAAATGCCTCAGTTTATACCTGGAGATGCATCAAGAAGTGAAGCCGCTATGGTAAAGTATATTGCAGAAAACACCAAATATCCTGAACAAGCCATTGCCGCAGGTATAGAAGGTAGTGTTCGTGTTAAGTTTACAGTTACATCTGATGGAAATATAAAAGATGCTAAAATTATTAGCAAAGATAGATTAGGTGCAGGTTGTGAAGAAGAAGCAATTCGTGTAATAATGAGTATGCCGAGGTGGGTTCCTGGTCGTCAAAACGGACAAGCTGTTCCCGTATATTTCAATTTGCCTGTTCGTTTTAGATTATTTTAATTTCTCAGGCACAATGCCCGATAAGCTTAAACGCGAAGGTTTTTTAAACCTTAAAACCAGCATCCAACTAATTGCAGGTATACTTTTTATATTTGTTGGAGTTTGTATCATGGTTAGAACTTTTGATAACAATTATATTTTACGAGGTTCAACAAAATATTGGTTTGGCGGTATCCTATGCCTTTATGGAATTGTAAGAATAGCTAGAATTTATTTTAATTGGAATACCCAAAAAGAAGATTAGTTATGAAAAAGAACTTCAATTTAATTTTGATTATTTTACTGGTATTTTTAGCTTCATGCAAAAGTGGCCCTAGTAATGAACCAACTGATACTCTTACCTCAGGTGAAACAAAAATTGCTATGGATGATTCATACACTTTTTTATTTGAAACAATAACGAGAGTTTTTGAAGATCAAAATCCTGAAGCAAATATTATTTCTGTAATAAAAAATGAGACGAATGCAATAGAAGCATTGCTCAACGACTCTTGCAAAGTGATTGTTTTGAACCGTGAACTCACTAAAAAAGAATTAACCAATTTTGAAAGTAAAAATATATATCCAAAATCTATAAAATTCGCATACGATGCTGTAGCATTAATCATACATCCTGATAATCCTGATTCTACAATTGATGTCGAGGATTTAAAATCTCTGTTAACCGGAAAAATAACAAAGTGGAATGATCTAGGAAAAAATGCCGATAAGGAGGTTATAGTTGTATTTGACAAACCTAACTCAGCCAATTTTAGATACATGAAAGACACATTACTTAGTGGGAAAGAACTTCAAAAAAACTGTTTTGGGGTTAACGGCAATAAAGAAGTGATAGATTATGTAACAAAAAATAAATACGCTATTGGGATAATTAGTGCGGGATGGATTACAGACGATTATAGCAATGCGGCAAAAGCATTTTTAAAAAGCGTAAAAGTAATGGGCATAGGTCATAATAGCAGCGGATTATACTACAAGCCATACCAATATTATATCCATGATGGCAGTTATCCTTTTGTAAGAAGTGTATATTTAGTGAACCGCCAAACCAGAATGGGACTTGGCACAGGATTTGTAAATTTCATTTGCAGAGCGGACAAAGGCCAACAAATTGTAACTAAATCAGGACTTGTTCCCGTTTATGCCTACATTAGAGAAATAAAAGCAAACGTAGATTAACAATAAAAAAAGCAATGAAAAAAATAATTTTATTTGGAGGAGTTTTCCTTTTAAGCTTGGTTTCACAATCCCAAACTTTAAAGGATGCAATGAGATTGACTGAAAATGAAAGATTTGAAAGTGCAAAAAATGCTTTCAAGAATTTAGTTATAGCAGAACCCAATAATGGTAATATCTATTATTACTTTGGAGAAACATACTTTGATCAAAGCCTTACAATTCGTGATACAGCCTTTGCAAGAGTGTTAAAAGATTCTTCCTACCTTATGTTCAAAAAAGGTTCGGAAGTAGAACCAACTAATCCTTTAAATTTTGTGGGTTTAGGAAAGGTATTATGGTATAGCAAACATCAAAACCAAGCCGATGCCTTTTTTACTCAGGCCTTGGAAATGACTAAAAATAAAAATGCCACAGTAATGTTAAAAATTGCTGAAACCTATATAAATGCTGATTTTAAAAATCTGAAATCAGCTAATGAATTATTAATAAAAGCATTAAAATTGGAACCAAAAAATCCAGATGTCCATATACTAATTGGGGATGCTATGTTAGAAACCGACCCAATGGATGGCAGCGGACCCGTAAAAAAATATAATGAAGCTGCGGCTTTAGATATTGCAAGTGCCAAACCTATATTGCGAATTGGTAAACTTTATTACAGAGCTAAAAACCCTACCGAAGCATTAAAGTGGTATAAACAAGCCGTTACTATTGACTCAACATTTGCGCCAGCATATATTGAAATGGGAGAATTATATATTATGGCGGGTTTAAACAAAAGAGCTTTGGAATCCTACAAAAAATATTTAATACTAAATAATGATAAAGAAGCCCGAGATCGTTTTTCACAAGTTCTTTGGTTAAATAAGTTATTTGAAGATGCTGTCAATGAAATTTCACAAATCCAATCAACTGATAGTTCGAGTTACACTTTATATCGTTTATTGGGCTATAGTTACTCTGAAGTTGGCGATAAATTTCCGCCTGATGGTTATAAAAAAGGGTTATATGCTATGCGAAAGTTTTTTGATATGACCTCACAAAAACCAAATTTCAAGTATTTATCTACGGATTATTCTGTGCTTGGAAAATTATTTTCAAAAACCAATCAAGATTCATTAGGAATAGTAGAACTAAAAAAAGGGTATGATTTAGATACAACTAAAAAATCTCTCTATAGTGAAATTGCATTAGCCTATTATAAAACAAAGAAATATAATGATGCCATTTTTTATTACAATAAGAAAATTACTTCTGGCGAACCAACCGTAAATGATTACATTTATTTAGGTTCATGTTATTATTTTACTAAACAATTTCCTTTGGCTGACAGTGCTTTCAAAAAAGTAACTATAGCTAGTCCTGAGTTGATATTGGGTTATAAATTCAGAGCAAAATGTAATGTTCAATTAGATCTTGATTCAAAACTTGGCTTAGCAAAACCATATTATGAAAAAGTAGTAGAACTAATACTTGCAAAACCTGAAAACTTTGAAAAAGGAACCAACAAAAAAGATATAATTGAAGCATACGAATATCTTGGAGCATATCATTTTATTGTATTAAAAGATATGGATAAAGCCACAGAGTACTTTAATAAAATAAAAGAAATAGACGCTACAAATAAAAAGGTAATTGATTTTTTCAAAGCTATTGAAGACAAGAAAAAAGCACCTGAACCCAAAAAGGACTAGTTAAAAAATAAAAGCTTATAAAAAGCCCGTTAAAGAAAATTTAACGGGCTTTTATTTTAAATTAGCATTTTTTTAATGAATAAAAATTATGCATAGGCCTATACCACAATGGTCATCCGATGAAAAACCTCGCGAAAAATTGGTTCTTCATGGAAAAGAAAGTTTAAGTAATGCGGAGTTAATCGGGATATTACTATCCACCGGCACAAGAACCAAGTCGGCAGTAGATCTTGGCGTTGAAATAATGGCATTAGCAAAAAATGATTTGAATACTCTAGCCCGTTTTAATGTGTCTGAGTTTAAAAAGATACTTGGAATAGGGGAGGCCAAAGCAATAACTATTATAGCAGCGGTTGAGTTAGGCAGTCGCCGTAAACTGGCCGAAGCTACCAAAGAAAAAATTACTACAAGCCGGCACGCCTTTGAAATATTGCACCCAAAAATGGCCGATAAGCAATATGAGCAATTTTGGATGATAGCACTCAATCGTGCCAACAATTTAATATCCCTAAAACAAATAAGCGATGGCGGCATAACAGGAACGGTGGTGGATATACGACGAATTTTTAAACTTGCATTGGAAGAAAACGCCACTTCTATTATATTGGCTCACAATCATCCATCAGGAAATTTAAGCCCTAGCGATGCTGATAAAAAAATAACACGAAGCTTAAAAGATGCGGGAAATACAATGGATATAATAGTTAAGGATCATTTAATTATTACCGATTCAGGCTATTATAGTTTTGCCGATGAAGGATTAATTTAGAGTTAATAGATTCTAACTTTTGCTCTTGCCGCCGGCCCAAAAAAAAATATGACATTAATCACCTTGCTATTTAAAAACTATAGTTAACATTTGAATAAATATTGCTACTATTAAAAAACCTCATAAAATTATAAAGGCATCTATACTATTGTTTTTTATAACTTTTATAACTTCTGTATTAACCAATTGCAACCAATGTGATACAACTCAATCTACTGAGGGCAATACCAAAAACAAAATTAGTAGTGTAGCCAAAAAATATTTTTACTTTAAATTAGGTAGCTGGTGGGTGTATCAAAATGAAATATCATTAGAACGAGATAGTATTTATGTGGTGCAAAACAAACTTGAAAGAATTAAAGGTGTTGAATCTTGCAAATGTGATGAAAGGATTTTTGTAAGCTATGAATCTACTTTTAATGATTCCTTTTATTTTTACACGGAAAGTTATAGTTCACCATCTATTACTTTTAATAGAATTAGTTTTGGCTCTTCTATTAGTTATCTTACCTATCGTTTTAGAGTCCAAGATGATACCTCATTAAGTTTAACTAATCAACATAATGCCATAATTACTTTTTCACCAAGCTATAAAGGTATAAAAGAAGAATTTAAAGAGGTCTATCGATGTTTTTATAACAAAGCATTAACTGATTATTTATCCAATTCTTATTTTGCTCCTAAAATAGGATTAATACGATACCAATACAAAAATGGGGATGAAACTTACTGGAATTTAGTTAACTATCATGTAATTCAATAATGTATGAAAAAAAATATTTTTTATTTACTAAGCGTTCTTATGAGCACATTTGCTTCTGCTCAGCAATGTTCAAAAAGTGACTTTGAATCGGCTTATGCTACGGTTAATTCTCATGAATTAAATGACCATATCGGTAATTTAGATGTTAGAATTACTTTATCTTATCGGTTGGTGTCCCCACCAACCGAAACATGTTATCAAGGACTAATTCGATGCCCCAAGATTACTCATCTCTATAATTCTTTAAAATATTAAATTTTCTCATCGGCTGGTCTTTTAATGATTCCTTTTTTACGGCATCTTTATTGAATGGTTTCACAAAATCTTTTATTGATTCGTCCGATACCGCTTCCATTTATTTCAACCTTAGTTATGATTCTACCAAATTACCTTATAACCCTAAGGAATTATCATTTACCATTAAAGCTATAAATAAATATGGCGATACTTTTTCAATTGTTGTTCCTACAGTTGTTTATTTTACCCTTTATGGCAGTACAGAAATTTGGGATATTGAAGAATTTAATAATTTACCACGTAAGTGGCTGCCAAAAATAAGCCCGGAGCCAACTCGGGTGCATGTTGCACCATCCAGTATTATCTTATCAGTTGGTGTCCCCACCAACCGAAACATGTTATCAAGGACTAATTCGATGCCTCAAGATTACTCATCTCTATAATTCTTTAAAATATTAAATTCATCTTTTATCTAATCGGTTGGTGTCTCCACCAAATGATAAGAAAAATCCAATGCTAATTTATATTTCTAAACAACCTTGGTAATTGCCTAAAAATATTTTAAAATTGAAAAGTCAATTCAAATACCTATGAAGCATTTTTTGGCATTATTTACTCTGCTTTGTTCCATGGCTGGCTATACTCAGCCTCCCAAATCTTCTATACTATTTAAACTTATGGGCCATTCGGATGATTTGGAATGCATGGCTGTTTCGGGTAACGGCAAATTAATAGCCTCCGGTTCATGGGATGGAATTGTAAATTTATTTTACACGGATTCCAATTATACACCAATTGGCACTTTCTCCGATCATTTTTCAGCCGTTAATTGTATTTCATTTACCAACAATGGTAAAACAATGGTTACAGGTGGTAATGATGGAAAGATCTTCACCTATTTAATAGATTCTCTTGGGGTGGTTACAAAAGATAAATATGCGCCATTACACCGAATGTCAATTAACGCTGTTTATATTGATCCGGGAGGAAAATTTGTATATACCGGAAGTAATGATGGCACCATTATTCAATACGAGCTTGCAAAAAATAAAGAACGAAAAATAAACAACACTAATGCTGTATCAAGTATTGCAATTGGTAATGACAGAAAATCTGTTTATTGTTCAGACAATACCAGCATTATTAAAAAATATGATATTTTAAATGCTACCGCTAAAGTGGTAGAATTTGAAGGCCATACCGATCAGGTAAATTGTATTGTGTTGAGTAAAGATAACAAATATCTTATTTCGGCGTCAAGCGATAAAACGGTAAAAATTTGGAATACCCAAAACGGAAAACTGGAAAAAACCCTCATAGGCCACGATTGGAAAGTAATTACTGTAGCAATTTCTGCAAATGGCAAATACATCGCATCAGGTAGTAATGATGGGAGCACGAAATTATGGGATTTAGAAACGGGTAAAGTAATAAACTCATTTGATGATATTGGCAATAATGTAAGAGGTGTTGCGTTTAATGCAAGCAACTCACTTTTATACACCGCCATGAACTATCCAGTGG
The DNA here is from genome assembly GCA_947468275.1 of Bacteroidota bacterium. Lineage (GTDB taxonomy): Bacteria > Bacteroidota > Bacteroidia > NS11-12g > UBA9320 > JABWCE01. Next base: position 67,399 of record CANIKO010000016.1, read on the forward strand.
ATTCATTCGAAACAAAAGGAATATTGGTTCTTAAAACTGGAATTGAGGTAGCTAAAAAAGATCCTCCTAAAAATTCAGGAAAAACACCTTTGCCCAAAGGAACTACCCCTAAAAGCGCAGTCAAAAAAACTGCTACCAATCCCGCTCTTGAAAGCAATAAAGAAATAATAAAAAAAACTGACGAAATAGAAATTTCCGAAGAAAAGAAAAAAACACCCGAACCTAAAAAAAATGACAATTGACAGGATTGAGAGTAATAAAGCACCTGAACCCGTAGGATTATATCCACATGCACGCAAAATTGGCAACCTTCTTTTTTTATCTGGGGTTGGCCCTCGAGAAAGAGGAACAAAAAAAATACCTGGAGTAGAATTAACGGAAGACGGAATAATAATTTCTTACGATATTGAAGCTCAATGTCATTCCGTATTTAGAAATGTTAAATATATATTAGAAGATGCAGGAAGTAGTTGGCAAAATATTGTTGATGTAACTGTTTATCTTACGAATATGAAAGATGATTTTCCAATATACAACAAACTTTGGGCTGAATATTTCAAAGACAATTTACCCTGTCGCACCACACTCGAGATTAATTGTTTACCAACACCTATCGGTATTGAACTAAAAGTAATAGCTACTATTTAGTATTTCTTTTTTTAATTATCATCTACCTAACTAATGTCATATAATAACATCATAACACACTTTGAAGGTCCTGCATTTATCATAACCATTAATCGGGAAGTCAAATTAAATGCTTTAAATTATGAAACCTTACAGGAAATAAAACAGGCTATAGTGTCTGTTCAGGAAAATACTTCGGTGAGAGGAATTATTCTCACAGGTGCTGGCACTAAAGCTTTTGCAGCAGGAGCTGACATTTCAGAGTTTGCTGAATTTGATACGGAACAAGGGACTAGGTTAAGTTCTGAAGGGCATGAAGTAATGAATACCATCGAACAATCTAACATACCAGTTATTGCAGCAGTAAATGGATTTAGTTTAGGTGGAGGATGCGAATTGGCAATGGCTTGCCATATTCGAATTGCTTCTGAAAATGCCAAATTTGGCCAGCCTGAAGTTAATCTAGGTTTGCCTCCTGGTTACGCAGGCACCCAGCGCTTAGTTCAACTTTTAGGAAAAGCAAAAGCTTTAGAAATGCTGCTATCAGCTGAAATTATTAATGCAGAAAAAGCCCTCAGCTGTGGAATGGTATCAAAAGTAGTTCCTATTGAACAACTGCTACCAACATGTATGGAACTAGTTAATCTGTATTCCACTAAATCACCCTCAGCAATAGCAATGGTAATACGGTGTGTAAATTCGCATTTCCAAGGCACCAAACCAGGTTTTGAAAAAGAAATATCAGAATTCGGCAGAGCTTTCGGAACTAAGGATTTTAAAGAAGGGACTTCTGCTTTTTTAGAAAAACGAAAACCAAATTATTAAAAATATTTATTTGGTATTTAAATTGCTTTATATTTGTCACACTAAAAAAAATAAAGAAAATGAAAAAAATTGTATTAACCGTTATTTTAGGCGTTTTCGTTTCTGGTTTTGTATCAGCACAGAAAACTAAAAAATCAGCTTCTAAAAAAGCCACCCCTACTACCATTGTTGCTCCAGTAAAAGCAGCTGACGAGAAAATTGAAATCGTTACAGATGGTTTACCAAAAATTAAATTTGTGGAAGAATCACACGATTTTGGAAACATTAAAGAAGGCACACAAGCTACTTATGAATTTAAGTTTACCAATACAGGTAATGCCCCACTAATATTAGAATCTGTGCAAGCTAGTTGTGGATGCACAACTCCAGAATGGAGTAAAGACCCAATAGCAGCAGGTCAAAGCGGCAAAGTTATTGCTACATTTAACAGTTCAGGCCGTCCTGGAACATTTACCAAAACAATCACTGTAAAATATAATGGTGCTGTTGAAACCAACACTAATTACTTAACAATTAAAGGATTTGTAGAATCAGCTCCAGTTACTCCTCCAACACCGGTTGCTGTTCCTGAACATTAATAAAAATTAATTTTTAAATATAAAAACCGGTTAGTCATTTAAACTTACCGGTTTTTTTTATGGTATTCCGTTTGTTATAAACAAGTTAAAAAAAATAATATATGAAACTTTTGTTCGCTCTTTTTGTTGTTTTTAGTATTAATCAAAGTAACCTTTGGGCACAGGTAGATACTTCAACCAAAAATATAAATTCAAAAAAAGATACAAATACACCTATTAAATTAGACACTTTGCCATTTGAAAAAGTATACTTAGGTAAGTCAAAGATTACTTTTAATGAAACAATTCATGACTTTGGAAAAGTCAAACTAAACCATCCCGTAACTTGTATTTTTATATTTACAAATACTGGCAATGAGGATATTGCCATTACAGAGGTACAAAGAAGCTGTGGTTGCACAATACCTGATTGGAATCAAGATCCAGTGATTAAAGGCAATACTGGAAAAATTTCAGTTGTTTATAATAGTGCCAATATGGGTGAGTTTTCGAAAAGTATTTCCGTGAAATTTTCAAATGGCGATATGGAATTCTTAACAATTAAAGGAACTGTAGAGTCGATTGCATCAGATCCAGCCACTCCATTACATACTCCGAATCATTAGATATTTTCCTTGGCATCAAATTTGTAAACTTTCTAATAGATGAAGGTTTTTAGATTTGTTTCCATCGCATTATTGTTGATTACACTATCAGCCAAGGCTCAACCAGGCAGAAAAACTATCACCTTAGAAGCCGAAGGTCAACCCTCTTTAAAATTTGAAGAAATATTACACGATTTTGGAAATATAGTTGATGGAACTCAGGCGAGTTATGAGTTTAAATATACCAATACAGGCAAATCACCCCTTATTTTAACAGATGTAAAGCCACCCTGCAGCTGCACTACTCCTGAATGGCCTAAAGACCCTCTATTGCCTGGAAAATCAGCTAAAATAAAGGTAACTTTTGATAGTAAAGGAAAACCTGGTAGTTTTAGCAAAACGATAGAAGTGAAGCATAACGGGGAATCAGTAAGAGATTATATCACCATTAAAGGAATGGTTGGTACTTAAAAGAACAAATAGGATTGCAAATATATTTTTCAGTTAAAAACCCTTGTCAGTGTGTGACGAGGGTTTTTTTATAATATACTTTTCTGTACATCATTGAGCATTTTTTCAGACAATAGACCAGTAAGCCCACCAGTATGAATTGCCAAAATAGTTTCTCCTTTTTTGAAATACCCTTTTTTTGTTAAATCAGTAATCGCAAAAAATAACTTTGCTGTGTAAATAGGATCCGTTAATATGCCTGTTTTTGAGGCTAAATAGTTTAAAAACTGAAATAATTCAGGAGTTGTTTTAGCATAACCTCCAAAATGATAATTACTATGTACTGCATAGTTTTCTGCATTTGGAAAATATTTCAATAAGGTATCTATTATAAATTCCCCTTGCTTTAGCACAGGTATACTATGGCATTGGGTCGTTAAATTGTAAGAAGCAATTCCTTTTACAATTCCAGCAAAAGTGCAACCAGTGCCCGATGCACAAAATATGTGATTATAGCTGCGGGTAAGTTCAGTAATTATTTCCTCACATCCTTTAACTCCTTCCTCGTTTTCTCCACCTTCAGGAACAATAAAATATCCTTCATTTTTCCATCGTTCAGCTAATTGCCCTTTGTCTTTGTAGGATTCTCTAGTTACAAACTCCAGTTTCATTCCCCATAATTGAGCTAATATTAAAACATGATTCATTCCAGAAGGCTTTTCACCTCTTATAATTCCGATACATTCCACCTTATTTTCGGCGCAAAATGCCGCGGTGGCAATAATATGATTAGAAAATGCTCCACCAAAAGTTACAATTCCTTTACAACCTGAATTTACAAAGCTAACATGATTGTATTTCAGTTTACGCCACTTATTGCCTGATATAAAAGGATGAATCATATCGTCTCGTTTTACAAACACATTCACTCCCCCTACTTCAAACTCTGGAAGATTTATTTTTTGTTCAATAGAAACGTTGGTACTTAGCAAAGAAAAATTAATATTCGCAATATTACATCAGTATTAGGAATTTTGAAGCTTTTATACCCATTTGCTCTTATTTATGGACTCATAACTTGGGTGAGGAACAAACTGTTTGATTGGGGATTTTTAAAACAAACAGAATTTGAGGTTCCAATACTAAGCATTGGAAATTTATCAATGGGAGGAACCGGCAAAACCCCGCATATTGAATATTTTATTTCGAAGTATAAAGCAACACATAAAATTGCGGTTGTAAGTCGAGGCTATGGCCGAAAAACAAAAGGTTTCAGATATGTGAGCTCAAATGATTTTTCAGAAAATGTAGGGGATGAACCGTTACAGATTAAAAAGAAATTTGATGAAATTATAGTAGCCGTTGGCGAAAACCGGGTGAAAGCAATTCAACTTGTTTTAAAGGAAAACCATGATGTGAATTTAATTTTATTAGATGATGCCTTTCAGCACCGTTATGTAAAAAGAAGTTTAAATATTTTATTGACAGAATATTCTAGTCCTTTTTGGACAGACCTTATGGTTCCTGCCGGTAGGTTAAGAGAGTTTAGGTTTGGATGGAAACGGGCTGATACGATTATCATAACCAAATGCCCTGAAACAATTGATTTAAAAATCCCTCAAAACATTAAATCAAAACCTATTTATTTTTCAAGGATAGCTTATCAAAACCCAATTTTGTTACAAGGGCAATTGTTTAAAAAGATAATTTTGGTTACAGGAATTGCTAATCCTTTGCCGCTTATCGGGTATTTAAAAAAGAAGGATTTTGAACTGGTTTATCATTTCAATTTTTCTGATCATCATAATTTTAGTGGTTCTAATATATCAAACATTTTATCAAAAGCTAATTCTGAAAAGGATGCTATGCTATTAACCACAGAAAAAGATTGGATGCGACTGAAGCCCTTTTTAGAAAACAAGACAATTAATTTGGCTTATATTCCTATTGGTGTGGAAATTGAAAACGCTCCGGATGATTGGCTAAGAATTTAACACGGAGGCACAGAGAAAAAGAGGGTTCAAGGAGATTATTCTCTTATTTTTTAAAATATAAATTCCCCCCTTTTATTTCCGACTTTGCCTCAAAATTATTTTGATACAATAAACCGGTACCCAGGCCTTGAGGCAAAATAGTATTGTATTTTCCAACCCATTGAGCAATAGCATTGAGTCCAATATTGGCTTCCAATGCCGATGTAGCCCACCATCCTATTTTATACTTATTGGCTAATAAAATCCAGTGGTCACTTTCTTTAAATCCTCCCAATAACGTTGGTTTAATAATTATGTATTGAGGCAAGATATGTTTTAATAAATTGTGTCGTTCGGAGAGTTTTATAGAAATCAACTCCTCATCCAGAGCAATTGCAATTTTTGAATCTTTGCAAATCTTAGCCATATAATCCCAATCACCTGCTTTTATTGGTTGTTCAATGGAATGAACATTAAATCGTGAAAATTCTTTAAGCTTTTCTAAAGCCTCGTCCGCTAAAAAAGCACCGTTTACATCCAGCCTTATGGTTACATTTTTTCCTTGTTGGGTGTTTCTAAATTGCTCTAAAAAACGACACTCCGCGTCAAAATCATGGCTACCTACTTTAAACTTTATACACCCAAAACCCAAGTCAGCTTTTGCAACAGCTTCTTTAAGCATTTCATCCAAATCATTCATCCAGACCAAGCCATTTATTGGAATGGGTTTTCCTTTTAAATAAGCTGAATTAAAGTAGATTTGTTTGCCCCCGTTTTCTAAATCTAAGTGAGCACTTTCTATAGCAAATTTTACCGAAGGAAATTCATCAAAATCCAAAGATTCAAATTTTTCACCTTCTACCAATTGATTAAGTTTGGATTCAATAATGTTTTCCAAAGCTTCATCATAATCCGGACTTAAAAATTCTAATGGGGCGGCTTCGCCAATACCAATAATTTTCGGGTTTTGGTTGTCCCAAAGTTTTACCACCCAATGCGGTTTTTCCACAAAAAGATTGCGAGAAGTTTTGGCCGGTTTATTAAACTTTAGTTTATGGAGTTGAACCGAATACTTTAGTCCCATTAGGCCAACCAAAAAACTCCAAGAAGAATAACTAATAACAAATTCAATAATGAAACTTGTTTTAATGATTGATTATAAGGTTCTCTTCCGATGGGTTGATTTTCTAATTTATGAGTTATAAAATAATAGGCTATCCCTACTACTAATGGCAAAAAATGGTCGTAGGGAGATTCTGAAATTCTAGCAAATAATATAAATAATAAAATGGCGGAGCCAAATAAAATATACTGATACCAAATGGCTTTTTTGAACCCTAATCTAACAACCATTGTTTTCTTTCCTGCTGCAGCATCACTTTCAATATCACGAAGGTTATTAATGTTTAATACAGCCACGCACAGCAATCCAAATGCAATAGAAGGCACCCAAGCATTATTGGGTAACTGGCCGGTCATTAAAATATAAGTTCCACCTACAGCCACAGGCCCAAAAAATAAAAGCACAAACAAATCTCCAAAACCGCGATAACCATATGCACTTTTACCAACGGTGTATTTCAATGCAGCAGCAATAGCTGCTAATCCTATTATAAACCAAACCAGAAATTTTAAATCCAATTTTTGAAACGCAGTAAATAGCAATCCCAACCCGCAAAATAAAGTGGCTAATCCTACAATCCACAAGGCATTTTTCATGGTTTTTAAAGATATAGCTCCCGACGCCAAAGCCCTATCCGTGCGATCAGCTGCTTGATCGGTTCCTTTTTGAAAGTCGCCATAATCATTCGCCAAATTGGACAATATTTGTAATAATACTGCCGTCATAAAAGCTAATAAAAATACTGCCCATGAAAATGAGTATTCATAAGCGGCTAAAAAACTTCCTAATAAAATTCCTCCGGCGGCTAACGGCAGGGTTCTGAGACGGGCGGCTTTTAGCCAAATTTTTGCTTTACTCAATTGTTATTAATTATAATATATCCCTTACAAACACCCGGTCCTACCACCATCCACTACCACATTCGTCCCCGTAATATATCCGGCCAAGGGCGAAGCTAAAAAAGTTGCGGCATAGGCTAATTCTTCAGGAGTTCCAAATCTTCCGGCAGGTATTTCGTGAAGCATCTCAGCCTCAGCTTCAACCTCCGTCTTACCCGTTTTTTCCGCTTTGTTGGTAATTATTCCTGTAAGTCTCTCCGTTTTGGTAGCTCCCGGTAAAATATTATTTACTGTAATTCCAAAAGGAGCCAATTCTGTAGCTAAGGTTTTACTCCAGTTAGCCACCGCTCCGCGAATCGTGTTGCTCACTCCCAACCCTTTCAAAGGCATTTTTACCGAAGTAGAAATTATATTAATAATTCGGCCGTAATGTTCTGCTTTCATTCCATGAATTACAGCTTTGGCTAGGATATGGTTGCACAATAAATGGGCTTTAAAGGCCTCGGTAAATTCATCCAAGTCAGCCATGGAAACCGGCCCCGGAGGCGGACCTCCTGTATTATTAATTAAAATATGAACCGTTTTTTGTTTTAAAATATAGCTTTCCAAAACTTCCTGCAATTGCAAAGGCCGTGAAAAATCACATACTAAATAATTATGCTTTTGTCCTTTACTTGTATCTAAATCATTCAGCGTTCCTTTTAAAACAGATTCATTCCGAGCAATTAAAGTTATGGAAGCTCCCGATGCTGCTAACTGAACAGCAATGGATTTCCCAATTCCTTTGGTACTGCCACAAACAATGGCTTGCTTTCCGATTAAATCGATATTCATTATTTGATTACTCCTAAATTTTTACCAACCTTCGTAAATGCTGCAATGGCTTTATCCAAATGATGACGCTCGTGTCCCGCAGATATTTGAACTCGGATTCGAGCCAAACCTTTAGCCACTACTGGGAAATAGAAACCAATAACATAAATACCTTCCGCCAATAATTGCTCCGCAAAATCCTGGGCCAACTTAGCATCGTATAACATTAAAGGACAAATCGGATGAACACCAGGTTTTATATCAAATCCAGCAGCGGTCATTTGCTCACGGAAATATTTAGTATTCATTTCCAATTTATCGCGCAATTCTGTGGTTTCACTCAGCATATCAAACACAGCTATGGAAGCTCCAACAATGGAAGGAGCAACGGTATTACTAAATAAATAAGGCCTTGACCTCTGACGCAATAAATCTATAATTTCTTTTTTACCACTGGTAAAACCACCTGAAGCTCCGCCTAAAGCTTTGCCTAGAGTTCCTGTAATAATATCAATTTTGCCCATCACACCGCAATGTTCATGTGTTCCTCGTCCTGTTTTTCCAATAAATCCGCTAGCGTGGCATTCGTCAACCATTATTAAAGCAGTATATTTTTCAGCTAAAGCTACTATTTTATCCAATTGAGCAATGGTTCCATCCATACTAAATACGCCGTCAGTGACTATTATACGGTGCCTTAAATCTTTTGTTTCGATAAGTTTTTGCTCTAAATCTGCCATATCATTGTTGTTATAACGGAAGCGTTGAGCTTTGCAAAGTCTTACCCCATCAATAATAGAAGCATGATTTAAAGCGTCGCTAATGATGGCATCCCGTTCATCAAACAAAGGTTCAAAAACTCCTCCATTGGCATCAAAAGCTGCAGCATACAAAATAGTATCTTCCGTTCCTAAAAATTCAGAAATTTTACTTTCAAGCTGTTTGTGAATATCCTGAGTGCCGCAAATAAACCGAACACTGCTCATTCCATATCCATGGCTGTCAATGGCTTTTTTAGCTGCTTCAATAACTTTAGGGTGAGATGACAATCCGAGATAATTGTTGGCACAAAAATTTATGACTTTGCTTCCGTCAACCAAAGTAATATCTGCACCTTGAGGGGAAGCAATAATTCGTTCACGTTTATAAAGGCCGGCTTCTTTAATATCGGCTAATTCTTTTTCTAAAACGGGTTTAAGTGTATCGTACATTTTATTTTATTTAAAGTGGTTTGCAAATATATAAAGAACACGCTTTAAAAAATTTAGAGTGCCTTGATTGTTCGTAATTCCTAATTCTCAATTCCTAATTATTTTTCCTCTAAGTTTGTAAATCCTTTTGGCATATCAATTGTTAAATAAGGATTACATAATTCTAAATGGAAGAACCAACTAAAGAGCCTGGGCAAAAAACCCGCATTGTTTTCAAACGAAATCAAGCCCCAAACGACAATAACGAAAAACCTGAAAATAGCAATCCCCTAGACCGCAACAAAAAACCGGTAGGACCTAAGTTTAGTTTCTATTGGATTTATGGCATATTGGCAGTGGTGTTTTTATTCTTTTCGTATTTTTCGAATAATGCTGCCAAAACTATTGATACCAAAAAACTCAAGCATATGCTCAATCAAGGCGATATCAGCAGAGTGGTGGTTATCAATAGATCTAAAGCTGAAATTTATTTAACCGATTCGGCTAAAAGCAAAACCGAATATAAAAAAGATTTAGGTGAAGGAAGTGTATTTGCCGATACAAAAGCTGCAAATTATGTGCTTGATGATATTGGAGATTATAAAACCTTTAGCGATTTGGTAAATAAGACTCAAGATCAATTGCCAGAGGAAAAGCGAGTTATAATCGACTCTCAAATTCGCAATAATTACCTACAGGAATTTATGCCATGGATAATAATGATTTCAATTTTTGGATTATTCTGGTTCTTTATGATGCGAAGAGTTGGCGGTGGCGGTGGCCCTGGAGGTCAAATTTTTAATATTGGACGAAGCAAAGCACAACTTTTTGATAAAGACACAAAGGTTAATATCACCTTTAAAGATGTAGCCGGATTGGAAGAAGCAAAAGTGGAAGTAATGGAAATTGTAGATTTCCTTAAAAACCCTAAAAAATACACTGATTTGGGTGGTAAAATCCCTAAAGGGGCTTTATTAATAGGCCCTCCGGGAACCGGTAAAACACTTATGGCAAAAGCTGTAGCTGGCGAAGCCAATGTTCCGTTCTTCTCGTTATCAGGTTCCGATTTTGTGGAAATGTTTGTAGGAGTTGGTGCCAGCCGTGTTCGTGATTTATTCCGTCAGGCTAAAGAAAAAGCACCTTGTATTATTTTTATTGATGAAATTGATGCAGTTGGACGTGCGAGAGGAAAAGGAGCTATCCAAGGAGGAAATGATGAACGTGAAAATACATTAAACCAATTACTGACTGAAATGGATGGGTTTCAAACCGATTCAGGTGTAATTATTTTAGCAGCTACCAACCGTCCGGATATTTTAGATTCAGCATT
>CANIKO010000017.1 GCA_947468275.1 Bacteroidota bacterium
GTTCATTGAAATCAACTTATACAGTTGACTTGAATGTAGCTAATGGTGTATACATGGTGAAAGTAACTAATGGTGGATTAACCTCTACTCAAAAAGTAACTATCAACAAGTAATAATAACATTGTAAATTTGAAGCCTCCTTTGGAAACAAGGGAGGCTTTTTTTATGAGTTATGTAATAACAGAAATACGCGACCGAATTGGTTATATCATCCTAAATAGGCTTGATAAAAGGAATGCTCTGAATTCTGAATTTGTCAATGAATTAAAGGGCAGCATTAAAAGTCTTGAAAATAATTTAGAGGTTGGAGCAATCATCTTGAAATCTTCAGGGAATGTGTTTTGTGCTGGTGCTGATTTATCGTATTTACAGCAATTACAAAATTATACGTATGAAGAGAATTTAGCTGATAGCGAGAATCTTGCAGAGTTGTTTAAATTGATCTATTCTTTTCCTAAACCAGTTATTTCTTTGGTTGATGGAGCAGCAATTGCAGGTGGATGTGGTTTAGCTACCGTTTGTGATATTTGTTTTGCTAGTCCAAATTCTACCTTTGGATATACAGAGGCAAAAATTGGTTTTATTCCAGCTATTGTAATGCTTTTTTTAAAGAAGAAAGTTGGAGAAACCGTCAGTAAAAAACTTTTGTTTACTGGTGAAGTTTTTACGGCCAGTAAAGCTTTCGAATATGGACTGATTACAGAGATAGTAGAAGCTAATATGATTAATGAATACACACATCAATGGGTTTTAAATATGATGGAAGCCTCCAGTGGCAATTCTATCAAAATGATCAAAGAAATGTATAATTCGGTAGATAATTTAAAATTAGATGAAGCCATTGATTATGCTTGTAAAATGAATGCTACGGCTAGAGAAACAGAAGATTGCAAAAAAGGTATTTCATCTTTTTTAAATAAACAAAAGATTAGTTGGTAGTATGATTTTTACTGATACCCATGCCCATGTTTATTCGTCTGAATTTTTAAATGAGACAGAAGATTGTTTTAAACGAACTTTAGTTAATGATGTAAAACGGGTTTTTGTTCCTAATGTTGATATTGAGTCAATAACCCCTTTAAAAGCTGTTTGCACAGCATATAAAGAAAATTATTTTCCTATGATGGGTCTTCATCCTTGCAGTGTTAAGGAGGGCTTTGAAAGTGACTTGCAAATTATTTACGATGAACTTATTTCTACTAAGTATTATGCTGTAGGAGAAATAGGAATGGATTTGTATTGGGACAAAACTACTTTTAATATTCAACGAACGGCCTTTATAGAGCAATCCGGTTGGGCAATAAAATTGGATTTGCCGGTTTCCATTCATTCCCGTGATTCTACACAGGAATTAATTGACATTATTAAGGAGGAAAAATTAACCAATTTGAGAGGCATATTTCATTGTTTTACTGGTGATGAGGTTCAAGCAATAGAGTTGATAAATATGGGTTTTTATTTAGGAATAGGTGGGGTTATAACATATAAGAATTCTACTTTGCCGCAAGTTTTAAAATTCATTGGGTACGAAAAATTGGTTTTAGAAACAGATGCACCTTATTTGCCACCAACACCTCATCGGGGCAAACGGAATGAAACGAGTTATATTCCTTTAATTGCCGAAAAATTATCACAGATTTTTGAAGTATCTATTGATGAGATCGCTGAAATAACTACTAGTAATTCTAAAAAAGTATTTGGAATATAGTTGATTTAGTAAAAGTGTATTAGAAAATTTGAGGTTCGTTATTTTTAAAATAATTTATTTACGAAATAAATTCCTACAAGTTTTTTTTGTCTTGGCTGAAACGTGTGTAGTAATATTACAGATATATCGGATTGGTTTGTTTTCAATCGGGGCGCCCGGTAAAAAATGGCGACCTTTAAAAGCACTATAGGTTTCCTTATAATAAATACTATTAAATAAGGAATTTTTTAACGGAGCAATCCCGTCAATAATAATACTATCGCCACGGCTCACCGGATTTATGTATTCCCAAACAATTTTATTTTTCTCATTAATTTCAAATATGCGCCCTTGCGGTCCACCACAAATTAAGGTATTGCCATTATACAAACGCTGAGTGCCTGATTGAAAGGGAGAGAAAAAGTTGGTAGGTATGGAATCCTTGTATGTCCATTTTGCAGTTTGCGGTCCATACGGTAAAGTTTGTACATAATTTCCTGGAGATGTAACTGGAACAGATATAATATCGATGGCCGAATAGGATGAATCTCTTCCGGTTCCGTTGTTAAAAATCATAATATCTCCTTCATCTTTAAAGCCTTTTGGAATCCAGTGAACACTGTGTTGTTTGAAAAGTTTCTGATTAAGAGCAGTTCCATTTTTATAGGCTTCTGGATTTCCCCAGCGATAAAGGAAGTCGCCGCCCTTGCCATATTTTCCTCCTGAATGAGAGGAAGCCTCCATAGTGGTTGTGCTGTGGTCAATAATCCAAATCTCACTTAAGCGATGAGAACTAATCACAATTTGATCTAATTCTTTATTATAATCAATGGAATTAACATGAATCCAGTCACTGGGATTAAACTGTCCGTAATTGATATTAAGCAATTCAGGATGAGTGCTTAAGTTTGTAAAACCGGGTTTCATAGGATTATCTTCCTGAGCTACATGGTCCCATAGACTCCATTGCCAAACTATTTCTGCGTCATTTTTGCCTTTTGGTTTTATTTCAATTATTCGTTCACTACACAAGCGTTTTCCAAAGATAGAACCTGGTAGGCGACCTTTTTCTGCTGCAGCTTGCTTGGTTATTCCGTGCCATGCAACAATTAAAATATGGCCATTATCCATGGGGAAAAAATCATGATGCTGAACCAATGAATCATTAGATATTTTATAAGTCCAGACTAATTTACTATTCCAATCAAATTTTTCAAGTATTCCGCCTTTTCCTCCATAATCGTAAAATGAATCATTGGCATGTCCGGCTCTTAATAGGCTGCCATCGGGCAATAAATAAGCGGAATACCCTGGATTATAATTGCTTTTCCAACTGTTGATTTGTCTGCCACATCTATCTATTAAATAGGTTGTTTTGCAATATAAAGGTGCAAAAAGTATGTAGCCTTGTTCGGTAAAGCCCGGGCTTGATTTTATTAACCCCACAGTTTTTTGCCCAAAGGCTATACCGGAATTTATAAAACCTAATAGAATACCAAGTTTAAAAACTTTGTAGAGAGCATTATTATAAATTCCAAAAATATGATGAAAGGATCTGTTTATTGATTTAATATTATTAATCATAGTAATCTGCTCTGCAAAATAAAGCTGAATTTACCATCAAAGTGTTATTTTTAAATATTTTAATAACCCATGAATTGCAAATGACCGATGGTTTACAAATTGAATTTTATGGATAACTGAAATCTTTAAAACTCAAATTTAACTTCTAATAATTAAACCCTATTTATGTAATTTTACGTCCTCAAAAAAAAATGAACTTTTCTGTTTATTAAAGCATGAATTCAGTATTAAAACTTTTATATATCGGCGGTATTCTTGTCTTTGCAAGTTGTGTTTCCAAAACTGAAAAACAGCCTGACATAAAGGTTAATTTACAAAATTTGCCGGATACTTCAAAAATTCCACATACCAAATTGGGAGTTGAAATTCGTTATGGTCTTCAGTTATTTATGCGAACTGCCTATTATCTGGGGCCTGAAGGTAAAGTGAGGCAACTGGCGGGCAATAAAATGAATTGCAAAAATTGTCACCTTGATGCTGGAATACGTCCTATGAGCAATAGCTTGAACGAATCCTACCTTAAATATCCTCAATATCGCCCCCGAGATGGCAAGGTTCTTACCATCGAGGATCGAATCAACAATTGCTTTGAGCGCCCTATGAATGGTAAAATGTTGCCCTACGAAAGCCGTGAAATGCGCGCCATGGTAGCTTACATGCGCTGGCTATGTGAAGGAAGGGTGGTTTCATTTAATGATGATACTTCGCATTTGGGGACTATAAAACTTATCGCCCGAGCCGCAAGTATAGAAAATGGTGCTAAAATTTATAGTGAATTTTGTGTAAAATGCCATGGTGCTGATGGTCAAGGAGTTTTTACTGCTGACAAAGAAACTTATATTTATCCGCCGCTATGGGGAATGAATAGTTATGCGCAAGGTAGCAGCCTTCACCGAACCGTTACCGCAAGTCGTTTTGTAAAGTGGAGTATGCCCTATACCGACCATAAATCGCCGCCAGTATTAACCGATGAAAATGTGTTTGATGTAGTTGCTTTTCTGAATTGCGATTCCATTCATCCACGGCCTACTCGCGATTTAACCAAAGATTGCCCGGATATTGAATTTAAACCCATTGATTTTCCTGCAGGTCCCTATTTGGATCCCTATCCTGAATCTCAACATAGGCTAGGGCCATTTAAGCCTATCAAAGAATTTTATGAAAAACGCATTAAAACCAAGCCTTAATCCATTTAAAATATCCTACATGAAGTTTTTAAAACCCTTATTTTTTTTAACCTTTATTGCCATTGGGTTTTACTCAATAGCTCAGATTTCAGAGACCAATTATAAAATTTATTCGGTTAAAGAAGGCAAGGAGGTTACCCTAAATGAGATTAAAGCGGATTTTGTAAATTATGATGTTTTATTTTTTGGGGAAGAACATAACGATTCGGTAACCCATTATCTCGAAAACAAAGTTTTTGAATTGCTTTATAAAAACTACCCTAATATCACACTTAGTATGGAAATGTTTGACCGCGATGTGCAGTTGGTTATGAACGAATATTTGAACGGGGATATACGGGAGAAAAACTTTAAAAAAGATGCTCGGGTGTGGAGCAATTATCGTGATTATAGGCCCATGGTGGAGTTTGCAAAAACTAACAAACTAGATGTGATTTGTGCCAATGCTCCAAGTCGCTATACCAATTTGGCAGGACGCAAAGGGCAAAAAGCCCTAATGGCTTTGGGGAAAGATTCAAAAAAGTACTTTGCCCCATTGCCTTATGATACTGCTAGTGGAAAATACTATGAAAAATTAATGGATCTTTCAGGTCATACAGCCGCACCGGCTGCTATCGATACAGGAGCCAAAAAAGCCCCTCCGGTTTTTAGCATGGGTGGATTTAATCTGGTAATGGGCCAATCGCTTTGGGATGCCACTATGGCCTATTCCATTTCCCAATATTTGAAACACAACAAAGGCAAAAAAGTAATGCAGGTAAACGGAAGATTTCATAGTGACGAGGGCTTTGCTGTGGTAACGCAACTTAAAAATTATAGCCCCAAACTAAAATCCTTAATTATTTCAACAGGGAGTGATGATGCATTTCCAAACATTGATTGGAGCCAACATAAATTGCTTGGTGACTTCATTATTATAACCGATCCTAATGTTCCGAAAACCTATAAGGATTAGTATCATGAATGTACTTCCTGGAAATTCATAATTTGCTTATTCGCATTTTCAAACCATTACAATTTATGTACAGCCAAAATATATCAAAATTAATATCCCGGTTATTAATAGCATTTGGCATTTTATTTATTAATCTGTTTTTGTTCACTTACTTGGCTCAGTTTGTGTGTATGGCGGTGTATCATATCAATATTTCCGGTTTTATCGGAGCTGGTAATTTTGTAGGTGCAAAAGCCAATGAAATCAACGCTACCCGTTTGTTCTTTGCTATTTACTCTATTGGCACTTTTGTTTTTTCTTCTTTTGTTCTTGCCCTTATTTTTAAACAAAAACCTGCCGAATATTTAGGGCTTAAAAGTTTCCCAAAAGTAATTTATCTTGTAAGTGTTCCTGTTTTATTGTTGGTTTCACTTCCCCTGCTTTCATGGTTGGTAGAAATAAATAACCATTTGGTTTTTCCTAAGTTTCTGTCGGTCTTAGAAAAGCAATTGAAAATAATGGAAGACCAAAATAACAAGCTATATGACTTGATGCTTGGTATGAATGGCTATAGCGATTTGTTTATCAATATTATAGTTATGGCTTTAATTCCTGCAGTAGGTGAAGAGTTGTTTTGTCGAGGCGTTTTGCTGAATGTAGTGTATGATTATTCTGGTAAATTTTTTAGATCTGTGGTGGTGGTCGCAGTTATTTTCACCTTATTTCACATGCAGTTTTATAAATTTGTGCCTATGATGGTGCTGGCCGTTATTTTAGGTTTGTTTATTAATTGGACTCAAAGTATTTGGGCTTCTATATTATTTCACTTTTTGAACAATACAACAGCGGTATTGGGTAATTTTTATTATCAAAAGGGATTTAAGAATCTCTTAACCGACGACAAAGCTCACATGCCATTAATATTAATCTTTCTTAGTTTTTTTCTTGCCATAGGCCTTATTATTTGGCTAAATAAATTTTCAAAACAATCTTCACTTATTACACATGAATAATATAACACAAAGAGCCATTTCGGGAACCGTATTTGTAGCGATCATTGCTGGAAGTTTGCTGCTGGGAAGTTGGTCGGCCTTTTCATTATTTTTTATACTTACCTTCCTTTGTTTATGGGAGTATAAAACGCTTTTACTCGATGAATTATCTGGGGTTCAAAAAACCTTATTTATCCTTTGCGGACTGTATTTATTCTCCGTGTTAAGCCTTTGGCAATTTATGTACATACGTCGTATTTATTATGGGTTAGGCCTATTATTGACAGTTCTCCTTTTTATAATTCAATTATTTCGTAAACATAAATCACCCTTTGATATGATTGGGCGCCAACTTACGGGATGGATTTATATTCCATTTTCATTAGGTTTGCTTTATGGTATAGGTTATCAAAAATTTTTATACATAAATGATGAAATAGCCTATAACGGTAAATTTGTTTTAGCCATATTTATTTTAATTTGGGCCAATGATACTTTTGCCTATTTAACTGGGAGGTGGCTTGGGAAAACTCCATTATTTAGCCGTATATCTCCTAAAAAAACAATGGAAGGCTCTGTCGGAGGGGTTGTATTTACTATTGCTGCAGCTATAGGGATATTTTACTGGCAGCATCAATTTACGATGCTTCAATATAGTATTTTGGCAGTCATTATTTCAATCGGAGCCACACTTGGCGATTTAATAGAATCTATGCTAAAAAGGAGTTTGGATATTAAAGATTCAGGAAATTTAATTCCCGGACATGGTGGAATATTAGATCGAATGGATGCCACATTAATTACAGCATGGTTGGTATATTTTTATTGCCAACTTATTTAAAATACTAGCTCATATTGGGTTGATTATAAAAATTGAATACTTGGTTTTTTAAGTTAAACTGTGAAATGTCATAAACTAATCCTTTAAATCTTATTGCCTTAACGTAAAATTGATTTAGTTTTGCGGCTCTTTTTAAAAAGCTATTTTAGTAAATAAAACATGACTCATAACCAACCAGAACACTTGAATCCATTGGATTCTATGAAAGAACGGTTTTCAAATGCGGCCAATATACTTGGTCTTGATCAAATGACTTACGATATGCTTATCAACCCTCAAAAAGTGGTGATAGTAAGTCTTCCGGTAATTTTAGATGATGGAAAATTAAAAGTATTTGAGGGAATACGTGTGGTGCACTCCGCTAGCATGGGGCCAAGCAAAGGCGGAATTCGTTACTCTATGAATGTTACACTTGATGAAGTTAAGGCATTGGCCGCTTGGATGACATGGAAATGTGCCGTAGTCGGAATTCCATATGGCGGAGCTAAAGGAGGAATAAAATGTGACCCGCGCAATATGAGTCAAGGTGAATTAGAGAGGCTTACTCGCTCTTATACTGCTGCTATGCAAGATGTATTTGGTCCAGATAGAGACATACCAGCTCCCGATATGGGAACCAACCAGCAAACCATGGCATGGATAATGGATGAGTATTCAAAAATTAAAGGAATATCAAGTCCCGCAGTTGTAACCGGAAAGCCTTTAGTTTTAGGCGGATCATTAGGCCGAGTAGAGGCAACTGGTAGAGGGGTTATGGTAACTGCGAGAGGTGCAATGGCAAAATTAAAGATAGATCCTCAAAGTAGCACTTGTGCAGTTCAGGGATTTGGAAATGTAGGTTCAATTTCAGCTAAATTGTTAGCTACCCAAGGTTTGAAAATCGTTGCTATATCTGATGTTACCGGAGGTTATTATAAAAAAGATGGTATCAATATTGAAGAAGCCATAGATTATGTCAATAAAAACAATGGTACTTTAGAAGGATTTAACGCAGATAAAATTACAAATGACGAATTATTAACGTTAAGTGTTGATGTATTAGTGCCTGCCGCTATGGAAGACCAAATCACCGATGATAATGCACATGCTATTAAAGCAAAACTTATTGTTGAAGGTGCAAATGGCCCCATTGCTAGTAACGCTGATAAAATATTACATAATCATAAAGTTAATGTAGTTCCTGATATATTGGCTAATGCAGGTGGAGTTAGCGTATCCTATTTTGAATGGGTACAAAACCGCCTAGGTTACTATTGGACAGAAGAGCGTGTGAATAGAAGAGCTGACCGAGTAATGAAACAAGCTTTTGACAATGTTTATCAAGCCTCACAAAAATATGATGTAAGCATGCGTACAGCTGCTTATATCGTAGCTATTGATAAAGTGGCCAGTACTCAAAGATTAAGAGGGGTATTCTAATGTTTTTACACCGCGAAGGCTTTGCTACCATTTTAATTGCATCTATGGTATTGATAGGAATAAATTATCTTAGCGATAAGTTTATACCTTATGCATTGGTTAAAAATATTCTTGTGGTACTTTCACTCGTAGTATTTGTTATTATACTACAGTTTTTTAGAAACCCAACTCGACAACTAACTCAAGATCCCAATGCAATTATAGCTCCCGCCGATGGAAAGATAGTTGTTATTGAAAAAGTTTTTGAAAACGAATTTTTAAAAACGGAATGCATGCAGATTTCGATTTTTATGTCGCCCTTTAACGTGCATGTTAATCGCAATCCAGTAAGTGGTATCGTTCAATATTTTAAATACCATAAAGGCAAGTATTTAGTAGCTTGGCATCCAAAGTCAAGTGAACTAAATGAACGAACTACTACCGTCATTGAAACTGAAAAAGGAGATAAAATTTTGTTTCGACAAATAGCAGGAGCTTTGGCCCGCCGCATTTGTTGGTATGTAAAAGAAGGACAGCCTGTAAAGCAAGGTCAAGAGATGGGATTTATAAAATTCGGTTCCCGTGTAGATGTTTTTATCCCGTTAAATGCTACGATTAACGTAAAAATAGGTGAAAAGACATCTGGCGGACAAACCATTATTGCAAAATTGAAATAGTTTAAATTATCTTTGAATATTAAAATAAATAAGACATGAAAAAATTAGTATTAGTATTAGGATTGGTGATGGGTTCAATGCTTGCATCTGATGCCATAGCTGCAGTTAACTTTAAAGGAAACTCGATAGAGCATAACGATGGGGCTAAAAAAGACAGAAAAAAGAAAAACTGTAAAAAAGCATGTTGTAAAAGTGATGCGACCGCTACCCCTAAAAAGAGCTGCTCTAAAGAAGGAGTATCTTGCTGCAAAAAGAAAACTACTACTGAAGCTCCGGCTCCGAGTAAGTAATTAAAAAATATCCTAAAAATAAAAAGGTCTGTTCAGTGATGATCAGACCTTTTTTATTTCATTTACTGCGTTTTTTGAGTTTTCATTCTATATTCGCTTTTTTAATTTTCACATGAAAACAATTTTCACTTGCGCTATTCTTAGTTTCATAATACTGATGGCGTGTAAAGATAAAAATCCTAAGCCACTTGTTGAAACAAAGGAAGAAATTATTCAAATAAAAACTTCGTTTGGCGATATGTATATGTGGCTTAATAAAAAAACTTTAAAACACAGAGCTAATTATATTAAACTAGCAAATGATCAATTTTATGATAGCACTACATTTCATAGGTGTGTAAACAATTTTGTAATTCAAGGAGGCGACCCATTATCTAAAGATAAGATAACAACCAATGATGGAACAGGTGGTCCGGGTTACTTAATTGATGCTGAAATTGACACATCAAATTATAAGCATGATTATGGAGCAGTGGGCACTGCAAGGGATAATAATCCTGAAAAGAAATCAAATGGTTCACAATTTTATATAGTAACTCAAACTGGTGGTGCTCATTTTTTAGATAATAATTATACCGTGTTTGGGAAAATTATTAAAGGAATGGACGTGGCATTAACTATTGACAAACAACCAAAAAATTCTAGCGACCGACCGACTACCAATATTTACATGGATGTTAATCTGCTTTATAAAACCCATAAAGAAATTTCCGATGAATACGGCTTTAGCGATTTTGAATGGTAGTGTTCTTAACCCTTTTTAATAGTTGAGCATAAAATAAGGAAGCAAAACATATTATTATTAATTCTACCGGCAGGGCAAAGCGGCTTGCTCCCAATGGCCCTGTTAAAAATGCTATGTAGAAAACAAACATTGCTCCAGCCCACACCAATTGGTTTTTTCTTTGCAGCCATAAAAAGATAATAAAACCAAATGTTTTTAAAACATTGATAATGAAAATTAAAAAAAGTGAAATGGTAACCAATGGATGATCATTAAACATAGATTCTAATCGGTTTTTATCCGCACCCTTATGCAAAAAGCCGGAGGAATTTCCTTCTTCAATCCTAAAAAAATTATATAAATCAAACCTACCTGGGTCCAGAAAAAAATAAACGACCCCTTTGCAATGGTATAATAAATAGCCTCCGAGATGCGATAGCAAGGCCGATTTACAAACGCCATTTACTCTTTTGTAGTTTTCCTTAAACTCTTGTTTGGTGTGCGGTATTATCATTAATGGCTCCAAAAGTTTTTCTGTTTTGGCTTGTCCAATGGCTTGGTTCAAATATAAATTGGTATTGTAATGCAACAAATTGATATACCCAATTGAGCTGTAATGAAACACCCCAGTAAGTTTTTTATTTTGAGCACTGATAACAAACCAGCTAAAAAATGGAAGAATTATAAAAATAGTTAACAGTTTTCGGTGTTTTTGTTTTACAAAAACAAATAAGCAAAACGTTGCAATGCCAAAGGAAGCGAAAAGAAAAATAGGTTTGGTAAGAGCTGCTAGAGTTGAAAATACGATTAACCATATGAGCCAATTGGAATTGCGGGTTTTTATAAAAATGGCAAACGATACTATGCAAATCATAATGAAGGATTGAAGCCACAAATCAGCCATAATAAATTGGCTGTATATAAATTGTGAAGGAGTGAGAAGTATAAAAATGGTTAAAAAAATAAAAGCCAAAGAAGGCTTCGCGATAAGTTGTCTTAAAAGTATTAAAGCTAAATAAATATTAAATAGACCTAAAAACAGTTGCAGTAGATAAATGAAATTAAAATGAATATTGAGCGATCTGAAACCAAATAAAACAACAGGATAGAAAGGTGTTCGCTTGCTGTAGAGGCGATAATCCACTTCTCCGGATTGTGACCCTGAATAAAAGTTCTTATTAATTTCAAAGCTTTTACTACTGTTTATATATTCTTCCGAATCTCGCAATAATGCAGGTTGATGACTCAAAGAAAAAAATAAAGTGACATGATAAACGATAAGAAATAGAACTAATAGTATTTTTATATGTTTTGAATCAGTCTCAAAAATGGAGGTTAATCCTTTCATAATTATTTTTTAGATATTGTAAATGATTTGATTGTAAAATTAAAGGCAATATACCTATGTTTGTTTAGGTTTAATAATTTTATTGAAATGCCTAATCCGCACAAAATTATAATTATATGGGTGTTAATGCTAATCACTTTAGTTGCAAAATCTCAAACTTTAATTAATTCTATAGGCATTCCAGTTACTGAAAACTTCAATTCATTAACTTCATCCAATACTGTAACATCCTGGGTTCAAAACTCAACACTAACAAGTTGGTATGCCTATGAAATGGACCCTTACAATAAACCAATAGATTATAGCGGAGATTCGGGGACTGGAACTATTGGAAGATTATATAGTTATGGCAGAGCATTGCGTTCTGAAAGGGCCTTTGGCTCTTTATGTTCAAGCTCCAATGATTCCATCGTTTTTGGTTGGAGGTTGAAAAATATTACTGGAGTAAGAATTGATTCGATCAAAATTTCATATACTGGCGAACAATGGCGGCGAACAGCTGGAACTGCTGCTAACAAACTTTTGTTTTTTTATAAAATTGCATCAAGTATCGCCAGTATTGATTCAGTGATGATACGAAATTTAACCAGTTATGGATTTACCTATTTCCCAAATCTGGATTTTTCAAGTCCACAAATAGGTACCACCACTTCTGCGCTTAATGGAAATGATGTTGCTAATTCAAAATACCTAAGTCAGACCATTGCAATATCAATTGCCGCTGGCGAAGAAATAATGCTGTTATGGTTAGATGATGATGAAGCTGGGAACGATCATGGACTAGCTATTGACAATATTTCAGTAACGTTATTAATCAACCCAGATAAAGTGCCTTTGGTTTCTATTGATGAAATAAAGCAATTGGATACCAGTGGGATAAATTTAAACCAATATAAAAAGGTTGAAATCAGAGGAATCGTTTATGGAATTAATTATGAAACTTCGGGTTTAAAATTTGTGATTCGAGATTCTAGTAATGGCATCGTAGTGTATTCGGTTTTCAAAAATTTTGGTTATAATGTGAATGAGGGAGACAGTCTTCATATCATTGGCAAAGTTTCGCAAAAAGGGGGATTGACAATGATTTTGGCGGATACTATTTTTAAAAAGTACAAGTCAAAAATGACTTTAAAAACCCCTTCTTCAATTAATTTTCCTGATGAAAAACATGAAGCCGATTTGGTTAAAATAACGAATCTTAAATTGTTCCAAAATATTACGAAATGGCCAAGAGATGGTTTTGTTAAATTTTTGAAAGGTACTGATACTATCTCCGTTTTTATTGATAAGGAAACGAATATTGATTCTATAGAAATACCACTTGCTCTCTCTTTTTCCATCACTGGTTTTGTGTTTCAATCTTCCAAATCACCTAAACTGAACGATGGCTATTTTATAGTTCCTAGAGATTTAAAGGATGTTCAATTTGTCTTGCCTCCAACGGTTTCATTTGTAAAGAAGTACCTAGCTATTTTAGAAAATGACACCGCTAGTGTTGAACTCAAAATTTCTAATTCCAATGCCAATATAACGTCCGTCATTATTGATAAAAAAGGCGGAACGGCAAATTTTAATTCAGATTATATGGCCAATTTACCTTTAACCATAAACTTTCCATCCTTGTCTGATTTAAACCAAAGTTTAAAAATCCCCTTAGTAAATGATGTGTTTGATGAGCCCGATAAAACCTTGGAATTGGTTATAAAAACTATAAATAATGATGGGGGAATTTTAAGTGATTCTATTATGACAATTTCAATTAAGGACAATGATAATCCTTTTTATCCTATAAAATTCGCCTCAAAAATTAACAGTCTTGGAATACCTGATTCCAATAATGTGAAGGTGCAAGTTCAGGGAATTGTTTATGGCATAAATTATCGTCCAGCTGGTTTGCAATTCACAGTTCGGGATAGCACAGGTGGTATGGGGGTTTTTAATCCAGTAGGTAATTTTGGTTATGAGGTAATAGAAGGTGATGAAATTCTGGTTTCGGGAACCGTCAGTCATTTCAGAGGACTAACTCAATTAATTCTGATTGATACCGTATTGAAAATTAATGGTAATCTGCTGCTGAAATCGCCGGTGGAGGTTTATCATCTCGATGAATTTTCAGAGTCAAATCTTGTAAAAATAAGAGGATTGAGCTGGGCGCAACCCAAGCCAGCAAAGTGGTTAGCTAATTCAACTTATAAATTTACGAATGCAAAAGATACCTTTCTGGTAAAAATAGATGGGGATATAAATCTGGCTGAAACCGCAACGCCAATGTATGAAATGTTAAATATTACAGGCATCGGCAGTCAGGTTTCCACCTTTTCAATCGGTCCTTTTTTAGATGGATATTTGTTGTATCCCCGCTACAGTTCTGATATAGAAAAACAGGAAATACAGACAAGTTTACAAAAGATACAAACGAATTTTGCATCCGTTTACCCCAACCCCAGCAATGGAAACTTTGAAATAATTAGTCATAAACCGATTAACGCCATTGGTATAATTTCAGCTATGGGAGAAACTATTTTAAATTCAAAAATTCCAAACATGATTCAAAAATCATTGAACCTAAATCTACCTAAAGGCATTTATCTTTTAAAAATAGTTTCTGAAAATGACATTGTTTACAAACGGATAATGATAAAATAAATCCTTTTGTCAACCTTTGTGCTTTAGTGCCTTGGTGGCAAAATTGAATATCAAATAATAAAATGAAAGACTACAAAAAATACTATCACATTCCAGCTACACCTGATGAGGTTTATGCAACCCTTACCAATCCCATTAGTTTGCAATTAATGACTGGCGAAAAGGCCGAAATGAGTACCGAACCCAATTCTGAATTTTCGCTATGGGATGGAAGTATTATTGGTAAAAACCTTGAATTTGAAGAAAATAAAAAAATTGTGCAGCAGTGGTATTTTGGTGATGAATCCTCAGAGTCTATTGTTACCATAAAACTTCACCCCGACAAAAGCGCAACCTCACTTGAATTAAAACATACCAATATTCCGGATGAAGATTATGATGACATTGTAGAAGGTTGGAACCAATCATATATGGCGGCACTTTATGAGTTTTTTGATGAATAATTAAATACTATTCTTTCCGTCATTTCCAAATAATTTAGACTGAAATGTATAACTCAAAAGTAAGGCTCGATGTATAGCAAGTTCTGCTTTTGGGCCTTTAAATAACTCTTTTACTGTGGTGGTCCAAAATTCAATCCAACGTTCAAAATGCCTTGGTTCAAGGTGTAGATGTAAATGCTTATCGAATACATTTTCGGTATAACCGGGTTTATCAATTAATATAAAGGCCCAAAAATCTACAATTTTTGTCAAATGTGATTTAATGTCAAGATGTTTAAATTTATCTTTTGTAATGGAATCATCCAAAAGTTTATAATAAAATTTGGATACTAATAATTCAATATCGTCATAGTTTTCAATGTCTTTTAAATCCATATTTCTAATACCTTTGTTACTTCAAAATTAATCAACATTGGCCATCATTCTTTCCATAGAATCCAGCGGAACAATTTGTTCAGTTGCTTTGCA
Source organism: Bacteroidota bacterium (assembly GCA_947468275.1). Lineage (GTDB taxonomy): Bacteria > Bacteroidota > Bacteroidia > NS11-12g > UBA9320 > JABWCE01. The sequence goes on from CANIKO010000017.1 coordinate 15,220, forward strand.
TCAAAATGGCGAACTTTTGGCATTGGTAGAAAGTGATGAACCTAATATTCATGGACAAAAGCTGGCGGTTTTTATAAAAGAGATAACCGACCTACAAAAAATTTCTATAAATAGTTTAGATGCCATCGCTGTGAGTGAAGGTCCTGGCAGTTACACCGGTTTGCGCATAGGTGTTTCCATTGCCAAAGGGTTGTGTTATGCTTCGAAAATACCTTTAATAGCCGTCGATACCTTACAATCTTTGGCGTATGCCATGCTTCAGCAAACAGAAATTTCATTTCCTGAAAATGCAGTGTTAATGCCAATGATTGATGCAAGACGAATGGAAGTTTACCTAGCAGGTTATGATTTAAAATTGGAAAGAACGGCAACTACTAAACCAGTTATTTTAGATGAAACTTTCTTTCATGCTCTCAACCAACCAACTTCTGTTTGCGGAAATGGTGCTTCAAAGATTGAATCTTCATTTTTCAATAAATATTTAACTTTTGTTCCTGGTATTAATTTTTCAGCCAAACATCTAGGACATCTCGCTTTTCTGAAATTTGAAAGCCAACACTTTGAAGATATTGCTTATTTTGAACCTGTTTATTTAAAGGAATTTGCAGTTGTAATAAAACAATAAATAACTTTTTTTTTAATTTTCTTTTTTTTTTGAACTGATTGAGTACCTTTGACTCTACTATTATTACTATAAATATTATAATTTTTTCTTATTTCAGTATTGCATGAGGCTAAGATATCTCTTTTTTGGATGCATTCTTACATTTTTAACTATCAAGAATTCCTATTCTCAGGAGAGATATGGATTTCATCACTATCAAGCGATTTTATACGTAGGTACTTCACATTTTTTTGGTGACTTGGGTGGGACTGATAAAAATGGTAGTCAATACACTCCTGCAGATTTAAATCTTGGAACTACAGGGTATTCAGTTGGTGCAGGGGTTATTAGGAAATTTAATAATCATTTTTCAATGCGAGCCAATCTTATAGAAGCCAAGGTAAGGGGTTCTGACGCCTACACAAATGATCCATTTAGAAAAAATAGAAATCTTAGTTTTAGGTCTAAGATAGAAGAATTATCCGTTACTGCAGATGTCAATATTTTTACCATTAAAAAAAAACAAAAGAAGACTCAAAACCTATTGGCGTTTGTTGGTGTAGGTGTATTCAGGTTTAACCCACAAGCAAATTATAAAGGAAAATGGTATGATTTGCAACCACTTGGAACCGAAGGACAGGGTTTAATTGATAATAAACCAAAATATAATAAAACAAGTTATAATATCCCTTTTGGTTTGGGGTACAACTTTGATATTTCCTCTAGTCAGAAAATTGGACTAATCCTTACCATGCGCAAAACTTTCACCGATTATATTGATGATGTGAGCACTAACTACTACGATAATAACAGGTTAACGGAGGCGAATGGCGAAATGTCTGGTATATTGGCTGACAGAAATCTAAATCGTAATTCAGGTGTTATAAAACAATCCAATTCCGGAAGAGGAAATCCAAAGATTAATGACAACTTTGCTTTTTTACAGTTTACCTATAGTTTTAGATTTTATGCCAGAAAAAGGGAAAGCATTTTTCCCATTGTGTTTTTTCCTAAAGATAAAAAATGTTATAAATGGTAATTACGCAAAAACGATAAACTCTATCGACAGTAAAAAAGATATTAGTTTATGGATTTGCTAATAAAATCCTGATACACCATTTTCGATATGGTTCCTATTATTTTTGGTAGCTCCCGAGTGGAATATCCTTTGGTCATGATGGTTAATAAATAGGGTTTGTTATTAATATATACCAAACCAGATTCATGCAACTGGCGGGAAGTTGAATCTCCCATTTCTCCAAATTTGTGGGCTACAATTGTATTAACAGGAACGCCTTTGATCATTCCTAATTTAAAATCACATCCTTGAAGTAATTCTAAAGCAAATTCTGAATTATCTCTAGTTAGGTAACTTCCATTAAATAATACTTTAAAAAAAACTGAGAAATTTTTAGCCGTAATCGTTGAATTTTTTTGGTAAAATGACGGGATATTTAAATCGGAAAATATCTGGCGAAAAACATTCAAATCAACATTTCTATTCAATAAATAAGTAGCATTATTATCAGAATATGAAATCATATATTTTAATAATTCGCGAATTGTATATTCTTTACCGTGCAATATCTGTTTTGAACCAAATGTTTGATTTGGAATAGCACTATTAGGGGTATTAAAAACAATTTTTTTATTTAATAGAGCAGGGTTTTTCTCGGCCATTTTAAGATAAGTTATCATCCCTGGAACTTTTATTAATGATCCCGGATAAAAGCTTTCCGTGTCGTTAATACACATCCATTCGCCATGATCAAATTCTCTTATGTAGATCGATGCAGATATTAGCTTTTGGGAGTTTTTAAGTTGTTCGATATAGGTATTAAGCTGCGTTTTTAAATTAGAATAATTGGGCGACTCGGCCTCCTGTTCGGAATAAATCAAAGGTTTTATTAGGCGGTATCCTTCGAGGCGAGCCATTTTATTGCGAACAATTCCAGATTGGGCATTAATTTCAGAAATGGTATTATCAGTAATTTGGTGGATTTTATGATGCAGATATTCATTAATAAAATATGTGCCAGCGCAACTTACTAATACTATTAAAGTAGTTAAAGAAAAGCTAAATCTTTTTACAAGCATTCGGGACCTAACTGATTATTTATATTTTAAAAGACGTACTATCTTTTAAATACGTTGCTTCAGATTGAAATATTTTCTGTTTTTTTAAAACTCAAATTAAACTCACTTTCTTAATCAAATTTAAAATCCCATATCGGCCAAGGTTAAAAATAGTTTAACTCTTGCATCCACATCTTCATCCGTTAATTCTAGAAGTCGTTCAGTTCCAAATTTCTCAACACAAAAAGAGGCCATTGCACTTCCGTAAACCACGGCTTTTTTCATATTTTTAAACGATATTTCATTGCTTTTTGCCAAATAGCCCATAAAGCCTCCGGCAAAAGTATCTCCAGCACCTGTAGGGTCAAAAACATCCTCTAACGGCAATGCAGGGCAAAAGAATAGGTCATTTTCATGAAACAATAACGCACCATGTTCTCCTTTTTTAATGACTAAATATTTTGGACCCATATTGCGAATGATGCGGCTAGCTTTTAATAAACTGTATTCACCGCTTAGTTGTTGGGCTTCTTCATCATTAATTATTAAAAGATCTACCATTGTCATGGTTTTTCTTAAATCTTCCATGGCTATATCCATCCAGAAATTCATGGTATCCATAGCGATAAATTTTGGTCGGTTATTAAGTCTCTCAATAACTGTGCTTTGAACGCTTGGCAATAAATTTCCTAGCATTAATATTTCACAATTTTGGTAGCTTTCAGGGATTATTGGGTCAAAGGTTCCCAGCACATTAAGTTCGGTTACCAAGGTGTCGCGGCTGTTCATGTCATTGTGATATTTTCCGCTCCAAAAAAAAGATTTTTCTCCTTCTTTTATTTGCAAACCTTCGGTGTTTATTCCCTTTTTATTTAGTTTTGAAATGAATTCATCAGGAAAGTCATCTCCCACAACCGCAACTAAATTAATGTTTTTATGGAAAAACGAAGACGAAATGGAAATATAGGATGCGGCACCACCAACTATTTTATCTGTTTTTCCAAAAGGAGTTTCGATGGCATCAAAGGCCACACTACCAATAACTAAAAGACTCATGATTATGTATATTTTTTAAAGGCTGCAAAAGTAAGCCTTTAATTTTATCTAACTTTGCAGCTATTTATAAAAAAAAACTATGCCACGTGTTGTAGTCGGACTTTCCGGGGGAGTTGATTCATCAGTTGCAGCTTTGCTGTTAATGGAGCAGGGATACGATGTTATTGGTATGTTTATGAAAAACTGGCACGATGAAACAGTGGTCATTAATAATGAATGCCCTTGGGAAGAAGATAGTAAGGACGCATTGATGGTGGCTGAAAAATTGGGGATTCCTTTTCAAACAATTGACCTGAGCAAAGAATATAAGGAACGCATTGTGGATTATATGTTTGCCGAATATGAATCGGGGCGAACCCCCAATCCTGATGTATTGTGCAATCGCGAAATTAAGTTTGATGTTTTTTTGAAAGCTGCTGAAAAACTGGGAGCTGATTTTGTAGCTACCGGCCATTATTGCCAAAAAGGAGAAACCGAAACTAGCAACGGAAAGTCTTATCAGTTGTTGGCAGGAGCAGATAAAAACAAAGACCAAAGTTATTTTTTATGTCAAATAACTCAGGAGCAATTGACCAAAGCATTGTTTCCAATAGGTCACTTACAAAAACATGAAGTGAGAGAATTAGCGGCCAAAGCTGATTTAATTACTGCTGAAAAAAGAGATTCACAAGGTCTGTGTTTTGTAGGGAAAATCAGTTTGCCTGAATTTTTACAACAACAACTTAAACAGAAGCAAGGGGAAATTATAGAAATTGAAAGAAGTTTCGTGCCAATAAATGAGTCAGAAATTATCGAAGCACACCATTTGGTAACGGAAATTTTAAATACTCCAAATCTTCAGTTTTTCGATTCATTGGTTCAAGCCTTCAACACTTTGAGCGAGCCTGTGCATTACCAAAAAAATAATGGGAAAGTAGTTGGAACCCACAATGGCGCTCATTATTTTACTATTGGTCAGCGCAAAGGATTGCAAGTGGGTGGCAAGCCCGAACCCTTATTTGTTTTAGAAACCGATACCACAAAAAATATTATTTATACCGGCCAAGGTGATGACCATAAAGGATTGTATCGAAATTGTTTAAAAATGAATACCTCAGATATTAGCTGGATAGAACCCTATAAAGCCATTTCTGAAAACATGCTCTTACCAATAAAAGCTAGAGTGAGATACCGCCAACCTTTGCAGGATGCTATATTGATAAATGCAGGAAACTTCAATTATCTTTGGTTTGATAAACCTCAACGCGGTATTACCTCCGGCCAATTTGCAGCTTGGTATAAGGATAATGAGTTGCTTGGTAGTGGGGTGATTCTTTAGGTTTTAAATTATGCAATATCTTTTTTATGCACTGGTTTGTTTATTCTTTTGGAGTTGTAATAGCAATATTTCAAGGATGAAAGGTTGCGTTGATTGTTTAAACAAATTGAATGATAGTTCGAAATACATGGATTTATTATTTTCTATTGGTTTTGATGGTCGACCAACTTGTCTTAATACAGATTATGAAACATTGGAAAAAAGAATAGGTATAGATATAAATACCAATTTCAAAGTATTGTCAATGAAGGATAGCTTCTTGAGTAAAATTGATACTGAAAGATTTTTTATTTGTTATAAGGAAAAAAGGGAATATCAAGGAAGTGTATTTTTTACAAGCCCAGTTGTTATAATGGATAGTATTGAACATTTAACAATAATAAACAAGGATGCAGTAAAGCTCCTGCAATATATTTCGGTTAATCCTATTGATAGTTCAGAAGCTGAGAGAATTCTGAAAAAATTCGGTTTCGAAATTTTAAAAGCAAAACAAATAATTACACCTTATTGGTTCAGTGGGCATGAAAATTATGTACTTTTCAATTGTTTTGAAGGAGATAAAAGACTTATTTATTGTAGGGATACTTTACCAAAATATAGATTTGAGGAAAACCACCTTTTTAAGTTGAAAGAAAATTGGTATTTATATGATGATCCTAGGGTTAAATCTAAACGATATAAAAGAATTATTAAAAAAAAGCAGAAAAAATATAATTGGATTTAAAATTTCTTAATTCTATCAAATATTCACTAGTCCTTCCACCCCATACAATGGCACATTAGTAAACCAACTTTCTTTTTTTATCGGTTGGTGTCCCAACAAACGAAACTTGATTAAAAATTTTAAACAGGTGTTTAAGTGTTACTTTGGTCAATAGAATTTATTAATTACTTTGAAAATAAAATTGAATGGCTATCATCCAATCCGGGTGTTTGGGATAAAGCATTTAAACCGTATATGAATAAAAAATGATTGAAATTGTAAGTCTAATTATCTAGAATTTTATAGATAATTAGACTTTTTCAAATGAAAAAATGTGAATCACAACACTTTTATGACCCAAAGTGAAATTAGAGATTATTATGATATAGCTTAATATTTATCAATTCCCTATCAAAAAAATACAAGGCTCTTTATTTACTTTCACTTCTTTAATATTCCAATTAGCCACTTCTTTGGTTGCTATTTGCTCATATTCATTGGTAATATTAACGGCAACACACAGTTTTGTTTGGGGCTTTAAAATAGTTAGTAGCTGTTCCAGTAGTTTCTCATTACGATAAGGAGTTTCCATAAAAATTTGGGTTTGCCCGGTGCTTAAAAGCAGTTGCTCTATGGCTTTTATCTTTTTTATTCTTAACGGTTGTTCCACCGGCAGGTAGCCATGAAATGTAAAATTTTGACCATTAAAGCCGGAAGCCATCAATGCCATATAAATGCTGGAAGGGCCACTTAATGGAATTACTTTAATCTTGTTTTTATGTGCAAAAAACACAGCTCGGTTTCCGGGATCTGCTACACAGGGTATCCCAGCATCACTAAGTAATCCTAACATTTCTCCTTGCAGGCAGTTTTTAAAAAATGGCGTTAAATCTTCCTTATCCTTGCTATGTTCATTTAATAAATGAAAAATAAAATCATTTTGTGATAAAGGATGCTCGATGGTTTTAAGAAATGCTCTTGCCGATTTTTCTGATTCGACAATAAACTCCTTTATTGAATAAATTTGATTTAATTGATTGACAGAAATATCGTTTTTATTTCCACTACCAAGAAAGTTTGGGATTAGGTAAAAGTTGCCTTTTGACATGAGTTCAAAGGTATAATTTGATAATTTGATAATTTGATAATTATTTCAACCCATCAATTAATAAACTACACTTTAGCAATTAACAAATCGAAGATTCTTCCTTAACTAAAATTAAAAATAGATATTAGACTAAAAGATAAATCAACAATTTAACCTCTACCTTTGTATAGTATTTTTATGAAACCTCCAGAATCTATATCCGATACCAATACCCAGCACGCCTCACAGAATGATATTCAGTTGCCAAACGATTTTAAAAATCCTCCGGAAGCTAAAAAAATTGAAACCCTTTTAGAAAAACATGGCGATAAGCGAATAGATAATTACTATTGGTTAAACGATCGCGAGGATCCGGAAGTAATTCAGTACTTGGAAGCCGAAAATAAATATACGAAGGAAACTCTCAAGCATACCGAAGATTTTCAAAAAAGGCTGTATGATGAAATGATAGGCCGGATAAAACAAACTGATGAATCTGTGCCATATAAATCGAATGGATTTTGGTACTATACCCGTTTTGAAGAAAAGAAGGAATATCCTATTTATTGCCGCAAAAAGGATTTATTAGATAATGCCGAAGAATTGCTTTTGGATGTGAATGTATTGGCTGAAGGAAATGCCTATATGGATGTTGCCGGAATGAGTATTAGTGCTGATAATAAAATTCTAGCTTATGGTACAGATACACTGAGCCGGCGGATTTATACTATTTATTTCAAAAATTTAGAAACAGGAGAACTTCTTAATGATACTATCGAAAATACAACTGGTGGATGCAGTTGGGCTGCCGATAATGAGCATGTTTTTTACTCTGTAAAAGATGAGCAAACCTTGCGTTCATTTCAAATTTATAGAAGAAAATTAGGTATTAAAGATTCAGATTTGGTATTTGAAGAAAAGGATGAAACCTTTAACGCATTTGTTTATAAAAGCAAATCAAAAAAATATTTGATAATAGGCAGCGATAGCACCCTAACCAGTGAATACCGAATATTAGAAGCCGATAACCCCAAAGGTGAGTTTAGGATTTTTGAACCTCGTAATCGTGGCCACGAATACGGTATTGCTCATTTTGAAGATAAATTTTATGTAACCTCGAACCATAATGCTCAAAATTTTAAGTTGATGGTAACCCCTGAATCCAAAACAGGAATGAAAAACTGGAAGGAAGTAATAGCACATCGGCCTGAAACTTTATTAGAGGGGGTTGATTTGTTCACAAACTATATGGTTGTGGAAGAGCGAACCAATGGGTTAATCCAAATGCGGGTAATAAACCAAACTGATCAAACCGAACATTATCTTGATTTTGGGGAAGAAGCATATAGCGCTGGTTCTTCCGTCAATCCTGACTTTGATACTGAATGGATGCGTTTTAGTTATACCTCCCTTACCACTCCAAGCAGTGTTTATGATTATAATTTAAAAACCCATGAAAAAAAGTTATTAAAACAACAAGAGGTTGTGGGTGGCTATAATTCAGAAGAATATAAAACCGAAAGGCATTATGCCTTGGCTGCTGACGGAACAAAAGTTCCTATTTCTTTGGTTTATAAAAAGAGTTTTTCGAAAAGTTCTGGAAATCCACTGTTGCTTTATGGCTATGGCTCTTACGGCGCCACAATGGATGTGTATTTCAGTTCGGTGAGGTTAAGTTTGCTCGATCGGGGATTTACGTTTGCAATAGCACATATTCGTGGTGGTCAGGAAATGGGACGACAATGGTATGAAGATGGCAAACTACTTAATAAGAAAAATACCTTTACTGATTTTATAGATTGTGCTCAATATTTAATAAATGAAAAGTATACCAGCCCCGTTCATTTGTATGCTATGGGCGGCAGTGCTGGAGGATTATTGATGGGAGCCGTAGTAAATTTAAGTCCACAACTTTGGCATGGTATTGTGGCACAGGTTCCTTTTGTGGATGTGGTTACTACCATGCTAGATGATACAATTCCTCTAACCACAGGTGAATATGACGAATGGGGAAATCCGCATGAAAAACATTTCTATGATTATATAAAAACGTATAGTCCTTATGACAATATAGATGCTAAAGAGTATCCCACTATGCTTGTAACCACAGGCCTTCATGATAGTCAGGTGCAATATTGGGAACCCGCTAAATGGGTAGCCAAACTGCGTGAATTGAAAACAGATAAAAATAAAATATTGCTGTTTACCAATATGGAAGCTGGTCATGGTGGAGCCTCAGGGCGTTTTGAAAGATTTAAAGAAGTGGCTTTGGAATATGCATTTTTATTAGATTTAGAAGGAATAGGAATATAAAATGAAAAAACCTGCATTAAGTATAATATTCCTTACCATTTTTATTGATTTACTTGGTTTTGGGTTGGTTATTCCGATTCTTCCAGCGTTAGTTAACAAAACATTTGGTTACGCTGAAATAATTGGGGGTGCTGTAATGGCAATTTATAGTTTAATGCAATTTTTCTTCAGTTCATTTTGGGGGAATTTGAGTGACAAATATGGCCGAAAACCGATACTTATGAGTAGTTCTGCATTTACTGCTGCGGCTTATATCATTTTTGCATTTACAACAAATATTTGGTTGTTAATTTTTTCGAGAGCCTTAGCCGGATTTGGTTCGGCTAATATTTCGGCTGCTACGGCCTACATTGCTGATATTACTACGAAAGAAAACAGGGCCAAATCCATGGGGATCATAGGAGCCGCTTTTGGATTAGGATTTATTTTTGGCCCGCCAATTGGTGGAATATTGATGAATAAATTCAACAGTCTTATGCCGGTTGGATTGCTGGCTGCAGGTTTGTGTTTGTCTAATCTCTTTTTAATTTATTTTATTTTGCCCGAAAGTTTAAAAGAAAAAGGAAAAGGAACACGACCCGGCTTTGTTCAAAGTAATATTATTGCATTTAAAGAATTGCAGACTCCTTTCATTGGTAGAATATTATGGCTAAACTTTTTATTTGTTGCTGCATTTAGTATGATGCAGGTAACGTGTCCATTACTTTGGGATGATATTTACGGACTGTCAAAAAAAGAAATAGGATGGATTTTTGCTTTTCTGGGTTTAATTGCGGTTATAATACAGGGAGGTTTATTGGGCAAGTTAACCCGTTCATTTCAAGAAAAAACTTTAATTTATTCTGGTTGGTTATTAATGGCCATAGGGCTTGGTTTTCTTCCCTATTTATCCAATGATAATTTTTGGGTTCCTACATTAATTTTAATGGGAATGATAGCTTTTGCCAATGCCTGTATAACCCCCGTATTTACAGCCATGGTTAGTAAAAAAACCGACTCTGAACATCAGGGAAGAATAATGGGAACAGTTCAAAGTTTTAGTGCTTTGGGGCGAATAATAGGTCCAATAATTGGTGGCGGTTTATATCAAATAATGAAACAACTTCCCTATGTTACCGGTGGCACAATAATGATTGTTAGCCTATTTTGGCTTACCGGTTTATTTAAACAGAGATAGTTCGGCAAACCAACCTCACTCCGCTCTTTTAACTAATAAATAATAATCTCCGGCTAGTTTACGATAGCCGTATTCATAACAAAAATAATAGGTATTGCCAGTTTTGGTGTTCAATAAATGCGTGAAGTGCTCAAAACTAAAGCCTTGTGAAGTTAGTTTTTTTGTGGGCACTGTCGTTTTACCTTCATCTGTTGTTATAAGTTCCTGAAGAATGCGACGGTTTTTGCGAAGCGTATTATTTATGTTTCGCATTAAAGCCGTAGTGTCGCTGTTTAGTTTATTGTTATAATTATTCCGACAAGCATCACTGCAAAATTTTTTATCTGCTCGGCCTAAAATTTTTGTTTCACAATCAAGACAATATTTAGCTTCCATAGAATTAGTTAAATGCCCTTATAGTAAAGCACTAAACAAATATAATATAAACATTTATTTCCGACAACAAGCGGTTACAAATAGTTGTAAAAGACTGTAAATAATTTATAACCGAATCGGCCAAAAAAGCCGCAACATCTTTGTACTGCCTTTCGAGATAGAAGGGATTAACAAAAAACAGTTTAACCATTTAATTAAAAAATTATGAACACATTAAGAAATTCTGTACGCCTTTATGGCAACGTTGGAAAAGAACCTGAAGTAAGAACTTTTGACAATGGAAACAAAGTAGCCAACTTTTCGTTAGCCACTTCTGAAAAACGAAAAGATCAAACTGGAAATTTGGTAGAAGAAACCACTTGGCACAATTTGGTTGTTTGGGGTAAATCGGTTGACATTATTGAGAAATATGTAAACAAAGGCGACCGTTTATCTATTGAAGGTCGCCTAACCAATCGCAGTTATGAAGCAAAGGATGGCACTACAAAATACATTACCGAAATAGTGGTTAATGATTTCTTATTAGCCGGTTCACCTAAAAATAAATCTGCCGAAATTGGAAGCGTTGAAGAAAATTTGCCTTTCTAATATTTTGAAATTTATAATATTAATCCTGACAGATTTTAAATAATCTGTCAGGATTTTTTACTTTTATTATCTTTCCTCAATCCAATTATCATCGCTTCTATCCACTTTGGAGGTGAGCAAAACTTCCCCATTTGCTATTAATTTGATAGTGTAATATTCGTCGGTATATACTGTGTAGTCAAATTCAAAATTAATTTTATGAACGCCAGATTTTTCAGAAGGCTTGTAATATAACTCTCTTACCAAAATTCCCTGAGCGTCAAACATAGCTATATGAACTTTGGTAGTTTCAAAAAAATTGAACTCAAACATTCCACCAATAGTTTCAGTCTTTTTAGGTTGTACATAATTAGCATATCCTTGTTGTAATGATTTTGCATCAGGAACCGGTTTGCCAATAATTTTAGCCACTTTGGTTATCAACTTTAATCGACTCACCGAATCATATCCGTTTATTTCCAAAAGACTTTTTTCTTTATCGGCCACACACCAAACCGCTTGTTGACCCACTCCATCATTGTATTTATTTTCATTAACAAACCGAGCAATTTCTATTAATTTTGGATTTCGGTTTGCTTTAAAAATATACTTTAACCCTTTACGACCAGCGGCATCATGGGGTTCAATGCACATTCCGTAAGGTTCAATATTTTTTGTTCCCCTCGATTTTATTTTAACAATCATATTGCCGGTTATTATCATAGTTTGGTAATTGGAATCTTGTGGTTCCATCAAATCTCCCGATTCTATTTTTAAAGCAATTGGTTTATTGGTTAAACTTATGATGGTTAAAACTACCGGATTTAAATAATGAACAGAGCCTTCATTGTATTGTCCTGAAACGGTAATCAGTTGCTGCTTCAAAGCATCTTTTAGTGAAACTGTTTCTTGATTTTGAGAAAAGGCGGAACCACCTAAAGACAGAATAAAAAAGAAGAAAATTAGAGGTTTCATAGCTTTATATTTAACGGTTGATAAAGACAATAAATTTTCTAAACTTTGAAAATAATTATTGCTTAATCCCAATACATACTTTGAAAGCCAATAATGTAAATTTCAGTTTAATTCTCATCCTGTTGTTTTTGTTATCATGCAAGGTAAACACAGCAAATCCTGGTAAGTTGCCTCAAAAAAATATACCAATTGGTTCTTATGGCGGATTTACAGGAATGAATGAAAAGCATATTTATCTGCGAAACGGGCAGGTTTTTAAATCCCAAAAAATGCCGAATGAATCTCCTAAAATTACCTTTGAAAAACAAATTTCTAAAAAGCAAGCCCGGCAGATGTTTAAAACTATTAATAAAATGAAATTTACCGAAGAAGCCTTTGCCGAACCCGGAAATATTAATACCTATATCCAACGAAACCGATGGCTGCGAAAAGACGATTATTACCAATGGGATTATCAATTGGATTCATCTGATAGAAATTTTAAACTTATTACAAAACTGCTCAACTTTGCTAATTAAAATTACAAATCGAAGATTCGATACTAGCTATAATTAAAAATAAATATAAAATAATTATCATATGAAAATATTACTTACCGGCGCCAATGGATATATAGGAATGCGGCTTTTGCCGGTGCTTGTGGAAGCCGGACATGAGGTGACTTGTGTGGTAAGAGAAAGCCGCCGGTTGCAGCTAAATGCAGATTTATTAAAGAAAATAAGCATCGTTGATTTCGATTTTCTTGAACCAGAAAAGGTTGAAAGTCAGTTTGCCAGGAAGCAGTTTGATGTAGCGTATTATCTTATCCATTCGCTGAAGGATACATTTGTTTCCCTTGAAAATCTTGAAAAATCATCCGCTGAATGTTTTATTAAAGTTGCCAAAATAACGGGGGTAAAACAAATAATTTACTTAGGTGGAATAAGCAATGCCAGTGCGTTATCCACTCATCTCAATGCTCGAAAAATCGTAAAAGACACTCTTCAAAATTCAGGAATACCGTATACCATTTTTGAGGCCGGGGTTATTGTTGGTTCGGGGAGTGCATCGTTTGAAATTATTCGCGATTTGGTTGAAAAATTACCCGTTATGCTCACCCCGCTTTGGATAAACTCCAAGTGCCAGCCTATTGCCATTCGCAATGTGATAAACTATCTGCGCGATTCTATAATGAATGAAAAAACATTTAACAGAACTTTTGAAATTGGTGGTCCGGATGTGCTGTCCTATAAAGAAATGATGCTTCAGTTTGCAGAAGTGCGGGGGTATAATAGGTATATTTTTTCCATTCCTTTGCTCACGCCAAAGATGTCGTCCTACTGGCTGTATTTTGTAACGTCTACTAATTTTACAATTGCCCGGCAGTTGGTGGAAAGCTTGAAAAATGATGTAGTTTGTAAAGACAATTCCATTCGGGATATCCTTCCTCAGGAATTGTTTTCGTATAAAGAAGCTATAAAAATGGCCTTTCAAATGATAAAGCAAAATATGGTAGTTTCATCCTGGAAAGATGCTTCTTCCAGTTCGCTGCATCATTTGGATATTAACGATTATGTGGAAGTGCCTACTCACGGTTGTTTTAGAGATAGAAAATGGATAGATATAGAGCCGGATAAAATAGAAGAAGTAACCAATCGTTTTTTTGGAATAGGCGGAAGTCACGGATGGTATTATGGCGATTTATTATGGAGAATGAGAGGTGGAATTGATAAATTATTTGGAGGAGTTGGCTCACTAAGAGGCCGACGAAATGAAGACGACTTGAAACCCGGCGATGCCGTTGATTTTTGGAGAGTGATACTGGCCGACCGAAAAAATCATCGTTTATTATTGTTTGCCGAAATGAAAATACCGGGCGAAGCTTGGCTTGAATTTGAAATAGTGAATACACCCACTCATGCCATATTAAAACAAACGGCCACATTTAGACCCAAAGGAATTTTAGGCCGTAACTATTGGTACTCCATGCTTCCCTTTCATTTTTTTATATTTAAAAATATGATTAAAAAAATTGCGGGAAAAGGTTAGGTATGTATCTTTGCTTACATTGGTGATGACTTAATTTATAAGGGAATATTATATCTCCGTTTGATGATTTGTAAAATATTTATACCTTGCCAACAGAAAAAGTATGAAGGTTATAATACATTATATAATAGTTATAGCCAATGCCGCCACCATAAAAATCCATCATAAGGGTATCATTTTTTGTGAAGATGTCACCGACATATAATTAAGTATTAAATTGCAGTAAATTAAAAAGAATTAAAAATGCGAATTGCTTTCTTGCTAAGTCTTATTCTAATATTATTGGTTTCACAGACCACTTTGTTTGGACAATGTATTTCTAAGCCTCAAGCCAATTTTAGTTTAAGAGACACATGCGGAAATGACACTGTAAAATTTTTAAATTCATCCCAAGGTGGGGAAACCTATATTTGGAAGTTTTGTGACGGAGATACATCGATAGATAGATTTCCAAAACATTATTTTGGTGACCATATCCATGCAAAACCATGTGGAGCTACTTTAATTGTTCTGGATTCTAATGAATGTTTAGATACCATATTTAAATGGGTAATCTGGTATGCTAATCCAAATTCTGATTTTACTTACACCTATAGTGGTAAAAATTGGAGTTTTTTGGCGAACCCATCGGGTATAAAATATCGTTGGTTTTTTGGAGATAGAGATAGTGCTAATACTAGAAATGCGAGCCATACTTATAAGGATACTTTATCTTCACACAAGGTATGCCTTGAAGTGACTAATGCGGCAGGTTGTATTTCTCAAACCTGCATTCAAACCAAAACTGTTGAAATTTCTACTTTAACTAAACCACAGGGATTTAAGATTTATCCTAACCCAAATTCAGGAAGTTTTGAGATAGAATTAGAAGTGGCTAAAACAGACAACCATATTGAAATTATAAATCAAATTGGACAAACCGTTTATAGGGCAGAATTCAATCAAAGTCCACAGAGACTTGATTTAAATTTATCTAAAGGGATTTATTTGGTTAAAGTAATTGGCATAAGGGAGATTCTAATTCATAGAATGTTAGTAAACAAGTAATGGCTCTCGCTTGCACATCCGCTGTCGCATCGCCTTTTGGCGTGTGATTACCCCCCCCAGCCTCTGACCAATAATGACATTAAATAATTTTAGATGGCCGTTTTATAGAATTGAAACAAAGTAATATCTTTGTTTAATGAAATATGTACTAGAAATTAACGAACAAAGCATAAAAGGCAAAGCCACCCTTGAAGCTATCAAAAATATGGGAGTAAATCTTGAAAGATTGAATTCGGATACAATTTCATCAGAAAAATTAGGAATGCCGGGTTATATAGTGACTCAAGATCAAATGAGGACTTGGCTTAATGATTCGGAAAAAAGCGGCGAGATAGACTTTAGTTCTATTGCCGAGGTATGAAGTTATTAATAAATGTAGAGGCAGCCAAGTCAATTAAGGCTGTTATGCAGTTTATTGAATCACAAAACACTAATGGAAGCGGTAATAGGTGGTTTTATAAACTGCAACGCTATTTATTAGAGATAATCGAAGTAAGCCAATCATTGCCTTTATGCAAATACCCTCCTTTTAGGGAAAAAAAATTACACTGTATTATTTACAAAGACTGGGTGGTTGCTTTTAAGAATGAAAAGGACAAATGTGTAATTATGGCTTTTGTTTACGGAACCAATTTGAATTATTAAAAAAAATCTCTTAAATCAGCCGCCAGTTTTTTAACATCCGATTTTTCAAAAGGATGCGGTGTATTGGGGTAAACCTGAAACTGAGCATTTGGCAAAGCTTTAAAAATTGCAATTGTTTCATCCAATGATACCATGGCATCCCGGTCGCCCAGAGCAATCCGTATGGGGTGGTTTATTTCCAATACATATTCCGGTTCCAGATATTGATTAAGTCCCAAATCACTCATCAAAAAAGCAATGGATTTTACAAGGTTTTTCCACTCTTGTGTGTGTATGGATTTTAAATGCTCCACATATTTAGGGATTTTTTGTTCCATTTTTTCAGGATTAAGCAGGGAGGTTTCCTTATCGGCTATTTCAGCTGTCCAGTGCCATTTGGTTTCCAAAGTATACAGGCTGTTAACCCGTTTAGGAAAATGCATACATAAATACAAACCGATATAACCGCCCAGGCTATGGCCAAAAATATTTACAGGTTCTGTAATTCCCAATTCCTCCAATTGAAAGAGCAACGCCTCGGCCATTAAAGGAACCGTGAGGGCATCTGCAGAATAAGGCGTTAAACTATGCCCGGCCAAATCTATAGCCGTAGCTTGAATGTTAGAGATTTTTAATTCTTCAATTAAATTATCAAACTGAGCCTTATGGCCCAAAGCTCCTGGAAGTAATATGAGAGGATTTATTTAAAAAAAATTAAACCAAAGTATTTCCAAATCTTTTCCAATTGAATAATTGCGGGCATATTGGTAGTTCAGGTTATTTATCATTTCGGGGTCGTCAATTGAAGCTTTCAAAATTTGAGTCGGATGATAAATGCCATCATTAATGGAAGGAAGCAAGTTGTTTTCGGGTGATGGAGCATACCCAACCCATGATTTTTTAGAGGTAAATACTTCTATAACCGAATGCCATTTTTTTAATCTTTTTTTTACAAACAAAAACCAGACAGGGCTTAGTAAAATAAGGATTAAAGAAGAAGCAATATCAAACAATCGTTTTTTTCTAAGGGTTGACGAATCGGTTAATCGAAGCGTGATTTCTTCGGTAAAAAATTCGCCGGAACTATTTTTGGAATGGCTTCCAATAATGAACGAACTGGCTTCGGGAGCAATTTTATAATGAACTTTTTTAGGTCCAAGTTTCACCATCCAATTGAGTATGGCTTTGGCTGAAATATCCATACTGCAAAAAACTATTTCTTCGGCTTTAAATACATTTACAATCTCTTCCAATTTATCAATTGTGCCCAACACATTTTTATCGCCATCTCGTTTTTCGGTAAGCACAAAGCCAATAAAATCAATATCTTTGGTTGATTTGTTAAGCATTTCATAAATACGGTTCGATTCTTCAAATCCACCTACAATAATCAATTTATTAGAGGCTGTATTGGCAAGGCTAAATTTACCCAAACTAAAATAATTGGCTAGCAATCTGGTAAAGGTCATTTCAATAACCGCCCAAAGCGAACCTAAAATTATCAGTCCTCTCGAAAACCTTAAATTTTCGGGAAACAAACCGTAAACAGCCAGTATTGCTATGGTAGCTATCACAATTCCTCGAACAATACTTTTTAATAAAAATGGCCGCTGATATCCCTGACTAAAAAAAGTAATGGCCACCCAAAAAGCAATGTAATAGGGCACATGAATAGTCATCAATTCTTTGGGGTAATGCTTAATAAATTTGATGTGCTCCTCCCAGTATGATTTAAGAAAATACATTCCTGCAAAAAGCAAAATCATGTCCAGCATCGGGAGCCACCAACGGCTAAAAAATCTATAAACCAAAGCCGCAAAAGCTCTTAAATAAATAAAGGTATTGATTAAAAAAATAAGCAGGCTAGATTTGCTTCCTTTGTAGTGTTTGCGGGCAAAAATAACCATGGCCTGATAAAATATCTTTACATAATTGGCACTTCCTTTTTTAGTGCTTTCGCCTTTGTAATGAATTATGGAAGTTTCGGGGAAATAGTAATTTTTATACCCCCCTTTAATAATTCGGTAGGATAGATCAATATCTTCGCCATACATAAAAAAAGCCTCATCCAGCAAACCTACTTTTTCTAAAGCTTTGCGGCGCATAAACATGTAAGCACCGGCCAAAACCTCCACTTCATTGGTTTTATTTTCAGGCAAAAATCCCAAATGATACCGACCAAATTTTTTGGATTTGGGAAGAACTTTATTTAACCCAAACATTTTATAAAGGGCTACAGCTGGTGTTGGCAATCCACGTTTAGATTCCGGCAAAAAATTGCCGCTTCCATCTACCATTCTCACGCCCAAAGCTCCGGCATTGGGATGGCTATCCATAAAAGCGATACACTTTGTAAAACTGTCTTCTTCCACCACCGTATCAGGATTTAAGAGAAGGACATATTCGCCTTTTGAAGCCTTGATGGCTTGATTATTGGCTACCGAAAAACCTGTATTTTCCGAATTAGCAATCAGTTTGACCCAATCAAATTTTTGGTCAACCATTTCCACGCTGCCATCTACCGAGTTGTTATCAACGACCCAAACTTCACCATCAATTCCTATCATTGCCTTTTGAACCGCTTTAAGGCATTGCTCCAAAAAGTATTTTACATTGTAGTTGACAATAATGACTGATAGTTTCACAAATAGAAATCGTGGTTGGCTTGCAAAACTATAAAATAGTATGGATTAGAAAGTATATTAATTGAAAACCTTTGATTCTATTGCTTTTTTTTGATAAAATATTCAACAAATTGTCATCCTAATTTTGTATAAATTAAATAAAAGGCTATATTTGCAGCGCAATAGAGGAAGTTAAAGAGGGGATAGATTCCCCTTTTTTGTTGAAATATGGTTAATCTAATATCAAAATTAAAAGAATGGTCAACTGATTACCTTAAAGGGTCAGATGAATTTTTAGTGGATATTGAAAATAGGCCTGGGTCCAACAAATACAGAGTGGTGGTGGATGGAATTGAAAGCATTACAATCAAGCGATGTGCAATGTTGAGCCGTTATTTGTCAAAGCAAATGGATGAGGATGAAAGCTTGGACGAGGATGACTATTTTACATTTGAAGTGTCATCACCAGGAGCCGATAGGCCTTTGAAATTGCCAAAGCAATATTTTAAACATATTGGAAGACAGCTTGAGGTTGAAACTTCGGATGGAGAAAAACTTACAGGGAGTTTGGTAAGTGTAGATGAAGTGAAAATTAGTATTGAAGCAGAGGTTTCTAAAAAAGAAACCGCTATTAAAGATATTGATTTTAAATATATTAAAGAAGCAAACGTTATTATTTCATTTAAATAAAGAATAAAAAAGATGAGTTTAGGAATTGGATTAGTTGAATCGTTTTCGGAGTTCAAGGAATTTAAGAACATTGACCGTGCTACCATGATTCGCGTTATGGAAGACGTATTTCGTAGTATGTTAAAAAGACGCTATGGTGATGATAGCAATTTTGATGTAATTGTGAACGACAAAACGGGGGATGTGGAAATTTACCAACGCCGCCTTATTGTGGATGAGGGAGAAGTAGAAAACGATATTTCGGAAATATCATTGTCGGAAGCCCAAAAGATGGAGCCTGATTTTGAGTTAAATGAAGAAACTTATGAGGAAGTAACGATGGAAGCCTTCGGTCGCAGATCTATACTTGCGGCTCGTCAAACCTTGATTTCAAGAATTCTTGAACTTGAGAAAGACGAAGTTTATAAAAAGTATAAAGATCGTGTAGGTGAAATTGTTACCGGAGAAGTTTACCAAATTTGGAAGAAGGAATTGATGGTATTAGATGATGAGGGGAATGAATTGATTTTACCAAAAGGTGAAATGATACCTCGTGACTTTTATAAAAAAGGAGATACGCTTAAAGCAATTGTTTTACGTGTAGAAATGAATAATGCATTACCAAAAATAGTTTTATCACGCACAGCCCCTATTTTCCTCGAAAGATTATTTGAATTGGAAGTGCCTGAAATATTAGATGGTTTAATTACTATTAAAAAAGTGGTACGTGAACCAGGAGAACGAGCCAAAGTTGCTGTAGAAAGTTACGATGATAGAATTGATCCGGTGGGTGCATGTGTGGGTATGAAGGGTTCAAGAATTCATGGTATAGTGAGAGAATTGCGCAATGAAAATATTGATGTAATAAATTACACAACCAACACTCAATTGTTTATAACAAGGGCTTTAAACCCTGCAAAAGTATCTTCGATTAACATTGATGAAACTACCAAGCGTGTAGCAGTTTACTTGCCATCAGATCAGGTTTCATTAGCCATAGGAAAAGGTGGTTTTAATATAAAACTAGCAGGTAAACTTGCCGGATACGAAATAGATGTTTATCGTGAAGATTCAGAAGATGAATACGATGTGGATCTTGAAGAATTTAACGATGAAATAGATGAATGGATAATTGAAGAATTAAAAGCAATTGGGTTAGATACAGCCAAGAGTGTTTTATCAACTTCAAACGAAGATTTGGTGCGTAGAACTGAACTGGAAGAAGAAACAATAGTTGAAATTAAGAAAATATTGGAAGCTGAGTTTAGTTAAGGGTTATTAAGTTATTTAGTTAATTAAAAACAATGAAATACCATTAACTCAATAACCAATAACTTAATAACCAAAATAGAATCATGAACACGAATAAATTAAACTGAAGGACTATGGCCATATAGGGAAATGCGTCCTTCTGTAAGTTTTTAAATTAGGAATATTAAAAAGGGACAGAACAGAAGATGCCAGAAGAAAAATCATACAGGTTAGCCAAAGTAGCTGGAGAGCTTGGGGTAGGTGTACATACAATAGTAGAACACTTGCAAAAGAAAGGTGTGAAGTTGGAAGACACCAAACCCAATGCAAAAATTGACCAGGCTGCATACCAAATCCTTCTGCAGGATTTCCAATCTGATAAAAAAACAAAAGATCAGTCGAAAACCATCGAGGTTCAGATGAAGCGCGACAGGGAACAACATATTGAAAATGTTCCTGCAAAACTGAAACCTTCGGCTGATGATGCAGAAGAAGATACTTTTTTTGTAAAAGATCTGGGTTCTACCAAAAAACCAATTTCAAGTAAGGAAGAAAAACCGCACGAGGTTATAGAAGAAAAACCCGCTGAACCAATAACAGAAAGACCAAAAGTAGAAGGTCTAAAAATATTGGGTAAGATTGATTTATCTAAAAAATCAAAACCGGCAGAACCAGTTGCAATCAAGGAAGAAAAACCTGAGATTATAGTTGAAGAAAAACCAATCGTTAAGGTTGAAGAAAAGCCTGAAATAATTACTGAAGTTGTAGCCGAAGAAATTCAAGTTGTAGTAGAGCCACCAATAATTAACGAATTAAAGCCGAAGGTTGAAGAGATTGTTATTGAGGAAGTTGTCCTAGAAAAAATTGAACCAAAATTAGAACCAAAATCAGAACCAATTGTTGAAATCATCGATGAATTAGATGACGAAGATAAGGTTATAAAAGCAAATGCCCCTAAGTTAAAAGGACTGTCTGTAATGGGCAAAATTGTGATACCCGATCCTATTGTTAGGAAAAAGGTAATTAACGAAGATGCTCAAAAGAAAAAACGCAAACGGAAATTAACTGCAGAAAAGATTGATACCAAAGCGGTTGGAAATCAGTTTGTAAAAAAACCTGAACTTAAACCTGACTTTAAACCAGCGGCCCCAGGTACTCGCGCTAAAAAAGATGAAGTAAGCGGCAAACAGGTTCAGGAGCAAATGAAACAAACCTTTGCTAAAATTGGTACTCAAAAAAGCAATTCGCAAGGTGGAAAAATAAGACAAAAAGCGCGAAAAGATCGTAAATCCAAGTTCCTTGCACATCAGGAACAGCAGGAAATAAGACGCGAAATTCAAAGTAAAACTATTCAGGTTACTGAATATGTTACTGCAAATGAATTAGCATCCTTAATGAATGTGAAAGTGAATGATATCATCACCACTTGTTTTTCATTGGGTATGATGATTTCTATAAATCAGCGATTGGATGGAGAAATTATAAACTTATTAGCAGAAAATTTTGGCTATGAAGTAGAATTTGTTTCAGCCGATGTCCAAGAAGATATTGTTGAAGAAATCGATGATCCGAAAGATCTTTTGGAACGACCTCCAATTGTAACTATAATGGGTCACGTGGATCATGGAAAAACATCTTTATTGGATTACATACGTAGTACCAATGTGATAGCAGGTGAAGCCGGTGGCATAACACAGCACGTTGCTGCATATGAGGTAACAATGGCCGATGGAAAGAACATAACATTTGTAGATACCCCCGGTCACGAAGCCTTTACAGCAATGCGTGCAAGGGGAGCAAAAACTACCGATATCGTAATCGTTGTAATTGCAGCTGATGATAGTGTAATGCCTCAAACAAAGGAGGCCATTGCGCATGCTCAGGCGGCTCAAGTTCCAATTATATTTGCTTATAATAAAATTGATAAAGATGGCGCAAATGCTGATAAAATTAGAGAGCAATTATCAGCCATGAGCATTTTGGTTGAAGAATGGGGTGGTAAATATCAAAGTCAAGAAATTTCGGCCAAAAAAGGAATTAATATTGATAAACTTCTCGAAAAAGTAATACTAGAATCGGAATTACTTGAATTAAAGGCCAATCCTAATAAACGCGCCAAAGGAACAGTAATGGAAACTCATCTTGACAAAGGTAAAGGTGTTGTCGCAACACTTTTAGTACAAGAGG
The DNA here is from genome assembly GCA_947468275.1 of Bacteroidota bacterium. Classification (GTDB taxonomy): domain Bacteria; phylum Bacteroidota; class Bacteroidia; order NS11-12g; family UBA9320; genus JABWCE01. Next base: position 37,901 of record CANIKO010000017.1, read on the forward strand.
GAACTCTAAAAGTTGGTGATTTTGTGTTAGGAGGAAGTCATTATGGTAGAGTTAGAGCTTTACTGAATGAAAGAGGACAGCGAATAACGAGTGCAGGTCCATCCACGCCGGTTAGTGTTCTTGGTTTTCAGGGAGCACCGCAAGCAGGAGACATTTTCAATGTATTTGAAGAAGAACAAAGTGCTAAAGACATTGCCAACAAACGCACTCAACTTCAGCGTGAACAAGGTATCAGAGCATCTAAGCATATAACTTTAGAAGAAATAGGACGCCGTTTGGCAGTAGGTTCTTTCAAAGAATTGAAGCTGATAGTAAAAGGCGATGTGGACGGATCAGTAGAAGCCTTGAGCGATTCGTTATTGAAATTGTCGAAAGATGAAGTACAGGTAAGTGTAATTCATAAAGGAGTTGGGCAAATTACAGAATCTGATGTATTGTTAGCTTCGGCTTCCGATGCAATTATAATTGGATTCCAAGTAAGGCCGGCGCAAAGTGCCAAAAAATTAGCCGAGGATGAGGAAATAGAAATCAAGACCTATTCGGTAATTTACCATGCTATTGAAGAAATCAAAGCGGCCATTGAAGGTATGCTTGCACCTGAATTTGTAGAAGAAATTACTGCCAATATTGAAGTTCGTGATGTGTTTAAAATAACTAAAGTAGGAACAGTAGCAGGGGCTTACGTACTTGATGGAAAAGTAGAAAGAAGCAATAAAGTAAGGATTATTCGTGATGGTGTTGTTGTTCATGAAGGTGACATTGACACTTTGAAACGTTTTAAAGACGATATGAAAGAGGTTACTAAAGGTTACGAATGTGGAGTTCAGATTAAAAATTATAACGACCTCAGAATTGGTGATATTTTAGAAACCTTTAAGAAGGTAGAAGTTAAACGAAAAGGGTAATTTTTTTTTAAAAAAGCAATTTTCAATTAGCTAAAAGCAAGGGGCAAAGCTAAAATAGCTTCTTAAATTTAATGACTTTTGAATTTGTATTTTTTTGCATTTTCTTTTTTTGATAAATTTCACTACACTATTCTGTAATTCAATAACTCACCACCCAAATAAGCAATAATCATCGCAGCTAAAATCGACATACGAACCCTATCATCAGAGCAACTTCAAAAAGAAATAATTTCTTTGGGAGAGCCTGTTTTTAAAGCTAAACAAATATTTGAATGGCTTTGGAAAAAAAGTGCTTTCAGTTTTGAGGAGATGACCAATCTTTCAAAACCATTGCGTGAAAAGCTTATAGAAAAATTTGAAATAAAAGCTGTAAAAATATTAACCCAACAAAAAAGTAAAGACGGTACAATAAAATTAGCCTTTAAGCTTTGGGATGATAATATTATAGAAGGAGTGCTGATACCCACTGCTACCAGAATGACAGCCTGCGTAAGTAGTCAAGTGGGGTGTAGCCTAAGTTGTAAATTTTGCGCTACGGGTTTTTTAGAAAGACAACGAAATCTTGACCCCGCTGAAATTTATGATCAGGTAGTATTAATAGGGCAGTTGGCAATAAAAAACTATAATATCCCTTTAAGTAATATTGTCTTTATGGGAATGGGCGAACCTTTACTTAATTATGCCAATGTAATGAAGGGTATAGAATATATTACAAAACCCGAAGGCTTGGGAATGAGTCCGCAACGAATAACAGTGAGCACTGCTGGAGTAACCAAAATGATAAAACGATTGGGCGATGAAAATGTAAAATTTAATTTAGCCCTATCACTGCATGCTGCAAATAACGAACGCCGCAGTTCAATAATGCCTATAAATGATACCAATAATTTAGAAATGCTGGTGGAAGCTTTAAATTATTTTCATGATAAAACAGGTACACGGGTAACGCTTGAATATTGCGTAATAAATGATACCAACGACCATGAAGAAGAAGCCATGGAACTGGCCCAATTTGCCAAAAAGGTAAAATGCAAAATCAATCTTATTGAATATAACCCAATACAAATGGCAGATTTTAAAGCATCCTCTGCCGAAAAGATTGAAAAATTTGCTAAAATATTGGAACAGCAAAAGCTAATTGTAAATATTCGCCGCAGCCGTGGCAAGGATATAGATGCAGCTTGCGGGCAATTGGCTAATAAAGAAAAGGTATGAGAAAAAAATAAGAATCGTGAGTTTTAAACGCCTTATATCAAATTAATTTAAACTTAACCCTCCATGACCAGTCGCTTATTATACTACCTCTTTATAAAGCCACTCACTTATTTGCCATTAGGTATACTTTATGGGATTTCAGATTTTTTATATTTAGTGCTTTATAAATTAGTAAAATATCGCCAAAAGGTAGTTAGAGCGAATTTGGTGAATTCGTTTCCTGAAAAATCAAAGGCTGAAATTGATTCAATAGAACAGGCCTTTTACAGCCATTTTTTTGATTTAATCGTTGAAAGTGTAAGGTTGTTCGGTAGCTCAGAAGCTGAATTGAAAATGCGCAATAAAATTATGAATCCAGAGGTTATGAATGCATTATTTGATGAAGGGAAAAGCATAATATTAGTTGGTGGACACTATAATAATTGGGAAACTGGCGCTGCAATATTAAGTGCCCAGGTTAAGCATCATATTGTTGGTATTTATGCTCCATTAAGTAATCAATTTTTTAATACTGAGATTTTGAAAAGCCGTGAAAGGTTTGGAATGGAAATGTTATCAAAAAAAATAGTAAAAGCCGGTTTTGAGCATAATAAAGAAAAACTTACTGCCACTATTTTTGCCACCGACCAATCGCCAACCTATAGCAAAAGTGTGCATTGGACTATGTTTTTAAATCAACCAACGGCGGTGCTTGTAGGTTCTGAAGTTTTTGCGAAGGAATATGATTATCCAGTAGTTTTTATGTATGTAACCAAAGTGAAACGTGGCTACTATGAAATGGAGGCAAAGCTATTGGAGAAAAATCCTACCCAAACTCACGCAGGTGAAATTACTGAAAAGCACACTCGTTGGCTGGAACAGATGATACAAGAAACCCCGCAATATTGGCTTTGGACGCACAAGCGTTGGAAACGTAAAATGAAAGACGGGGATGAATTCTATAAGTCTTAAAAAATATTTTGTTTAGCTATTTTTAGTTGAAATTTATTTTTTAAAATAGGAGCTTAAAATTCAAAAATCCGAAAAAAATCAAATTTTAGCTTTTACCTTTGATAGTTAATTAGCATCAATGTGCTGATTTTTTAACTATAATCTAGACTAAAGTATGAAAATTATATTAAAGGGTTGCCTAGTAATTCTGTTATATGCAGGATTGATAATATCGGTAAATGCTCAAAATTTCAAACCTTCTAATTTCGTATTAATCCAAAAGGCCGACAGTTTGGTCGCAATTTATGAACTTACTTCTGATACCGTCAGTCGTGATGCGGCCTTAAATATTTATCTAGATATGGTTAAGGATGAAAAAAGAGAAGTTCGTCCTGATACCGCAACTCTTATTCATTGCGAATTTAAGATAGGTTATATAGATATGAAATGGGGTGAATATAAATGGGGAATGGAAGCTTTTGAGCGAATGCTGAAGTATGTGAAAAGACCTGCCGATCAAGAAATTATAAGTAAAGCTATGCCTTATTTAGGCTATTGTTATCGAGAAACACGATTGGAAAATTTCACCTTCGACTTACCTGAATTTGACAAAACAGAACGTCTTGAATTTTATTTTCCGATTAGTAATGTTTTTCCAAAAAACAATGACACAATTATAGTTAAAATAAATTTTGGAACTTATGACGGTATTGGCCTTGGAACCATCGGAACAGTGCGAGGGGTGAAAACTGATTTAGTAAGCGGTCATAATAATATAATTCTAGGTAATTGTGAAGTTACAGATATAGCCGAAAGTCAGGCTATACTAAAGATTTATGATTTTCAGGGTAAAGATTCTCTTCACCTTATTTATAAGGATGACATGGTAAAATTACCTATTCAGTTTCCTAAGAGATTTCATGATTTGGTTACCAATTGCCTTACTTATAATATTGGTTTTTACAATATTGACGGATATGATTTTTATGATTATCGCCAATGGTATATGCATGGAAGCGATTCCATATTTGATGATATTGTATTGGCTATGGAATATGATATTCATAAAGGGTACGATAAATTTAAGGAAAGTGAAATTGAAGTTTTAAGGAAAGTATGCAAATCGGGCCGGTTTAAAGACAAAACCCTATTAGAAGCTTTAAAAATTTCAACTAGAAAAGATATTAATGATTTTTTGAATTATGCGTCATTTTATGCCTCATCATTTTATGGACGGATTTCACTCATTGTTAGTTATGCTGATTGGGTGCTAGATAATACTCCAGTAAGTTATGGCGAATTTTTTGATGCAATTGAAAATGCTTCTAACGATCAGGATTTACAAGGTATTGCAGCACTTTATAAGGAAGAGGCTATGAGGAATGATTTTTTTACTTATTTGGGCAATGATGAAGAGGCTTTAGTAGACAATAATCAGGATAACAGGGCATTTGCGCTAAACCGAAGCCATCGCAAAGTGGCCCAATATATGAACTCGGAACAGCAGGTTGGATGGAGTTATTTTTTTAAAGCTCGAATGCATGATACTCGCCAAGAATCAGATTCGGTAATTGAAGCTTATACTCAAGGTGTTGAATACCTTAAAAAAAGCAAAGATATTAAAGGCGAAGGATACTGTATAGGTAATCTTGCCGCAAAATATTATGACCTTTTGGATTACAAAAAGGCACTGGAATACTATAAAAAAAGTTATGTATTAAAAACTAAAATCAATACCGATGACTCATCTAATTATTTTAAGGGAATAGCAATTGCACTCCATGGAATTGGAGATTCCTACTATGCATTAAATGAATTTGATTCCGCTTTGACAGTCTATATCAAGGCAACTAATTATTATAATAGTGCAAATTCGGTTGAAGGCAGATCACGATCATTAAGTGCATATAAATACATTGCCAAAATATTAAAAAAACAAGGAAAATACCTTGAGGCATTTAAAGCATATGAAACTCAACAAAAGAAATACAATCAATTGGGAGATCAAAAAAATGTGGCTGAAACGTTTGATGATTTGGCAGATGTACTTTTCAGTTTAAATGATTATGAGAAATCTGCTGATTATTACAATAAAGCTTGCAAAATGAAATTAAGCTGGGACAATAAGGCAGGGGCCGGATATTCGATGTCTAATGTTGGTCAGGCGCTATATAATTTGGGCGAATATGACAGAGCTATTGCTGCGCATGATAGCGCAGTTAAATATAGAAATGAAGCAGGTGACCAATCGGGAGTGGCCTATTCATTGGGGCAAATTGGTTCACTATATAAAGAAAATGGTGAGTATGTAAAAGCAGCCGATTATTACGACCGAGCTTATGAAATCTATAAAAAATTGGAAGATAAAACGAGTTTGGCAGGAATGGCTAATAAAAGAGGAGGGTTGGAACAAAAGATAATGAATTATAGTCAGGCCTATAATTACTATAAAGAAGCATTACTGCTGTATTCAGAACTCAATGATAAAATTGAACTAGGGAATATGTATTACAATATATCTGCCATTTTTTCGAAACAAAATAAATTCACAGCAGCTCTCCTTTTCTTGGATACAGCTCTAATAATCCAAAAAGAAACTGGCGATCAAAGTGGTCAAATGTACACATTAAACTATATTGGAAATCTTACAGAAGTTCAGTTTAAGGATAATAAAAAGGCCATGGAATTCTACAAGCAATCACTTCAAATTGCGAAATCCACAGGCAGCCCATACAACATAGCAGTTTGCCAGACTTCTATAGGAAACCTTTATGCAACTATGGGTATGTATTCCAAATCCAAACCTTATTTGGATAGTTGCTACCAGATATATGTAAAAATTAAAGACCGACTCCAACAAACCTATAGTTTAGTAAATATTGGTTATCATTATACAAGCATAGGGAACTTTGTTGAATCAGAGAAGTTTTTTAAGGAAGCATTAAAAGTATCCGAAGAAATAAAAAATAACAGTGCCATTGCTAACTCACTTTCGGCCTTGGGAAGTATTGGAAGGGTAACAGGACAATTCCAAAAATCATTAGGTTATTTAGCTCAAAGTGCTGAATTATATAAAAAGGCTGATAATCCTTGGGGAATAGCTAGCAATTATATTGAAATGGGAAACCTTTATAACGAACAATCAAAATACAGTATGGCTGTGGGCTATTATCTTAAAGCCGATAGCTTTTATCGCTCAATAAAAAGCGAATATTTTAGAAGTACACCGCTTAATAATGCGGGAACAATATTTTATCACCAAGGTAATTATGACAGTTCACTCAGTTACTTTTTCCCTACATTGGAAATACTAAAAAAAATAGAACCTGAGGGTGATTTCATAAACTTGGTAACCGTAAATATTGGTGAAGTATATGTGATGAAAAAAGAATATAACGAAGCCGAAAAATGGCTAAATCTTGGGCTTGAAAATTCAATGAAACGTGAAGATAAAAGAAATCAAGGAATAGCCCTGAGAATAATAGCAAAATATAATATTGGTCGTCAGAAATATAAAGAAGCGGAAATTCAAGCCTTTAAAGCATATGAAATAGTTGGGGATTCGGGTGAAATAGAGAATGCAACCGATATATACAATCAAATAGGTAGGATAAAATATGAACTCAAAGAATATAAAACCGCCATTGAATGGTATAATAAAACTATTAAAAAGTCAGAACCTATTGGTTTTATGAAGTACTTGTATGAGGCATACTATTATAGTGCATTGGCCAACAATGCCTTAAATCAAAAAGATACAGCATTGAGGCAGCTAAAACGAGCCATAGCGGTTATGGAAAAAATAAGCAGTCAAATAACTGGTGGATCTGAGGCTAGAAAAATGTTTACAATGGGCGATTTACAACAAAAAATGTATGAAACTATAGTCGAATGGCTTTTGGCACAAGGTAAGATAGAAGAAGCAATAACCTACCTTGAAAGAGGGAATAATGAAGCTTTGAATTCTAAATTTAAGCAACTCAAGGGTGAAGATAGAGGTGCTACAAGCGAAACTAATAAAGCTTTGGCCGAAGCTGAAGAAAAGCAAAAAGCCCTAGAGAAACTTAATGCTGAAATTGTAAAGGAAAAATCAAAACCAATAGAATTGCAAAAAACAGAATTAATTAAAGAACTCGAAGCTATTCAAAAAGTTGGCCAAAAGGAATATAAAAACTTTGTACAGGATTTAGTAAAAAACAATCCCAAAATTCAGGTTTATATTAGTAATAGCGTAAACCCTGACGATTTTAGAGCTGAGAAAAAAAATATTTCCTCAGATATGGCAGTTTTGCTTTATCTAATGGCTGAAAAAAACCTTTATATTTTTTGCGCCACCAAAGACTCGGTATTTGCAAAAGTTGTAAATATTGAAAGTAAGGTGTTAAGTAAAAAAATAATGATGATGTACAATTTAGTGCGTAATCCATCTTTTGCACCAACTACCACGCGTCGCGGAAGCAGAGTAGTAAATACCCCTAAAGTTGAAAATCCTGAAAAAGTATTAAATGAAACAAGTAAGGAATTGTATGAGTTGCTAATTGGGTCTGTTAAAAAAGAAATCGGAGGCAAAACGCGATTAGCAATAATACCAAACGGCGATTTGTATTATTTACCTTTTCATGCACTTATTGCCAAGGAGGAAGATAAACAAGTAACCTATCTAATAGATGAATTTACCGTTTTTTACAGTAATCGTCTTAAATTTTTAGGAAGCTCACAAGCAATAGATTTAGCTAATTTTCACATCATTGCTGTGGGAAATGCTGATAAAAGTTTGCCCGCAGCCGAAGTTGAAGTGAACGATATTAAAACCTTATTCCCAAACTCAATGATTTTAAAAGGTAAGGACGCCACCAAGGAACAGCTGTTCGCTCAGTCTGGTAATTTTAATGTGATGCATCTTGCCACCCATGGAATTCTGGATTATAATAATTTTGATAGTTCTTACCTTGTTATGGCAAACAATGGTAGGTTTACTCTAAACGATATTGGCGATCTTAATAATATAGATCAATATACATTGGTGGCTCTTTCGGCTTGTGAAACCGCAGTTAAAAATGATTTGGTAGAAGGCTGGCCTCAAACTACAGCATCGGCTTTTTTAACAGCAGGGGTAGAAACTGTAATTGCCTCACTTTGGCAAGTAGATGATAAAGCTACAAGCCTGTTAATGAAAAAGTTTTATGAAAATGTGTCAACTATGAATAAAGTAGAATCCCTTCACAAAGCACAGGTTGACTTGAGTAAAATACAGGGATTTAGCCATCCGTATTACTGGGCTCCGTTTGCCTATTACGGTAAATAGCAAAATCTGGAAAAATTAAGAAACCCTGCATAAAGTTAGTTTTTCACAAACTCTAAGCAGGGTTTTAAGCCATCCATATTATTGAATTCCCTATAGGGTAGGGATATAAATAATCTTAAGCTCTTTTTACGTTTACGGCAGAAGGACCTTTTTTACCTACTTCTACATCATAGGTTACTTGATCGTCTTGAGAAATTTGGTCGATAAGACCGGTTACGTGTACAAAAACCTCTTGGCCATTGTCATTGTTTTTGATAAAGCCATAGCCTTTTGACGCGTTAAAAAATTTTACTGTTCCTGTGTTCATTGGTTAAAAAATTAAATGTATGTAAATATTAATGTCACAAAATTACATTTTATAAATTCCTTTATCACAATATTTTTTAAATTTTGGTAATTAGTGACTCGAAAAATGGAATAAATACCCATAAAAATTATAAACTTATAAAGCTCAATAATTAATACAAACTTTATCGGTCAAAAATGTAGATGCCATTACTTGTATAATTTGTTTTCCTTATGCATGATTTACCATTGAATTTAAGTTCTCTTAAAGGCATATCACAATTACATGAATTTTGGCCTTTTGGATTGTTAATAATTTCAAAGTAATCTGCAAATAGTGTATCTGCTTTCAGTTTTGGTAAATGCAAATAGAATGTCTTTATCTCTTTAACAGAAGAAAGATAAACTATATCTGAAACTCTTGAAGATATAAAAGACATTGAATCCTTGTGTTGTGGATTTTTCCATATATAACCAGTAAAAAAGGTTTCTATTCCATTTAATTTATAAGAGAATAAACTGTCATAAGCCACAAATGAATCACCAGACATTGTTTTTAGAATATTTGGATTCTTAAAAGAAAAATACAAAGGTTTCTGCAACGGCAAATCAGCTAATGGGGCAGTGTCCGTGCAACTAAAACCTAATAAAACGACAAAAATAAATAAATTTCTCATGGTTGATTAAGGGATTAAATTATAAACCATTTGATTCGCATACTTATAATTTCTATCATTACCCTTTAAGCTTGTTGCTTGTCGCATAAGTTAATTTTTATTTAAAACTAACTATTAAAAAATCAAAAAGAAAATATTTTTTTGAGGTTATCTGCCACCCACTATAATGGTTTTTAAATAATCTATGGAACCGGATCGTGGCCGTGGCCACCCCAAGGATTGCAACTTAATATCCGTTTGGCAGCCAGCCAGCTTCCTTTAAATATTCCATATTTAATAAGGGCTTCTTTGGCATATTGCGAACAAGTAGGTGTATAGCGACAGGCCGAAGGTAGCCATGGAGAAATGGCTTTTTGATAAAACCATATCAATCCTAAAAAAGGATAGGCCAAAAGTTTAAGAAATCTTCTTACAAAACTCATTTAATAAAAACTTAATCTTGATATCGATGTCTTGGTATTCAGGAATTGCAGCCGCATTATACATCAAGCAACAAATGTACTGCCGACCGGGTGTTAAATTAATGAAATTATAAAATTCAGGTTTTTGCAATCGGTAGCTTTCGCGCATCAAGCGCTTAATACGATTGCGATCATGAGCCTTTTTTACTTTTTTGGCAGGTACTGAAAAAAGAATTTGGGCTGGTACATTCTCAGATAAGGAATGCTCTAAAAAAATAAACGAGAGGGGAAATTTTGAAATAAATTCTCCCTCTCGTTTAAAGATTTTATCAATCAGCTTTTTGCTAGTTAACCGTTCATTTTTGGATAACGTGTATAACCCTGCCATCAGCCAATGGCTATTAAATTCTATTGAAATTTATGACGTCCTTCGTCGGAAACTGAAAGCTTATGACGGCCTTTTGCACGACGTGCGGCAATTATTTTGCGGCCGTTTTTGCTAGCCATGCGTAATCTGAAACCGTGTTTGTTTCTTCTTTTTCTATTGGATGGTTGAAAGGTCCTCTTCATGTGACGTTATTTTTTTAAAAGGAGTGCAAAATTATATAATTTTACTTTAAAACCAAAGGCATTTTTAAGAATTATTTCTAAAGCTATATTATTTGTTGAAAAAGATAGTGGCAGAATAATTCCCCTGCAATTTATTTTCCTAAAACGTCTAATTTAGCAGTTTCAAATTTACTTTACATGAGCAAAGAAACTGTGCTGATAATTGGCTCTTGCGGGCAGGTAGGCACCGAACTTACAGAATCCCTCCGCAATTTATATGGAACCGCAAATGTTGTAGCTTCCGATATTAGAAAACCTGAATCTGCTTTTTGGCAAGAAGGTCCGTTCGAAATAATGGATGTGCTAGATACAGCTAAAATAGCTGAGGTACTTAAAAAATACCAACCTACACAAATTTATCATTTGGCCGCATTACTTTCGGCAACTGCCGAGAAAAATCCAAAATTAGGTTGGCGACTGAACATGGACGGTTTGTTTTATGTTTTCGATGCCGCTTTAGAATTTGGGGTTAAACGTTTGTTTTGGCCAAGTTCCATAGCCGTTTTTGGCCCTAATACTCCAAAATTAAATACACCCCAACATTGCATTATGGACCCTAATACGGTTTATGGAATTACCAAACAAACTGGCGAGCGGTATTGTGAATATTACCAAAAGCGCTATGGTTTAGATGTGAGAAGTATTCGTTATCCAGGTTTAATTGGCTATAAAGCAGATGCCGGTGGAGGAACTACGGATTACGCAGTAGAAATATTTCATGAAGCATTAAAACATGGAAAGTATGAGTGTTTTTTAAAAGATAACACAAGTTTACCTATGCTTTATATGCCCGACGCAATTAAAGCAACATTAGATATAACCCACGCCGCAGCTGAAGATGTAAAAATTCGTTCTTCCTATAATATCTCCGGGTTTAGTTTTACTCCTGAAAGTTTAGCTGAAAAAATAAAGAAACACATTCCGAATTTTGAAATAACCTATAGGCCCGATCCTCGCCAAGTCATTGCCGATAGCTGGCCACAAAGTATTGAAGACATTGAGGCAAGAAAAGATTGGGGTTGGAAAAATGATTATGATTTAGATGCAATGGTAGCCGATATGATTAAAAATTTGGCACCACGATATAAATCTCAAGGGATTTAAATTTGGCCTTAATTTTGCAAACCTTTCAATAAAATTATTTCAAATTATGAAAAGTATAAAATTATCAGTTGTTATTCTAAATGCATTATTTCTATTTTCTTGCGGCAACACAGGTAAAATATTATCTACAGCCAATGATGTTTATAAAACTTTGAACAATGGTATAACTCAAGATGAGGCGGCCAATGGATTGAAAGAAGCTTTAAAAAATGGAGCCGGAGCTAGTACTGATTTTTTATCCAAAGCGGATGGTTTTTTTAAAAATTCTACCTACAAAATTCTGTTTCCCCCTGAGGCGCAAAAATTAGAAAAGACCTTGAGAGATGCAGGTTTAGGGGATATGTGTGATAGAGCAATTGTTAGTATTAATCGCGGGGCAGAAATGGCAGTAGCCGAGGCTAAACCTGTATTTGTGAATGCAATTACCACAATGACCATAAATGATGCTATTAACATAGTATCCGGAGGAAACGGAGCGGGAACCGCTTATTTAAAAAGGACCACAAGTAATGAACTAACAACTAAATTTAGCCCGATAATAAAACAATCACTCGACAGGGTTGGGGCTACAAAATACTGGAAAGATGCAATAACGACTTATAACAAAATTCCAATAGTTCAAAAAATTAATCCTGATTTGAATGGGTTTGTAACTAGTAAATCAATGGAAGCTCTTTTTAGCCAAATAGAATTGGAAGAAAACAAGATCCGGCAAGATCCATTAAAGCGAACTTCTGATTTATTAAAAAAAGTTTTTAGTTACGCCGACCAGCAAAAAACCAAATAGACTGTTAATTAATACATTTTAATGTCATTATTCAAGCAACTTTTAGAGGGTTTGAGTTGTCTGATTAACTAAATAGTTATTCAAAAACTTTATATTCGCCACCTAGCGCTTTGCAAAAAACTTTTAATCTTATATTATTTTTTTTGGTGGCTGTTCCTTTTGCAAAGGCTCAACCAAAAGCAGCTTTTTATGCCAGCCCGAATAAAGGCTGTTCACCGGCTACAATTAAATACATTAATCAAAGTGCCGGCACAGGTTTAACATATTTTTGGGACTTGGGGAACGGTAATACCAGTACAATTAAAGATCCACAGGCTATTTATTATACGCCGGGATTATATACTATAAAACTTGTCGTAACCGATGTTAAAGGAAAAAAGGATAGTATTGCACGAACCAAGTATGCGGAAGTTTTTAAAAACCCTATCGCAAATTTTGATGCTACCTCACGCACTGGATGTACTCCTTTTGATCCGGGACTAACCGATAAAAGCACACGAGGAAGTGCTATGATAACGCAGTGGACTTGGGATTATGGTAACGGAATGGTTTCCACAAGTCAAACTCCTTATTATGCCTACACCTCCGAAGGAGTTTATACGGTTTCGTTATTAGTAAAAGATGCCAATGGATGTCAAAGTGATGTTATAAAAAAGCAATATATCACCGCTAATTCTACCCCACAGCCAATATTTATTGCTGATAAAACGAGTGCTTGTACTAAGCCTCTTACCGTGAATTTTACCAATAAATCTACAGGATTAAAAACCGGAGACCAGTTTGAATGGGATTTTGGAGATGGCACAAATTCAACAGATAAAAACCCTAAAAAAACCTATACAGATACCGGAAGTTTTACCGTGGTTTTAACTGTAAAGTCCGCTAATGGATGCAATACAAGCAGTAAGCTTAGCAATTATATAAATATTATAAAACCTAAACCTTCATTTAATGCATACCCAAATCCTGCATGCGAAAATAGTGAAATTACTTTTTTTAATACCTCAAAACCGGCAAGTTTTAGCTATTTGTGTAATTGGGATTTGGGCGATGGTAATACTGCAAAAGGAACCAAAGCTACCAATAAATATAAATCAAAGGGAACTTACACTATAAAACTAACCATAAGCTTATCAGATGGTTCATGCAAAGAAACGATAACTGTGCCTGATGCAATTACTATTTTAGCCAAGCCAATTGCTAAGTTTACAATAAGCGATACATTAATGTGTAAGCCTGGACTTATAGATACTTTGATTGATAAATCTGTTGGAGGAACGATGCGAAATTGGTATTTGAATGATTCCTTTATCTCTAGTAACAGGGGAGTGATTATAAACATTAAAAAGAAAGGGTATTCCAAGATAACATTGGTTTCAGGTAATGGTTCTTGTTATGACACTTTAGTAAATAACACGGCTATTTATGCCGATACTATTAAGCCGGATATAATTATTGATCCCAAAAGAGGATGCAAACCTTTAAATGTGAATTTTACAGATGCAACTCAAACAAAACTTCAGATAACCTCTCGTATTTGGGATTTAGGCGATGGTAATTCTGATTATAGGGAATCCTTTAGTTATACTTACACAAGTGCAGGAACATACATTGTTAACTTAACAGTGACCACCAAGCCGGGCTGCAGTTTCTCAACTGTTGATACTGTAAAAGTTGGTTTACGACCTGATATTTCCTTTACTTTTCCAAAAACATCTTTATGCAATTTGGATTATTTGGACATAAAAACAGCTAAAAATAATAATGGGTTAAAAATAGATGAATGGTTATGGTTTTTAGATTCTAATTTTATTGATTCAACAAAAATACTGCATCGCAAAATACGAGTAAAACCCGATACATATAATGTGAAATTAGTTGCCGGAAATAATGGATGTTATGATACTTTGGTGATAAAGGATATTCTGAGAATAATGCCACCACTTGTTTCTTATATTATGATATTTGATTCATGTAAAGGGTTTCCTTACACATTTATTAATACATCAGATAGTGCTGATAAAATTGGATGGGTAATGAGTAATAATAGTACAATTTTAAATAAGGATACTTTAATTGTGTCAAATATTGCAGGTCCTTGGCCACAGCTATTATGGGGCAAAAACACAAAATCAGGATGTGTAGATTCACTTCCAATTATTGTTAATCCTATATTTAGGTCGGCTAGTTTCTCCTATTCAGGGGGATTGTGTTCCCCAGCTAATTTAACATTAAATAATAATTCAAGTGGTTATGATAAGTTTTTTTGGAACTGGGGAGATGGGACAAAAGAAGCAAATGATAACACATCCATTTCCAAAACGTTTTTGAATGCCGGAAGTTATAAAGTGACATTAAAAGCTAAAACTAATGATGGATGCCAAGATTCTTTCTCTCAGGTTATTAAAGTTACGGGTCCTCAGGTTTTAATAGATGTAAGTCCAAAATCGGGTTGTGGCCCTATAATATTAACTCTTATAAATAAAACTTCAGACACTTCTTTAAAAAATAAATTTTGGCAAATAAGTGGATTGGCACCAATTGCAGTTACAGCCGATACCATGTATTATACCTTGAAAAAGCCCGGACCATTGAAAGGTGGAAATTATGCTGTAACCCTTTCAATGCAAGATAAAAATGGGTGCAAGGGAATTGGCTCGGATACTGTAAAAGTTATTGGTTTAAGCTATCATTTTCAAGTTTTATCAATGGCTACCTGCTCGTATCCTAAACTTACCATACGACCCATTTTTCATGAATCAAGTCTGGATGAAAAGAAACTTAACTTTTTTTGGGATATAGGTGACGGTAGGAAATTTACGGGTTCACCTATAGATTTTTGGTACAAAACTCCGGGAGTTTACAAACTTAGCCTTAAGGTGGTAGATGAAAATAGTTGTGTAACAGAGCTGGATACATTAATTCAAAATAACCAAAAGTCAATTACTGCAAGTCTTTTGGCGGATAAACTAGAAGCTAATTGCCCGCCTTTGCGGGTTAATTTTGTTTCTAAATCGCAAAGCAAGTTTGGAAAAATTGAAAAGTACTTTTGGGATTTTGGAGATGGTTCTTTTTCAACTTTAGCAAATCCTTCTCACGTTTATATTATTGCCGGCAAGTTTTCGGTAACCCTTACTGTTATTGATGAACTGGGCTGTCAGGATAAAATCACATTTAAAGATTTAATATTAATTGACGGCCCAATTGGTACCTATAAATTTGATAAAAAAGCCGGATGTACTCCGCTGTTTGTAAATTTTGACGCCATCATTTCTAACACCTCTAAACTGGAATGGGACATGGGGGATGGTGAAATAATTCAAGACACAACTAAGACGGGGCATACCTATACGCGAGTTGGGAAGTATATTCCGCTATTGGTTTTGGCTGATAGTTTTGGGTGTAAATATACCTTACCACCTATTGATACTATTAATGTTTTCCCAATCCCAATTCCTCAATTCAATTTTACTTCACCTTGCATAAAGCAACCTGTTTATTTCACCAATACCACCAATCCTTTAAAGGGAACTATTAAAAAATGTGAATGGAATTTTGGGGATGGAGATACCTCGTTGCGATTTGAACCAAGCCATATTTTTAAAACCAAAGGCAAGTATGATGTAACATTGAAGGTTTGGAATACTGACAGTTGCGAAGCGCAAATAACAAAACAAGTAGTTATTAAAAATACAGCTGCTGCTTTTAAACCCGGAAAAGATTTTTACTGCACAGGCCAAATACCTTCTTTAATAAACACTTCTCAATCAGATACTACTTTTAAATTATACAATTGGTTTTTGAATGATTCATTAATCTCCATTAATAAAACACCAAGTCTACCGAAACTATCATCGGGACTATACAAAATCACATTGGCTATTAAAGATAATTTTGGATGTGAGGACACCATTACTCAAAAAAATGGGTTGTTAATAAGTGATACTCTTCCCCCTATTCCTCCATTTATTTACAGAGTTTCGGTTGAAAATGATTATGATGTGATATTAGATTTTTCAAGCTATCGTGGTTTTGATTTTAAAGAGTATGGCATATATAGTGGCAACAAAAAAATTATAATTTTATCTAATATTAGCGATACCTCTCAAATAATTAATTCGCTCAATACGCTTCACAATGTGTATTGTTATAAAGTAACAGCTACCAACCTTTGCGGATATGAGTCGGATATCAATTTGGCTTTGGAGCATTGCACCGTGGAAGCCGCTGCATCTGGTGCTTTTAAACGAGTGGATTTGTTATGGAATGCCTACAAAGGTTGGCCGGTAAGTAAATATGAAATATTTAGAGAAGACATTGGCCAAAAAGGAAAATATGATTATTTGGCTACTGTTGCTGGTAATCAGTTAAACTATACCGATACCAATGTGTATTGTAAAATTATACATTTTTATAAAATAAAAGCTTTTGAAAACGGAGGCTATAATCAAATTTCATGGAGTGATACCACAGCAGCTAAACCATTGTTTTCCAATTCAGTTCCACCAAATAATACCATTAGAGCCACAGTAGATTTTGATAAAGAAATAACTATTGAATGGACCGGAAGCGGTTCGCCACGAATACCAATTCAGGAATATGTGCTTGAAAAATCGGAAGATGGCAATAATTACAAATGGTATCAAAGTTTTAAACCTGATGAATTTGCCTTTACCGATAAAAAAGTTTTGGTAGATGATAAATCCTATTTTTATAGAACCTACGCTATAGATACCTGCAAACTGTTGAGCCCGATTACAAATTTTGCTAAAACTATTTTGCTCCATGCTGATACCACGGTTACCGAACGACCCTTTGTAACTTGGAGCAGCTATCAAGGCTGGACCGAAGGTGTAAATGAATACGAAGTACAACGTAAAAAAGCCGATGGAACTTTTACCACTGTTGGTATTACTTCAGCAAATGATTCAATGTTGGTGGATAATGTTACTGACCTAAATGGATATCCATATTACTGCTACAGAGTAATTGGTTATAAAAATATGATTAATGGCAAAAAGCAAATTTTCAGTATTTCAAACGAAGATTGTGCGCCTGTGAGGTCGAGAATTTTTGCGGCCAATGCCTTTACAATAAACGGTGATAACCTGAATGAAACCTTTGATATTAAAGGGCTTTATATCCGTGATTATAATATAAAAATATTTAATCGCTGGGGCGATAAAGTATTTGAAAGCAGTGATATGAATGTGGATTGGGACGGATACTATGATGGCAAAATTAGTCAAATGGACGCCTATATCTGGATAATAAAAGCAGTAGGTGTAGATGATGTGAGCTGGCCGATGACAGGAACAGTGACTATTATTAGATAATCCTTAATCAAACATCAATTCAGCCTGAGCAATACTTTCAGGTTTCCCCACATCCAAAAATTTACAATTGCCTTGGTCAAAACCTTTAATAATGTAGGTTTTTGATAATTCAAGATAGACATCCACCATCGAAAATTTGCCGGTTTGAGTGATATGCTTAAAAATTTCAGGAGAAATAATATGTAATCCGCTAAAAGCTTTTCGGGTAAGATTAGAGTTGGGCCGAGTAATAATTTTTTGGTTGGTTTTTATATTTTCCCAGCCGCTTAATAGGTTGTTTTCATCAAACAAAAAGTAACGGGAAGTGTCACGGTTGCTGACGGCCAAAGTTGCCAGAGCTTTGTTCAATTTGTGGTATTCCAAAAGTTTCTCTAAATCTAAATCTGTTAAAATATCTGCGTTAAGCAAAATAAAAGGTTCATCCGAATCTTGAAAAAACCAGGCTGCTTTTTTTAACCCTCCGCCGGTTTCAAGTGGTTCATCTGTTTCATCGCTTATTATAATTTTCGTCCCCCAGCCACTATTATTACTAATAGATTCTATAATTTGGGAAGCAAAATGATGAACATTAATCATGATTTCAGTAATACCGAACGATTTTAAATATTCTACATTTCGTTGCAATAAGGATTTGCCATTAACTTCGGCCAAAGCTTTTGGGTGATTATTCGTAAAAGGTTTGAGCCGTGTACCAAGCCCGGCTGCCAAAATCATTGCTTTCATAAGTAACTTTCTATTTTTTAATTTTAAGCCTTATGGAATACCCCTGAAAATCTTATCTGACTGGTGTACATTTTTGTATATGGGTATTTCATTAAAACCCGCGTTTTTCTTTAATGCCTTGTTCAATATGGTTTATTTCAACTTTCACATTAAACTTATTTCGTAAATGACGAGCCAAAGCATCAGCGGCATATACACTGCGATGCTGCCCACCAGTGCAGCCAAAATTTATCATTAGCGAAGAAAAACCACGTTTTAAATAGTCGGAAACTGAAATATCAACTAAATTATAAACATTATTCATAAACCCGGGCATCTCTGTTTTTTGCTCCAAAAAATCTTTTACAGCTTTATCTCTACCTGTTTGAACTTTAAATTCTTCCAGCCTTCCGGGATTTAAAATCCCCCGGCAATCAAATACAAAACCACCGCCATTATCTGATTCATCACTTGGATAACCCGTTTTTTTATATGAAAAGCTATTAATTTTTATAATTAATGGCGTTTGGTCATTAGCTTTAATATTGGTAAACCTGCTAACCATTTCATCACTTACTATTATGGTTAAAAGCCTTTCAAATTCAGGAACAGAAATCCCAACCATTTTATGCTTTAAAAAATTATGAAGGTTTTGAAGGGCCAAAGGAATACTATCCAAAAAATGGGCTTTCCTCTCAAAAATTCCCCGGAAACCATAAGCCCCTAAAACTTGCAAAAGCCTTATTAAAACGTAGCCATTATATTGACTCACAAATCTGTTTCTATCTATCGGGCTTCCAAGTGTTTCGTCCACACAACCCATATAATAATCCAGCAAACTATCTTTCCATTTATCGCTCAACTCCGCTTTAGCCTGCCACAGAAATGAAGCCACATCGTATTGTAAAGCCCCTTTCATCCCACCCTGATAATCTATAAAAAACACAGTATCATTTTGCACCATTACATTTCGGCTTTGAAAATCGCGGTACATGAAAAATTTATAATCTACTCTTGAAAGATAATTGCTTAAGGCATCAAAGTCTTCAATCAACTTTTCCTTGTCATAAGGGATTTTTAAAGTATCTAAAAAATAATATTTAAAGTAAAGTAAATCTGAAAGAATAGCCTGCTTTCCAAATTCTTTGGAAGTGATACAGTGGTCATAATCCAAACCTTTATCACCTAGTATTTGTAGCTTTGCTAAGTTTTTTAATGATTGCTTTAATAAATCATAAACCTCTTCGGTTTTACCTTTTTCTTCAATTACATTTAGCAAAGAAGCATCTCCAAAATCCGATTGCAGATAAATAGTTTTGTCGTTATTTATTGCAAAAATTTCAGGAACCGGAAAATTTAAAGCTTTGAAATGTTTTGAAAAATAACAAAATGTTTCATTCTCCTTTTGGTTTGAATTTACAGTAGCTATTACCGATTCTGATTCAGCTTCAATCCTAAAATACTGTCGGTCGCTGCCACTTTGTGGCAATCGTGAAATATTTAAAGGTTTATTATTAAAGCAGGAAACATAAAGTTTAGATATTTCATCGGTTATTTCCTGCATACGGTTTTTTTAAGAAAAACTTGGCGGGCTCAAAGTTACAGTGTTCGAACTCTATTGCAAAGGATTTGGAGGAAATCATTGATTTTTATTCTTTAGTTTTTAATAAATAGCCGTATTTTTTTAGTTATGGTATTTAGGTGTTAAAATGTCCTTTGGATTCTTAAATTTAGAAGACACCCCTTCGGTAAGGGAAAAGAAATTCCAATTCCGGTTTTTTATGACCGCAGTTATAAAAGTGCAATTTTATTAGGGCGAAGAAAAGAAAATAAATGATTGAAAAGAGATAAACATTGGGGGTTTTTAGGTATTAGGCCAAAAGTTAGTTGTAAACTGTCTTGCAAGAGAATTAACTGCCAAGGGCGGAGAGTAATAAAATCATTTTAATAAAATTTATAGTACCCTGGTACTAGATAACACTTGTTTTTGGTTCAGTTTTATCATAAGACTTTCCTATTTTTATTTTTTCGTAAGAAAATAAATAAAAAGCAAAGCCGACATTTAATATAATTTATAATTGTGGAAATTATAAATATAAATTTATGTCATTTACAGGAACCGAAATTCACACTATTAGCCTGCTTGATGCAGCCGATTTAACAGCCAATTACAGAACCAATCACCCCGGGGCAATCAAGGCATTTTATTACAGCAAAGCCGCTATTTCAGCCATTTTAGCACAAGAAGATTGTGTAGGTATTCGCATTTATTACGGGGAGGATGATGAAGATAATCCAAAATTAGTAATATGCGGTGTATTAGCCAATGAAGACGATATCGATGATGGATTATTGGCTGAGTTTGGCCTGCCTTGCCCCACACAATGTGGAAGCTCCAACGCATTAAATTCTTGATGGTATTTAATATAATAAGCGTTTCATCCATTTTATTCCCCCTTATTGCCGGGCTTTACTTTTATTACAGAATTGGAGAGCTACAAACTTATTTTTTATGGTTTATAGGTTTTTCATGTGTATTTGAAATTGCGTCGAGTGTGCTGGCATACAATGGTATTCAAAATCATTGGGTATTCAGGCTGTTTTTGGTTTGTGATTTTTTGTTTTTTGCATGGTTTTTTTACCAACGTCACAAGTATCCTAAATGGTTGCTCATATTTACCTATATAATCTCGGGTTTTATTGTGTTCGATTATTTCAATACTCTTTTGTTGCATGTATCACTTTATCACTCCAATTTGTTTTTTCTTTCTGTGTTCCTTTATTTTATTGTGCTTAGCTACTATGTTTTAATAACTTTGCTCGACGAATATAGTCCTACCCTCAATCCCATTTTTTGGATAGCATCGGCCCGTTTATTTTATTATACCTGCATTTTTGTTATCTATGTTTCTTCAAGTTTTCCTATTTTTAGTTCCAATAGTTCCCATTCGGTTGATACATTTGCCATTATTAATGGAGTAGGGAATATCGTGTGTAATATATTGTTTGGCGTTAGTTTTTTATGCAAACGGGTTCAGGTATAGATTTAATTTTTACGTTCACTATTATTCTTATAGTAATAGTGCTTATGGTATTTGTAATTTTTATTATAGCCAACAAAAAACTAAAAGAACAAAAACAAAATGCCATAAACAACCTGATAATGGGCGAACAAAACGAGCGGGGCCGTATAGCTCGCGATTTGCACGATACAATGGCTGTTGCAATTTTTGAAATCATACATCTTATTGATGATATTGATTTGGAAAAGCCCGAAAAGATAAAAACAAAAAGAGAAGAGGCCAAGGAAAAATTAAGAATTGCCAGCCAAACCATCAGAGATATTGCCCATGATATAATGCCTAAAACACTCAACGATCATGGCTTGGTATATACCCTTCAAAAATTAGCAGATAACCCACCTCAGGGAATAACCATCCACTTTGCCGATAATACCAATAGTCACCAATTTGAACCCTTAATTAATAACCATCTGTACAGTATAACTTTGGAACTGATACAAAATACAATAAAGCACAGCGGGGGTCATCAGGCCACTCTCGATCTTTTTTATAACAAGCCACTTAATCAATTGCATTATACCTATTACGATGATGGGCATGGGTTTAATAAACAACCGAGCAAGGATGGCCTGGGGCTTCAAAATATAATAACCCGGGCTGCCATTATTAATGGAGTAACAACAATACAAGGTGATAAAAATTTTTATTTAAATATAATAATAAAACTAAAATCCCATTGAGCCAATTAACCAACATATTAGTGGTAGATGACCATGCTGTAGTAAGGCAGGGAATAATAAATGTATTACTTAGCATAGAGACTATAACACAGTGCGATGAAGCCGAAAACGGAAACCAAGCCCTTATTAAACTAGATGAAGGGCATTATGATATAGTATTTTTGGATATACAGATGAGTGGGATGGATGGGATAGAAACAGCACGCCATATAAAAATGCGCTATAAAAACACTAAAGTAATTATGTGTTCGGCCTTTAAGGAAAAAGGGCAAATAATAGCTCTAATGCAACTGGGGGTAGAAGGCTATATACTGAAAAGTGCCGATAAGCATGAAATTAATAAAGCCCTTACCCATATTGCATTAAACAATAGATACCTGAGCCCCGAAGTAGATGAAATATGGCAAAGCCATAAAACGGCTATAGCCCAATTAAAGGATAAAAGGAAACCAACCCCTATAATATTTACTGCCCGTGAAAAAGAGATTATCAAACTACTGTGCAAGGGTGATAGTGCAAAGCAAATTGCCGATAGATTATCTGTTTCCTACAACACCATAAAAAACCATCGGAGTAATATTATGAAAAAAATGGAAGCGCATAACATGGTTGATATGATGAATTATGTTCGCGAAAATGCCGTTATTGTGAGTACTCTGGTATCATTTTTATAGTACCACAGCACTATTTTTGGGCTAAATGTTAGGTTATACGGTTTAATTGATTTTAAGTTTGAGAAACATTAATTAAAAAAAAACATGAAAACACTCAACAAAAATCTAGTAAAAAGTCTAGCGATTAGCTTCTTCTTACTGTTTTCCTTCGTAAAACTAAATGCTCAAAGCACACTCGATCAAAACAATCTTGGACCGGTAACCGGTAATGCATTGTATGGTGTTGGAGCAGGAGGCAATGGCATCAATACTGGATTATTCAGGATTATACCAGCGGCTACCGGAATAAATAATACTTTTATTGGAATAGGAGCAGGTGCTATTAATGCAATAGGATATAATAATACCTTTATAGGAATTTCTACCGGTGCTACTAATAATGCAGGCTATGATAATACGATTGTAGGAACTGGATCAGGAGTTAGTAACACCAATGGTTTTGAGAATACATTTCTAGGAAGTAATTCTGGTATTAGTAATGTGGGAGGGGATAAAAACACTTTTACAGGATTTGGAAGCGGTGCTGCAGCCGATGGAGACGACAATACAGTTAATGGATACAAGAGTGGATTTAATTTAAGCGGTAGTGATAATACATTTATTGGGTCACATAGTGGTTATAACACTAGCGGCTGGGGCAATGTGTTTAATGGTTATTTTAGTGGATACAGCAATAATGCAGGCCAGGATAATACATTTATTGGAAATGGCAGTGGTTTTACGAATGACGATGCACAAGAAAATGTTTTTGTGGGACTTTTTTCTGGATACGCAAATGATCATGGCGAGAAGAATGCTTTTATTGGTAGTATGTCTGGGTATAATTCAACAGGTGATTATAATGCATTTATGGGACAGGAGGCAGGTACAAATATAGTAACAGGGGATAATAATGTAATTGTTGGTGCTTATGCAGGCAGTTCATATTTAAATAGTGCATCAAGTGGAATGGTACTTTTAGGAACTAATGCCGATGCTTCAAGTTCGGCCACGGGTGTAACATTTACGAATGCAGGTGCTATAGGTAAAGATGCAGAGGTTGATGAAGATAATGTTATTAGTATAGGTCAAATTGGTACACCAACACGTGTATGTATTGGATATGAAGGTGTCAACACATATTCTTTACCCAACGCAGCAACAGATATGTTTTATGTTAATGGAGATTGTTACGCATCTGGTGTTAAACTTCTCTCTGACGCCACATTAAAGACCAATATAAAAACCATCTGGAATGGTCTTGAGTATATCAAAAAACTAAATCCTGTTTCCTATGATTTCAAACAAAATACTATATTCAATCTCCCTTCTGAAATGCAATACGGATTTATAGCTCAGGAATTGCAGAAGATTTTACCAAATGTTGTAAGTGGCAATGACAAGGGTATACATACTGTTAATTATATTGCCATAATTCCTGTTCTCACTAAAGCTATCCAAGAGCAGCAAGCAATTATTGACCAAAACAAATTAGAAAATGCTAAATTAAATGAAACGGTTAAAACGATTGAAAAAAAACTATTGGATTTGGCGAAATCATTTGAAAGTAAAAATGGAGAAATAGAAGTTTTGGAAACTAAGTTAAACAATCAGGCAAAATTAGTAGAAGATAAAATTAACGAACTTAACAGGAGTCTTACTAATCTTAATTCATGCTGTGAAATAAATAGACTTAATAAAACTAATTCTGACATTAATACTATAAATCCAACCAATACTAAAAATATTTCTACTATTACATTAAATAATATTGCAAGGTTGGATCAAAACAAACCAAATCCTTTTACTAATGAAACCTTTATTGATTATTATATCCCAACCGGCTCCGAAGTATCCAAAATTGAAATATTTGACCAAATGGGCAAAAAAGTATTTACCTTTAATATCTTAAATTTTGGGGAAGGCCGCCTAGTAATTAAAAACGGTGGCTTGGCTTCTGGTATTTATAACTATAACTTAATTATTGGAAATAAAATTATTGATAATTATAAAATGCAAATTTTAAGTAATTAGTCATTTTTTACTTACTTATAAATAAATAGGTTACCTGAATAAAGGGTAACCTATTTATTTAAAGTACTTATGTAAAAGAAATAAATTTATTTTTTGTAACCTTTTGCAATTTTAAGGTCTAACAATAAAGAATCACACAAACTGAGTAAAATTAAGATTAGTGTCATGGTACCAAATAGAAGATATACTTTAGTGATTTATATCCTTTTGCTTTTGTCATTTAATTGCAAAGCTCAGAAATACGAATGGGTTAATTTTATTGAAGGTCAAAATAATGAAGAAGCTGTCTCTATGAGTGTAGACCCCTCTGGTAACCAATATTCTACCTTTGATTATGTTAATGATATAAAATTTGGAAGTGTTTATTTGAAAGATTCAACCAATCGTCCAAATGTTTTGGTTTTAAAACAAAATACTTATGGGAAAATAATTTGGTACAGTACAATCAAAGTGTCAACTAAACAAAGTTGGGTTCAGGGATTGGCTTCACGGTTTAATAGCACAGGCAATCTTATAATATTTGTGGTCAGTCCGGTTGATATAGTAATAGGGACTGATACAATCAAAAGAAAGGGTACGGTTGATTATGCCTTATATATTGTAGAATTTGACAAGAATGGAAAAATGGTAAGCGGTAAAAATTTAATTGAGGGATCTATGGACCTTACTGCTAACAACCTTTTTAATGTTTCCAACAGGTTTGCTTCCGACCAAAATGATAATGTATATTTTAGTCATATCTTTAAAGGACAGATAAAAATATATGACTCTAAAGGAGTAACAAATTATGGTTCATCTTCTTCTATTAGCAGGAATATTATTTTTAAATTTTCCAATTCGGGTCAAAAATTTGAATGGGCAAATGAATTACCATATAAGGCTGCCAGCGCAATTTGGATAAATAGCCTTAAAGTGGATATTCACGAAAATTTATATGCTGCTGCATATTGGGGCGGGGGTTCAACCAGCACTGTATCATTCAAAGGAAAAACACTCAGTAACCCGCAAGGAGGTACCGGTGCTATTTTTATATGGGATAAGAACGGGAAAGACAAAAACTGGTTTTATATTCAGGCCTCAGGTAAAAGCAGTACGATAACAGATATTGCTGTACATGACAGTAATTCAATTTTTGTATCAGGTGCTTACCTTGGTGATTCGGCAAAGTTTGATACTATGTGGAAGCGAAATAAAAAATATGGAGGCTACTATTTTTTTGCCCTATATAATATTAAAGGAAATGTAAAATGGGTAAAAACAGAGGATACAAGTTATTCTTCAAGCATTAATTATTTTAATGCCTATGGTTCAATGATTAATTATATAGATAAATTTTTTTATCGTTCATTATGGGAAACCACACGTAGTGGCAATCCTATAATTTTTGACGGACAAAAATATATGCCAGGCAAAAATCCTGAGAATGGTATTCACCTGAAATTTGATGAACGGGGTAATATCCTTTGGGGATTTAGAACCAAAGGTGCCTTTGGCTCCATGGCAACAGATGATAATAATAATCTCTATTTTCAAGGCTACGGCTCCGGAGATACTATAAGGTTTGGAAGTATAAAGCATTCTCCGGTTGGTAATGATTCATACATAGGCAAAACCTTTGACTATGCTATTTTTAGAGGGAAGGTTAATTCCGGTCCTTATTGTGCGGGTGATTCCTTTTATGTGCCTTATACTAAAATTGGAGAGTTTGCAGATACCAATATATTTATAGCCGAGATAAGCGATGAATTTGGCAACTTTACTGGTAAAGAACGGGAGCTTGGCAGGATAAAAAGCAAAAACGATGGAACTATTCGTGGGGTTTTACCTATGTTTCAAGTAGCCAGCAGCGGCAACTATAGAATCCGAATCCGTTCAACTTCCCCGCAGGCACAAAGCTTTTATAAGGTGGATACTTTACGCCTATTAATATACTCTCGCGACAAAGCCAACCCCGGCCCACCGGAAACCATCTGCATGGGCGACAGCCTGAAACTAAACACCTACGGCGGCACCAAATGGACATGGAGCTCCAAATACAGAATGGACGACAGCACAAAACGGCAACCCATTGTTTGGCCAACGCAAAGCACAACTTACAAAATAATAATAGCCGACAGCAGCGGATGCGGAGCGCCCGATACCGCCTTTAAAAAAGTGATAGTGAGGCCGGCACTGAAAACTGTTTTGGCGTTTAACGATACCACCGTTTGCGGGGATGGAGCGTTGCGTATTCCGTATTATTTTACAGGTGGAGACTCGGTAAATTATCGGTTTCAATGGTATTTTGTGAGCAATCCAAAGTTGTGGTTTACCATGAAATCCGGCCAAAATTTATTGCGCGATACCTTAATCTACACCCCAAGCGACCCAATCGAAAAACTAGCCATCATACTCAAAGATGGCTGCACCAACAAAGCCGATACCGCTTATTTAATAATCAGTCAACGCAAGCCGGTAACAATAAAATCAACTTACCGCGACACCACCCTTTGCACCGGAAACCTTTTGAAATACAAAGCCACAGCCAGCGGCGGCGTGGCCAAACAATACCGCTATCAGTGGAAAGATTTGGTGACCAATTCCATTCTTTCCACCACGGATAGTTTAAAATTTTTAACCAAAAAAACTTTAAAAATTCAACTGATAGTGAACGATGGTTGCGAAGCTTTGGGCGATACGGCTGAGTTTGAGGTTATGGTAAAGGCTGAGTTAAAAGCAATAACTAACCTTCGGGATACCACCATTTGCGCAGGAAAAACCTTGAATTACACGGCCACTGCCACTGGCGGAGATTCAAAAGCTTACAAATTTTTATGGTTGCTAAACGGTAAACAAATCGACACCATTAACCATTTACAATTAACCATTAACAATTCCTCAACGCTAAGTTTAATCACCACCGACAACTGTAGCTCAAACGATACCGTTACAAAAAAAATCACCGTAAACCCAGCCCCAAAGGCTGATTTCAGTTGGGATTTGGCGTGTAGCCGAACGGTTACAAAATTTCAGTTTACCGGCTCAAAACCCAGCTCGCCCATTACCACAATCTTCCATTGGAATTTCAACAACGAAAGCCCGTCGTATCTCGAAAATCCATCGTATTTATTTACTGTTCCGGGTACAAAAACCTTAACCTTAGCCTTAACCTCATCCAACGGCTGCACCGATACCATAAAAAAAGATGTGGTAATAAAACCGCAATCCAAAGCTGATTTTACAGCAACGGATGTGTGTGAAAGTGATAGTGCAAGCTTTAAAAATTTATCCAAAGACGCCACAGGTTACCTTTGGAAATTTGGCGATGGCCAAAACTCAAAGCTTCAAAATCCAAGACATAAATACCAAATTTCAAGCACTACCACATATAACGTAACTCTGGTAGCTCAGGTTGCCAACGGTTGTTCAGATTCTATTAGCAAAGCCGTTACAATTAACAAAAATCCAAGTTCTGATTTTAGTTATAGTTATAATGGAGTAAAAGTAGATTTGAAAATTACCAAAGCCGGCAACTCCTACCAATGGAAATTTGGAACTACGGACAGTGCCAAAACTACCTCAACCACCTATTCTCACACCATCAAATCCTCGGATCAAACCAAGGTGTGCCTCACTGCCACAGATAATATTTCCAGTTGCTCATCTCAAACCTGTAAAAATGTTTCGGTAGGAATTTTAAAGGTTTCAGAAAAAAGCTTTAAAATTTACCCCAACCCCAACTCTGGAAGTTTTACCATTGAAATTGAACATCCGGCAAAAGATGTTTCCATTGAAATTTTTAACCTTTTGGGTAAGCTGGTTGGAAGAGTTGAAAAGGTTGAAAAAGTGAATAGTTTAGACCTAAATGTGGCCGATGGAATGTATTGGGTGAGGGTGAAAAATGGGGAGGTGGTTTGGAATCAAAAGATTTCGGTTTCGTTTGGTGTGGACACCAACCGATAAAAAAAACCATCGGAGCAATATTATGAAAAAAATGGAAGCCCATAACATGGTTGATATGATGAATTATGTTCGCGAAAATGCCGTTATTGTGCTATAACTATATAGTACTCTGGTATCATTTTCATAGTACCACAGCACTATTTTTGGGCTAAATGTTAGGTTTAACAGTTTAATTGATTTTAAGTTTGAGTAACAAATAAAAAAAAACATGAAAAATCAAACAAAAAACACAAACAAGATTGGTGAAAACACCAACACGAGAAATTTCTTTCAAAAAACATTTATCCTATTGGCGGTTTTAGCTTTTACCAGTTTTGGGTTTAAGGCTAAGGCGCAAATTTATTCACTTACTGTTAACAATACGGTTCTTGGTACATGCTCTTGGACTATTTACTGCCTTGATGCAAGTAATACTGTTGTAGAAACGGTCAATTCTACTGCAAGTTCGACATCTTATTCTCTTATTTGTCAGAATTTTCAATCGATAGCAATTGTCGATAATGCTGGAAATTGTCAAGGTTATACTTTTGGTTCAAGTGGAAGTTTCCCCTATACTGCCGTTATTCCTACTTGCGGAGGTGGGTCTTCCTGCTCTTCTGGTATTAACTGTCAGGGGGTGGCTAATATTGTCAATTGTAATGTCACCCCGATAATTGGTGATGTTATAGTAACCCTTAACATTAATTGATGTTTACTCTATTAAACCATTCATTTAATTATTTACATTCGTATAGTAATTTGAAAAATATTAAATGAGAATACACGGCCTTCTTTTGGTATTATTCTGTTTAGCAAAACATGCTTATTCACAAAATTTTGACTACCTAAAAACTTATGGTACAAAATTACTGGAGGAAAACATTTGTGGTATAAGTGCAGAACCAACCGGGGGCTGTGTATTCCTTATGGGGCAAAGGGATTCAGGCATTGTAAATTCAAGCAACGGGCCTGATACCCTTTTATTTGATACAGCCAAGTATATTTTTAAAAACTCGAATAATACCGCCATGTATTTAGTACGACTAGATTATAATGGTAAAGTAATAAAAACAAAGAATATAGGATCATTCAATATGGTATCTGTACATTATTATTATATTGGTAACGATTGGAACTACAGTAAAATGTGCACAGATAACTCTGGCAATATTTATATAACAGGCAATTTATCCGGTACTCAATCTGTGGGGGGAAAGACTATGAGTAGTGTAAAGGGTAGAATTTTCTTTGCCAAATTTGATAAAGATTTTAACCTAGTATGGGTTACCCAAACTGGTAATTCTACATCTTCGCTACCAGATAACATCATTTATTCATCGGGTCATATTTATTTTTATTGCAGCAGTAGTGAGTTAACCCCTATAGGAAAAAACTTATATCCTTGCAGTTCAGTATTTAATATACTGTGGAGTAGAGATAGAACCTATATTTATGGTGAATTAAAACCTTCTGATGGCAGTATGTTATGGAACAGATGTTTGGTAATTACTAAGCAGTATGACTATTTTGAAATTACAGGAATGGTTTATTTGAAAAAAAAGATTTACTTGTCAGGTAACACCAACAATATAAATATTGTAGGAAAGGATACCTTTTTAAGGGGAACCTTCATTGTAGAAACTGACACTACAGGTAAGTATCAAAAACGGTTTATCATACAATCTAAACGATTTATAAGTAATGATTGTTTAGCTACCGATGGAGAACACCTATATTTCGGGGGTGCATTTAGCGATAGTGTAACTTGGGGTAAACAAAAAGTAGTCCCTAAATATTCTACAGGTGGAACTTTTTTATTTCAACATCAAGAGCTTTTTATGGCTTCAGTCACGTCAGATTTGCAACCACGATGGTTCTTCCACCCTCAAATTCTTGATCCATCAAAAGAGCTTTATGCAGGTGATAACACTCACATATCACACTTGATTGTAAGCAATGGTCTTATGTATTTCGGCGGTATATTAGGAGGAAGTATTATTGCCGGAAACGATACCCTTTTAGCTTTTCGTAGAAAAAACGGGAGTACAATACCTAGAGCACTACTTTTCAAAATGGATTTTTTAGGGAATGTATTATGGGCTGCAAGTGGAGGTGGCGAAAGAGATTCATTCTACAGTTATCCTGAAACTTTAAGTGCTATCTCAGAGCAATCAGTTTATATTGGCGGTAGTTTTCATGGAAATATTAAATTTGGTAATTATACATCAACATCCAAATACAATAGTGGCAGATTTACCCAAGATGGCTGGCTTACCAAAGTAACCGATTATTTTATAACCCGAGGCAAGGTAAAAGCCGGCCCCTACTGTGCCGGAGATACTATAAAAATACCGTTTACAAAAAAAGGAATATTTGATACTTCCAATTATTTTTTTGCCGAACTGAGCGATGAATTTGGAAACTTTGAAACAGGCTATCGCGAATTAGGGCGATTAAAAAGCAATAAAGACAGCACAATCATTGGCTTTTTGCCTATGTTTAAAGTGGCATCCTCCAAATTATACCGCATCCGGGTTAGAAGTACTTACCCCAAAGTGCAGAGTTATTATTTTTTAGATAGTCTTCGGTTGCTTATATACTCTCGTGATAAGGCCAACCCCGGCCCGCCTGAAACTATTTGTTATGGCACGAGTGTAAAACTAAGCACTTATGGCGGCACCAAATGGACTTGGAGCCCAAAATACCGAATGGATGATAGTACCAAACGACAACCCTTGGTATGGCCAATAAAAGATACCACTTACAAAATAATAATAGCAGATAGCAGTGGCTGCGGTAAGGCTGATACTGCTTTTAAAAAAATATTTGTGCGACAAGAACTCAAAGCCATTTTGAATTTTAAAGACACTGTTTTATGCCAAAACGAGAGTTTAAATATTCCGGTAAAATTTGTCGGAGGTGATTCAAGCTATAACTGGCAATGGTTCTTTGCTTCGCAATCTTGGTATCCTTGGAATAAAGGAGAACTGAAAAATAAAGACACGCTTATTTATAACACGGATGCAGTTGTTGGAACGCCTGAAAAAATTGCTTTGGCGCTATCAGACGGTTGCAGTAGCAAGCCCGACACCGCTTTTATAACAATCAGCCTAACAAATAAGATAGAAATAAAACCTATTAAAGACACCACCCTTTGCACCGGTAACCAGTTAAAATACAAAGCCACAGCCAAAGGAGGAGTATCCAAACAATACCGCTACCAGTGGAAAGATTTGGTAACTAATTCCATACTTTCCACCACCGATAGTTTAAAATTTTTAACCAAAAAGACTTTAAAAATTCAATTAATAGTGAACGATGGTTGTAAAGCCTTGGGCGATACGGCAGAGTTTGAGGTAAAGGTTAAGGCTGAGTTAAAAGCCATAACAAATTTAAGAGACACCATCATTTGTGCTGGGAAAAGCTTGAATTATTCCACTTCTGCTACCGGCGGAAATCCAAAAGCTTATAAATTTTATTGGCTACTAAACGGCAAACAAATCGACACCATTAACCATTTACAATTAACCATTAACAATTCTTCCACCTTAACCTTAATCACCACCGACAACTGTAGCCTAAACGATACCGTTAAAAAAACAATCACTGTAAACACTAGTCCCAAAGCTGATTTCACATGGGATTTGACGTGCAGCCGAACGGTTACAAAATTTACCTTCATTGGAACAAAACCCAACTCGCCAATCACCACAATTTTTCACTGGAATTTCAACAACGAAAGCCCGTCGTATCTCGAAAATCCATCGTATTTATTTACCCTTTCGGGAACTAAAAAAATAAGTTTAGTCTTAACCTCATCCAACGGTTGCACCGATACCATAAAAAAAGATGTGGTGATAAAACCGCAGTCGAAGGCTGATTTTGCTACCAATGACGTTTGTGAAACCGATTCTGCTGTTTTTATAAATAAATCGCAAGATGCCACAGGCTACCTTTGGAAATTTGGAGACGGCCAAAACTCAAAACTTCAAAATCCAAAGCACAAATTCCAAATTTCAAGCACTACCACTTATAATGTAACGCTTGTAGCCCAAGTTACCAACGGTTGTTCGGATTCAATTTCCAAAGCCATAACGATTAATAAAAATCCAAGTTCTGATTTTAGTTATACGTATAATGGCGCAAAAGTAGACCTTAAAATAACCAAAGCCGGCAACGCATACCAATGGAAATTTGGAAC
>CANIKO010000018.1 GCA_947468275.1 Bacteroidota bacterium
CAAACATCGCCAATATTAAAATCAGCTTTAGACTGTAGTTTTACATTTACTTCTTTAGTCACCACATCAGAACATCCGTTGTTTGATAAAAGATTAAGAGTAACATTTTTTCTGCCTGTTACACTAAATAATTTAGAAGGATTTTCAAGAGTAGTAGTTCCTTCTCCTGCAAAGTCCCATGAAAAAGTAGTTATTGCACCTGCTGGTTTAGTTCCAGTAAAGCTAAAGTTTGTATTTGTTAAGTTACAAGCTGAACCCCAAGTAAAGTCTGCATTTGGAGCTTCTGATAAAGTAATGGTTTTGATAGATGAATCCATACAACCAAATTCTGATACCGCTTTCATTTTAACTGTTTTGGCAGTAGCTGTTGTAAACTGGTGAATAGGACTTGCAAAGTTTGAAACTCCACCATCTCCAAAATCCCAAGTATAACCCATATTTCCCATTTTAATTGTAGAATTATTGGTAAACTGAACATCTGAATTATCACAGATTAAACTAGGAGCCGTAAATTTAGCAACTGGAGTTGCAAATTGATTGGCATTTTTGCTTAATTCTGAAGTACAACCGCTAGCTGTTGCTCTAAGGGTTACCTTATAAGCGCCTGCATTTTTGTAAGTAAAAGTTGGGCTTTTTGCTGTACTATTAGCAGAACCAGCTTCGCCAAAGTTCCAAACATAAGTAACTGCTCCTGATCCAATGGTAGTTTTATTGTTAAATGAAACGGCCACTTTTTCGCAAGCATTACGAACATCAAAACTAATTTTTGGTATTTCTGTAACAACAACTGTTAATGTTTTTGTTTCAACATATCCGAAAGGAAGAGAAGTGGTTTTTAAAGTCACATCATATGATCCAAAAGTAGGGAATTTGAATACTGTTGTACTAATGGTAGAGGTATCGGCAGGATTACCGGTATTGAAATCCCATTTATAGGTCATATATCCAGAGGATATCTTACTTAAATCAGTAAATAATACGGCATCTCCGTCACACACTGGTTGGTTGAATGAGAAGTTAGGAACTGGACGTGGAGCTACTCTTATGTATCTAAAAATAGTAGAATCACAATAGTATGGTCCTAAATCTTTTAACTGCATACTTACAATAAATGTACTGTCATCTAAAGTTCCGTCAGGAGTAAACGTTAAAGTTCCTGATGTTGAACTTGAAGGGGCACTATAGCTCCAAAAAGCACCTGCAGGAATATTAGTTCCTTTTAGTGTTTTGATAACAGGAGTAATAGTAATCCATTTTGAACCGTAACCAGCGTTGGTGTAACCAGTTGGAGGGGTTAATAGATAGGTTAATTTATCACCTTTAGCTACGATATCAGGGCTACTTGGTGTACCAAGCGTATTAGGTTGTGAACTTTGGAATGGAGTTCCTTTTGTAAAGGCAGCACCATTTGGACTTGGGTTTACAGTGATTTTAATTGGAATTCTAGAACTTGGGCAAATTGATTTTCTGTAATAGGTTTCCAAATCTATATTGTAAGGCGCATAAACTCCCGTAGAAGCCCATTGACCATATATATAGGAGCCACCTGTTATTGAAAGTTCTGAATTGCTATAGGTAGAGGTTCCAGAAGTAGCAAATAGGTCATTACCCGTGGTAGTCGTCGTGGTAATATAAAAACCATAAGTATTTCCTGATTTAAGTGCTAATTCAGGGATTCTCAAAAATCCTCTGTTTTTTCCACCTACGGTAGCCACTCTTGAAACTCCTGATTTAACAAGCGTCCAACCAGTTGATGATCTTTCGTTACCTGCAAAGGCCGTAGCATTAGATCTATACCATACTTCAAAGGTTGTATTTGGAGTGAAATTATATAAATCGATTGCAAAACTATCGATAACAATATCACTTGAAGGTTTTAAATCTACCATGGCACCATTATAGGCACTGAAATTGGCAGATAATATCGTTGTGCCATTCATTCCATTGGCTAATTTGCTAGGTCCGCCCATTTTAAAGGCTTGTGCCCAGAAATTATTTACCCCAAGAAATAATGGAGGAGAAAGTGTGTTTTTGCCTCTGGCAACTGCTGATCCACCAGTAGAAGCATTGTACCAAACAACTGAATCCGTTTTGTACGGAGTAGTACATTTAAGTGGTGCTTTTCCTGGACCACATTTAATAGCATCCGTAGTAGTAGGAGTACCGGCAGGGGCTACAAATGAAAAACTTATAACGGAAGTGTCATTACTCTTGTCTACATCTGTAACATTGTTTGGAGAGTATGTAAATACTTTTACTTTATATGTAGTGGCATCAATAAAATTATAATCAGGAGTTAAGTTAATTGTAGCTGTTCCACCTGATTTAGTAATGGTTTTTGAATAGGTATTTACTGTTTGATAAGTACCATTTACTGACCAACCTACTTGCACAGGGGTAATGTCGTTATTACCTAAATTGGTAATAGTTGCAGTAAGCACTGGAGAACATGTAGGAGTTGCTATGCTGGTTATACCTGCATCATTAGGGTCAGATGCTAAGGTTATTGTATAATCTTCAGCTTCACCATATCCTAAATCAGAACAACCTGCATCAGTACTCGCAGGGCAGCTCATATAATAGTAGGTAGAACGAATACGCATACGGCTTGTTCCTGGAGTAAGACCCGCAGGCATCTTAACTGTAAAATAAGTTAATGAAGAGGTTCCGTTTGGAACATTACCTGAGGCATAAACGCAAGTTGGGATAGTTAGAAATTCATTGGCATCCGCAAAATCATTATCGGCATTTAAATCTATCCAAATCATTACATTTACAGGATAAGATGGTCCTGTAGTAAACCCAAATGTATAAGTACCACTTGCTTTAAGCGTGAACATTGGTGTAGTACTCATTAAAAAATACTGACCAGAAGCTGCATTACAACCATTATAACCATAAGTGTTGTGAGCTCGTGTGTACAAAGTTGTAGACCCCTGTTTTATCTCTACCGCATTAATAGACATGGCATAGGTGGTACAGTTGTTACTTTGATAAGTGTAAACAGGATCACAGTAGGGGGATTGTGCCATAATTGGCGCAATTCCAACGCTAAATAGTAAGGCAAGGGAAATTAGTCCTTTACTTAATTTAGGGGATTTTTTAAAAAATGAGGTAAATGTTTTTTTCATATTTTTATTGTGTTTTGGTTTTCAAATGTATCTATATTTTTCATAAATCATAATGATGAACTAGTAATTGTATTTATTTTTTACAATAAATGGCCTTATTTTTTTTTAAAACTCTGATTATTATAGAAATAAAGATATTAACGAGTTTTCAATAATGACACTAATATGATGGTTTTATTTTGGTTTTTAAGGTTCGTTCTTATTTCGTCTAGTAAAAGTTTACGTTTATTTTTTTTAAAATTCTCTAAAATTGTATTTTAAATTCCTTGTTTAAAATGCCCTTAAAACCTTTTTGCTTTTAACTTTGTTTTGTTTTAAAATAACGATTGATTCCAAGTAATTCTTTAGCCCACCAAAGGTTTTCCTTTTTTGAATATAGCTGCATTACTGATATAGCGGATATTTGGGATAGTATATTACCAGTAAATCATTCTTTAGTAAGTCCAAATTTAAAGGTATTGGAGTTGGCGAAGCCCGACGATATGCAATTTAAATATTTAATGGTTCGGAAAATGGATGCGGTAATTGGTGTAATTTATTTACAACAATTAAAAATAACAACGAACCACTTTGATGGTACAGCCATAGATAAGCCTGGTTTGGGGTGGTTAAAGAAATGTATTAATAGTCAGTTTAGGGATGTGTTGATTTGTGGCAATTTATTTAGGGTACATTTTCCTGGATATTACTTTAAAAATACGAAGGACGATAGCTTAGTCTTTGAAATACTGACTGATTACCTTAACTCAACCAAAGAAAATAAAAGGTTTTGTGGCATTTTAGTAAAGGATAGTCCACATCAATTTAAGGATTTGGATAAATTTAAACCGTATCATGATGACGTCACTATGGAAATTGAGATAAAGAATCAATGGAAATCAATGGACGACTATAAGTTTAGCTTGCGAAAAAAGTACCGACAGCGTTATAATACCATTCAAAATTCAGGTAAATCTGTTACCTTTAAGGAATTTTCATTGGATGAAATTATAATGAATGCTTCGCAAATAGAGCAGCTTTATTTGAATGTTGCACTCAAGCAGTCCTTGCGAATAGGATTTGTTAATGCGGCCTATTTTATAGAAATGAAACGGTGTTATGGCGATTCTTTCATATTAAAAGGGTATTATTTTAATAATGAGTTAGTCGCATTTAGTAGCCATATTATGTATGAAAATGAAGTAATGGAAATTCACTTTATAGGATTAAATTATAATCATAATGATTCCCAATCGCTCTATTTTAATATTTTATTTGATGGTTTGGAAATAGCTATTTTAAAAAAAATGAAGCGATTGGAACTTGGTCGTACCGCCCGTGTAGCAAAGGCTTCCTTGGGGGGTAAGCCCATCGGTATTTTTAATTATATTTTACTTAAAAAAGGGATTCCATCATTGGCTTTTACTTTTTTCAATACATGGTTTGTGAAAAGTTTGGGTGAAGATTGGATGCAACGAAATCCTTTTAAATAGCTGTCGTTTTCTTTTGGCACAATGTGGATACAACTTAGTTGTATTTTTAATAATATTCTTAATTTTGATGGTATGAAAAAGTTGCTAAAAAATAAGTATATCCTTACCCTCTTGATTTTTGGAGTATGGATGATTTTCTTTGATCAGAACAGTTATTTATCGCAACGAAAAATCAACAAAGAGCTCAATCAATTGGAGGCTCGTAAAAAAGTATACATTAATCAAAATGAATTACTTAGAGTTCAGAGAGAAAGTTTACTTGGTAGTTTTGATAATCTTGAAAAGTTAGCGCGTGAAAAGTATCTAATGAAACGCGACGATGAGGATGTTTATCTAGTGGAAGTGGAAAATTAAAAAAATAATTTTACGTAATTCGTTCCTAAAAACGAGAAGCTGAATTTTAATATAATTGGGTCATAAAATAATTCTTAATCCCAATCCTTTATAAATTAATTTTATCTATATACCACAGAATTAACTGCATCCATAATGCGTTTTACATTTGGTAAAAACACTTCCACCAAAGTTGGGGCATATGGCAAAGGGGTGTCACGAGTGGTAACGCGTGTAACAGGGGCATCTAAATAATCAAAGGCATATTTTTGCATCCAATAGGCTATTTCGCCTGAAATACTTGCCAATGGCCAAGCTTCTTCTACCACAACCATACGATTCGTCTTTTTGACAGATTCCAACATGGTGAGGTAGTCAATTGGCCTCACGGTTCTCAAGTCAATTACCTCTGCATTAATACCATTTTTTTCAAGTTCTATAACGGTTTGATCCACTACTCGCATCATTTTTCCAAATGAAACAATGGTAACATCTGTTCCTTCTTTTGTAACTTTCGCTTTTCCAATGGGGATTAAATATTCACCATCGGGTACTTCGCCTTTAGTTCCATACATCTGTTCCGATTCCATAAATATAACTGGGTCATTATCGCGAATCGATGATTTTAGTAATCCTTTGGCATCCGCAGGATTAGAAGGCACAACTACCTTTAATCCGGGACAATTTGCAAACCAGTTTTCAAAACTTTGAGAATGTTGAGCTCCTAATTGGCCGGCACTTCCTGTGGGACCTCTAAAAACCATAGGTGCTCCAAAATTTCCACCGCTCATCGAAAGCATTTTGGCGGCCGCATTTACTACTTGATCTATGGCCACTAACGAAAAATTAAAGGTCATAAATTCTACAATTGGTCTTAGTCCGTTCATGGCAGCACCAACAGCAATTCCAGCAAATCCTAATTCGGCAATTGGAGTATCCACCACACGCTTAGGTCCAAATTCAGCAAGCATTCCTTGGCTCACTTTATAGGCGCCATTATATTCAGCTACTTCTTCCCCTATTAACAGGATTTTTGAGTCAAGTCTCATTTCTTCTTCCATAGCTTCACGAAGCGCTTCACGAAATTGTAGGGTTTTCATTTGATAATTAATTTTATTTCTATTTTTAATTAAGGGTTGTATCGAATCGTCTATTTTTAATTTATTTCAAACAAAACAAAATAGAGTTATGTTTCATTTGTTTAAAAAAGAGTGCAAAAATAGGTTTTAGATGTGAAAATGGAAACCAGTATAAAACAAAACAAGCCAGTATCGCACCGCTACAACCTTCTACCCTTGCTGCATTCCTGCCCTGGGGGATTAAAAGGGAGCTGGTCGTACTGACTTGTGCTGCAAAATTAATAATTTTTCCGGATTTAAATTTATAAATTCTTGTTTTGTTAAATTCTTATCGCTGTAAATAAGTCAATTATTATTTATTGTAATTTTTAAACAATCTGACCTTAAAAAGTTGTTGCATCAAAATGTCTTAAATCTGAATATATCACATCTTAACTATAAATTTGCCACCAAATGTATGACATAGAATTTAATAGGAACGAAGACAGTATGAAACTGTTTTGGAATCAAATTCGAACACTGGGTGAAAAAATTGAAAAAGGAGGAGGGGATAAGGCCGCAGCCAAACACAAAGAAAATGGTAAAATGCTGGCGCGAGAAAGAATAGAATACCTAAAAGATAATGACGCCACTTTTTATGAAATAGGCTTATTTGCTGGTCATGGGATGTATAAGGAACATGGCGGTTGCCCGGCTGGGGGAGTGGTAGGGGGGATTACATATATTGCAGGTCGACAATGCGTAATTGTGGCTAACGATGCCACAGTTAAAGCGGGAGCATGGTTTCCTATGACGGCTAAAAAAAGTCTTCGCTTTCAGGAAATAGCAATGGAAAACAGACTTCCTATTATATACTTAGTAGATAGTGCCGGAGTGTTTTTACCAATGCAAGATGAAATATTTGCCGATAAGGATCATTTTGGAAGAATATTTAGAAACAATGCAAAACTAAGCAGTATGGGGATTACCCAAATAGCCGCTGTTATGGGAAGTTGTGTTGCGGGAGGAGCCTATTTGCCAATAATGAGTGATGAGGCATTGATTGTAGATAAAACAGGTTCTATATTTTTGGCTGGAAGTTATTTAGTTAAAGCGGCCATTGGTGAAATAGTAGATAATGAAACTTTAGGAGGGTCGGTGACTCAATCTGAAATTTCAGGAGTTATTGACGATCGATTTCCGGATGACAAATCTTGTCTTGACAGAATAAAATTTATCATGGACAAAATAGGCCATTTCGAAACTGCAGGGATCGATAGAAAAGAATCTGTAGAACCTAAAAAAGATCCAAAAGAAATTTATGGCTTACTTCCTGAAAATAAATCAAAAACCTATAAATCCATTGAAATTATTGAACGATTGGTTGATAATTCAGAATTTGAACAGTACAAAAAAGGGTATGGTCAAACCATATTGTGTGGCTATGCCCGCATAGATGGTTGGTCTGTAGGGATTGTGGCCAATAATCGCGTAGTGGTTAAAACCAAAAGTGGAGAAATGCAATTCGGAGGGGCCATATATTCAGACTCGGCAGATAAAGCTGCTCGATTTATTATGAACTGTAACCAGAAAAAAATTCCACTTGTCTTTCTCCAAGATGTTACAGGGTTTATGGTAGGTTCGCGCAGCGAACAAAGTGGTATTATTAAAGATGGTGCAAAGATGGTAAATGCTATGAGCAACAGCACTGTTCCAAAGTTTACCATTATTTTGAGTAATAGTTACGGCGCTGGTAATTATGCCATGTGCGGCAAAGCCTATGACCCAAGAATAATATTAGCCTGGCCAACTGCAAAAATTGCCGTGATGGGCGGCGAACAGGCGGCCAAAACATTATTACAACTAGAAAAATCAAAAATAGGAACTGTAACCCCTGAAGAAGAAAAGGCATTGTTGGATAGAATAACTGATCGATATAATTTACAAACGACTTCAATTCATGCAGCTTCTAATCTTTGGGTAGATGCAATTATTGACCCTTTGGAGACTCGAAATTGGATTTCAATGGGGATTGAAGCCGCCAATCATGCCCCAATAACGACGTTTAATGTTGGAGTTATTCAAACCTAAGCCTATTTTTATTATTTTAAATAGCTATTAATGAGTAGTTTGATTTTTAATTTATTTGATTTTTTGAATTTATTTCTAAAAACAAAATTTAACTGTCACATTTTACATTTATTTTGTGTCTTGTATAATATTAATAGGTTAGTATATTTGTAATTCAGATGCGGCAGTTAGTAGTTTTAGTTTTTTTGGTATTTAATCTATTTGCTTACAGCGCAGAACCCACAACTCCTGCTTCTAATATTACGTTTCCCTTTGTAGGTTGTAACGAATTTACCATGAAATGGACCAATGGCAATGGTAGTGAAAGGGTAGTTTTTGTTAGAGAAGCTTCTGCCTTTACGGATGTTCCAGTAAAAAATGAGTTTTATTCGGATAATGCGATTTTTGGTATAGGTGAAGATATTAAAGGAGATAAAACTCATTGGTGTGTTTATAGAGGAACGGGTAATACGGTTACAGTAAAAGGATTAAAAAAAGTTACCAAATATTATGTAGCCGTTTTTGAATATAACAGTGCCCCAGGTGGGATTTACGATTATCTTACTTCTTCCTACCCTGCAGATAATGTTACCACAAAAAGTATTATTGCAGATTTCACAATAACCCCTACAGCCCAATGTTTTAACGGAAATAGTTTTCAATTTACTAATAAATCGACCTGTGATTTATCGCCAATAAGCTATGTGTGGAAATTTGGTGATGGGGATTCGTCAAAAGTAAAGGACCCCACTCATAGTTATCTTTCTCCAGGCCCAAAACCAGTTAAACTTATCGCAACGGCCACAGGGTGTTATACCACTGTTATTATTAGCGATACCGTGCATCCTCAACCAGTTGCTAAATTTGATTTGGATAAGTCAAAAACTAAAAACGATTCTATCCAATGCTATTTTGGTAATAGATTTACATTTAAAAATGCAACAACATTGTTGGATATTAGTGTTGGTCCATCTAGCATGCGATATGAGTGGCACATGGATAATGGATTTACGCAAACCGGTTATACCGCCGATAGGCAGTTTGCCAATCCCGGGGTTCAAACGGTTAAGTTGGTTGTGATTTCTAACAGGGGATGCAAGGATTCCACTTCAAGGGTTTATAAAGTATTGCCGAGAGCCATTGATCCTTCAATGGTTGTTTTCAATCAAAAGTCAATGTGTCTTAGTGCTAATAAATTCACTTTTACTAATAATAGTCCAAGTTCTATCAATAGCAGTTGGAGGTTTCGTGAAGAATTTGGAAGTTTTAATTTTGATTCAGTTTTTAATAAAACCGCAACGTATAGTTTTAGCAAAACAGGAAAATATTATGTCATTCTCAAAGCCTATGATATTGGAGGGTGCTTAGATCAATTGAGGGATAGTGTTGATGTTTTTAGTAATACCAATGTATCCTTTAAAGGTTTAAAAAATCAATATTGTTTAAATGAACCAATTTCCAAATTAGTTCCTACACCCGGTAAGGGTGAATTTAGCGGAACAAATGTAAGTGGTATCGATAGTTCCTTTACCCCGGCATCCATAGGCACCTTTAAAGTAATGTATATTTCTTCTAAGGGAAGTTGCAAGGATACTTTTTTGCAAACAACATCTGTATTTAA
The DNA here is from genome assembly GCA_947468275.1 of Bacteroidota bacterium. Lineage (GTDB taxonomy): Bacteria > Bacteroidota > Bacteroidia > NS11-12g > UBA9320 > JABWCE01. The sequence continues at coordinate 9,686 of CANIKO010000018.1, forward strand.
CCGCCCAGTTGTTAAGCTTGGTAATGATACTGTAATTTGTAAAGATTTTCCACTGCAGCTAAATGTTAATCCCGCCTATGTGTCTACTTGGTTTCCATCAGGAACAACGGCATCTTTTCTTAATATTAGTCAAAGTGGAAAATACTCGGTAATAAGTAAAGATGGGATTTGTTCAGATACGGATGAAATAGTTATTAAATCATTAAACTCACCAACTCTAAAACTTACACGCGATACAACATTGTGCGGTGGAAGCTTTTTGAAATTTAATATAAAAGTAGAGGATGGTACCATTATATGGAACGATGGCTTTACATCGGGAGATAGGAACGTTGAACAATCGGGTATTTATAGAGTATTTGTTTCGAATAAATGCGGTTCGGTTAGTGATAGTTTTAATTTAGTTGTAGAGGAAACAGCATGTAAAGTTTTTTTTCCGAATGCATTTACCCCCAATGGTGATTTGCTTAACGATACTTGGCAGCCTTACGGTAAATATGAATTTATACAAATGAATATTTTTAACCGATGGGGCGAGAAAGTTTACGCCTCTGACAAAAGCCCTATTTGGGATGGATATGATCATAAAAATCTTTGCTTAGATGGTGTTTACGATTGTGTATTCGAATACCTTATGCAAGATGGTAATTCTATGAAACGAGTTACTGAAGGAATCATCATTCATTTAGTAAGGTAAAATAATCTGTTTTTTCCTTTCAAATCCTAATACCATAGCCGGTAAAATTATTTTAATTTTGCACTTATGACAATTGCTGGAAATAAGCGAGTAATAAGAGCTGCAACAGGAAATACACTTTCATGTAAAGGATGGGTTCAGGAAGCCGCCCTTCGCATGTTATGTAATAATTTAGACCCTGAAGTAGCTGAGAAACCTGAAGATTTAGTGGTTTATGGCGGAACAGGAAAAGCGGCTCGAAACTGGGAAAGTTTTGATCTAATAGTTAAAGCCTTACAAGATTTAAACGAAGATGAAACTCTCTTGGTTCAATCTGGAAAACCTGTTGGAATATTGCCGACCCATAAAGACGCACCACGAGTATTAATTGCTAATTCACATTTGGTGCCCCATTGGGCTAACTGGGAAAAATTTAGAGAATTGGAAGCTAAAGGTTTAACCATGTATGGTCAAATGACTGCCGGTTCTTGGATTTATATAGGTTCACAAGGTATTGTACAAGGCACTTATGAAACTTTTGGTGAAGCCGCACGTCAGCATTTTGGAGGAAGCCTTAAAGGAACACTTACGGTTACCGCAGGGTTAGGTGGAATGGGTGGCGCTCAGCCATTAGCCGTGACAATGAACGAAGGAGTTTGTTTGGCTGCCGAAATGGAGGAATGGCGCATCCGCAAACGAATTGAAACCCGCTATGTAGATGTGTTAATTTATAATTTAGATGAAGCTATTGATAAGGCTTTAATTGCGAAGGAAAAGAAAGCGGCCGTTTCAATAGGTTGGCCTGGCAATGCAGTTGATTTATTGAATCGGTTAAAAGAACGCGGTATTGTTCCGGATTTATTAACCGACCAAACCAGTGCACATGATGCCTTGGTAGGTTATTTCCCAAAAGATTTGGATGTGGAGGCTGCCGATAGACTGCGAGCCTTAGACCCTGAAAAATATGTGAGATTAAGTTATGCCACTATGGTGGAGCATGTAAAGTTGATGATTGAATTTCAGAAAATGGGAAGCATAACATTTGATTATGGAAATAATTTAAGAGGACGGGCTTTAGAAATGGGAGTGACCAATGCATTTGATTATCCAGGTTTTGTCCCTGCTTTTATTCGCCCATTGTTTTGTGAAGGTAAAGGTCCATTTCGCTGGGCAGCGCTGAGTGGCGACCCTGAAGATATTTATACAACCGACCGTGAAATTTTAAAGCTTTTCCCTGAAAATGAAGGATTAAAACGTTGGATAACTTTAGCTAAAGAGAAAATTGCTTTTCAAGGATTGCCAAGTAGAATTTGCTGGCTAGGGCAAGGCGAACGTGAGAAAGCCGGAGTATTATTTAATAATTTGGTCAAGGAAGGGAAAGTGAAATCACCCATCGTAATTGGTCGCGACCATTTGGACACCGGTTCAGTAGCCAGCCCAAATCGTGAAACCGAAGCTATGAAAGATGGGAGCGATGCTATAGCCGATTGGCCAATTTTAAATGCTTTGATAAATACAGCTGGCGGTGCAAGTTGGGTAAGTCTTCATCATGGCGGAGGGGTAGGTATTGGTTACAGTATACATGCAGGAATGGTGATAGTAGCCGACGGTACCCATAATGCTGAGGTAAGACTAAAACGTGTATTACACAACGACCCCGCGATGGGGGTAATTCGTCATGCCGATGCAGGTTATGATATTGCTATAGATACTGCCCGAAAACATCGATTGGATATTAAGGAACGATTGAAATAATTATAATTTATCTCAATTTTAATAGCCTTTGGTTTTTTAACATGGACTATTTTTTTGCCGTGAATTTTGATGTGGAATTATTTTTTTGATTATTTAAATAAAATAATATTTTTGAAAGGACGCTTTTAAGGCAAATCACCTATTTAGTTTTTTTTCAATGGATAAACCAATTGCGATAAATTCAACATTAATAAATCAATGGTCAATTGAAAGACTTAGTATGCAAGAAGTGAAGGAAAAACTTATAGCATTAGGGTATGATTCGGATCATATTAACGTCCACCTCAAAGAATATAATAAGCTTAAATATGCTAAACGACAAAGTGCAGGTTTTATTTTAGTAGGGATTGGAGCTCTATTAGGCTTTATAAGTTGTTTACTTACAATGGTAAATCCTATTCCTGATTTAAATGATTTTTTCCTTTACGGACTCACATCTATAGCCATTATCGTAGTCATGATGGGGTTGTATTTGGTGTTTGAATAGTTCTGAATTTTGTCCTGTGGGCAGGCCATCCATTTAAAATATCTAGGATGAGATATCCTCCAAAGGCACGGGGAATATTTTTGGAAGTCTTAAAAGTAAAAGGCGATGTGTTAGTGTGATTTCAAAACTGAAGACTCGTTAAAGTTCGAGTCAGCGTTTATTATTTAACAAAAGATATATCGCGCAGTAAATCAAAGCCATTGTTGTAAATAGTTTATATAACGCCTATCCTATCCTGAATGACTAAGGAATAATTCATTAACGATTTTTAAAGTTTCAAAAATTGCTTCTTTAGGATTGTAAGCGGTATCAGAAATGCCAGAAACAACTCGGGATATATTATGATCAACATTTCCTTTAGAATTCCAAGTGGATGATTGGGCAACTGTCAAGTAAGCAGAAAAATTATGATGCTCAGATCCTGGCCTCTCGCCAATTATATGTATAATACAATGACATTTTTTGGGGGATGGCTTTTGACCAAATAAGATTTCTCCACAAGCATAGCCGGCTCTTACACGTCCATTCTTCAGCACTAAGTGTTTATCACTCATTGAGTAATTGCGCTCTTTTAAGTTACTTGATAGACCATTTAAATAAGGTAATAAATGTCCTTCGTCCATCAAAGCCTTGGCATTTAATCCATCAGAAATGATGATTTGAATATCAGGAGCGGATCCATTCCAGGAATTTTTGATGGAATTTATCTTATCTATTGCTTTCAAAGATAATGCTTCCCCAGAAACAGGGTGGTATATGTAGTCTTTTCTGTCTTTGGATTGTGTGGCAATAAAAACAGAAGCCGGAATGCTTTGCACAAATGTGGAATCTAGTTCTGTCCATAAACACACTTTGGCATCTTCATATAAATAATGAACCTGTTTATCCAAGGCTGGCTTTAAATCCCAGTGATTTTTACCAAAGCCTTGCGCAATAGGTACGCCTCGCTTTTCTATGCGGGCTATGGCCTGCCTACCTTCTTCATAAATTTCTTTCAGTGACCTTTTATCTTTTTTTGTTTTCCTGTACTGGTAATATACCCAAATAGGATCACCAAAATGTTCGGTTGGCTTACCTTGACTATCGATTACTTCTATCTTTTTAAAAAAATCCCACATAGCATCATTTACCTTATAACCAAACTGCTCGCGTATTTTAACATGGTCGTTAAATGCTGTCGATAAATAACTAAGCATCGGGTCGTTTTTAGTAGGTAAGGCCATCAAATATGCGGGGTTTGCTGGCATCACATTTTCAATGCACCAGTCTAAATCTTCTAAGTTTACATCCATGTGCAACGTGGAGCAAATGTCTAAACCAATGGTCAATCCGTGCAGTTTACCCATAACGGTATCTTCCAAGCAACACCGTACTAACTGCTCCTTGGTTCTGAACACTTCAGGACCAATAAACCCGGCAACATCATTCACATGTACCCATGATTTGTTTCCATCTTTTAGTGCGTCAATCCTTTGCTTTAAAACCCTTAGAAATCCATATTTTCTTGATTCATGCAACACCATATCGAAACCTGAGGCATGCCCATTGGTAAGTTCTGCTCCTTGTCCGGTTTCGGCATAGAATCCATATTGTCCCTCTCTTTGGGAAGCGTATCGCAACATTTTTTCAATGCTGACGTCATAAGTTTTATTTGCATTTACAGTGCTTGCGATACTCTGAAACCAAATCCCGGTAACTCCGGAATTTTCTTTTTCTATTTTCGCTTGAATATCGATATGAGAGAGTACACAGTTTGGAATTATTTTTTCCAAACCAAAACTTGCAATGATGTCGAATAGAGCGTATTCAATTTTTTCAACAGATGCCGGTTCACTAGAAACGGGATTTGTGCCTAAAACGACATCACCAACTGCATAAGACCAGGCATCAAAGACTTGCCAAGTAATATCTTCTGTATTATCCGTTGGGGAATTAGGTTGCACCCTAGCTCCCATATAGCCATTACTTCCAATTTTGCTATTTGGCAGTGCGTTAAAAATTTTTTTACTGACTTGAATGAGTTCGTCATTACTCATTAATTTTACTAAACAAGCAATTAAATCACTACTTAGGCATGGCATGATTTCCTTTATCTTCTCCTCGGGTTGGGACAATGTAAATGCTTTGAGTTTGCTAACTGTCCACTTATCTAAAGTAGAATTATTCTGTGTTGATTGTTGAATAAGTAAAAGGATTTCATCTTCATACACTAAATGTTTATTCAGACTACCGATTTGAGTATTGCCGAGTAATTCCCTTGCATGGGCTCTTGAAAAATCATCAACTGCTGATATGTTTAAGGATTTGTCACCTTCTTTGAACTCGTTAGCGGCACCTAAAATTTGTCTGTAAAGTGTGACATTATATTCACCCTTAACTCTTTTGATGTAATTGAAAATATCCTCACCCAACCTTGGCTTTTGGATGATAGTGCCACCTATATGGGAGGTTAATGCTTTATCATTCTTAGTGAAAAAATCACAACCGTTTAAAATTAGAACCGATGCTGCAGATAATCCAGATAATTTTATAAATTCTTCTCTTCTCATTATAGTGGAAGTGGGCTTATTGTGTTTTTTTAGAAAGGTTTACAACTTACCTAAAGTTGCCATATGTAACCTTTTTATACGTACAAATATATTCTAATATACAAATCATCAAATAGTTTTTTTGTCGCATGGTGTCATAAAGTATTCATTCACATAAAAAGAATAATCAAGCATTAAGATTTGATTATATCTAAGTAAAAAACTTGGGGTTAAATTCAGCATCTTTCTGGTTTTTAGAAATATTGATGATGTGAATTCCGGTGCGTTCAAAAGATTCTTCTTGGCATAATATAGTAGCATGGAAATGCAAAATCTATTGTATTGTTTTTTGCAAATTTTGTGATTGTGGACCAAATTTATTCATTCACATCAAAAGCATCGCGCAATCCGTTGCCAATAAAGTTAACGCTCATCACCAAAAATGCAATCATTAAGCCCGGAAATATGGCTAAATGGGAGGCATCAAACACAATAAAGGCATAATTTTCCTTTATCATCTGTCCCAAACTGGGAGTTGGTGGTTGCAAGCCCTGCCCCAAGAAACTAAGGCCGGCTTCTAATAAAATAGCTGAGGCAAAATTGGCTACCGACATAATAATAACGGTACCCCAAATATTAGGAAGAACATGTTTTACCAGAATGCGGATATCTTTAAAACCTAAAATTTTAGCGGCTTGTATGTATTCCATTTCGCGTATGGAAAACACTTGGCCCCGCACAATGCGAGCTAATTCAACCCAAGTAGTTAACCCTACGGCTACGAATATTTGCCAAAACCCTTTGCCAATGGCAAATGTTAATGCGATTATAAACATCAACGTGGGCAAAGACCATATAATATTTATGAGCCACATAATCCATCCATCCACCCATCCTCGGTAATAGCCTGCTAGTAAGCCCATGAGTAATCCAATAATTACCGAAATAATAACTGCCACCAGCCCAACGGCAATAGATACTCTGGCTCCTATTACCAGCCTGCTGAAAAGGTCGCGGCCATATCGGTCGGTTCCCATGAGGCTAGTTCGGGAAAGTTTAAAATCTGCGGTATCGTAAAGCAATGATTGAGGGATGGTCTGAACCAATGAGTTTCCGTAAGGTAAATAATAAACTGAATCCGTTTTACTCCAAACCGAATCTATCGGAACCAAATCATAGGGGGAGTTCCATCCTGTTGTTATTTTTGTAATCAGATTTGTTTTGATAGTAGGATTAGAGGTTTTTATTTTTATATACTCACAGCTAAATCCAGGCTTTTTAAGAGCTAAATCTGGATACATTGTATTTACATCGGGTGTATGATCGGGGATAATGAGATACCCAAAAACAGATACCAACACGCAAAGGGTCATAAAAATGAAACCTCCCAATGCTAGTTTGTTTTTTTTAAACCGTTTCCAGATCATTATTTACTTTATAAACGTTCAATGCCACCAATGCCGACATGAAACCCCACATTGGCACAGCCAATTTATCAAATTCACTATAATTATTTAAAAAAGCATGAACAAAATAAGTGGTAACACCTGATACCAAAGCCAGAGCTAGAAAACGGGTTTCATTATCAAGCGCTTTTCGGTAAACCCTAAAGCCTAAATAAATTGTATATAAAACCAAAATTACCCAAAGCAAGGCTCCTGTAAAACCGGTTTCGCATAATGGTCTTAGATATTCACTATGTACATTTCCCAAATCGCCAGAATGTGTGCTTATAATAGTTAATTCGCTAGACACCTGAAAGGGAGCATATTGGAAAACATAGGTTCCCGGCCCCCAACCCATGATAGGCCGTTCCTGAAACATTCGGTAAGCGCAGTTCCAGCGGTTTAAACGCTCTAGATTGGAGGGGTCGGTAGATACATTGCTTATGGATGAAACGTGTGCTTCAATATTATCTGCCGAACCTTGCTTATTGCGCGATAGCTGGGTTTGAATATCGGTTTGCATATAAAAATATATACCTGCCGCAGCTACCATACCAATTACAATAGTTCTAAATCGGATGCCTAGCATTATTGCAGCCATTAATACCCCTGAAGCTACCAAGCTAAGCCATGCGGCACGGGTGTAGGAAAGTATAACAGCTAATGTTAATAAAAGTGTGATTACAAAAGCCGTGATTCGAGCAGGTACTCCTTGTTTTAAATGAAACCCCCATACAGCAAATACAAAAAAAGGTGGAATTAGAAAAGCTACCAATGCCGCATACATACCGTGGTCGGGCAAGAAAGGTTGCATGGCTGCATAAGCAAAACCGCGGGTAAATGACCCTTTGGAATGATTGTATATGGTATATACGGCCAACAAACTAATGGAAACACCTAACAGCCAGATAAACAATTTTATGCTTTTGGATTGTTTAAAGAAGGTGGCAAAAAGGAAATAGAAAATAACAATGTACCAAGTTCGTGATAATAAAAATTTAAAGGAAACCAATGGAATTGAACTAGAAATGGAGGTAATCAGCGTCCAAAATAAATCTAAACCAACAATAATACTAAGACCACTAAACAAAATTTGTCTGTCAAATGTGGCTCCGTTCATGAGTTTTAAAATAACTCCAAAAAATACGATAATGATAATTGGTTCGGTAGGAAAACTCATGCCTAAGCCTCCTCCAATGTCATTTACAGGAATACTTAAGGGGACGGCAAAAACTGTAAAAAAAAGCATTTGCTTGGTTTGGGTAATTATCAACCAAATGAATAAAATGGCAGCTGGTAAAGCAGCTATATAGATATTTTCGAAATAAATTCCTGCTAACAAACACGCTAAAAAAGCAAGACCAATGGCATAAAACCATTTTATGCTTAATTTTTCGGTCATGCTTCAATGGGCTGATTGGCCTTATATTCTCTATATTTTTCGAGAACAATAATGGCCAAAAATCCTAAGAATAAAGTAGCAAACAAGCTTATCAAAAGAATTGTTTTGCGAATAGGGTAGGCTTTAATTTCTGGAACATCCGCACTGGTTAATAAAAATTTGTGGGTAATAGTTTTATCAACATCCACCTTAGCCTTTTCATATCGGGTTCTCAATTTATCTAAAGCATCCAATTCTAATTTTAAATTTTCGGTATAAAATAAAAAGTCACCAGCGTATTTAGATAACAAAGCTTGTTCATCTCTTAATTTTTGTAATTGTGTAGGACTTCCGCCTTTCGATTGCAGTTTAGCAATTTCTTCTGCTAATGCTCTTGATTGTTCTTCATAATTGGTTACTCCGTTTTCGGCCAACCGTTTCAGATTATCGCGAATATCCGTCAGCTCTTTTTCCTTTTTATGGTATTCATCTTCAATTATTACAAAAGCTTCGCGAGCCAACTGCATTTGAATTTCAGTTTTTACTGTGTCATAAATTTCAGCAATTCCATTAGCAATTTTGGCTGACATTACTGGGTCTTCATCTAAAACAGTGATAGCAATTGATAGATATCGTGTTCGTCTGAATTCAATATTATTATTATATTTATTGGCCAATTTGGTTTTGGCTTGATTTTCAGATGGGTCAATATCATAGTGACTCATCAGTTTGAAATTTTTAACAATTCTGCCTGTCATGGCCGAGGATTGCAAAAGTTGCAACGCATTTTCAGCTTCCAGTTCTTCTCCAAAAGCTAGTGGGTCGGCTTCTCGTTTATTTAAATCGGTGAATAAAGCATTCCCAATAGAATTGATGGTTGTGGGATAAAAAATCACCTCCGCTTTGTATTTTGGTTTAATAATAAAAGGCATGGTAATAACTGCCGCCGCCACAACGGTAATAATTGCTAATACTAAAAGGTGTTTACGCCATTTGATGGCGTAGGCCATTAAATCGGTAAATTTTATCTGAAGAAGGTCTTTGTTTTCGGGCATAGGTTAAATAGTTCGCGAATATATGAAATGCCTGCGAGAACTTTATCACTTAAGGAGTAAATGACCACTCAGGCATTCGATTTGATATTGATTGAAAAATAAATAGTAATTTCATATCAAAAATACGGTGTAGCATTAATAACGGCTTTATATTAATGTGTATTTTGCACCTAGGTTTAAAATTACATTTTTATTATAAATGGTCAAATTTATCAAAACAAAGTTTAATGCTTCATTCCTTATTCCTGTTGGTTTAACACTTTTATATGTGCTGTTACCTACTGCCAATTCTGGGATTGATGGTTATGCATATGCCTCTGCTATAAAATGGGGACACGAAATGGTTTGGCCACATCATTTATTATATGTTCCATTTGGAAGACTATTATTTTTAGTAATTTTATTTATTCAGCCTTTGGTTTTAATGAAGCTGGTAAATGCTCTGGTAGCAGGAGTGTGTTTATTCATTTTTCAAAGAATTTTAACGGAACTTGAAATTAATTACACCTATTATTTTGTAATTTTTGTTGGTTCTTGTTTTGGAATGATGCGCTACGCCACAGAAAATGAAACCTATATTTTACCCCTACTTTGTTCATTGTTGGGTATTTTATATTTTATTAAAAATTTAAAGCTTCAAAAAAACGGCTACCTTATTGTTTCAGGATTATGGTTTGGGGTAGGGGTATTGTTTCATCAAATTCATGGATTTTGGTATTTGGGTTTTGCCATTCCACTAGTGGCAAATTATAATTTTAAAAAGGCATTTGTTTTTCTCGCAAGTGGAGGATTATTGGTGATATCGGTTTATTTAATAGCTTATAACTATTCAAAATCGGCAACGGGTATTAAGCAATTTGTGTTGCACGATGTGTATGCAGGGCAAGTAAATACAAGCATCGGATTGAATAATTTAATAATGACTCCGATAAGTTTTATTAGAACCTTTATTCAAGTTCATGGCTATATGAAACCGCTTTTGATGGCAAATCCTGTATTATTTGTTTTGCCAGTTACTTTTCTCATAATTGGTTTTATAAGTATAAAAACTATCATAAAATATTCAACCAAACAGGTCTCAGAATTTGACTTGTTTACAAAAGCTGTTTTTTGGACATTTATACTTCAATTCTGCTTTGCTTTTTATTCAGTAGGTAATGCTGAGTTTATGGTGATGTTGCCATTATTAGTAGTGCTTTGGTTGGTTCTGAATTTTGATATTCCAACCAAACCTGTGTTTTATATTTCGTTAATGCTTTTATTTTGGAATGTAGTTTTTGGACTGTCACCAGCTCATTTTTTGGACTTGGATGGAAGCAAACAGTTGATGGCTAAAATGGAGAAATACCCTAACGCTAAATGGTTGCTCAATGAACCTCAAAAAATAGAGAATATGTTGGATTATTATAATGGGGTAAATGCCTCAAACGGCAAAGTGATTAGACCATTTATTAATGACACACTTCAAATTACATTAATTAAAAATTTTGCAAAGACTGAACTTTTAACAAATTGCTTTAATAATGGAAGGCATTTTGGAAGACAAAGTTTAACAATTACCTCGCATGATTTTGACCATTACAATAATTTTAACCGTAGTGAAATTGATTCGGTTACCTATTTTGGAGGAACGTATTTTATTGAAAAATTATCTGTAAAGTGATCGTGCACACCAAAAGCACATCACCCCAAAAAACACCTGAGTAATAACGGCTGTAATTGCAACTCCTTTTAACCCAAAGGACTGAATTAAAATTAAATTACCTGCAATATTGATAATACAAGCTGCCAAGGCCATTTGATTAATTCGTTTTACCTCACCGGCTGCTGTAAGTAATGTTCCAAAAATATTAACCAAGACCATACCCGGAATACACCAAATAAGTATTCTAAAAACCAAACCACCGGCATATTTATATTTTTCGGGATACAGCCATTGCATGATAATATCACCTTCGATTGAACACAATAGGGTGGCTATAATTGCGGGAACCAAAACAATAATCGAAGTCCATTTTATTATGGAACGCAGTCTTGCTTTGTTTACTAAATTGGCTGCAAATAAGGGCAGTAATTGCCCCGCCAATAATATTCCAATGATTGCCCCGGCATCCAATAATCGGTAACTCATAGCATAGTTTCCGGCTAAAAATCTTCCGTTGGGTAATAGTTTTAAAATCAAGACAGAATCCAATCGGGTGTAAACCGTCATTAAAGCAATGATACCTGCATAAGGCAATGATTTTTTTAAAAGGTTTAAAATTTTGGTTTTATCAAAATGAAATTCAGCTTGGCCTAAATACTTGTTATTAGCCAACCAAGAGAGGATAAAGGTTAAAAATAATCCTACGGTTTGGGCCAATATAAAGGTGTAAATTGTGAGTTGAAGTGGAAATAGGCTGGTCCAGATTATTGCACCCAAACTAAGCACTACAAACAAACGGTCGATTACTGACAATATTCCATCCATTTTAAATTGGTGAATGGCTGAAATATTGGAACGCAAATAGGTATTGAAAGATAAAAGTGTTTGGTTAAAGGCGAGCAACCCGAAAATTAAAAAATCAGTAGGAGTAAAACCTATCATTAAACCCACTATGGTGGCAATAGTAAAAAATGCTACAGTAAGAATCGTTTTAGCACCAATAATTGACCAAAAATTGTTTTTATAAAAACCTCGGTCAATGGCTACTTTGCGGTTATTATAGTTGGTTAAGCCCAAATCCAACAAAATCATAAACAGTAAACTGTAACCGGTAAGACTAAAGTAAGTTCCGTATTCCTCGTTGGGTAGTATATTTTGAACCTTTCGGTCAATCACTAAAATCCAAACTGGTTTTATCAGCAGGTTGATAACCTGAATAAAGAAAAAATCAGAAAGGAATTTTTTTCTCAAATGGTTTTATTTTAAATATTCATCGAAAAGTGGCTGAATAATAGATTTGTCTTTCAATTTATCCTCTAGGCCTAAACTGATTATTTTTTTTACCATTTCACTGTTTCTTGCTCCCTGTTCTAATGCGTATTTATAGGGTTCGTTAGTAAAGGTGGTTAGTTCGTATTGTGAACGAAAGGTGCCGGGGTATAGTTCCGCAAGGTCATGCTCCACATGTTTAAAATGAAGAAAATCCTTATCACCAACCAAATCACGCATTTCAACAAAGTTTTGCAAGGCTAAATTGGCAATGGCATCCGCATTGGGTTTGCGGGCTTTTTGGTATTCGCTATAAATGGAATCCCAATTGGGGTAGTGTTTTTCAATCATTTCGTCAAACACCACACAATCTTCAAAAGAACAGTTCATGCCTTGCCCGTAAAAAGGAACTACAGCATGAGCCGCATCGCCAATCAAAGCCATTTTACCGTTGGTCCATGGAAAGCATCTTACAGTGCAAAGTTGTCCAGTAGGATTATTGAAAAAATCGTGATGTAAATCCGCTATTAATGGTTTAACATCAGGAAAATAAGTGTCAAAAAAAGTGTCCAAATCTGCTGGTGTTTTTATCGAATTAAAACTTAATGGTCCGTCTAACTGAAAAAATAAGGTACAAGTAAAAGTGCCGTCAAGATTAGGTAAGGCAATAAGCATAAAGCTTTCACGAGGCCAAATGTGTAAACAGTTTTTATCCAATTGGAACTCACCATTAGCTGTTGGTGGAATACTTAATTCTTTATAACCATGATCCAAATAGGTTTGCGAATAGTCAAATCTACCTTTGGTTTGCATTTCATACCGAATTGCTGAAAATGCGCCATCAGATCCTATTACACGGTCGGCTTTAAATTCTGAACGGGTCCCTTTATCGTCCTCAAAATGAGCGATACCTTCTTGTAAATTGGCATCCACGCAGTTGGTGTTGAAATACAAAGTGATGTTTGGCATTTCATCCGCTAGTTCCAACAATTTAATATTTAATAATCCTCGCGAAACTGAATAAATGGCTTGATCCTCCTTGCCATAAGGCTGATAATTAAGTTCGCCTGATTTAGTGTGCATCATTCGGCCAGACATCGCAATTCCGGTTGCTAATACCTGAGTATCAAGCCCTGCTTTTTCTAAGGCATTTATTCCTCTAACACTTAGAGCTAGATTAATTGACTTTCCGGCTGAAATTCTATTTTTCCGCATATCGGGTCGTTTTTCAAAAAGATGAACGTCAAAACCCCGTTTGGCCAAATAAACTGCTACTAAAGAACCTGCAAGGCCACCGCCAACAATTGCTATTTTTTCCATTTGACAGCAAAAGTAGTATTAAAGTGATGTGGATTGGATATGTTAATTTGGAGAAAAAATTTTATTTTAAATTTTTTCTCCAAAAGTGGCTTTTAAAAATTCTAAATAATGATGCCCTCGGTTTTCTGCAAATGAATCTGCCAAAAGCATTATTCCGGCTTGAATAATTATACCAAGTCCAACACCTCTCCAAAAACCTGTTGGTGAGGCAGCCAAAAATAAAATTAACCCTAATAGGGCTAGACCTATTTCTGCATAGCGATATAATTTAAATTTGGTCATTACCTTATCCATCCTAATTATTTCAAGGTTTTTAATATTTTTAGGACTGTTTTGGGCAAAATTAGTAACCCGTTTTTCATCAGTTGGGCTTCTGAAAAAAATAATTATGCCAACAAATATTTGAATAATGGCTATGAATATTAAAGGCCAGCTCAAACCATTAAAGAATTTAGAGTTTATTACTAAAAGAAAATAAAATCCGCAAAGAATGGCAGTTGCACCAACTATTACAAATACTAAACTTTCATTTTTCTCAGCCTTAAAATAATTGTGAATTTCAGTCATTGGCTCAACAAATGTAATTATTTAAACTATTCAACCTAATTATTTAAAAATTAATGAATAAAAAACCCCGCCGAAGCAGGGTTTGTATTTTTAGAATGTATTAATCTTTATTCGTTTCCCGATTTCTTCAACATCGTTTTTAAACTTTTTATCTGTATCTATCAAATCGTTTACCGTTTGGCAGGCATGAATAACTGTTGAATGGTCACGACCCCCAAAATAGGTTCCGATGCTTTTTAATGAAGCTTTAGTCATACTTTTTGCATAATACATAGATATTTGACGGGCTTGAACAATTTCACGTTTACGGGTTTTTGATTTCAATTGATCAACAGAAAGACCGTAAAATTCGGTTACTAATTTTTGGATGTAATCAATTGAAACTTCACGTGAAGAATGCTTAACAAAGTTCTTCATCATTTTTTTAGCAAGTTCAATATCGATTTCCTTGCGATTTAAAGAAGCTTGAGCCAATAAACTAATCAAAGCGCCTTCAAGTTCACGAACGTTGCTGTCAATGTTGTGTGCCACATATTCTACAACTTCTTTAGGAAGTCGAATTCCGTCCTGATACATTTTATTCTCTAAAATCACCATGCGAGTTTCAAAATCTGGAACTTGTAAATCGGCTGATAGTCCCCATTTGAAACGAGATAGTAAGCGTTCATCTAAATCTTTTAAATCTTTAGGGGGGCGGTCGCTTGTTAATATTAATTGTTTCCCAGATTGGTGTAGGTGGTTAAAAATTTGAAAGAAAATTTCTTGTGTTTTTTCTTTTTTGGAGAAAAATTGAACATCATCAACAATAAGTACGTCTACCAATTGATAAAAACTTACAAAATCATTGTGATTGCCATTTTTACAGGCGTCATAATATTGGTTTATGAATTTTTCAGAGGAAACATAAAGTACTGTTTTCTTTTCATAAATAGCTTTAATGTGATTGCCAATAGCGTGTATTAAATGAGTTTTACCTAAACCCACACCGCCAAAAACCATCAATGGATTAAATGCAGTGCCTCCAGGTTTATTGGCAACTGCAAATCCTGCACTTCTAGCCAAGCGGTTACAATCTCCTTCAATAAAATTTTCAAAGGTATATGCCGGATTAAGTTGTGAATCGATATTCATTTTCTTTAATCCAGGGATAATAAAAGGATTGCGGATATTATTGTTCAGGTTGATAGGTAACCCTACTTCATTTTTATGTTTCGGCTGGTTTCTTGTTGGAACATTTATAGTGTATGGATTGCCATTAGCCGATTGGCTATTGTCAATGATTATATTATATTCAAGTTTAGAGCCGATGCCTAATTCCTTTTCTAAGGTTTTTTTTAGTAAACTAACATAGTGTTCTTCAATCCATTCATAAAAAAATTGACTGGGCACTTGGATGGTAAGCACTTTGTTTTCAAGCTTAAGTGGTTTAATAGGGTCGAACCAAGTTTTAAAACTTTGAGGAAGGATATTATCCTTAATAATTTTTAAACAATTGTTCCAAACTTCAATATAGGTATCTGACATAGGTGGTAATATTCGAAATTAATTAAACTTCAATGGGTTAGGTATAAACCAATACCCCTTAAAATCATTCTGTAAAGATTGAATAAAAATTCACATAAAAAAATTTATTTATACTTGATTTTTAACAAATTTTTAACATAGTGAAATAAGGGTTTGCGGCCTTTTGTCCACTTATCAAGTCAGGTACATTAAAGATGTGTTTTGAATAACATATATATATATATATATATATACGTATCCCTGTTTTCGGGTAACTAAGACTGATGGTCTCCATGAAATACAAACGTTAATATTACAGGTATATAAATTTGAAAGTTTTTTAATATTACTATAATGTTAATTGATTGTCAATAGCAATCCGTTTGTATAGATTATAATACCAAAGCGATTTCTTTTTTAAGAAACTCAATTCCTCCACGAGTGGGATGATTTTTTTGATTCATTAGCTCATTGATGATAGCTTTACCTAAATCAGTTCCTTTCGCATTGCTTGGTAATGAATGATAGGATTCGTCCACAATTGTTAATACATGCTCACGAATTAATTTTATTAACTCCCAAGCCTGGCTTGATATATAGATTTGTTGTGAAATATTGTGATTAAATTCTTCAGTTACCTGATTTATTATTAATAATCTAAGTTCAGAAGCAGTCTGTCTAGGTTGAGAAAGCATGAGAACTAGATTATCAGGGGCAATTCTTTCAAGCAATATTGTTAGCCTTTCATAAGCCTGTAACTTTATTGGGGTAATTGTTCCCGCATTTTTTTCCTTAATATCTAAAAGTTTTTTTTTATAATCTTCCTCCAAAAATTGGCGCATCATTATATATGTAGCTGAAAAAACTATAATAGCAGGAATTATGAATTTTAGTATATCAACTATTACATCAAAAGCATTGGTCTGAAGAAATAACATAGATGGCAAATGTAGTAATTTTTGCGAACTAATAACTTATTGCATTTTGCAAAGATTTTGCATTAATTTTGTGAATAGTTATGACAACTGAAATACTTAATGATTGCCCAATAGCCATTACGCCCGCTGCAATTGAAGAAATTAAACGATTGAAAAATAGCACCGATATTCAGCCTGGTCAAGCGTTAAGAATTGGGGTAAAAGGGGGAGGATGTTCAGGTTTATCCTATTTATTAGCTTTTGATGATATTAAACCAGGAGATAATATATATAATGTAGAAGGTGCCGAAATTGTAATGGAAAAAGCACACATAATGTATGTTATTGGAATGCAGGTAGATTATGCCGATGGCCTGAATTCTAGAGGATTTACATTTACAAATCCAAATGCTAAAGAAACCTGTGGATGCGGGGTTTCATTTTCGGCCTAATCTAATTAATCGAAGTTAACTGCTTCTAAATCTAATTTTTTAAAAAATCTTTTTTCTTTGCCCAATTGAGGGTTTCATTTGTGTAATAATAAAAAACAATAAAGGTGTCATTCATTCAAGATATTAGAATTGCTATTGATGCGGTAAAGGCAAACTTAGGAAGAGCCATACTTACCTGCCTTATTATCGCCATTGGAATAATGGCCCTTGTTGGAATGCTAACTGCCATTGACGGAATGAAAGCATCGATAACTCAAAATTTCAGTTTGCTTGGGACCAATACTTTTACAATAATTAATGGAAGTGCATTTGTTGATTTTAATCAACATGAGAGAAAACATTTCAAAACAATAGATTTAAAACAATGTCAAAACTTCAAAGCACAATTTAAATTTCCCGCCGTTGTTTCTAATTACATAACTTACTCAGGGTCGGCGGTTGTGAAATCTGCTTATGATAAAAGCAATCCCAATGTTAACATAACTGGTGCAGATGAAAATTATTTAAGTATTAATGGGCAGCAGATAGGAGAAGGTAGATATATTTCTGAGGCTGATTTGCAAAATGAGTCTCAGGTAGCCGTAATTGGAGAGGAGTTAAATACAAAACTTTTTAAAGGTGTTTCTGCTTTAAATAAAATAATAGTTACAGGCGGTACCAAATATTTGGTGATTGGCGTATTAAAATCCAAAGGTCAGGCATTTGATTTTGGATCGAATAGAATAGTTATAGTTCCTTATACCACTGCTAATAAAAAGTTTTATCAGCCAGGTAGCAGTTATAGTATTGGGGTAAAAGTGGATGACCACACAATGCTTGAGGCTGCTCAAAATTATGCCACCGGAATATTCCGGAGCGTAAGAGGTTTAACTCCCCAAATGGCTACTAATTTTGATTTCCAGTCGAGCGATGGACTTTCAACCAAGCTTATTTCCAGCCTTTCATTTGTAAGTGTTGCAGCATATATCATAGCATTTATTACCCTTTTTGGTGCGGCCATTGGATTAATGAATATAATGTTGGTATCGGTAAAAGAACGAACTCGAGAAATTGGAACCCGAAAAGCATTAGGAGCAAAACGCAGTCAAATTCTCCGTCAGTTTTTAATGGAAGCAATTGTTATTTGTCAGTTGGGAGGTATTGGCGGAATAATATTAGGATTGATAGTGGGTAATGCTGTTTCTTCAATGATTAGCGGGCCAATGGTGTTTCCTTGGGCTTGGATTATTTTAGCAATAGTACTTTGCACGGTTGTCGGTCTTTTGGCCGGTATAATGCCAGCGCGACAAGCTGCTAAATTAGATCCGATTGAGGCTTTGAGGTATGAATAAAATTTAATAGCAGCACATAAAAAAACCGCTAATTTCTTAGCGGTTTTTTTATAAAGTCTTTTGAAATTTTAAGCTTCCTGAACTACATTCAGATTTACTTTTACAGAAACTTCGCGATGTAAGTTTACAATAGCAGAGTATTCACCCAAAAATTTAATATCATCTACAACAATTTTTCTTCTATCCACATCAAATCCTTTGTCTTTAAGGGCTTGAGCAATTTGGATAGTTGTTACAGAACCAAAAATCTTGCCGTTTGAACCTGCTTTTGTAAGAATATCGATAGTAGTACCATCCAATTTCTCAGCGTATTCAGTAGCAATCATTTTGATTTTATCTTGCTTGTATTTGCTTTGCTTAAGGTTTTCAGCCAATACTTTAAGGGCTGATTCCGTAGCTAAGCTAGCTTTACCTGTTGGGATAAGAAAATTACGACCGTATCCGTTTTTTACAGCAACTACATCGTCTTTTTGTCCCAAGTTTTTTATGTCTTCTTTTAAAATAATTTTCATGATAATTTCCTCCTTATTTTAATTGATCGCCTATAAATGGTAAGATAGCTAAATGACGTGCACGTTTTACCGCTTCGGCCACTTTTCGTTGGTATTTTAAGGATGTTCCTGTTAAACGACGAGGTAAAAGTTTTCCTTGATCATTTACAAATTTCATTAAAAAATCTGCATTTTTAAAATCGATGTATTTAATTCCACTTTTTTTGAATCTGCAATATTTTTTCTTGAATTGCAGTGGTGAATTATTGAAAATAAAGCTGTCGTCTTGGGCTGATGATTTTTTTACCTTGCTCATATTGTTACCTCCTTAATTACTTTTGGTTTGTTAAACTCACCTTTGCTTCTGCGTTCGTTATAAAGAACAGCATGCTTGTCAAGTGCAATAGTTAAATAGCGAAGCACTTGCTCATCACGACGATACGCTAATTCAAGTTTGGCAACGATTGTGCCTGGAGCTTGAAATTCGAAAATGTGATAAAAACCTGTACTTTTTTTAGCAATGGGATAAGCCAATTTTGTTAATCCCCAGTTTTCTTCGCGGACAATGTTTCCGCCTTGCTCTGTAATCAATTGGCGAAAAGATGCAATGGCTTCTTGCATTTGTTTTTCGGCCAATACGGGCGTTAGTATGATTACAGATTCATAATTTTTTAATACCATGTTTTTTGAATCTTTTTTGTTAAAGGGCTGCAAAAGTAATCATTACAACTTGAAATTCAAATCATATTTTTTGAAATGCTCGAAATCGCCTGCTTGCCGATTTCTGTTAGAAAATCAAAGAAAAAATACAAGCCTTTTCTATTGGTTGCTGCGACCTTCTGAAATAAATACCTTTTTGTTACAGACATAATTACCGTTCCTTACCTTTACGATAACTAGCCCATTTGCAAGTGAATTGGTATTATATAAATCAATTTCATAAATAGATTTATATGGTTTTGTATCAACCGTTTTAATAAGATTTCCTAAAATATCAATCACTTCAATTGAAATATTTTTTGCTGGTTTTTCTATTTTTACATTAAATTTATTCAAAGTGGGATTTGGATAAATGGTTATGTTTCCTATATTTATGGGAAATATTTGTAATCTTGAATCATGATAAACACTTTGGCAGAACTTATTATTTATCATTTCTGTTTTCGATTCTTTTTCAATACTATCTGCTTTATAGCCCGCTAAGTACAATGTGCCGCAAAAAGTAGTATTATTATCAGTATCCCAAATCATTTTTAAAAGTACTTCAATGGTGTCTTGTTCCCCCGATAGTATATTTCGATAAGGATAACTAAAAAAATACCCATATTGAACATTACCAAAGGTTATGTCAAATGAATAAGTATCTCCTATTTTGATAATATCGGGACCGTTATTTTTTATTATAAATTTGGAAAGATACGTGCCTTTTATTCTTGAAATGATGGTATCTCCAGCTTTTGGAGTTAGCACAACTAGTGCTGCATCAATTTTCCTTGCTTGTCCGTAAGCATCAAGATTAGCATTAATTAGGAATATTGATGCAAGTATGACTATTAATGAAGTACTATTAATTTTGAACATATTGGTGTGTTGTTATCAGCAATTGTGATAAAATAAACTCCGTTATTAAAGTCAGAAGTGTTAATAGATATTAAACTTTTATTACTATGAAAATAATATTCCTTAATTAATTGTCCATTTATATCAGATATCCCAATCTTTATATTTTTTAACTCATCTTCAAATTTAATGTATAGCAAGTCACTTGCAGGGTTAGGAAATTTGCTAAATTTATCCCTATCTATATTACTAATGTTGCTTGTAGGGGATCGGTACTTTAGATTATTTAAAGAAATACGATTGTCCTTTTGTTGTTCTAAATTTTCCAGAATTATTCCATTTACTGACCTATTTAAAGGTAGTGCATTTAACGAAATGTAAAAATAATTGTAATCTTTAGGGCTGGAATATGGATAAGTAAAACTCATTATTATAGAATCATTTACATTAATATCTTTTTGTAAAGGAATTATTAAAGGGAAAGGTTTGATTATAGAATCATAAATTTTGCCGTCAATATATAGGCTATCATATTTAAAAATCTTATCTGAACCTTTATTAAATACACTGTAATAGAAGGTGATGAATCCATTCGATTTTATATAATCACCATCTTTTAGAACTATGATTCTTATTCGTAAATCTACATTCCGTTTCTGCCCGTAAACAGTCGATACATTGATAAACAAACCAAAGAGGAACACTAGAATAATTATTAATATCCGCATATAATTTATTTTTAATCATTAGAACCACCGCTAGTACCGCAATAACAGCAAATAGAAAAAGGTTTTGTAAAGTGTATTAATGGACAATCAATTTCATTACCAATGCATGGCTTTAAGGTAATTTCGAAATTGAAGGTAAAGCAACATCCTACATTATAGCCTAAACTATTTACACAACCATTTTGTTCGCAGAAATTTTGAATAGGTATTTGATAACCCTGATTTTCAGCCAAATTATTTAAAGTTTGAAGTTTCATATTTTATATATTAGACAACAATGATATAATTAAAATATAAAGCATGGGGATTTTATTCAGTATTTTATACCAAGTTACTTTCTAACCAATCAAATTATCATAAACTTCATTAATAATGTAAAATAAATTGAAATATTAAAATCTAAAATAAAAATGGTGAGGATTTAATCCTCAAACCTTTTAAAATTTTTTTGAAAAAATTACTTTTTTGTAAACGTAAAATTTATCTTAGATGTAGTTTCCACTTGAGTTATAGGATTAGTAAAAACATAATCAGTTACACCTTTCATCTCTGTATCTGTAATTACCACTTGGTCAATAATCACTTTATTGGCATTTATTAAACTAAAATAGGCAGAGTTGGTTATTTCAATTTGGGTTTCATTATTTGTAAAACGCCAGTTTCCATCTTTCGCAGTTTGTGGTTCTGTACCACATTTCAACGCTCCGTTATCAATGGTCATTGAACTGTCGGCGTTAAAAATAATTAGATTGTCTTTTTGGCAATCTTCAATTAGTGGTATTTCAAACAGTTCATTAAAGGTGAAATTTTGGGTTCCGATAGTAGTTACAATTGGGGGGACAAAAGTGGCCTTGGTAAGCAACCAATTAGAAGCAACCAATTTTTGGGTATTTGTTTTGGTACTAGATGGGTTAGGTGTTTTGTCTTTACAGGCATTTAAAAGGAACACACTAACCACTATTAAGGATATAAAGATTTTTGTAAATTTCATATTTTTATATTTTTAACAAAAGTGCTTAAAAGATTTGATACTACAAAGAAAGATGGAAGTTAGTTAGTATGTTATGACGAAATGAAGAATTTCTAAAGTTCTAAGGCTAAAAATTTCCCAGTAATACTATTTTTATTGGTCACAATTTGTTCTGGTGTTCCGGTAGCTATTATTTCACCTCCCCTTTTGCCACCATCTGGGCCAAGGTCTACAATGTAATCAGCCACTTTTATAACATCTAAATTATGTTCAATTACCAATACCGTATTTCCTTTTTCCACAAACTGGTTGAGTAGTTCTAATAATTTTTTGATGTCTTCAAAATGCAAACCTGTAGTAGGTTCATCTAAAATATAGAATGTATTTCCCGTTCCTATTTTTGATAATTCTGTAGCAAGTTTGACCCGTTGAGCCTCACCGCCACTAATGGTTGTGCTGCTTTGTCCCAATGTAATATATCCCAAACCTGAATCGTGCAAAGCTTTAATTTTTCGGTAAATTGAAGGAATTGGTTCAAAAAAATCAACGGCTTCATCTACCGGCATATCCAATACATCACTTATAGATTTTCCTTTAAAGCGAATTTCTAAGGTTTCTCGGTTGTAGCGTTTTCCCATACAACTTTCGCAAGGCACTTCCACATCGGGTAAAAAATTCATTTCAATCACCTTCATTCCTCCACCTTGGCAGGTTTCACAACGTCCGCCCTTTACGTTAAATGAAAAACGGCCAGGTTTGTAACCTCTGATTTTTGCCTCCGGTAATTCAGCATAAAGGTTTCGTATATCGGTAAAAAATCCAACATAGGTTGACGGATTGCTTCGTGGTGTTCTTCCGATGGGCGATTGATCAATTTTTATAACCTTATCAATATGCTCCAATCCTTTAATTAACTTATAAGCCAACGGTTTTTTATGCGATTTGTAAACGTGATGGCCTAAAATTGGATGAAGTGTTTCATTAATCAATGATGATTTCCCACTGCCTGAAACGCCTGTAACCCCTACAAACAAACCCAAGGGGATCTTTATATCTACATTTTTAAGGTTATTGCCTGTGCAACCGTTTAGCTCCAAAAATTTACCATTTCCTTTTCTTCTTTTTTTAGGTAAATCAATTTTTAAATGACCGTTGATATAACCAGAAGTAAGAGTATCTGATTTCAAAAAGTTTTCTGCCGTGCCTGCAAACACTATTTGGCCACCGTATTTGCCTGCCTTTGGGCCAATATCCACGACGTAATCACTTTGCATCATCATATCCTTATCGTGTTCCACCACTAAAACAGTATTTCCTACATCGCGCAATGCTTTTAATGATTCAATCAATTTTTCATTATCACGTGGATGCAATCCAATACTGGGTTCATCCAATATATAAAGAACTTCTTCCAGTTTTGAGCCAATTTGTGTAGCTAATCTAATTCGTTGAGCTTCTCCGCCACTTAATGTTCGGGCCGGGTTGTCAATACTTAAATAATCTAACCCAACGCCCAATAAAAAACTAACTCGTGCTAAAATTTCCTTAATAATTTCAGAACCAATAATGGTTTGGCGTTCGTTTAATAAAGTATGAGCATTTTCTAGCCAATCATTTAGTTCACCAATGTTCATGCGGCTTAGTTCTGAAATATTTTTACCACCTATTTTATAATGAAGGGCTTCCTGTTTTAGTCTTGCGCCTCCACATTCAGGGCAATCCACCATACTCATATACTCTTCGGCCCACTCGGCCATAGCATCAGTACCTTTTTCATTAAATGAAGTGAGTAGCATGGTGCTTATGCCTTTAAAGGTAGTTTGAAAAGTTTGTTTGGCGCCACTTCCATATGTGTACTCAACTTCAAATTTTTCATCACTTCCGTTCAGAATGATATCCATGGCTTCTTCCGAAAGTTTATTTATGGGGTCGGCCAAACTGAATTTGTATTTTTTTGCAATAGCTCTTAATTGGGTAAATGTCCAGTTTTCTCTTACCTCGCCCAAAGGTAAAATGGCTCCTTTATTTATACTTTTGGTTTTATCCGGAATAATCACATCCAGTTCAATATCTGAAACTGTTCCTAAACCATCGCATCTTTGGCAAGCACCGTAAGGCGAATTAAACGAAAAGGAATTAGGTTGTGGCTCGTCATAACTCAAGCCAGTTTTAGCATCCATTAAAAAACGACTAAAATGGTGGGTCACATTTTCTACAATATCCCAAACCATCATTACCCCTTTGCCTACTTTTAAAGCGGTTCTTACAGATTCAGTGATACGGGTTTTGTTGCTATTATCGGCTTCAATTCGGTCGATTACTATATCTATATCGTGAATTTTATAACGATCTAATTGCATTCCGGGTTTTATTTCGGTAATGATATTGTCAATGCGTACTTTACTATAACCCATTTTTATTACCTGCTCAAACAATTCGCGGTAATGTCCTTTTCTTCCTTTAATTAAAGGTGCAAGAATAACGGTGCGTTTAAGTTCAAATTTTTGAAGTATCGTTTCAATAATTTGTTCTTCAGTAAACTTTACCATTTTTTCTCCCGTTAAATAGGAATAGGCTTCACCGGCACGGGCATACAACAATCTTAGAAAATCGTAAATTTCTGTAATAGTTCCCACGGTGCTTCTCGGGTTTTTATTTACCGTCTTTTGTTCAATGCTGATAACCGGGCTGAGTCCATCTATTTTGTCAACATCGGGACGTTTCATTTCGCCAATAAATTGACGAGCATAGGCCGAAAAACTTTCCATATACCTGCGTTGACCTTCGGCATAGATAGTATCAAAAGCCAAGGAAGATTTGCCGCTGCCGCTTAGCCCAGTAAATACAATCAGGCTATTTCGAGGAAAGGAGAGGTTGATGTTTTTTAGATTATGTTCTCTTGCCCCAATGATATCTATTGATGGATTGGGGTAAGATTTGCTTTGATTTTGGGTTTGAGAAACTTCTAATTTTGAAGCTTTCTCACTTTCTGCACGTTTATTTACTTTGGTATTCGACACTATTTTTTTAACAATCCGCGAAGGTAGATAGTTTTAAGATGGAAAAATAGAGTAGGAGGAAAGATTTATGGAAATAGGAATTTAAAGAGTTATTGAAAATTCTATGATAAATGTCGCTTAGCGACTATCTGTTTGTAGAATTCAACACATTCAAAATGTTTTGCCCCTTAGGGGCTACCCAATCAGGGCAAATAATAATTTCAAATCTCCCTCACCCCATCAATCTCAAACACCAAATTTTCACCATAGGTTTTGGCTGGTGTTTGGAAACCGGGTTGAAAGTTTCCACTTAAAACTTTTTCTGCAATTAATAAACTTGCTGTTGCAGTCAGATTATAGGCTTCGGGTGTTTTTATACGGGCAGATAATGTTTCACCTTTTTTATTTTTTACTTCGGCCCACACCAATGAATATGATTTTTTACGTTCTTCAAAATTTGGTCCGGCCGGTTTTGAATCAATCTTTTTTTGGATAATTTTTCTAACCACTTGCGTTTTCAATAACCAATTTACCAAACCTTGAAATTTTAAAGCTTTATAAACCTTTGGCTTCACACTCATGAACGATTCAATGTTTGGAATGCCTGTACTAACATAGGCTGTACTAATATCGCCCCATGGAATACTCATCGCAAATAATTTCTTTTCACCAAAATCTATCCACATTCCATTTTTGCCCAAGGCAATTGGAACTAATTTTCCATCCACTCGTCTTACTGCTTTTTCGCCCAAACGGCTAGCTACCGTGCTTGCGGTGCCATGGGAAACGCCACCTTCAATATTTGCAAACGCAATTTTCAAACTAATAGCATCTGGCATTTTGTTTTTTAATTTCACCGCTATGCAATCTGTTGGTACCACATCAAAACCAGTCCCTGACATTAGCATGATTCCTGCATATTTCGCTTTATAACCATAGGTTTTTATCAATTCAAAAATCGAGATATCTCCGTTAATATCTAGATAATGGGTTTTGGCTTCAATACATGCCTCCACCATTTGCGAAGCTGTATTTTTAAAAGGTCCAGCGGCATTTACCAAAACTTCCCCTTCTTTTAATAATTCTACCAAAGCCGTGTGGTGATTTAAATCAATAGCTTTGTAGGGATAGCCTGTTTTCTCCGACTGAATTTTTAATCGTTGCTCATTGCGACCCGCCAATAAAATTGAAAAATTTTTAGATAAACTTTCCTCTACGATTAATTCGCCGGTGTAGCCATAAGAGCCGTAAATAATGATTTGGTATTTTTTCATATGGAGTTTCAAAGGTTATGATTTTGGTAAGAATAGCAAAGAATTATATTTAATAAGATTGGATATGTTACCTTAAATAACTTTAGCTGTGTTATTCTATAAGTTGCTTGGTGATTTAACCCTTCAAAGGGATTTCATAAAAAAAGCCCTTGAAAAAAAATCCAAGGGCTCACTATATCTTAAGAATTAGCGTTTAGGCTAGAACAATAATTTTGTTTTTCAAAAATTCAACAATACCACCTGTTATTTCAAATTCTTTGCTGCCTTCATTTGTTTTAACAACAATGGTTCCAGCTTCAAGACTTGAGATAATGTTGGCGTGATTGTTCAAGGTTTCAAATTTTCCACCGGTTCCAGGAAATTTAACTGAAACGGCTTCACCTGAAAATAAGGATTTATCGGGAGTTATAATTTCTAGTTGCATAATTATTTAGAGGCTTCGGCTAACATTTTTTCGCCTTTTGCTATTGCATCTTCAATAGTTCCTACAAGGTTGAAGGCAGCTTCAGGATATTGATCCAATTCACCATTCATAATCATATTGAATCCTTTAATGGTGTCGTTTATTTCCACCAAAACTCCTTTTAAACCGGTAAATTGTTCGGCCACAAAAAATGGTTGAGACAAGAAACGCTGAACACGGCGAGCACGGTGAACGGCTTGTTTATCTTCCTCAGATAATTCGTCCATACCAAGAATAGCAATAATATCCTGCAATTCTTTATAACGTTGTAAAAGTTGTTTAACGTTTTGAGCGCAATCATAATGGGCATCACCCAAAATATCGCGGCTAAGGATACGTGATGTTGAATCCAATGGATCTACCGCAGGATAAATTCCTAACTCGGCAATTTTACGACTCAATACTGTAGTGGCATCTAAGTGGGCAAATGTTGTAGCAGGAGCAGGGTCAGTTAAATCATCCGCAGGTACATAAACGGCCTGAACAGATGTGATAGAACCACGAGTGGTAGAAGTAATACGTTCTTGCATTACACCCATTTCCGTAGCCAAAGTTGGTTGGTAACCTACCGCTGATGGCATACGACCTAAAAGAGCCGATACTTCAGAACCTGCCTGAGTAAAACGGAATATATTATCAATAAAGAAAAGGATGTCTTTTCCACCGCTTTGCTCATCGCCATCACGGAAATATTCAGCAATTGCCAAACCTGACAAAGCTACACGTGCACGGGCTCCTGGAGGTTCGTTCATTTGTCCGAAAACTAGAGTCGCCTGTGATTTTTCTAATTCTTTTTTATCAACCTTGCTCAAATCCCATCCACCATCTTCCATGCTTTTTTGAAATTCTTCGCCATATTTTATAACGCCTGATTCAATCATCTCACGCAACAAGTCATTTCCTTCACGGGTTCTTTCACCAACACCTGCAAATACTGACATACCTTCGTAAGCCTTAGCGATGTTATTGATAAGTTCCATAATCAAAACTGTTTTACCAACTCCGGCACCACCGAATAAACCAATTTTACCACCCTTTGCGTAAGGCTCTAAAAGGTCAATTACTTTAATACCCGTATATAATGGCTCAGATTGAGTTGAAAGTTTGTCATAAGTTGGCGCATCTTGATGGATGTTACGTCCATCCTTGTTGCTCAATTCACCAATTCCGTCAATGGCTTCACCCACCACATTCAAAAGGCGGCCGCGAATACCTTCACCAATCGGCATTTTTATTCCTCCTTCGGTATCCACTACTTCCATTCCACGTAGCAATCCTTCGGATGAATCCATGGCAATTGTACGAACTAGGTTTTCACCTAAATGCTGCTGAACTTCAAAAACAATACGGGTTCCGTCATCACGGGTAACGTATAGGGCATCATAAATTTTGGGAAGTTTTGAACCTTCACCTTCAAAGCTAACGTCCACAACTGGACCGATAATTTGAACGATTTTTCCTTTATTTGACATGTGTTATTGTAACTGTGAATTTTGCCGCGAAATTAGATTTTTAAATCTAATTATAAAATAGCTAGGGGAAAATTAATATGAGGAACTTTCTAGAGTATTAGATAACCTTAATATTGGTTGTTTATTTGGTGCAAAAAACGAATAACTATTTTCTTATTATTCCTCATAATAATATACTTTTATCTGAGCTGAGTCCCTCAAAAAATCAATTTTCTGAATGGTATATCGGTGGATTTTTAAACCGGAACGTTCGCTCAAATCAGCCTTCAATTCTTCACCCATGTCTGCTTTTATTAAAAGGATATTTTCGTAGAAGATAATTTTGGTGGATTCTTTTTTCATTAAAATTTTGCTTTCTAATAAAAAAGTAATTAGAAGCAGTGTGATATTGATACCCCCTAAAAATACATATTCCAAAAAATCACTTGCTCCTTTAATTTTGGTAACTGCTGCCACCAAACCAATCGCAATTACCAAAAACAAATACGTCATATCTTTAATTGAAATATCTTCGGTTCGGTATCTTAGCATGCTGAAAACAGCAAACAACCCAAAGGCCGCTCCCATCGATAATTCGACCTTGTTAAGTAAAAAGGATATTAGGAATATTATGATATTGAAAATAAAAAAGGTAAAGAATAGTTCACGATGCTTGTAATTAGGATAATAAATAAGCCGGACCAATACAAATACTGACGCCAGATCTATGAGCATTCTCCAGCCAATTTTTGAAATAATTTTATACAGAGCCGATACGCCTGAAGTTACGGATTCATCATTTGCAATTTGCAGTATTATCATATGTTAATTATTTTTTTAAGGGTTAATAATGTGGATTTAAAGTTATTGAATTTTACATTCGGAATACTCAAAGCAACACCCATACAGTATTTACTGATTGAACCTTCGCGAATATGCATTTCCTTCATAATCTGAAGAAATGGGGATGGGTATTTACCTTCTTGTTTTACCTCGGCAATTACTAAATTATGGAATACTTGATCTTTTCCATCTTTTTTAAATTCCAAATTCAGGTCAATTGTAAGCCTTTCAGCATTTATTTTGTTTACTAATGTAAGTCTGTTGTAGTTTATCCATAAAATTGGCACAAGTGTCTTTGGGTCGAAGGGTGTTTTTAGCTTTAAAAATTCTTCTGAATCCCCATCCCAAGTATTTTGGGCCTCCATTTTATTGATCCTTTGTTTTAGAGTTCGGCCTTTATTGTTTTTAAACTTAACTTCTAAGAACCCAAGATTACTTTCAACATAGGTTCTGTGTCTAACTTTATAACGATTAAGTTGACCTGCATGATGACGATTGTATAAATATAAATCGGCAGTATCATAATATAGAGTTTGATAACGGCTGATTAAAGTTTCGTTAATATTTAATACTTTATAAAATGGTTTTACTTTTTGAAGTATTAATGCAAGGTTATCAAATGAAAAGGTGAATTTGGTATCCATTCTATCCATTAATTTAACCTTATCCATTTCCCGTAAGGTAATGGAATCGTAAGATTGTAATATGGAATTTGTATTCTTCAATTATTTGAAAATATAGGTGAACTTTTTAATTGTAAGCACTTTTCCTTGTGCATCGTAGGTTGTTTTTTGTGTCTTTAATCCTTTATTATCGTAGGTGTAAATATTCTTTTTAGTTAGTTTGTTGTCGGCGTCATAAAAATCTTCTTCTGTTTTTTCCCCTAGCATATTGTATTTGGATACTTTTTTTTCAACCAATTCATTTTTGCCATTATATTCTAGGTCTTCAATTTCATCCCCCTCGTTATTATACTTAAGCATGTTAATAGATTTTACAGACCCTTCTTTCGTATAATCAATGGTTTCGATTTCGTTTCCGTTTTTATCATAAACGGTTTTACTTTCATTAATTGTTTTACCCTCTTCAGTTTTTGCAACTGCCGAAATTTTTATTTTATTTTTTTTAACTTCTTTTTTGCTCTGAGCAATAGTTGGAAGTGATAAAAGTAAAAAGGAAGGAATTATGAAAAATAATCGATACATAAGTCTTTATCTTTGAATAATAAAAGTGCCTATATCTAATATTTCCTTTCGTCCATTGATAGTAATAGTTTTATCAATTGTAACAAGTCCTGACGGGTTAATAGTATCTCTAAAAACCTGGCTATAAAGGGTTACTTTATATTTTCCTTTTCGTAAATATTGAAATTCAAAATCACCAGTGGAATTAGTCTTTACAGTTTGGTCAGGTGATACATTATCGCCAAATGTTAATTCTACATTCACGTCCTTACCGTAATATTCTTGTTGTAAAATTGTAAAAAAAGGGTCATATTGTTTTACCCAAATTTTGCCTCTTATTCTTGCATTTCCTCCCTCTCCGGGTGTTTTTTCGCAGCTACAAAAAGCAAAAGTGATTAAAAAAGTAAATATTAAAATTATATTTTTATTCATCTGAATCTTATTTTTCAATCAAAAAGTTGCCTGCTGTTGAATTATCAATGGATTCAATTTTGAAATAATAAATTCCATTATCCAAGCCACTTACATTAACCATACATTTTCCTTCACTATCTGTTTTTTCAATTAGTAATAAACTTCCAAGAGTATTATAAATTTTAACAACCTGATTGGGATTGTTTTTACTAATAACTGTTAAAGACGTGTGTCCGTTTATAATCGGATTAGGATAGCAAAATGTTTTATAAATTTGAGGAAATTTAATATATGCAGGAGCATTACTTAGACCCGAACTATCGAGATGGTGGGTATACACATCATAATCTGTTGCATTGCGATGGTCTTCCCAAACAAAGATTGCCCCACCTTGTCCGTCGGAGGCATTAGTGGCATTGATTTGGTCATCAGCGGCATTGCACACGGTAGTTTCTGTATTTATATTTTTAATACTTCCTGTTTTGCTTATTTTTTGAGATTTTATATCCCATCCTGCAGAAGTAGAATCTTGCCAGACAATAATAGCGGCCCCTTGTCCAGCTGAAATGGCATTGGGATTTATTGCCTGAATGCCATGAGACAATAATACGCCATTGGCTGTAAGTAATGTTTTTCCCTGAAGGTCTATCATTTGGGAATAAATTTGATAGCTATTATTTCTATAATCTTTCCAAGAAACAATGGCCGCAGTGGTTCCCAAGTATTTTAAATCTATTGCCGATTGGTTACCCGATGCATTACAAATTACAACTCCATTTGCAGTCCAACCAATTTTTCCGCTTGAGTTAATTTGTTGTGCATATACATCATAATCTGCTCCATTACGTTTATCAACCCATGCTATAACTGCTCCTTTGCTTCCATCAGGTTCAATGCGTGGATTACTTTGCGTGTTTATAGAAGTACATATGGCAACGCCATTTGATTTCCATAAAGCAGAACCGGATGCATCCAAATGTTGAACATATATATCATAGTCGTTATTGTTTCGTTTATCCTGCCATGCTATTATAGCGCCGCCCGCACCGTCAATATCCAGTTTAGCGTTGATCTGGAAATTAGAAGCATTGCATACTATTATTCCGTTGGCTGTCCATTGCACTGTCCCCGAATTATTAATTCGTTGAGCATAAATATCATAATAAAAATTGACTGAATCTTCCCAAACTATTATGGCACCTCCGGCATTATCATTTATAATTTTCGGGTTCTTCTGCGCTGTAAGTTTAGTAGTAATTGCCACACCATTTGCAGCCCATAAAGTTGCTCCGTTAGAATCTATTTTTTGGGCATAAATATCTAAATTTCCAGATCTTTCGTCTTCCCAAGTTATGATGGCACTTCCGTTTCCAGCGTCAATGATATTTACAGATTTTTGGTTGCCAGCATTTGTACAAATTGCTGTTCCGTTTGCCGCCCATTTCGCTTTTCCATTCTTATCCATTCTTTGGGCATAAATATCGGAGGCATTAGTTGCGCTGCTGCGGTTATCATCCCAAGCTAAAATTGCTCCGCCATTGCCATCAATTGCAGCGTGAATATCCCCTTGACCTTTAGATGCAATTGAAACAGGTGTATTAATCGTTGGGCTAATATTCCATTGACCATAGGATATAATGGAGTTAAAACAAGCTAATAATAGAAGTGACTTAAATTTATTCATCAAGGTTTTCGAAAAATTATACACGCAATATTAAATTAAATGTAACAATAAATTAATATTGAGTTTACATACTATTATTGTAGTGGATTAAAATGGCCATTAAAAAGTTAGTTTTATTATTTGTCTTCAGTTTTATATTGCAACTAAATTCATTAGCCCAAAAATCGCAGAAGGATTTTCAGTTGTGGTTAAATTTTGAAATGGAATCTCCAATTAATAAAAGGTGGATGGTTCATTTGCAGCACCAAACCCGATTTATTGAAAATGCGAGTACTTATGCCTATTCCTATTTTGATATAGGGGGTTTGTATAGGATTGGTCGCAACCTTAGATTTACAGGAAACTATATTTATGTTAATAAAAAGCGTTTAGATCCATCTTACAGTTATCGTCACCAGTTTGAAGGGTATTTTACATACCGGAAAAAAATGGGCGAATTTGTATTGTTTGATCGACTTTTGGGTGATATGCAGTTCAAAGATTTTAATGCTGACCCTCAAGGAAACCGACTTCGTGATTTTTATTTACGAAATAAAGTAACACTTAGATACAAGCATTTTAAAAAACTAGTTCCTTATATAGCGGAAGAAACCTATTTTAAATTTGATGGTATGTATTACGAAAAGGGTTTCAACCGAACCCGACTTTTTTTTGGAGTTCTTTATAATATAACCGATTATTGGTTGGCGGAAACTTCTTATACCATGGAATTTAACCACGATTCTAAAATCCCAACTAATAATTATTTTTTATCTTTTGGTTTGGTCAAGACATTTTTTCAGTAATTGTCTTTCATAAATACCTTTTCAACAATAAATTGAAATAATAAGAAAGCTTGGTTGATTTATTTATCTTCGAAACCTAATTGGATATGATGAGATTTATTCTACTAACAATTTTTGGGTTTATTTTAAACTTTGTTTCAGCACAAACCCTTCACCCTGTTCATCTTAAATCAGGGGATTATTTTCCTATAGCCATTGATAAAATAAGTCTTAAAGAAAACAAACCTTTCGCTATTTTTCAATTTGAAACTTTACCAAATACAGACGATTTTTATGAAAAAACAGGAGTTAAACTTTTGAATTATTTGCCCGATAATAGTTTTTTTGCTGCAATTCCTTCCAATTTTGATTTAAAGATAATTCCCAAAAATGTTTCAGGTATTTTAGAAATAACCTCGCCTATGAAGACGGATTTAGCTAGTTGGGCTAATCGTTCAGTAAGTGTAATAAAGCTTGTTTATTTTGAAACCGCTGATGTTTCTAAAATTCTGAGAAGCATAGAAAAAAAAGGGTTTGAGGTTTTAAGGTTTTATAAAGGTTTTCAAACTATCTATGTAAAAGCAAAACCTAGTTATTCTCCATTATTAGAGATAGAAGAAATATATTGGGCTGAGCCGACTTATGAAAAATTGGAAGCGTTTAATTTAGTGGAGCGTAGCAACCATCGTGCAAATGTAATTGGTGATAATAGTAGACCCGGTAAAGGACTTACTGGCGCAGGAATAAAAATTGGAGAATGGGATGGTGGTGATGTGGGTAGTCACGAAGATTTTAATTATAGGCTAACAGTTATTAAAAAAGCTGGGGTTAGTAGCCATGCAACACATGTTTGCGGTACAATGGCTGGAGCAGGAAATATTGAGCCTTTTGCCAAAGGAATGGCACCAAATGCCAAAATTTACAGTTGGGATTTTAATGATGATATTCCAGTTGAAATGGATACCTGCTATCCAATATATGGATATACGCTAACTCAGAATTCATATGCATATGGTGCTGCAGATGACCCTTGTGTGCTGCGTGGAAATTATGATGAAATCAGCCGTGAAATGGATTTGACAGTTGAAAAATATCCAAACCTATTACATGTGTTTGCAGCCGGAAACTCGAGAGGTGATAATTGCCGTTCAGGTGGTTTTAAAACTGTTAACAGTGGTTTTCAATGTGCAAAAAATACAATGGCAGTGGCCGCTATTACTGACTTGGATGGCGATGCGGGTTTTAGCAGTTGTGGCCCAACTCGTGATGGCCGATTAAAACCTGAAGTAAGTTCAGTGGGAGTTAATGTTTACAGTACTCTTCAAGGTAATATTTATCAAGGGGGATGGAGTGGGACAAGTATGGCCTGCCCGGGTGCTAGCGGAACTACTGCTCTTATTTATGAATATTATAAACGAAAATATAATACGTTACCTGATGCTCATTTAGCAAAGAACTTCATGGCTAATTCAGCAGATGATATTGGTAATGCAGGTCCAGATTTTAGATATGGTTTCGGGCGAATTAACGGACGTAGGGCTATTCAGATTGTAGATTCCAAATCGTTCAAATTGGATTCAGTAAAACAAAATAATTCAGATTATGATACTTTGAAAATTCCAAAGGGCTTATATAAACTGAAAATAATGTTATGTTGGAATGATAAAGCTGCCACAATACCAGCGAAACCTTGCTTAATAAATGATTTGGATTTGTCTTTAATCGACAGTTTAGGGACTGTTTATAAGCCTTGGGTGTTGGATACTGTAACCCATAATGCTGTAGCTCAAAGAGGTAGGGATAGTCTTAATAATATAGAACAAGTAACAATTGATAATCCACCATCAGGAAGGCTAATTATTTTAGTGAAAGGCAAACGCGTTACCACCTCATTTCAGAATTATTCGCTAACTTGGGATATTGTAAATACTGGTGTTACGATTACTTATCCCAATGGGCAAGAATCGTTTCCCCCTCCTTCTTCATCGGGAGTTGCCCAAACCATCCGATGGGATGCTTATAATTTAACAGGAAATGCAAAAATTGAATACTCTGAAAATAAGGGCGCCACCTGGCAAACTATTGTGGGTTCTGTACCTATTAGTCAAAAATATTTTGTTTGGAATGCTTCGGCTGATACAATTAATACCAATAAGGCATTAATGAAAATTACCTTAGGAAGTTATGTCGACCAAAGCGATACTACATTTACAATTTATAAAATTCCTTCAAGTTTAATTGGAGTAATTTGTGATAGTCAGGTCCATTTTCGTTGGCCCAAACAAAAGGATGCCATTTCTTATAAATTATTTCAACTCAAGGTTGGAGAGATGCAAACTATTTATGCAGGTACAGATACTTTTTTTACAGTAAGACCATTAAATAATGGTCTAGCTTATTGGTTTTCTTTAAGCAGTATTTCTAAATCGGGAGGTGAAAGTCAACGGATGGTGGCTAGTAGTTTTACTCCAACATCAGCAACCAAACCACCTAAAATTAGCTTAAATTTATGGGATACAGCAGGTTGTAAAAATACAAACATGGTTCTTAAATCTACTTTTACAGGAACTGCCACTGTTATAACTTCTTGGCAAAGAAGCTTAGATAATGGGAAAAATTGGGGAACACTTAATGGTCGAGTTTCAGATACATTATTATTGATTAAACCAACTTTTTCCCAAAACGGATGGAAATACCGAAGGGTATATTACAACGCATGTGAAGGGAGGGTTTACACTAAAGAGGCTAAAGTGGAAATTGATACAGGAATGGTCAGTTTTACAATACCAAAAGATACCCTAGGTTGCATGGATGCTAATTTTACCTTGAAAATTTATAACATTAAATCGGTTTCGAAACCATACGTTAGTTGGTTTTATAATTATAATATCACAATGGACCCTTTTACATATATCAAACGAAGTTATGAACCTTTTATAAAATTCACTAAATTTTCAACCTATCAAAACCAATATACAGCCGTGAGTGCAAGAAACGGTTGTGTAACAAACTATAGTAGTTCTGGATATCCAGGAATTAATGTATCAGTGGCGCCAAGACTATCAATTAACTGGTCTGATTTTGACACCATTTGTTTAGGAAAAACTTATACTTTAAAACCTGAAATTACTGGAGGTAATGTGGCTTGGTATCAATATTTATGGACTGGTCCGGGAGTTAGTTCCAAAAAGGATTGGATTATTGTAAAACCTGATACCACTACCCGATATTATTTTAAACTTAACGACCGCGGATGTTCAGTAGATAGTTTAAAGGATTCCATCGATATAGTGGTAAGACCGAAATTAGAACTTTTTACCTCAGCCGATACAACTATTTGTGCGGGAACCCCTATAATTATAAAAGCTTGGGCTAAAGGAGGTAATGGTAAATATAAATTTCTTTGGAATAATGGATTGCCAGTGTTAGCACAACATAAAATTTGGCCCAACAAAACAACCGTTTATTATATAACCCTTACCGATAGTTGTTCCGTCACAATTCCTAAAGATAGTATTGTCGTAAAAGTGTTGCCTTATCTTAAACTGCAGCTCAGTTCTATAAGCGATACAATTTGTATTGGGCAAACTACTCTGTTGAAAGCAAATGCCACTGGTGGAAAAAGTGCTGGATATAGATTTTTATGGGACACCAAACAAAGTGATTCCACAATAATTGTTAATCCTAAGTTGACTCGAACGTATTATATTAATTTTAAAGATGGTTGCACCAATCAAATAATTAACGATTCTATTAAAGTTAACGTGAGATTGCCACTGACTTTAAAAGTAGTGGCAGCGGATACCGTTTGTCATAATATTCCATTTTATACATCAGTTAATTGTAGCGGAGGCAACCAATCTACTTACAGGATTGATTGGAGTCGCTTTACCACCCCTGGTGACTTAAAAACAGATAGTACAAAAATTGGTATTTGGGAAAAAGCAATTTTAACAGACAACTGCACCTTACTGGCCACAGCAGATAGCGTTTGGGTTGATGTTTGGCAACTTCCTAAAATTAAAGCTGCAGCAGATACTACTTTATGTTTTGGTCAGGATCATATTTTTTATTCCACTTTTTCTGGTGGTAAAAAAGGGACACAAAAAATCTGGTGGGAGTTTAACAAG
Organism: Bacteroidota bacterium; assembly: GCA_947468275.1. Classification (GTDB taxonomy): domain Bacteria; phylum Bacteroidota; class Bacteroidia; order NS11-12g; family UBA9320; genus JABWCE01. Next base: position 46,972 of record CANIKO010000018.1, read on the forward strand.
GCCCTACTTTCCAATCCTGTAGCCCTTGACCCAAAGACTCCCGGAAAGTTCAATTACATTGCAGTAATTAAAGATGGTTGCCAGTTTATAGAAAAAGATACAACTACGATTGTTGTACTTGCCAAATTGGATATAACCCCAAAAAGCTTGCAAAAATGCAGCCCACAGGATTCATTGATTTTCTTTAAATCATCAGGAGGAAAACCTTTAAAAACCCAAATGACATGGTTGGACGGGACCCAAGGATTTTCAAAATTGTTTAAAGAAAAATCCACTCAAATTTACTCGGTAATTTTACGCGATGGATGCAGTGATACTGCAATGTATCAAATCTCGGCGGTGGTTGATGAATTTGGTAATAATAATTTTAGTATATTATCGGTAATTGATAAAGTAGTAACATTAAAAGCTGGAATCCCACTACAAAAGGTGGATTGGGATTTTGGTGATGCAACTCATAGGTTCAGTTTAGATACGGTTTTAGAAAATAAATATTCTGATTATAATTCCTACATAATTTGCAAAAAACAAAGCGACCGAATAGGCTGCACCATAGAATTCTGTGACACTGTAGATGTTATTAATGTTATGAAAAACGAATGGTTCACAATGGCAGTTTTACCTAACCCTAGTGACGGAAAATTCAATCTTCTGTTTAATAAAATTCCTGGAAATTTAAAAGTAGAAGTATTTAATGAATTGGGCCAGGCTTTATTTAGCCATTCTTCAATAAATTATGTCGGGATCAATTTTCCCATAGATATTGGAACCGTGGCCAGGGGTTTATATTTTTTAAGAGTAACTATGAACGAAGAAGTTGTTACGCGAAAAATTCAGGTAAAATAATATTGTGAAAAAATGGATTATTTCAAAGTCCTTTGTAAAAATTCACCTTTGTAAAACTTTTGAGAAAACACTTTAGTATATCACTTATATTTTTTTTATATTTAATTGCAATTGATAGTTCAATTGCTAATGCGACATATATACCTTCCATCGGAGATAAGTTTGTATATAAAATTTTGCTTACAAGCGGCAAACGCTTTCCTGCCACGTTTATTTATAATGAAACTGAAAAAGTTCCTAAATTTTATTGGAAGTGGGGGGATGAAAATCCGGATTGGGGTAGCTGGCAGGAATCTAAAATTTCAACATCAAACATAGCAATTGACAATTTAGATTCATCTATTTTAACCAACAGTAATTTATTATATCTCAATCAGTCACTTTATACTAAAATGAAATTACACAAAAATTTTATTTTAGGCATTCAAGGTGAAAATGTTGAATTTAAATGTGGTGAATCTAAAAGTTATAATTTGCCAATTGAGGAGGTTAATCTTAAATTTAAACTATTAACTGCGACTTCTAAAGATGGAAAATGGTTGATGAGTGTTCTTGATAATGAAGCCTTTCCATTGGTAGTAAGCTTACTCGGTGATATTTCTTGGCAATTACAAAATATAGTTCCCGCCTCGATGTTTCCTATTACTCAAAATTTAATCAGAGTGAAATTTGACTCCAAACAAGCGGATCTGTTTAGAACCTATGCAAAGGAAACGTGTGAAATAGTTGAGTTTAAATACACCGATAACTTTAAAAAAGTGGTTTTTAATGAATATTTCTGCCCTATTGCGGGAATACGATTTTCTTTGAGGAATGATACCATCGTATCGCTGCAATTGGTAAGTGATAATTATAATCGAGATGGTTATAATTGGAACACTTATCACGGCTATGTATGGGGAATATTCAGGCTTGGTGATAAACAAACTTCTATTGAAACAGAATACGGTAAACCTGTATCGACTTTTAATGGAAAAAATTATTATCCCTTTAAAGGCTTTTATTTAATATATAATAGTCGTGGGGAGCTGGAACGCGTGGAGTATGAGTAAAAAACTGTGACCTAATATTTAAATTTTTTAATTAATTTATAATTCCAAAGCCTTCCTTACCATTTCCGAAGCCACTTTAGGGTCAGCTTTTCCGCCGCTAAGTTTCATTACTTCGCCCATAAATAAACCAAGTAAGCCCGTTTTTCCTGCTTTGTATTCGGCAACTTTTTCAGGATATTTATTTAAAGCTTTTTCAATCCATTCATCCAGTTCGTTGGAGTTGGATGATTGCAAAAGGTTTAATTTTTCGGCAATGTCTAATGGCTCAGCAGTAATATCGGCTAATAATTCCGGGAATATTTTTTGGGCAGCGCTATGGCTCACTTTTCCGGAATCTATAAGTTGGATAAGTTTGGCAATAGTAACCGGCGAAATAGTAACATCCGTAAAATCTAAAGCATTTTCATTCAAATAGCCTTTTAAATTTACCATAGTCCAGTTCGCTGCAGCTTTGTAATTGTTAGTATTGGTGCACACACTTTCAAAAAAAGCGGCTAATTCTTTGCTTTCCGTTAATACCCCTGCATCATAATTGTTAAGTCCATAAATAGATATAAATTTTTGAAACAATTCTTCAGGTAAAGCCGGCATTCCTTTGGCTATTTCCTGAATCATTTCATCGGTAACAATCAATGGCGGTAAATCAGGCTCGGGGAAATATCTGTAATCATTTACCTCTTCTTTACTTCGCATGCTAAAGGTTGTGCTTCGCAATGCATCAAAACTTCGGGTTTCCGATATGATGGTTTCACCGTTTCGGATGGCTGCCACCTGGCGTTCGGTTTCGTATTCAATGGCTCGTTTCACATTGCTCATGGAGTTCATATTTTTTACTTCCACTTTGGTTCCTAATGTGATTGTACCAACCGGGCGAACCGAAATATTGCAATCACAACGCAAACTTCCTTCTTCCATATTTCCATCACACACATCCAAATAGCGCAATACTTTTCGCACTTCAGTTAAAAATTGGTAGGCTTCTTCACCCGTTCTAATATCCGGTTCGGTCACTATTTCAATCAGCGGAGTTCCGGCACGGTTGTAGTCGATTAACGAATTTTCTACATCCATATCGTGCATACTTTTTCCGGTATCTTCTTCCATGTGAGCCCTGGTAAGGTTTATATCTTTGGTACTTCCGTCTTTTAGTTTTATAGTTACTTTTCCACCTATACATATAGGTGTGTCAAACTGGGTTATCTGATACCCTTTGGGTAAATCGGCATAAAAATAATTTTTGCGGCTATATTTATTAAAGCGTTCTATTTGGCTGCCAAATGCCAACCCTACCCGTATGGATTTTTCAACAGCTTCCTTATTATGCTTGGGCAAAGTACCAGGATGGCCAAGGCTTATAGCACTGATATTCGTATTGGGATGATTGCCATATTCGGCACGGTCGGCACTAAAGGCTTTGCTTTTGGTAAGCAACTGGGCATGGATTTCAAGCCCTATTATAACTTCGTATTCGGTGTTCATGTATTAAGTTGCAAAAGTAATTCAATTTACGATTTTAGAATTATGATTTTAGATTTTTGGTAAAACTCAAAGTGAATTAAATGAGTTTGAATACTCTCATAAAATAACTATATTTATTTAAAAAAGTCTTGGGATGAATCTCTGCATTACTGACGGCTGCAGGTTTGCATGGTGCGGATTTGAAGCCAACAAACTTTCAAGCAAGAACAAAGGTAATGGTAAGAAGACACTTTCCAAACCTAAAAACCCGCATCGGATAAACCTGCAGTTAGCTGTAGAGCTTTATTTTCTAATAAGTGTATCTCCATAATTATAAATAATTTGCACTATTCCAAAGTTTTCAGCGAAAAGTATTTTTTTTAAATCAGGTGAACTATTTTTTTCAAAAACAAATTGAATTAGATTTTTATAGTTTTTGCCACCAATTTTTAAGTCTTTTAAGAAGACATCATTCATTTCAATGTTAGTATAATTTTCTTTATAACTCACTGAACCTTCTTTTCCGGTGGTGTCGTTATAAATTATTTTAAGTTCTAAAGTTTCAAAAAAACCATTGGTTAAAATAGAAAATGATTTTTCCATGGTATTCGGAATATCCATTTTTACTTCTCGTTGATTAAAACTCATCATACAACCATCTCCATTTGCCTTCAATTTGACAACTCCACTTATATCAGAATTTATAACAACAGCTGAAGTGATATTTGAGTCCAAAGTGTTTTTAAAGTCCCATTTTCCAGTATCTACTTTGGGAAAATAATTGTCGTAAGCATGATCATAATCACCAATTGTGGGTCGCTTTATCGCTAACTAGTAGATTTCAAGTAACCCAATATCTTTCGATTTTGATAAGTCTATAATATCAGCAATGTGTTTTATAATCAAACTTAATAAATAGAAATTACTTTGGTTTCCTGTTTTTAGCAAAACAACTTTTGGTGGAAATCCCTTCCAATTCAGGATGTCCAAAAAGTCGGCATCGTTAGAAATAATAATAAAATTGTTCTCTTTGGCATAATCCCATATTTCTCCATCCTTTGCAGGAATTGTTAGGCCAATTAAATCTACGTGATTTACAGCATCTGCAAAAGGAGACAATTCTTTAACCAACCGCCAGGAAATATTGGCATCAAGTAATAAATTTAAACTCAAGCGGCCACAAATTTTATAAGGGTTTCTCTATTGGCCGCAAAATATAATGCAGCTTGAATATGTTTAATAGTTAAAACAGGATAATCATTTAAAATTTCTTCCTGCGTCATTCCTGAAGCAAGCCAGTTTAAAATATCGCTAACTGCTATTCGTGTATTAACAATACAAGGTTTTCCAAACCGTATTTCAGGATTAATACTAATAAATTCAATAAGCTGATTCATAACACAAACTTACAAAATTTTCAATACTTTTTCCTTCAAAAACCCGTTGTTTGTGTAATGGTAAAACGGTACCTTTTTTTCCTAAGTCTTTTTGTTTCCATAGTTAGTCAGGCTCAGTCTGGAAAAGATTCTACAGCGATTGCAAAAGATTCCGTAATTATGGATACCTTTAGTTTTGATTTAAAATTTTATAATGGAAAAGGAGAGTTAACATTTATCAGTCAACATTCAAAAGCTACCGGAGGAACGTATCAAATAAATTTGCCGACCGGCGAATGGCAATATTTTGATAACAATGAAGTGCTGCGAATAAAAGGAAATTATAAAGTAAAGGGAACACAATCCAACAAATCGGGCCGTTGGGAATATTTTGATGATGAAGGTGAATTGTTAATGGTAGGAAATTTTCCGCCTTTGAAATACAGCATTGTTTATTTAAAACCATTTGCTATTAGAACGGATGATGGCTTTGAAATAATAAACTATAACGGCGAAGATGTTTTAGAAAAAAAAGAATACTCGCCGCCACCGCCACCCACCTCTATTTCTTCAACCTATAGAATTAATTTTTCAAATGATTCCATGCAAAATGTAAATTACGATACCATAATTAATATGGACAATCGAAACTCTGATACTTGGCTGCTTGCAGATTCAAAATCCAAAACCATTGATGAAGAATTGAATCTGGTAGAAAACGGAAGTTTTGAAAAAGAAGATGGGAAATTGAAAAATAGCGGTGCGCAAATAGGTACACATATATATAACTGGAAAGCCTCAGCCGGAACTCCGGATTATTATAAATCTAAAAAATTTAATGCTTTGGATGGTGATGCTGCGGTAGGAGTGAGGTTTTATACCGAAAACTGGGCGCACATCGAATTTTTAAGTACCCAATTAAAAGAGCCGCTTCAGTATAATAAAACCTATTGTCTGAAAGTATTTGTAAGATTAAAAGAAGACTGTTTTTATGGTGTAAATGCTTTGGGGGCCTTGTTGAGTAATAATATTCCTGCCGAATATCAATTAATTCAGGGAGATGTAAAACCGAGTATAAAACATCATGGTGGAAGTATTTTGACCTACAAAACCAAATGGATGCAATTAAGTTGCATCTACACTGCCAAAGGAAATGAGGAATATTTAACGCTTGGTAGCTTTACTAATTCCGATACCATGCAGAAAAGGCATTTGAAAGGCGACAAGTTAGAAGCTTATTATTTTTTTGATAACATTCAGTTGTATGCTATCGAAAAACCTGAAGAATGCCCATGCAATATGGGAAAGAAAGAAAAACTTGTATTACCCGAACCGCCGGAGGAAGTAGAAAAGGATAAGCCCAAAACCTTTGTAATTCGCAACATTTTTTTTGATAATGATAAATGGGATTTATTGCCTGCATCGTTTGATGCCTTGGATTCATTATATGATGTCATAGATAACAACAACTTTAAGAAAATAGAAATTTCGGGACATACCAGTAAGACAGGCACTAGAGAAAGGAATCTATTATTGTCAAAAAATAGGGCTGAAGCTGTAAAAAAATATTTGGTAAAAAAAGGATTGCCGGCAGACATGTTTATTTGCAAAGGCTATGGCCCCGACAGACCAATTGCCGATAATGAAACCGAAGAAGGAAGGGGTGAAAACCGGAGGGTGGAGTTTACTATTTTAGAATAATAAGGAATTAGGAATCGAAAAAAATCATTAATCTAAAAATCCCCAATTTCATATCGGATTCCCAAATTAGCTGAGATATTCCAAAGCCTTAGCTTTTCATATGAATTTTCAGCAGTATTCAGTATTTGCAATTTAACTAAGGCATCCGTCGTTAACCAAAAATCACCTTTAATATTTACATCAAATCGGCCGCCGGTTTGCAACGCGAAATTTATTTTAGCCGCATTATACCCCGTTTTATTAACGCTTAAATGGGTTTTTCCACGCATACTAAACCCTTCTAAAAATATATTTTGACTTTGTTTTATTAATAATTGAGGGGTTAGTCCAATGTTAAACCAACCGGTATAAGTATTCATATTTTCTCTCGGTGTAACTTGAAAATTGAAACCAAATGGCAATTCCAGATATTTGAAATGGTAGGTAAAATAGGCGTTTTTTTGTGCAGCTTGTGAAAGGTCAAATATTTGTCCCAAATCTCCTACAGTATCCAAAAAATTATAGTTCAATCGTTCGCGTACAAATCCATTATCATGGTAACCCATCCCAAAATAAAATTCACGTCCTTGAGTTTTTTCAAATAAAAACTGAATGCCAGCTGCTGCAAAAGGTTTTATTTTATCGGCATGGTCTAATGAATCTTTCCGTTTACTATTCTCGGACTTTAATATTCGTCCACTAAAATTTATACCCACATAAGGTTTAATATATTTTTGACCAAATGAAAAAATAGAAACTGATAGCAGGCAAAGTAGTATTATGAATTTTGGCATATTTAAAAAGCGAAGCAATTTATAAAAAGAATTGTAAACTTTGAGTTGTAAATGGTATTTTTACTCACTAACAGGACTGATGGATTTTGTTTTTACTCTAAATCTCCAAGCTGTAGTGATAGAAATAAAAATTAAACTGAGTGTAAGAGCCCACCAAATACCATAGATTCCCCATGAAGTGTATTTTCCTAAATACCAGGATAATGGAATTCCTATAAGCCAATAGGCAATAAAAGTTAGAAATGAAGGAAATTTGGTATCATGTAAACCTCTTAATAATCCAAGGCTTACCGCTTGAATTCCATCAACCACTTGAAAAACAGAAGCTATTAAAATTAATCGAGAAGCAATAAGTAAAACTTCTTTTTCATTATTATACCACTGTGGAATTATTTGATGAAAAATGATTAGTAGCAATGCAAACACCACTTCAACCGAAACTACCAACCACATTGCGGATAGTCCATATTTTCTAGCGCCTTTCATGTCATTATGGACATAATGTTCAGCCACATATATACTTCCAGAAACCGCAATACCGACTGCAAACATAAATGTAAGGCTTGCTACATTTATAGCAATTTGATGTGCTGCTTGCGGAATAGCTCCAATAGCCCCTGCTAAAATTGCGGCTCCTGAAAATGCAACAACTTCAAAAAAATATTGAGCGCCAGTTGGAATGCCTAATTTTAGAATTGGTTTTATATAATTAGTTTTAAAATTAAAATTAAAAACAGATTTGATTGAATAGTTAATAGTTTTGGATTTAAAAATAAACCACAAAATTGCCAATCCCATGATTATCCTTGATATAAGTGTGGCCCAACCGGCTCCGTTTAAGCCCATAGGTTTTATCCCCCAATGCCCATAAATAAATAACCAATTTAAAAAAATGTTGAGCAACAAAGCACCAAATGTTATAATCATTGGTGAAAGCGTTAAAAAATATCCATCACATAAATTTTTACCTGATATATATAAATTCATTGGGAAAATAGATAACGCTAGTAAAAATAAAAAGGGTTTAGCTTGCGCCACTACTTCAGGTTTTTGATCTAAGTACGGTAATAATTCAATTATAACAATCATGACTATAAATAGAATAAATGCGGTAATAAGTCCAATCAGTATCGAATCTCTTAAAAAAAATGGCAATGATTTATTATTTCCTCTGGCTCTTTCGCTCGAAACCAAAGAAGCGGTAGCTGTCAAAAGTCCAATTCCAAATATAGAGATTAGAAAAAATACACTCACTGAAAGTCCTGCGGCAGCTAAGGAAATGTGTCCGATTTTACCAACCATTATGGTGTCTGCTACACCCATCAATACCAATCCAACTTGACCTGCAATTATTGGCCAGCCGGTAATTAGTATTTTTTTTATCCTATCCTTTTGACTTCCATACCCACTCATATCGCAAAAATAAGGTTTGAATATTGTAATTAGTTAAAATGGTGATTAGTTAACATTGATGGTTGGACAAAATTGTGATTAGTTAAACCAATTACTATTCTAACAGTTTTAAACATTTCATCTTTTCAAACTTTTTCAAATTAACTAACTTCGTAACTATGCAAAAACTTGTAGTCCTAACTGGAGCTGGTATAAGTGCCGAGAGTGGTATAAAAACTTTTCGTGATGCCGGCGGTTTATGGGAAGGGCATGATATAATGGAAGTGGCTAGTTGGCAAGGTTGGGTAAAAAACCGAGAGCTGGTATTAGATTTTTATAACCAACGTCGTCGAAATTTAAAAGATTCCAAACCTAATTCAGCGCATTTTGCCTTGGCCGAACTTCAAAAAAAATATGAAGTTACCATTATTACCCAAAATGTAGACAATCTTCATGAACAGGCTGGGTCTCAAAAAATTGTGCATCTTCATGGGGAATTAACAAAAAGCAGAGGTACGATACGACCCCATAATGTTTGCGAAATAGAAGGGACTGAATTAAACTTGGGAGATAAATGCGAGAAAGGCTCACAACTCAGGCCGCATATTGTATGGTTTGGTGAGGAAGTGCCGGAAATGGAAATAGCAATGGAAATTACTTCCCAAGCCGATATTTTATTAATTATTGGAACATCAATGGTGGTGTATCCGGCGGCATCATTGCTAAATTACGCCAGTTTAAATATTCCGATTTACTACATAGACCCAAATATTCCGGATTTTAAATTCGGTAAAAATGTGGTACACATTAAAGAAAAGGCTACAGTCGGAATGGAGGTTTTTATGACTAAGCATTTGCCATAAAAAAAATAAAGCGACAAGTTTTAAAAATGGTCGCTTTATTAATTATTATTTAGAAAGATAGGATTTAATAGCTTCTTTTAAGTCGGCTATATTTTCAAAAGATTTATAAACAACAGGGTTGGATGGGTCGCTAGTATTTCCTTCCATTGTAGCTAATGATGGTTTTTTATCTTCGTATTTAATTCCAACAAATTTGTAGGCTAAACTAGCAGGAATTGTAAATTGAAACTTTTTATCCTTTGGAAATCCATTAATTAATGAACGTGTCGAATTAAGTGCAATAAAAGATGTAGTAGTAGAATTGGCAGGAGTATTTACAACGTATTCAATTGGAGTACTATTAATAAATTGGTCGCAATTAACCCACCCCATTTTGCTAACTGAAACAATATAATTAAGGTCACTATTAAAAATCTTCTTAACTATTTCCTCATTCATTTGTGCATGCAACTCGTCGCCTCTTAATTTAACTTGTTCTTCAATTTTCTTTTTGCTCATTCCTCCAATTCCAAGACATCCTTTTTTTCTGTTTTTCATAGCATCGGCAAGCATCTGGTCATGCAGTTGATTATGGAAATCATCATCTGCGATCCACAGTTTATCTTTCTTAGATAAATTCCAGTTCATTGGGTCAATCTCAGAATTTCTTTGACCCGCAAAAACTTTCATATTTTCTTTAAATGTGTCTGTTGGGAAAACTAAAAACATTGAATTTTGGCCTTTAACCCTCAAATTTTTCTTGCCACATTTTGCATTTATATATGCCATCCCTCCACTTTCAAGTAAGTGTCCGTTTGATATCGTGGTTAAATTATCAAAAACCATATCGGCCTTTGTAAGCGCATCTTTAAATTCAATGGTTATGCATTCCTCTTTGCATACCTTTTCATCGCCAAATGAATGTGCCATAATTACAAGTTTGGTTCCTCTTTCGGTAAATAATACGGTATCCCGATTTCCAGAAACACAAAAACTTGAAATTGGATTGGCTAATAAAACCATAAGTTCTCTCACATCGCCCTTGGGTTCTGGGGGCTTAGGTATTTCCCATTTGGCGGCCATATCAACTCGTCGGTTTTTTTGTTTACCGATTTCAGATTCATTATTGGCCATAGGTTTATTTTCGCCGTTGTATCCGAATTTTATTTTGTTTGAATCTAAACCATTTTCAACCAAATATTTTTTTACAATGCGGCTTCTATTTTCTGATAATTTAATGTTAAACATACTATCTCCTACATTGTCTGTATTTCCTGAAATTGACATTTGTAGTTTAACTTTAGTTTTTAAAGAATCTGCTAGTGCTTTTAAATACATTTTTGAGGAATCGCTCAAATCAAATCTTGCGGATTCAAAAAATACTGCCGCCTGAACTTTACCTGTTGTTTGGGCAAATGATTTGGAAAGTAATGTTAGTAAGCAAATACTAAATAGGATTTTAAATAATTTCATGGAAGAATTTAAGTGAATTATATATATGTGTAACTCGTTTTTGAAGAGTGGTGCAATAATAATAAATTTTAGAGTCTAACTTTTGATTCATATAAACAAATAATTATTTTTAAATACAGTCTGATAGGAATATAACTATTGGTCGTTAATAATAGTGACTTAACAATTTTAAAACATACTTTTAGTTGCACTTTTGCCTAAAAAAGTGTTAACTCGCGGATTAATTAAAGAAATGACCAATCCATCATTAGTAATATTAGCCGCGGGAATGGGAAGCCGTTATGGCGGTTTGAAACAACTTGATCAACTCGGCCCATCAGGTGAAACCATCATCGATTATTCATTGTATGATGCTTTAGAGGCTGGTTTCAAAAAGATAGTTTTCGTAATTCGCAAAAGTTTTGAGCAAGAGTTTAAAGAAAAAATTAGTAATAAGATTGGAGACAGAGCAGAGGTTTGCCTTGTTTTTCAGGAGTTTGATACAGTAATAGAGGGACTTGGAATGGAAGTTCCACAGCGTGAAAAACCTTGGGGAACTGGCCATGCTATATTAGTTTGTGAATCTGTAGTAAAGGAACCCTTCGCGGTTATAAATGCCGATGATTACTATGGGAAAGATTCATTTAAGCAGATTTATAAATTTTTAACCAACGAAGTTTCTCCATCTTGCTATGGCATGGTGGGTTATTCTTTAGATAAAACTCTTTCCGAAAATGGATATGTAAGCCGTGGCGTTTGTCAAACTGAAAATGGACTATTAAAAGAAATTAAAGAACGCACAAAAATAAAGCGAGAATTAGAAGGTATTTATTACATAGATGGCGATGATAAATTCGAATTGACGGATAATTCTGTCGTATCAATGAATTTTTGGGGCTTCGATAATTCTATTTTTCCTCATCTTAAGCAAAGTTTCAATAAGTTTTTAACTGAAAAAAGTGATGACCCTAAAGCTGAATTCTTTATTCCTATTATAGTAGATGAGTTAATTAATAGCGGTCAGGTGCAATTACAGGTGATGACTTCTCAAGATCAATGGTATGGGGTAACATATAAGGAGGACAAAGAAACGGTTATGTTAGTATTTGCTCGTTTTTCAGACACAGGGCATTACAAAGTCCCGGTTTGGTAATTACTAATATAGTGTTTTTCCTTTATTAATAATAGATTTCCACTTTCAGTTTTGGCGCCAATCTATTTAAATAATTATCAAGAATTTGAAGCAAAAGCAAAATTATTTGCTTCAAATTTCAATCCTTGTTGTATATTAGATAGCTGTGAAATTAAACCGCAACTCAATAAAGGATTGTATAAATTAGTTATAGGATTTGGGGGTCAAGAAGTTAGTGTTTCAGAAAAAAATCAATTAGACTCCCTTTACTCATCATGGGAAATTAATAAATCGTGGTTATTTGGTGTACTAGGATATAATTTAAAGAATGAGACTGAAAAATTATCTTCACTTAATGATAAATGTTTTGGTTGGCCAGATTTGAGTTTTTTTATTCCTAATATAGTAATTACAGTAACTTGGAATAACGAACTAAATATTGAAGGGGTTGATGCTAGTTTGATTTTCGATACAATAAATAAATATAAATCGGAAGCGCCTTCAATTAATCATATAATTTGTTCATCTGATTTACTTGCCGATTTAGATAAGGATAATCACAAGGATGGGGTTAATCGGATCAAGGAGGAAATTCTTAATGGTAATGTTTACGAGTTAAATCTATGTTCCCGGTTTTTATATGAAAATATTTCAGTAGGCAGTGCATATAGCTTATATGAGGAGTTAATGGAAATATCACCGGCACCATTTTCGGCCTATTTTACACTTAATAATAAGTATGTTTTAAGTGCAAGTCCCGAACGGTTTCTAACAAAAAAAAATAATACGCTTATTTCCCAGCCAATTAAGGGGACTCGGCCACGTGGAAAAACTAATGAAGATGATGAAGTTTTTAAATCTGATTTGGCTTCAAACAAAAAGGACCAAGCCGAAAATGTAATGATTGTAGATTTGGTTCGAAATGACATGGCTCGGGTTGCAAAACCAGGTTCAGTAAAAGTAAATGAGTTATTTGGGGTATATAGTTACAGCCATGTTCATCAGATGGTTTCAACAATAAGTTCAGAACTTGATAAATCCTTGGTATGGTTGGATGCAATCAAAGCTCTGTTTCCGATGGGAAGCATGACCGGAGCACCAAAAATAGCAGCAATGCAATTCATAGAAGAAATTGAATTGACCAATAGAGAATGGTATTCAGGAGCCTTGGGTTATATAGATCCCTTCGGAAATATGGATTTTAACGTTTTGATCCGCAGTATTTTTTATGATTTACTGCAAAATAAATTAGCCTATTATTCTGGAGGTGCCATTACTATTGATTCTGACACGGACGAGGAATATCTTGAAATGACGGTGAAAGCAAAGGCTATAGACTCTTTGATTTTAAAATATTTATTTAATCAAATCAAATCGTTCGAAAAACATTAATACAGATGAATATATTAACTATATATCTACTTCACCTGAAAATACCAATTCAGCAGGACCGCAAAGATTCGTATTTGAATAAGTTGCATTAATATACTCAAACTTTACCTTTAATTCACCTCCGATAGCATTTACATTTATAGTTTGAGAGCCTTCAATATTATTAAATAAAGAATGGTAAGCTATAGCTGCAGCTGTTACTCCGGTTCCGCAACTCAAGGTTTCATCTTCCACACCCCTTTCATAAGTGCGGATTGAAATATTGTTTTCAGCATCGATTCCTACAAAATTCACATTTATACCTGCTTTTTTAAAGGTATTGCTATACCTAATTTTAGCTCCATGATATTTTACATCAATTTCAAGAATGTTAAGTTTACTATCAATAAATAAAATAAGATGAGGTGACCCCGTATTAATTAAGAATTTATTGATTACAGGTAATTCTTTTTCTGAAAAATTAATAGGTGATATAACAGGGTTATGCATTTGTAGGTGGATGATATTATTATCTATTTCAGCTAGGTGTATACCATCTGTAGAGACAAAACTGGTTTTGTTCGTTTTAATAATTCCTTGATCCTTGGCAAACCTTACAGCGCATCTGCCACCATTTCCGCAAAAACTTTGACTCCCATCTGGATTATAAAAAATCATTTTAAAATCAGCAGTTGGTGCCGGTTCTATAATGATTAGGCCATCACTTCCAATTCCAAAATGACGGTCACAAAGCCTTAAGGCTAGTTCAGGTGAATGGGCAATTTGGTGATCGAAATTATTAATTAAAATAAAATCATTTCCTGTGCCATGGTATTTACAAAACTTGTTTTTCAATTTGAATCTAATGATTTAATAAGTTCGGAATTATTTTCTTTTTGATAAGGTTCGAAATTTCCTGAATCATTCATTTTAAAATAGCTCCCATTTTTTTTAAGATATAATTGTTTGTCTAAATATTTAAGACTTACTTTCTCTTCAGGTTTCATATCAAAAAGTTGCAATTTGACACCACTTAATTTGTAACCTTTAAAGCCGACAACCGACCGCCAATATTCAACTTTTACAGTTGAGCCTTTTACCTTTCTTAAATTATCAATTTTAATTTCATTGCCCGGTCCTCCGTTAGAAACATTTGAGTTATTGTCAGATACATTAGGTGTAATTGTTTCAAATGCAGCGACAGAATACATAGTCTGAAAAATTTTCGTGTCATTTTCAATCTTTATAGAATCTCCTAATTGAGATATTAAGATTTTCCCTAAAGAGTCATCTCTGGATTTTGAAGTATCTTGTAAATTAGAATTTAAAGTCAAATCAGGTTTTCTTACTTCTGGTGTGGTTGCTAAATTATCTTCTTCATACACATTAGTAATAGTTGAATCAATATTTGCCATTTCCAACTTTTGATGCGGGATATAATATCCAAAAATAAAATAAAGGAGAAAACCCGCTAGTAAAACAGCGGCAAATGCCAAATACCAATCATTGAAATTAGGTTTTAATTTATATCCTTTGGGTTCATTTTGTTCATTTTCCTCCAATATAGGAACTAGAGGGTGATTTATTTTTTTTGTATTTTCAAAAGAATGTTCAATCGCAGGAATAGCGCTTGGTGTCTTCACACCATTTAAAATTGAAATTAATTGCTGTTTTCGTGCTAATTTTATTCCTTCAATTATTGCTTTTTGAGATTCAACCTCTAATGCAAACTCCGGATTGGTTCGTAACCGGTTTTTAAATTCATCTAGAATGGGTCCTGAAAGTTCACCTTTAAGAAACCTATCTATTAAGTATATTCTATCAATATCTCTTTGCATTATGGTTATATAAAGTCATCCTTACCAAAATGTTCTTTTACCGAATTCTCAAGCTTTTTAAAGCATTGATACTTTTTTGACTTAACGGTATCAGAATTTGCAAATCCCATCTGTTCAGCAATAGTATTCATATCTATACCGTCAAAATAAAAATACATTAGCAATCGTCTGCATGTTTCGTCCAAATTATTTACATAGTCGCACACAATTTTTGAGTCATACATCAACATAGGCGATTCATCAGCTCTAATATTGTCAGTTGTTGCCACATCTACTACTTTAAATCTTGTTTTCTTTTTTAGTTGCTTATACCATTGGTTTTTAGCAATTGAGAAAACATAGGTACTAAGCTTGGCGTTCAGCAAAAACTCTGGTTTAGCAATATTTTGCCATACAGCAATTAATGTTTCCTGCATTACATCTTGTACCTCCTCAATAGTACCGCTATTAATCAAAACAAATTTTTTAATAGAGTTT
This sequence comes from Bacteroidota bacterium, assembly GCA_947468275.1. Lineage (GTDB taxonomy): Bacteria > Bacteroidota > Bacteroidia > NS11-12g > UBA9320 > JABWCE01. Next base: position 62,682 of record CANIKO010000018.1, read on the forward strand.
AAATTTTGCTTGTACAAAGTCACCAGAGCTTTTTCGTTGCCCCGTTTGATCTCGTTAACTATGTCATTGTCGGAGTTAAATCCTATTCCGAACATTTATAGATTGTTTATATTGATTAGTCGACAAAGGTAAATGAAGATATATGAAAATTTAAATAATTTCGTTTTTAAAAATGTGAACACTTTTTAAAGTTGTCGAATTTAGTGTAAAATGCAGTTAATATTTTCTGTTTTTTTTGGCATATTTTTTGTGAAATATAATTTAAAATGAAAAGAAAAATAAAACAAGGTTTAATTCTATTCACCATAGCGTTTGCTGGTGGTTTTGCCTCCTTAGGTATTAGTAAATTATTTAATCATGACTCATTAAAGAGTATTACTGAAATTCAACATTCGTATTTAACAAATGGTTTGGGGGTAAGTTCAATTCCTAATGTTGATTTTGTTGAAGTATCAGAAAAAGCCATCAATACAGTTGTTCATATTAAGACAACTTTTGGTGCTCCTTCTCAAGATAAAAAAGGATCTGGTGATGACTTGCTTCTTGACCCATTTGAATTCTTTCATAATAAAGGTATACCCCAAGGTCCGCAACAAGCTTCTGGTTCAGGAGTTATTTTAACTCCCGACGGTTACATTGCCACCAATAATCACGTTGTTGAGAATTCAACAAAAATAGAGGTAGTTTTAAATGACAAAAGAACATATATAGCTGATGTAATAGGCACAGACCCTGAAACAGATTTAGCGCTTCTTAAAATAGAAGAAACTAATTTGCCGTTTCTACTATTTGGGAACTCAGACGAGGTTCGTATTGGTGAATGGGTAATAGCAGTTGGTAATCCGTTTAATCTAACTTCAACTGTTACGGCGGGGATAGTAAGCGCTAAAGGAAGAAATATCAATTTACTTCATCAAAATACCGAATATGCGATTGAAAATTTTATTCAAACGGATGCCGCTGTTAATCCTGGTAATAGTGGAGGTGCTTTGGTAAATGTGAGAGGTGAACTAATTGGAATTAATACAGCAATAGCATCCGAAACGGGTAGCTTTACAGGGTATTCATTTGCAGTGCCCGTAAATATTGTTAAGAAGATATTGGATGATATTAAAAAGTACGGGGAAGTTAAAAGAGCAATTCTTGGTCTTCGGATTCAGGATATAACATCTGAATTGGCTGACAAGGAAGGTATAAAAGTATATAAAGGTGTATTTGTTCCTGAAGTAGTTGAAGGGAGCGCCGCTGACAAAGCAGGAATAAAGAAAGGCGATGTTATATTGAAAATTAATGACATCGAAGTTAACTCTTCTTCTGAACTGCAAGCCGAAGTTAGTAAATATTATCCAGGGCAAAAGGTTAAATTATTAATCAACAGGAACAATAATAACAAAGAAGTTGACGTGACCTTGAGATCAAAGGATGGTAAAACCGAAATAGAATCAGCGGTGAAGTTAGGATCTAAAACATTTTTAGGCGCAACCTATGAAAATTTAACTCGAGACGAAAAGTTGAAACTTAATATTCAAAATGGGGTTAGGATAATTAAGTTTTCAAAAAGTCCTTTAAAGGCGAAAGGAATACCAGAAGGATTTATAATTACAGCTATTGATAAAAAACCGGTTTATACAGTTAAGGATCTTAAAGGAATTCTAGAGGGAAAGAAAGGATCTACTTTGATAGACGGTATTATGCCTGATGGCTCCAAGGATGCCTTTGCAATTAGATTGGAGTAAAGGTTTAAATTACCTTAATTTTTACACTATATATATATGTGTAGTTTATCGGTTAGTTATTCGGTATTAAGATTTTTGGCAGTTTTATAGGTTTCTTTTAAAAAAAGTTATGTTGCAAAAACTTAAAACTCCCATTGAAACCTAATGAAAACCATATTTAAAATATCGCAAAATCCAATGTTAGATGCTATTTAACCTGAATATTTAATTTAATTAATTCGATTAAGTAGTGTTAAGTATGAATGATGTTAGGAAACAATAAAATTATTTCAAAAAAGTGCCCTTAAATTCAGGTACTTACAACTTAATTGAGAAATATTTATTATAAGGTTTGTTTATGTGAAATCTAATTGTACTTTTGCAGCCGCGTTCAGGGAAATGGTTTAAAAAGTAAACACCGAAAGAATAAAAGTTTATTAAAATAATTAGAAATAAACTTGCAGATGTAAAATAAAATTGTACTTTTGCACCCCGTTCTGGAAGTGAGTTTTAAGTCAAACATTGGTAAATAAAAAGTTTATTTAAATAGTTAAAAATAAACTTGCAAGTATTGAAAATAATACTACCTTTGCACTCCCGTTAACAAAATAGAATTTTATTCATTAGTAGAATAAATTAAGTTCTTTGAAGTATTTTAGAAATAGTGAGTGCCCATCCTCTTTTGATGGGAAATAATTCTTGAGAAATTTTCAACAAAACTTTTTTAACACGAAGAGTTTGATCCTGGCTCAGGATGAACGCTAGCGGCGGGCCTAATACATGCAAGTCGAACGGGATTGTTGGTAGCAATACTGACATGAGAGTGGCGCACGGGTGCGTAACACGTATGTAACCTACCTTTAACTGGAGAATAGCTTCGAGAAATCGAAATTAATACTCCATAAAATTTAGAAAAGGCATCTTTTCTTTATCAAAGTTCAGGCGGTTAAAGATGGACATGCGGTGCATTAGCTTGTTGGTGAGGTAATGGCTCACCAAGGCTACGATGCATAGGGGGTCTGAGAGGATGATCCCCCACACTGGTACTGAGACACGGACCAGACTCCTACGGGAGGCAGCAGTAGGGAATATTGGGCAATGGACGAAAGTCTGACCCAGCCACGCCGCGTGAAGGATGACTGCCCTATGGGTTGTAAACTTCTTTTGTATGGGAAGAAACCTCCGAACGTGTTCGGAGCTGACGGTACCATAAGAATAAGCATCGGCTAACTCCGTGCCAGCAGCCGCGGTAATACGGAGGATGCAAGCGTTGTCCGGATTCATTGGGTTTAAAGGGTGCGTAGGCGGAGAATTAAGTCAGTGGTGAAAGCTTACAGCTTAACTGTAAAAATGCCATTGAAACTGATTTTCTTGAGTTCGATTGAGGTAGATGGAATGTATCATGTAGCGGTGAAATGCTTAGATATGATACAGAACACCAATTGCGAAGGCAGTCTACTAAGTCGATACTGACGCTGAGGCACGAAAGCATGGGGAGCAAACAGGATTAGATACCCTGGTAGTCCATGCCCTAAACGTTGATTACTCGTTGTTGGCGATACACTGTCAGCGACTAAGCGAAAGCGTTAAGTAATCCACCTGGGGAGTACGATCGCAAGGTTGAAACTCAAAGGAATTGACGGGGGCCCGCACAAGCGGTGGAGCATGTGGTTTAATTCGATGATACGCGAGGAACCTTACCAGGGCTTGAAAGTTAGTGACCGCTGCCGAAAGGTGGCTTCCCTTCGGGGCACGAAACTAGGTGCTGCATGGCTGTCGTCAGCTCGTGCCGTGAGGTGTTGGGTTAAGTCCCGCAACGAGCGCAACCCCTATCTCTAGTTGCCATCAGGTAATGCTGGGGACTCTAGAGAGACTGCCTATGTAAATAGTGAGGAAGGTGGGGACGACGTCAAGTCATCATGGCCCTTACGTCCTGGGCTACACACGTGCTACAATGGCAGGTACAATGAGCAGCTACTTAGCAATAAGACGCAAATCTCAAAAAGCCTGCCTCAGTTCGGATCGAAGTCTGCAACTCGACTTCGTGAAGCTGGAATCGCTAGTAATCGGATATCAGCAATGATCCGGTGAATACGTTCCCGGGCCTTGTACACACCGCCCGTCAAGCCATGGGAGTTGGGAGAACCTAAAGTCGATAACCGCAAGGAGTCGCCTAGGGTTATACTGATGACTAGGGCTAAGTCGTAACAAGGTAGCCGTATCGGAAGGTGCGGCTGGACCACCTCCTTTCTGGAGCAAGATTATTTTAAACTCACTATTTCTATTACTTCAATTTTTACGTTCTTACAATTATCCCAAAAATGAGCTCATGGTGTATATCATAAGAGCAAAGGATTAGAGATTTACGAATTACGAAATAGGTTTATATTAATCGAATCGTAAATCCAAAATCAAATTTAGTCCCGTAGCTCAGTTGGTTAGAGCACTACACTGATAATGTAGGGGTCAGCAGTTCAAATCTGCTCGGGACTACAACAGTTTAACTCGTTATTGGGGAATTAGCTCAGCTGGCTAGAGCACCTGCCTTGCACGCAGGGGGTCAACGGTTCGAATCCGTTATTCTCCACAATTCCACATCGGTGGAAAAAGTTCTTTGACATATTGGAAGTAAATAAAATTTAAAACATAAAGTTACTAAGGGCGCATGGTGGATGCCTAGGCTCTGAGAGGCGATGAAGGACGTGCTAGGCTGCGATAAGCATGGAGGAGGTGTCTAGAACCTTTGATTCCATGATTTCCGAATGGGGAAACCCTCCCGATTTATCGGGACAATTTTGGCTAACCCGCTGAACTGAAACATCTAAGTAAGCGGAGGAAAAGAAAATAATAATGATTTCCCAAGTAGCGGCGAGCGAACGGGAAAAAGCCCAAACCACATATGTTACGGCATAAGTGGGGTTGTAGGACTGCATTTAGAACTAAACAATCGAGTTGAATCACTTGGGAAGGTGAGCCATAGAGGGTGACAGCCCCGTAATCGAAGTTTGTTTAGTTTGAGCAGTATCCTGAGTACCGCGGGGTCGGAGACGCCCTGTGGGAATCTGCCAGCACCATCTGGTAAGGCTAAATACTCCTCAGAGACCGATAGTGAACCAGTACCGTGAGGGAAAGGTGAAAAGTATTTCGAATAGAAAGGTGAAAAGAACCTGAAACCATGCGCTTACAAGCGGTCGGAGTTCCTTTAGGGAATGACGGCGTGCCTTTTGCATAATGAGCCTACGAGTTACTACTCACTGGCAAGATTAACCACCTAAGGTGGGCAGTCGTAGCGAAAGCGAGTCTGAATAGGGCGATAAGTCAGTGGGTGTAGACGCGAAACTTTGTGATCTACCCATGAGCAGGATGAAGTTGCCGTAACAGGTAATGGAGGTCCGAACCAGTTTACGTTGAAAAGTATTTGGATGACTTGTGGGTAGGGGTGAAAGGCTAATCAAACTGAGAGATAGCTCGTACTCCCCGAAATGTTTTTAGGAACAGCGTCAGGTATAAGTTTTATAGAGGTAGAGCTACTAATTGGGCAAGGGGGAGTCAAATCCTACCGAACTCAGATAAACTCCGAATACTATAAAATGTTTCCTGGCAGTGAGCCCCGGGGTGCTAAGGTCACGGGGCGAGAGGGAAAGAACCCAGACCATCAGCTAAGGTCCCTAAATCTATACTAAGTTGAACTAATGCGGTCCGATTGCATTGACAGCTAGGATGTTTGCTTGGAAGCAGCAATTCATTTAAAGAGTGCGTAACAGCTCACTAGTCGAGCGATCGGGCGTGAATAATAAACGGGCATAAGTATAGTACCGAAGCTATGGATGTGTAGTAATACACGTGGTAGGGGAGCATTCCATCATCAGTGAAGGTGCGACATGAGTCGTGCTGGAGATTATGGAAAAGCAAATGTAGGCATAAGTAACGATAATAAAGGTGAAAAACCTTTACGCCGATAGTCTAAGGTTTCCTGATCAATGTTAATCAGATCAGGGTTAGTCGGGTCCTAAGGCGAACCGATTTAGGAAAGTCGATGGCAAGCAGGTTAATATTCCTGCACCAGTGGAGAGGGACGGAGTGATGTAGCAGTTACGTACTGACGGAAATGTACGTTGAGCATAGCCCTCGGGCGAAGCAAAACTGTGAACTCGCTTCCAAGAAAAGCTCCCACATTAGCCCGTACCGCAAACCGACACAGGTAGACAAGGAGAGAATCCTGAGGCGCTCGAGTGAATCGTGGTTAAGGAACTCGGCAAATTAACCCTGTAACTTCGGGATAAGGGGAGCTCATATTTATATGAGCCGCAGAGAAATGGTCCAGGCGACTGTTTAGCAAAAACACATAGATCTGCTAAAACGAAAGTTGATGTATAGGTCTTGACACCTGCCCGGTGCTGGAAGGTTAAGAGGGGGGGTTAGGCGCAAGCCGAAGCTCTGAATCGAAGCCCCAGTAAACGGCGGCCGTAACTATAACGGTCCTAAGGTAGCGAAATTCCTTGTCGGGTAAGTTCCGACCTGCACGAATGGTGTAACGATCTGGACGCTGTCTCAACCACGAGCTCGGTGAAATTGTAGTATCGGTGAAGATGCCGGTTAACCGCAACGGGACGGAAAGACCCCATGCACCTTCACTACAGCTTTGCATTGGTTTTGGTTAAATGATGTGTAGGATAGGTGGGAGACTTTGAAGCGGCGTCGCTAGGCGTCGTGGAGTCATTGGTGAAATACCACCCTTCATTTAATTGAAATCTAATCCGCCTAAGGCGGAGACATTGCATGGTGGGTAGTTTGACTGGGGTGGTCGCCTCCGAAATTGTATCGGAGGCTTTCAAAGGTATCTTCAGTACGGTCGGTAATCGTACGTAGAGTGCAATAGCATAAAGATGCTTGACTGTGAGACGTACATGTCGAACAGGGTCGAAAGACGGATATAGTGATCCGGTGGTTCTGAATGGAAGGGCCATCGCTCATAGGATAAAAGGTACGCTGGGGATAACAGGCTGATCTCCCCCAAGAGCTCACATCGACGGGGAGGTTTGGCACCTCGATGTCGGCTCGTCACATCCTGGGGCTGGAGA
>CANIKO010000019.1 GCA_947468275.1 Bacteroidota bacterium
GATTGAGCCGCTTCAAAACTGTTTTTATAATCCAATACATTTACACTTGAAGTTTTAATCTTTGTTTTCTCAAACTGAAAAGCAACGGCAACTAAGGTGTTATCTTGTACATGGGTCTCTATAATTTCGCCACTTGTAGAACACATAGCGATTTGAGGAGAACTGAATTGAGTTGATATATTTGAATAAAGAGTAGGTTTGCTTAATATTTGTTTTGATCCAAAACAAAGAACCAGGTCAGCACTAATTTCATTGTGAATGACTTTGCCATCACTATTAGTCCAAGTTATACCGTCGTAATTTAAAAATGTAGATTTCATGTTAATTTAATTATTATAAAATATATTCTTTTTTTTGCTCATTTAAATCTAAATTGACTTAATCATGTATGGCGAATATAAATTTTATTTTTAAATTACCAACTCAAAAGCCACTTTCTCTTCATAAATTTAGAAGTGATTACGATACTGTTACTTAGTTCAACAAAATAGCAGTGTATTAAAGAGGTTGAATTAGCCGATATTTTTAAATATTGGCCGTTTAAAATTATTAAATATTGGTTTCGGTATAATGTTTGAAATTATTTAGGATATTTTGCCACCCGGCACTTTGCATGTCTATATGGTTTTCGTTCTCCGCATCAAATGTTTCAATAACTTGGGTTGATTTTCCAACTTCTGTAAAAGTGATGGTCACTTTTCTCTCATCGATTAAGGTATAGGAAATAAGTTCGTTTGTTTTTACTAATTCATACCTTCCTTCAAAATCAAATCCAAAACTTCCATCTTTTGCTTCCATTCTAGTAAGAAATTTTCCTCCAGTTCTAAAGTCATTTTCAGCTTTTGGCGCATGCCAATCCTCACTAGCAAAATACCATTGGGTTATGTGTTCTGGCGAGCTCCAAAATTTCCAAACTTTTTCTATAGGGGCATTAATTGTGGCTTTTATTGTTATACTTTCCATTAGGTTATTTAAAAAATATTTCTCAAAATATATGATTTTTTATGAAGGTGGAATTGCAATAAGCGAAACAGAGAAGTTAGAATTTCTAGTGAAAGCTTACCGGAATTTGCCGCAATGAACCTCAATTCTTAAATTCTAATTAATTATTCAATACTTAATCATTTAACCCTTTACCATTTAGAATTTGAAACATACATTTTTCAACCCGTGACTCACGGGTTTTGGATTGTTTGGGTGCTGAAAAATGAAGCAGGTAGGCTCTTTGTCGGCCCGGCGTCAATGCTTCAAAAGCAGTTTTTAAGGCCGGTATTTCATCTAATTTAGTTTGAAATTCTGCTGCCATCTTAAATTCTGTTGGTTTTTTTAGTTCCACTTTCAATCCTGCCTTTTCCACTTCAATAGCCTCATTTATATACGCCTTCAAAATGGGTTGTATTTCCTTGATTTCACGAACATTGGTGAATCTCATCTGCCTTGCAGCCTGCACATTTTCAGTTTGTTGGACCAATATGCCATTGGTATCATTTAACAAAGCCCCTTTGAAAAATAATACCGCACAGTATTCTTTAAACACATGGATTAAAACAATATTACTTTTTTGAAATGTGTAACAAGGACATCCCCACTTCAATTCCTCGGTGAGGCCACAATTAAGAACGATTCCTCTTAATTGCTCCAGTTCTTCCTGCCAGTTTTTGGCTTTATTAAAATAAAAATCAACTTTTGGATTCAACTGTTTTGAGGTGGATATATAGGGTTAATTAAACTATTTACTCCTTCACCAACTTCACTCTTTTAGTAAAAGTTCCATTGTCAAAACTTATCCAATACAATCCCTTAGGGTAACTAAAGGAAATAGATGATTCTTGACCTTCTAGTTTTTGCGAAGCTATTAACTGACCTTGGCAATTGTAAATAGACAATAAAGTGCCTGGAAATACCGCATTTGAATTAATGGTAAGTTTATCGGCTTTTAAAGGGTTGGGATAAACAATCTTTGAGTTACTAATTATTTCTTGGGTTACTGCGGTGCCAGTTACCACTATTGAAAAGTTTTTGATACTATCGGGTTGTGATACTGCAAAGGATCCTAATTTGGCATAAATTTTTAATATAATTTGAAGTTTAAAGGTTCCTGCTTTGGCAGGAATGCCGGATATTAATGCACAACCAGTTTCGGCAGGAGTATAGGTTTTTCGGGGTTTGTTAAGCTGAAAAGTCAATCCGTCGGGCATTCCATTTACTTTTACAATAGTGGCCGAATCGATGGAGGCAGCCGTAGGGTTTCCAAAAAGTAGAACAGTGGTATCCTTTATTATTTTAAATTGTAATACCTGATTATATGCAGTGCTTACTGCCGCGTCTGGCAAAGAAGAAGGATAAAATCCTGGTTGGGTAATTGAATTATCAGGAGTGCATTGTGCGTTAACTTTTAAGACTGCTAAAAAAAATAGTGATAGTATAAGAAGATTTTTGGTCATTTGAAGAATTATTTATGAAATACAATTTTAAACTATTTATAGGTGGTGTCAAAATTATTTTGATAGCTGTTTTTATTTATGGAGGATTTTTACCTGCTCAAATTTTGGTAAGAGGAATTATTATGACTACCGATTCGGTAAATCGGCTAAGTAATGCAACAGTTAAAAACTTAACTACCCAAATAGGAACGCTATCTAATGATTCTGGTTTTTATAAAATTGTGGTTCAAAATGGCGACCAATTAGAGATTAGCAAAACAGGTTTTGTGACAAAGCGAATCCTTTGTAACGGCGAAACGGTTTTAAATATCGCCCTATCTGTTTCTGAAAATTTACTGGATGAAATTGTGGTTTCGGCCAGCAAAGGTGATCAATCTTTAAAAAACACTTCGGTATCAATGGAGATTATTAAACCGTATTTAATATACAATAAAAATCCTGCAACGGCAGAAAATACTGTGGATCAGATACCTGGAGTGCAAACGCTAAACGGTCAAGTAGTGATACGAAGTGGAAGCGGCTGGAGCTATGGAACCGGCAGCCGGGTGATGGTAATGTTGGATGGCATGCCAATGCTTTCGGGAGATGGAGGAGCGGTGCAATGGTCGTTTTTACCTGTTGAAAACATTGAAAATATTGAAGTGATAAAAGGAGCTTCCTCGGTTTTGTTTGGTTCATCAGCTCTGAACGGAGTAATAAATATAAGAACTAGTAAACCTAAAGCAGCACCCGAAACCAAAATTTCCACCTTTTATGGATTTTATAGTAATGCCGCCAATGATGGCTTAAACTGGAACAACTCTAAATTATTGTCAGTTTATGGTATACGGGCGTTTCACTCGCAAAAGGTGGGTAAAAATTCATTAGCAATTACACTCAATGGATTTAATGATGATGGTTATCGAATGAGTGATGGCGACCAGCGGATTCGCTTTGGAGCCCAGTACAGTCATGACATTAATAGGTTCAAAAATTATAAAATCAATGGATTGGTTGGACTAAATGGAAATATTCAAACGGGTAAAAGTAGCTCGTTTTTACTTTGGGAAAATAACAAATTGGCATATACTGCATTGGATAGCAACTTTACCAAAAGCAATACCTTTAGATTGAACATTGACCCATATTTAATAATTAATCCCCGCGGCATTAGAGGATGGAAGCATTTAATACAAGGCCGCTATTTTAGGCTAGGTAATAGTATTGAAAATAATTCGGCAGGTAGCAGTAATCAAAGCAACTTTTCAAATACTTGGTTTGGCGAATATCAATTGTCAAAAGCGATTACTAAAAATATCAAGGTGATTGGAGGTATCACCGGAAATTATGCTGCAACAGAATCGCCGCTTTATCAGGGAAACCAAACGGCTACTAACAAAGCTATTTATTTGCAAGCTAACCAAAAAGCAGGAAAATGGAATTTAGATGCAGGAATACGGTATGAAAATTATAGGCTCAATAAATACAAAGAATCTAAGCCCGTGGTTCGGGCAGGAGTGAGTCGTGAAATAACAAAGGCTACATTTTTGAGAGCTTCATTTGGGCAAGGTTACCGTTTTCCAACTATAGCCGAGTCGTATATTCAAACCTCGGTAGGACCTATAAAAATTTACCCCAATAATAATTTAAAATCAGAAAAAGGCTGGAATGCAGAAATAGGAGTGAAGCAAGGAATGAAAGTTGGAAAAATGAATAGCTTATTAGATGTGGCTGCATTTTGGATGCATTATGACCGTATGATGGAATTTACCTTTGCCCAATGGGAAACTAATTCAGGTCCTCCTTCTTACGGTGCTGGATTTAAATCATTAAATGTATCCGATGCTCAGATTCAGGGAATTGATATTTCATTTGCCGGTAGCCGTAAATGGAAACAAGCGGAGCTTAAATGGTTGGGAGGTTACACTTTTTCAAAGGCCATCGCCACTAAGCCAGATGAAGTTTTTTACACGGATTCAATGGGCCATCAACTTTCATTTAAATCAACAAGCAGCGATACAATTGGTAATTATTTGAAATACCGACCCAAACATTTGGTGCGAATGGATGTGCAATTTGAACATAAAGGTTGGGAAGCAGGAGTAAGTGGCAGATATAATAGTTATCTTCAAAATATTGATTTAGCCTTTGTCTCAATCCCTATTGCCTTAGCAGTGCCTGGTATTCAAGCCATGAGGGATAAAGGAAAACACGGCGATTATATTATTGATTTGCGATTTGCAAAAAGCTTTAAAAAAATAAAATATTCGCTATTAATTAATAATCTTCTTAACAGACAATACATGACCCGCCCTTGCGATATGAGACCCCCAAGAACTATTATGCTTCAAATAAATTGGAAGATTTGATTGTAAGTTAATGTTGGTATTAAATATATCTAAAAATTGAAATTTCACTTTTCATTATCAAAAATATTTACTTGCTTTGGACACAAATTCTTATAATAAACACAATGCGATATTTATATTTGTTAAGCCTAATTCTATTAGCTTCCGTTACATATAGTAATAGTAAAGAAAATTCACCTTTGCCTAATGATAGCAAAGACAAGGTAGATTTATTAAATGATAGAGCGGATAAGTTTTTAGCTAATCCCACCGAAGCTAGTTGTAATACAGCCAAATCAATTGCATTGGATGCGGCTGCAATGGCGGAACGATTGGATTATAGGATGGGAATGCAGCGGAGCTACAAGCAGTTGGTAGTTATTTATAATACCTTAGATATTAAAGTTCAGGCTATTAAATATAAAACTAAAGCTACTATGGTAGATATTAGTAAAGAGGTAAAAGAAAAAAGCGATCAAATAGAAAAGCAAAATAGGGAAATTGAAAAACAAGAGGCCGAAATGAGACGCAAGAATGAGGAAATTTTAAAACAAAAGGCCAACGAGGAGAAAATAAAACAAGAAGTTCAGGTTTTAGAAAATGATAAGTCAGCCAATAAGGAGCTAATTGCCCAAAAACAAAAAGAGCTTTCAAAAACATCCGGACAGTTAATAGTGATGACCGAAGCTGCAGTAAAATTGGCTACTGAAAACAAACTTTTAGAACAAGCTAAACTTATTAAAGAACTTGAGGTAGAACAGCGAAAGCTCGAGAACATAAATTTAAAAAATCAACAGTATTATTTGCTGCTTTTTGTAGCAGTATTATTTGCCCTCGCTTCGGTTTTGTTTAATTTATATAAAACAAAACAACGAACCGCAAAGGAATTAGCCAAAAAAACAGAAATTATTATTGCGGAGAAAAAACGATCAGATGAATTGCTTCTGAATATATTACCATTACAAACTGCCAATGAACTAAAAGCGAATGGCAAGGCTATAGCAAGAGATTATGAAATGGTGACCGTATTATTTACCGACTTCAAAGACTTTACATTAGTAAGTGAAAAATTAAGTCCTAAAGATTTGGTAGACGTTATCGATATGTGTTACATAGAGTTTGATAACATTACCGAAAAATTTGGTATCGAGAAAATAAAAACAATTGGTGATGCCTATTTATGCGCTCAGGGGTTGGCAAATGATGATTTACCTTCACAAAAACAGCACGATCCTTCTAGGGTTATAAACGCCGCCCTTGAAATAATAGATTATATGTCCAAGATGTATGATCAGAGAATAGCGGAGGGAAAACCATTTTTTAGAATTCGTATCGGTGTTCATAGTGGCCCTTTGGTAGCAGGTGTAGTGGGGCGCAAAAAATTTGCTTATGATATTTGGGGTGATACTGTGAATACTGCTGCACGAATGGAACAAAATAGTGAACCTGGAAAAGTTAATGTTTCAGCTAATACCTACAACATGGTTAAGGACCAATATAATTTTATTCATCGTGGTAAAATAGAAGCTAAAAACAAGGGACAAATTGATATGTATTTTGTTGAAAAAAAGTCTTAAACGATAGTAAATCGGTGTTATTCTTTTAATCTTTTAGCAACGGCATTATTTTTTCTATAGATGTCTTTTAAAAATAGCATACTTCCATCCTCATTAAAAACTATGGTTTTATAATCAATATAAACCGGAATAGTATTTTTAAGTCTTATACTTACTGTAGTCTTAATCGGTTTTAATAAAGAATCTTCAATTTGTAAGGAACTGTCATAGGGCTGCAATCCCATCTTTAATCTAAAATTATCAACCAATAAACTGTCGTTTTGGAGTCGTAATAAAAACTCTGCCATTTCCACTGGATAATTTAATCGAACACATCCATGACTGACGGATCTGTTAGTTTGGCTAAATTTTCCTTTTTCAGGAGTATCGTGCATGTAGATATTATGTCCATTCGGAAAATTAAATTTCAGATTTCCCAATGAATTAGCATTACCCGCTTTTTGCCTTATTTTAACAGGCACTTCATAAGGTTTGTATTTTTTCCAGTTAATACTAGATGGGGAAACAACTTTTCCATCCAGCAGTACTTCAAATCCTTTACGGGATAAATAGTTTGGATTACTCACTATCTGATGATACATTTCTTTGCCTATAATGCTATTAGGAACCGTCCAGGTGGGGTTTATGATTATTTCCCGTATTCGAGAACCAATAACAGGTGTTTCTGTATTAATTGGTCTTGTCCTAGCATTTCTAGTTTTTAAATATTCTTTATATTTTTCATCATAATTTTCAGCTTTGCTTTTACCTACACACACCTTCATTATTTTAGTACTATCATTTTGAAGAATAGCCTTAAATTCCGTAAGGTTCACATAAACGAATTGGCCTGAATCTGGTTTTGAAAACCAACGTTCACGCTCTAGACTAACCAAAACATTATCCACCAAATTGGAGACAGGGCCGCAAACAGTTTTAATAAATATGGAATCTACTTTTCCAGGTGTTAGGCTAAAAACTTCACGGGTTTTAGATATATATTTTTCGCGATTAGATGCAATTTGCACTTTAATATTTTCAGTTAAATCAGTTTGTGCTAGCCATATCATTTCCATTCGTTGGTCAACTACCCTACTGTTATAATCTGAACTTATATTTTGAGATGTATCAATATTAATAATGGTATTTTTTTTTAAATATTCACAATAGCTTTTATATACTAATTGAAGGGAATGGTATTTAATAGACCAAGGCCTTTTTAAAATAATAGAATCATGGAAAGTTCGGGGATGCTGCAATACTGAGAATAAATTGAATGACTTTGCACGAACAAGAGGCATTTCATAAAAAGGTTTATAAAATCTATGTGGGTCAATTCTTCCTAAGGCTAAGTCATTATAAATACTGATAACGGACATTGAAATCAGATAATCCAAATCCGAAAGAAATTGATATTCAACATCGGAATTAATTTCTTTGAGGCGGTCAAATCTTTTTAAATGAATTTTTATTAATTCACCATTATAAAATTTTGAAGGTAATCCATGTTCCTCAGTGGAGAATAGTACTTCGTTTAAGTGCACTCTAACCATTGAATCTTTTAAAAAACTTAACCAAACAGGAAGACCATCGTGTTCGATGTAAAACTTTTTTAGGGTGTCAGCAAATCTTACATCGTATATTCCCTTTGGTTTATATGATGAGTCTTTTGCTTTTATTATCATTAAATCAGAAAGTTTTTCAGGATTTAATCCTTTAAAAATTTCTTCAACGGGGATTCCTACATCTTCGGTAAGTTTTTTTTTACATGAATAAATACTTAACAGAAGTAATCCTGAAAAAAAAAGTGCAGATAATTTTAAGTTAATTTTAATGCCCAATTATTTTAGGCAAAAATAATGCTTCCTACATATTTTGGTAGAAATCTTTCACGGGGTAATTTGAATTAATTAACTCCGACTTTTTAAGATAATTTTTATCAGGATAATAGATGAATAAGCAAGATCCACCTTCGATAATATTGATAACCCATTTGTTTATTTTTTCAGAAACAGCTGGGCAGCCCTGACTACGACCAAGTCGCTTGTTTGAACGGATATAGCGACTGTTTACATAATCAGCGCCGTGCATCACGATTCCTCTATCAAAAGCATTATCATTAAATCCTTCTTCTACGCCGTGCAATCTCAATGAAAAATCATTTTTACCAATATAATCGGTTCCTGTAACATAAAAACCAAGGCTGCTTTTAAAACTCTCGGCTTGATTAGAAAAGGACCGAGCGTATTCCTCTCCACTATTTCGGCCATGTGAAACCAAATCATGAACTACGATTTTATGTTTAACAAGATCAAGCACCCACATGCGGCGTTGAGCAGAGGATAATTCAAAATCCATTACGGTAAGATAACGCGAATTGGAAATCATGCCTTCACTTTTCATTATTAAATATCCTTTATAAGCTTTTTCAAAAACATCATAATTGAGTTTGTTCCATTTTTTGAAACCTAATGAGTTATAAAGTTCAATAGAAGAGTGTTCATAATAATTGAAGGATGAGTCACCAGAGGCTTCATTGTTTATAATCTGTGAAGATAATTGTTCTGCAAAAATTTCATTATTATCAATGGATTTGTTTCCTGTTGATAATCCTTTGAAAGTAGTAGATTGGAAAGAAAGAAATATCAATGATACTAGTACCACTGTTACCGCTTGATTTATAATCCATTTATTTTTCATTTTTTTGGAGATTGGCAAATAAAACATAATTATACGGAAATAAAAATTTTATAGTCTGCAAGGCTAACGCAATTGTTATGCCTAAAAGTATAATTTCAACTTCAGTATTTTTTAAATATCTGAAAAACAGAGCATTAAAAATAATTTAGTAAAAAATCATTTAAAAAGGTTTGGTTTGAAGCATGACAGTTGAAAAGAATAATCCTAGAGTAATGTTTGGATGGGCTATGTATGATTGGGCCAATTCAGTTTATAATCTTGTCATTACATCAGCCATATTCCCTATTTTTTATGGAATACAAACGAGTAGTGTCGATAAAATAACTGGGAAACTAATTGATACAGTTACTTTTTTTGGATATCAATTATCAAATACTGTACTGTATAATTATGTGTTTTCGTTGGCCTATTTAATAGTCGTTTTTACGGCTCCGTTGCTTAGTGGTGTGGCTGATTACTCCGGCAATAAGAAATTCTTTTTAAAACTCTTTTGTTATTTGGGGGCCATAAGTTGTATGTGCCTATACTTTTTTGATAAAAACCAGCTTGAATGGAGTATGCTTCCTGTAATGTTGGCATGTGTAGGATTTTGGGGAAGCCTGGTTTTTTATAATGCCTACTTACCTGAAATAGCCGATCCTCATCTGCACGATAAATTGAGTGCAAGAGGGTTTACACTCGGTTACATTGGCAGTACATTGGTTTTAATTCTTTGTCTGTTAGCTTTAAATATGTTTAAACCCGCTTTTAAAGCTCAACATATTTTTGTTATTGTAGGTTTATGGTGGGTTGGTTTTGCTCAGTTAACTTATAACAGATTGCCCAAAGCATTAACACGTAAATCTGGTGGTAATTCTTTATTCAATGGTTTTAAGGAATTATTAAAAGTTAATAAGGAAATAAGAAATTTAACAGTACTTAAAAAATTTCTTGCTTCTTACTTTATTTATAATTGTGCCGTTCAAACCGTATTAATTGTAGCAGTTCCATTTGCCAACAAATTGATTTTTACTGGTGCAAATAAATCTGGATTGATTGTAGCGGTAATAATTATTCAATTATTAGCAGCTGTTGGTGCTATTTTTATGAGTCGTTTGTCAAAACGAATAGGAAATATAAATGTGATAAAAATTACTGTATTTCTATGGGTAATTGGTTGTATTTGTGGTTATATGATTAAGACTGAAGTTGAGTTTTATTTTTTAGCAGCTCTAATCGGATTCTTGATGGGAGGCATACAAAGTATGAGCAGAAGCACTTACTCAAAACTATTGCCTGAAACCCGCGACCATGCTTCCTATTTCAGCTTTTATGATGTTTCAGAAAAAATAGGTTTGGTAATTGGAGTGTTTTTGTTTGGATTTATTGAAGGTATAACTCATGATATGAGACAAAGTATTTTACTATTAGTTGTATTATTTGTCTTTGGATTCTTATTGCTGCTGAGGATTAATAAACATGATTCAGCGACTTTAATAAGAGAGGAATTAGTGGCTTAGGAGAGTTTCTCCACCAAATACTTCCCTGTATAACTTTCCTCGCATTTTACCAATCCTTCAGGAGTTCCTTCATACAAAAGGTTTCCTCCATGTTGACCGCCATCTGGACCAATATCAATTACCCAATCGGCACATTTTATAACTTCTACATTGTGCTCAATAATAAGAATGGTATGGCCTTGAGCTATAAGGGCATTAAAGGAAGCTAACAATTTTTTAATATCATTAAAATGCAGCCCGGTGGTAGGTTCATCAAATATAAACAACACAGGATCAGGATTTTTACCCATAGATAGAAACGAGGCTAGTTTTACCCGTTGGGCTTCGCCGCCACTAAGTGTAGCACTGCTTTGGCCAAGAGTTACATAGCCTAAGCCTACATCAAACAAGGGTTTTAGTTTACTAATGATGTTTGGTCTGCCATCAAAAAAAGAAATTGCTTCTTCCACGGTGAGGCAAAGCACATCGTAAATAGATTTGGTTTTATAGGTTACTTCCAACACTTCATCTTTAAAGCGATGGCCTTTGCACGATTCACAGGTTAGGTGTAAATCGGCCATAAACTGCATTTCTACCAATTCTTCTCCTTCGCCTTTGCATTGTTCACATCGGCCACCTTCCACGTTAAAGGAATAATGCTGCGGCTTAAATCCTTTTTGCTTGCTGTGGGGTTGGTCGGCATATAAATCACGAATATGGTCCCAAGCTTTTACATAAGTTACTGGATTGCTTCGAGTCGATTTTCCAATAGGATTTTGGTCTATCAGTTCAACTTGTTTTATTTGTTTAATATCGCCCGAAATACTATCAATATCTCCGGTTCTAATAGTTGTATAATTTCCAATGGCTTTTTGTAAAGCGGGGTATAAGATGCCTTTTACCAATGAGGTTTTACCACTTCCACTTACGCCTGTAACACAGGTGATGATGTTTAATGGAAACTTAACATCAATATTTTTAAGGTTATTTAATCTTGCTCCTTTTATCTCAATAAAATTGCTCCACGAACGGCGTTGCAAGGGGACTTCTATTTTAACTTTTCCTGTTAGGTATTGTCCTGTAAGGCTTTCACTTTCATAGATATCTTTAAAATCGCCTTGGAAAACGACATGACCACCATGAGTTCCGGCCAAAGGACCAATATCAATTAACTGGTCGCTGGCAGCCATCATTTCTTCATCGTGTTCTACCACAACCACCGAATTGCCCATGTTTCGTAAATTTTGAAGTACACCAATCAGCCGCTCGGTATCGCGGGGATGCAAGCCAATACTAGGTTCATCTAAAATGTAAGTGCTACCAACTAAACTGCTTCCAAGGGATGTTGCCAAATTGATACGTTGCGATTCGCCGCCGCTTAATGAATTACTCAATCGGTTAAGTGATAAATACCCAAGACCAACGTCTTTAAGGTAAAGCAGTCGGTTTTTAATTTCTGTTAAGAGACGAACCGATATTTTTTCGTCGTTGTCTTCTAATTTTAAGGAATCGAAATAATTATAAGCATTTTCAACCGGCAGTAATAAAATATCACTGATGGAGGCAAATTTATCCCTAAACTTAAACTCAGCACTTAATTTATTGGTATGCAAAAGTTTGATGTATTCTGCATCTTTGCGCAGCCTCACCCCACGGCATTCAGGGCAAAGAGTTTTACCCCTATATTTGGAAAGCATCACTCTGTACTGAATTTTATAGCTTTGTTCTTCAATAAATTTAAAGAATTGGTTAATGCCTAAAATATGGTTTTTGCCTTGCCATAAGAGGTCTTTTTCTTCCTCGGATAATAAATAATAAGAGCGGTGAATTGGAAAATCAAGCTTGGCAGTGGTGGCAATAAAGGTTGCTTTCCACTCACTCATACCTTCGCTTCGCCATGGAGCCACAGCTCCTTCAAATACCGACATATTTTTATCAGGAATTACCAAATCCTCGTCAACTCCAATTACAGTTCCAAAACCTTCGCAGCGTTTGCAAGCCCCGTAAGGATTATTAAAACTCAAAAGATTTACCGAAGGTTTCTCAAATTTTATTCCGTCCTGTTCAAATTTATTGGAGAAATTGTGCCAACTGTCTTTATCATTTTCCCTCACCAAAATACTGATTTCGCCCATACCTTCATAAAAAGCAGTTTGCACAGAATCGGCCATGCGACTGTCTTGCGAAGTATCTGTATTGTCTTTTACAAGTCGGTCAATTATTAAATACGAATTTTTTAAGGTTATTTTTTTCTCTTGTAAAATATCTTCAATTTTTACCAAGCCACCATTGTGCCAAAGCCGAGTAAACCCGTTGAGCATCAAAACCTTTATTTTCTCTTCGGCTTTTTTATCATCTTGCAGTTTTACACAGATGTAAAGTTGAATACCTTCAGGTTGTTCCACCAAAAAATTAACAACATCTTTAACTTCAAAACATTTTACTTCCTTGCCACTCACCGGGCTAATTGTGTGGCCTGCACGGGCAAATAAAAGCTTTAAATATTCATAAATTTCGGTACTGGTGGCCACCGTACTTCGCGGGTTTCGGGTATTTACTTTTTGCTCAATGGCAATGGATGGCGATAGGCCTTTGATATAATCCACTTCCGGTTTTTCAAGCTTGCCCAAAAACTGACGAGCATAGGAAGAAAGACTTTCCACATAACGGCGCTGGCCTTCGGCAAAAAGCGTATCAAAAACCAATGATGATTTGCCTGAACCTGAAACCCCGGTAACTACAACCAGTTTGTTTCGAGGAATATTAATATCAATATTTTTAAGATTATGAAGCCGGGCTCCTTTTATTTCTATGAATTTTTCTTTCGGGGTCACTAGGATGCAAAGGTAATATATGGTTAATGGTTAATTGTTACTTGTTAATCATTAATTCTTAATAAAGGAGTTGAGATTTATTTATGATGCTAAAGGCTATTTGCCTTTTCATTTTTTAAAGTTATCTAAAAGGAACTGCAATGGATGTTTTCAGCTTTATCCATTGCCGTTGCGCTTTAGACAACGAAATTTTGATAGAGGAAACTTTTTGAATGTTAGAGATGCCTCGTTCCTCGGCATGACAAAATAAATTGGCTGCAAATTGTCATCCCGACGATAGGAGGGATCTCATTTGAATTAGTAGAGATGCCTCGTTCCTAGGCATGACAAAGGAAGGGATAATTAAAAGTTTAGTAAAAATAAAACTGAGTCACACTTTTTTCACCACCCGGCGAAACCACTTCAATAATCATTCGTCCTTTCGAATTTTCAAGAATGCTTATTATTTCTTCAGCTGTTTTATCTTTCTTTTGATTTACCGAAACAATAATATATCCTTCGGTAAAGCCCATTTGAGCTATACGACCCGGACGAACGGCCACAACTTTTATTCCTGTGGTTATTTTAAACAGGTCTTTTTCTACTTTGGTTATGGGTTCAAAGTCGGCACCCAAATCTTCCGATTTCAATAATTGGCGTTTATAAACGGAAGTTCCTCCATCTTCATTCACCAGTTCAATGGTTCGTTCCAATTGTTTTCCGTCGCGCAATAGCGTGAAAGTAACTTTATCACCCGGCCGGTAATAAGCCATTTGCTCATCAAAAATTGATTTGTTTTCAATTTCGTGGCCTTCAATTTTTAAAACAATGTCCGAAGCTTCTATATATTTCATAGCATCAGGGCAACTTTCAGAAACTGAATTAACATACACACCGGTTTGTTGATCTTTGTATTTATCAGCCAGTTTTCCTTCAATGTCTTCAACACTCAGTCCTGAAAAGGCACGCTGTACGGTTCCATATTCTTTTAAATCTTTAATAATTTTAGCTACAATTTTGGAAGGAATGGCGAAACCATAGCCCACATAAGAACCGGTTTTGGAGGCAATTGCAGTATTTATTCCTACAAGGTTTCCATCTAAATCTACCAAGGCTCCACCGCTATTTCCGGGGTTAATGGCGGCATCGGTTTGTATAAATGATTCGATAGGAAACTGGTCACTAACGATGCTTATATTTCTTCCTTTGGCACTCACAATTCCTGCGGTTACAGTAGAAGTAAGGTTAAATGGATTACCAACTGCTACCACCCATTCGCCTATTTTCAATTGGTCGGAATTGGCAAATTGGATAAAAGGAAGGTTCTCAGCATCAATTTTTAAAAGTGCTAAATCTGAAGAAGGATGTGCTCCAATCAATGTGGCTTTGTAACTCTTTTTATTTTTATTTAAAACCACTTCAATGGTTTTGGCTCCTTTTATCACGTGATTATTGGTAACAATGTAACCGTCTTTTGAAATGATAACACCGCTGCCGGTACTGGCCACTTCACCAATACTGCCAAAAGGGTCGAAATCAAAAAACCAGCCAAAGCCGCTGCTACGTTGAACTTCTGAGGTGGTTTTAATAAACACCACACAAGGTGTGGCGGTTTCACTCGCCTTTACAAAATCTAAACTTGCACCATTGGCGGCCATATAGTTAACACTATGTGCTACATCTTTAAAATTACTGGAGGTGGACATTATTGGGCTGTCACCTAACTTTCCAAATATCCAGGCACCACTAATTCCGCTACACACTGAAACCGAAATAATTACTATCCACTTTTTTACCATGATTATTTTTTTTAAAATTTGTTTTGCAAAGTTAATTACAATGATTTGGCTAAAAAAAGATGAATTAGCGAGAATCATTAAAATCTTCGTCAAAAATTATACCTTCGTTCGCTATAATTAAATATGAAAAATAGTATTTACAGTTTCTTTATTGGCTTATTGTTCCTTACATCGTGTGGAGGAAAAACTGAAACTAGCCTAAAAAAAACATCGCCTAATGGTAAAGTTAATATTACTATAGAAGCAAAGCGGGCATCGGCTATTGAATCGTGGAAAGTGGATTTAAAAGTGAAAGCTTATAGCTTTAAAGAAGGAAAATTATCATTCGAAGTTTATGCCAAAGACCTCACAGATGAAACCGTATCCTTTGATTGGATTGATGATTCGCATTGCACCATTATTTTTAAACAGCAGGATAATACCGTGCGAAAGTTTGAATTGATCGCTTCTCAGGAGCAACTGCAATTGGCAGAAATGTAGGATGGCTTCCATCTCCATTACCACCACCCAAAACGTCACCATCGACCATACTTTGGCTGATTTCAGGCAAAGGCTAGCAGCCTATTTTATCGATATTTTGATTGTTTTGGCTTGGGTAATTATTCATTCAGTAATTAAGTCGCTACTTTTTAGCAACTCAGGCTTGGGGGATGCTTATTTTTATGTGGTAATTATTTCATTTTTTTCATTCTACACCTTACTTATGGAATATTTTATGAATGGGCAAACTCCAGGAAAACGAGCCTTGAATATTAGAGTAGTAAAGCTGAATGGGAATGAACCTGCTTTTATGGATTATTTTATTCGGTGGAGCTTACGGTTTATAGAAATCTATTTATCTAGCGGTGTTTTGGCAACAATTATGATTAATACTACCAATCTTAACCAACGATTGGCTGATATTATTGCAGGAACTGTAATTGTTAAAATTCAGGGAAATCACTCTGTTACTAGTGACGACTTGTTAAAAATTAGTTCGCAAAATAATTATGAGCCGTCTTACCCGGAAGTTACCATTTTTTCGGAAAATGATATGTTGACTATCAAAAAATTGGTGGACCGATATTTGTCGATTGGTAACGAAGCTCATCGCCTATTGGTAGTGGATGCGGCTAATAATTTATCTAAAAAAATGGGAGTGAATATAAAGGAAAAGAAGCCAGAATTGTTTTTAAAAACAATAATCCGAGATTACGTGGTACTAACTCGTTAATGAGAATTTTAAATTAAATTTTTGGAATACTCTTTTTGGCAGCATAAATTCCAACTATCAAACCAATGTGAGAAAGAATTAAAAAAAATAGAGTATTGGTTGGTGATGATAATTTAATGAAAAGCATGTAGCCAATGGCGGAAAACCCTATTAATATTGCAAAAAAAACAATTATTATTCTCAATAAAATCAACACCAATTTTTAATATTATAAAGTAGCAAAGGCGGTTCTTTGTGCAAATTTAACTCCTTCGCTATCAAACCTTTTTTTAATAGAATAGTTAAGGTCACAATGCATTTCAAAAGCTTTTTCAGGATCTTCTGAACCTACCATTGTTCGAAGAGTTATGGTTCCGTTTTCAATTTTTGTTACCCTTACAATTAATTCAGAACTCTCCGGATTTTCGTTTTTTAATTCAAGATACCCTTTGTGATTAAGTATTTCCTCTTTAATGATTTTTGAAGCTTTATCTATATCACTGTCT
Organism: Bacteroidota bacterium; assembly: GCA_947468275.1. GTDB lineage: Bacteria > Bacteroidota > Bacteroidia > NS11-12g > UBA9320 > JABWCE01. The sequence continues at coordinate 16,816 of CANIKO010000019.1, forward strand.
ATGTCAATAATAAATTCAATTTTCTCTTTTTTTCGCTCATCATTCAAATGATAGTTTACTATTGTCTCCGAGTTTATTTTTGCATTTGGAACAATAATCCGATTGTTTTGAATATCTCGAATTACTGTGTGGCGCAGGGTTATGTCTTCTACAGTTCCTCTATGTAAAAGGCTTAATTCAATATAATCTCCTACACGAAATGGTTTGGAAATGACAATGAATATGCCACTGATTATATTAGAAAAGGCTTGTTGCGAAGCCAAAGCTATAATAGCTGCAAAAATACCTGCACCTGCAAATAACGTTGCTCCCAATGCTTTTAAACTAGGAATAGAATAAAAAACCAAGGCAAATGCAATGCTGTATATAACGAAAGAAATGGTGTTTTTTAAAAAAGTATAATTTGTAGGGTCAACTTTTATTTTTGAACTATTAACCTTTGCTGCTCTTTTGATAATCCACCGCAATACTTCGGAAGTAACAAAAGCACCAATTAAAATAATAATGATGGAAATAACCAATTCAATATTTTTATTTCCCATGGTATTTAATTAAACGGTGAGTTAAAATCTTTAAATTTTGGCAACAACAAATCTTTTTCAGAAACTATTGGATTACTTACCTGCCAATTTAATCCAAGTTGCGAATCGTTATAAAGTAAGCCTCCTTCAGAAGTTTTATTGTAATAATTAGTGCATTTATATTGAAAAATTGTATTGTTTTCTAATACTGAAAATCCATGAGCAAAGCCCGGTGGAACCCACAATTGCTTGAAATTTGTATCGGATAATTCAACCGTAATATTTTGACCGTAAGTAGGGGAGGATTTACGGATATCAATAATAATATCAATTACAGTTCCTCTTGAAACTCTCACTAATTTTCCCTGATCAAACGGAGGAGCCTGAAAATGCAAACCTCTTAAAGTTCCTTTTTGCGAAAGGCTTTGATTATCCTGCACAAATTCAAAGTCAATTCCATTTAGGGCAAAAAGTTGTTTTGAAAAGCTTTCAAAAAAATGGCCTCGTTCATCGGCAAATACTTTAGGCGTAATTAATAAAGGACCTTTAATATTAAATGTTTCTACCTGCATTATTTCTTCCTGCAAATTTAACATAACCAACCTACACTATTAAGAATAGTGTAAAATGAATTTTTAAGAACATTTATAATTCATGTGAAAATCCAATACCATAAATAAAATCACGATTGGTAGGATTAGATGCGTTTAACTCTTGCTGGTAAAGAAAATATAGCTCAAGTTGGGTATGCTTGTTTAAATTATAATTTAAACCCAAAGCCGTTCTTGATTTACTAAATCCTTTATTTTTTGCTTGATAAAATGGGTAATAAAGTTCATAACCTATATATGGATTTATGAACTTATTAAGATCGTATTTGATGCTTACTTTATTTCTTTCATAAAACTTTGGAATTTTGCCATCCACACTGCTGTAAATATCTTTCATTCGCATTTGCACCATATTGCGGTATGAAAAATCCCAACGACCAATATTCTTTTTAAGAATCAAAGCCGTATAAAAGCGGTGTTCGTTGGTAAAACTATTATCTGGATTAGGGCGTTTCAGATAAACGTAATCGGCCATTAGTCGTATGTTTTTATTAAACCGGTAGGTTATTCCAAAGTCTATATTTCCACGGCCATAAGTACTCACATTTTCATTAATTCGGTTTTGCTGACTGAGTTGTAAATACACATGTTTGTTTATTTTTTTTTCAAGGTTAAAGCTTATCCAAACTGCGGCATCATCAATAAAATCTGCTTGTGCAAATGATTTTTTGCATGGCAAAATAAAAATAAAGCAAGCTATAAGGATAAATTTTGGCACTATTCGTAATAAAATATTTTTAAATAAGCGGCATCCTTCAAAAAATCTATTCTTTGTATTTCAATCTTATGGGCCTCAATTCCGGTACGGTTTTTAATATCCTGAATTAGTTCCATGCGTTTGTCGTTATGAATTAATTCAATGTTTTCATAAAGAATCAATTTCACAGCTTCAGTTCGCATAAACAGTTTTCCTTCTAATAAAAAGGTTATAAGAATTAATGCACCATTTACACAAGCTAAAAATAATAGTTCATAGCTTTCTGTAGCATCTTTAATTCGGCTTACTGCGGCAATTAATCCCATGGCAATTACCAAAAAAAGATAAGTCATATCCTTTAAACTAATATCCTCTGTGCGGTAACGCAGCATACTGAAAACCGCAAATAATCCAAAAGCAGCCCCCATACTTAGTTCTACCTTGTTTAATAAAAAGCAGATGAGAAAAATGATACCGTTAAAAATAAAATAGGTGAAAAATAAATCACGCTTTTTATAAACCGGGAAATAAACAAATCGTATGAGTATAAAAACGGAGACAAAATCTATAAGGAACCTGAATCCTATTTTGGATAAAAGTTTTTGAAGCGCCATCATTCCTGTTTCAACAGGAATTTCTTCAATGGCTTGTAAAAGTATGGTGGCTATCATTTATAATGTTGGTTATTGTTTTTAGTTTTTCTTTAAAATTATTTTTTTTCACATCACAGGTCATGGCTATTCCCATAGCATATTTACTTATTGAGCCTTCGCGAATATTGTTTTCTTTCATGGCATTAAAAAAAACAGAACTTACTTTTTTGTCTTGTTTTACTTCGGCAATCACTAACGTTTCAAAACATAAGTTGGTGTCGCTTTTAATAAATTCAAGGTTTAAATCGATGGTTAATCGTTCAGCACTTTCTCTGCTTACCAGGGTTATTCTATTGTACTTTATCCAAATGGCAGGAATTAAGGATTCGGAATTCAATGTAGATTTGGATTGAATAAAGGTATGAATGGTTTCATCAAATCCATCGGGTACTTCCTTTTGGTTTACCCGGCTTTTTATAGTTCTACCCTTGTTATTCTTAAATTTTACTTCAAAAAAACCGAGGTTGCTCTCCAAATAGGTTCTGTGTCGCACTTTATAACGGTTCAGTTTGCCATATAAATGCATTTTATACAAATTGAAATTAGCTGTGTCATAATACAAGGTTTTGTAACGGCTAATCCTGTTTTGCCCCACTTCCAATATTTTATAATAGGGGTGTATTTTACTTAAAATAGCAGGCAATAAAGTGATATGAAAACAAAACTTTCGGTCGGTTCTGTTCATTAATTTCACACCGTCCATCTCGGCCAGAGTAATGGGAGTAAAGGATTGCAATATATCGTTTAGAGGATTCAATAATTATTGGTAGCTGTAAATATATTTTTTTGAAGAAATAAGTTTGTTCCCTCCGTCATAGATTTTCTTTTCAGTTTTTAAACCTTGATTGTTGTAGGTGAAAACATGCTTTTTAGTCAGTTTTAAATCACTTCCGTAAAATATTTCTTCTGATTTTTCACCCAAACTGTTATACTTCACTTCCTTTTTTTCTTTCAGTTTGTTGGCTGCATCATATTCAGTTTCTTCAATCACATCTCTTTCTTTATTTAGTTTGTATTTATGTATGGTTTTAAGCGAACCATCCTTAGTGTAGGTTATATCTTCCACTACTTCTCCGTTCTTGTCAAAAACTGTTTTTCCTTCATTTACAGCAACTCCATCAGTTGTTTCGGTTACTGTTACCATCTTTATTTTAAATTTTTTAACCTCTTTTTTACTTTGAGCAATAAGATATGCAAACGAAAATATTATAGCGGATAGAATAAATATTTTTTTCATTTTAGTTATAGATTGTGATTTTGTCAACGGTTACAGTTTGTTTTTTCTTAGTAATTTTAACATCCTTAATTATGGCTATTTGTCCTGATGGAGACTGCAACGATTTGTCTTTGGAATAAACATAAATTTTATAGTTTCCTTCTCTTAAAAATTTAAACTCATATTCGCCATTGTAGTTAGCCCGGGTTCTGTCAGAATAGCTTAAATTATTCCCATAAATAATATAAACATCCACATCAGCAGCGGCATATTCTGATTGTAAAACTGTAAATGTTGTGTTCCAGTCTTCAGTCCAAATACTTCCTTTAATGGCAGCTTTTCCACCTTCACCTTCCGGCTTCTCGCAAGCCATAAATAGAGTTGCTATAAATAAGAAGAGTATTGATTTATTAAGTGTTTTCATCGTTTTCTTTAATTATTTAATAACTGTTAAAACCCCGCGAGCCGACATAACTCCGTGTTTATCTTTTACCATATATACATAAATTCCTGAAGCCAATCCGTCCAAATTAATGGTAGATTTTTTATTGGTAAAGAGTGAATTTTTAACCAAAGTGCCATATCTATTGTAAAGTTCAATTGTTGAAATATTAAAACTATTGCTGCTAAATGTTACTTGACCATTAGCTGGATTGGGATAAACAGTAATCAAATTTTTATAGGTTTTTGCTTCCTTGATACCAGCCGAACAGAAAAAATTATTTGATTCCTTAAACGTTGGTGTTTTTATATCAATAAAATTTCCGGTTGCATTGGGGCAGCGGCCTGTTGATACATCTTCTGATTGATTAAAATAGGTAACGCTATCTAAAATGGCACCATGTGAATTGCTTAAAACTACTTGACCATAAGTGCCGGATAAACTAAAACCACTGTGGGCATATTTGGCAGTAGTTTTTAAATCATCAGCCCAGATAATTAGGTAACTGTTTGGGGCTATGGTGGTATTTACATCAAAAGGATATTTTTTCAAACTGGTTACATTATCGGAAAGATAATAGCCGGTAAGATTTAATGTTTTAGAGGTCGTATTATAAAGTTCAATCCAATCGGTGTAAAGACCATACTCATTGATATCACTTTCTTTATTATCAGCCAAAAATTCATTCACCACCAAATCTCCTTTTTTTATGGTATCTGTAGGTATACTTAATTGGTAAAATTCATATTCAGCCCGTTCCGGCGAAAACATTCCGGCGTTTGCATTTTCAGCATAAATGTAATAGTAAAGATTAGCCAAAGCCATCGTTAACGAACCCCCGTAAACATTATCGCCGGCAGCTCCGTCGTTATGGTTTCCGTCGTCAAACATTTGCAATTTTTCAAACTTTTTGGTTTCATCAAATTTGTATCCTAAAAAAACGGCATCCGTTTTGGTATTGGTAACTAATGCGGTAATGCTAACAGGAGCGTTATAAGCAGGAACAGTAGGGGTTGGTGTAATGGCTGAAATAGTAGGAGCGGTTTGGGTAAAATCGGTAGTTGATTTGAGATAAGTAACTCGTGTATCCATCAAAGTACTGATACCGGGAACCGAATAGGAACCAACATTTACATTGGTTGTCATTGCAGTTTTAAATTGTGAATAGCTATAAAATTTATTACTATCGGATTGAACTTTGGAGTCAATTAAATTTTGCATTTGCGAAGCCAGCGTAACATATTCATTGTTGGTAAAAAAATCTTTCACAATAGTTCTTAAATGTGCTGTATACATCCGTTTGAATCTTGGATTTTGCATCACAGCATTAATCAATGGCCAATCGGTATGGGTATCGTGATAAAACGGAGAGAGTTGCTGCATATTTGAAATACTCAAAGTTCCCATTCCATTATTAGGACTTCCGGCAAATGGAAAACCCCCAAAAGCCATGTTTAAATCCCAAACGATGGGATTAAAAAGGCCATTGTTATCCTTGTATAAATAATAATTTTGGGCAAAAGCGCCATTATAACTATCAAGATTTATCAAAAGATTGTTAAAAGCCAGCATCCAAATTGCTTTATCAATATCTATTACTGAACTAACTCTGGCAGGAAAATTTGAAATTGTATCACACAATGTTACAAGTTCGTTCCAGCCATTTTTTGATTTTTTTTCGTAGTAAGGTTTATACAATGAACTATCCGCCGAAATATATTTCAAATTACTTTTTACAGTAGGCCCCGGAGTAAGGTTTGGGTTGCATTTTATAAAGGTATTATTGGAGGAATAAAACTTATCGCTGCAAAACTTTTTATTGATACTTTCAGCATTGGAATATATTCCCATGTATTTTCCATTAATGTATAATTCAGCAAAATTTGCACTGGGGCAATCCATATATTTTTTTAAAATATTATAGGCCAAAACCTCTCGAATCATAGATGGGTCAGAGTATGAGTTTCCCAATTTAATATCCACATAACCCTGATAGGATTGGTCTTTTTTATTATTCAATTCAAAATGAAACGCATTTTTTTTATAACTGGAATCGTAGGAACTACTTCCTTTATATTTTATCCCTACACTATCGTATTCAACACCATTTATTTTTACCCAATCGGCCATTAAATACTTGTCGGTACCCATTTTTAAAACATCAAGTTGATAATCCCAATCGGATTGAGAAAACTGAACTTCAATTTTTTGAATGGTATTTAAATCATAAAAATTTTGAGAGAAACCTTGAAAACATAATAGGAAACTGAGAAGTAGAAGGGGAATTTTTTTAAGCATTTTAGTGGTTTACTTGCAATTTTAATGTGGTATGAAAATTAGTGCCATTGGAAATATTAAGCAAGTAAAATCCTGAATTTAATGAAGTTGTTTGAACAGTCACCGAATCTGTAACATTTTCATAGTTCATTAATGTTCGCCCAGTAATGTCTTTTACCGAAATGGTAAATGTTCCGTTTGATGAATTAATATTTACAATTGAAACAGTGTTTGATGGATTTGGAGCAATACTAACCATATTTATAGATGCCATTTTATTAATACTGGCTTCAATGCAATCGGAACAAGATTCAAAGCACACTTCGTTTATTATGGTATCACTTGTTATAGTAATTTGCCTGTTTCCCTTGGAGTTTTTGCAACTTCCTGTTAAGGTTTCTTCTGAAACTCCATTTGTAAACTTGTATTCACAATTTGCTGAATCAACATAGGCAACATATTCATGAACTTTATTGCCAAAACTATACATGAAGGATTCATTCTTATTCCAGTTTTGAAAGTTCCCAATTACATGAACCCCGTCACTGTTAATGGCAAATTGAGATTGCATATCCACTTTAAATTTTACCATTTTTTTTCCTGCCGGGGCATTTCCTCCAAATAGTAATACAGGCATTAAGGTTACGTCATCGCTTAATGAATCGATATAAATCCAGCGGCTATCATTAAAATCATAACCAACTCTCGATTTTTCAGGTACAAATTCAACTTCGTAAAATTTATCACCATTCACATACTTGTATTCGTATTTACGAAATGCAGGAATGTTTACTACAATGCTGTAAATATCTGTTCCCGGTTCTTTGGTAAGTTCGGTTGTGTCAGAATTCCAATCTGAACCATAACCGGCTTCATCCTGAAAATCTCCTGAAACATGCACACCATTTGGGCTTATAGTTTGCCCTGTCATATCCACAGCAAACTTTACTCTTTTTGCAAATCCCATATTTGCACAAAAAAGCAAGGAAAGTATTATGATTTTTTTTAGCATATTTTATTTAATCAAATTTAATTTTATGGTTCCAACGGAAACAGACTTAGTATAAATATTTACCAAATATATACCGTTTTGAAACTCGCTCATATTAATATTTTCAAGGTTTTGAGTCTTTAAGATAGTTCTTCCGTAAACGTCATTAATTTTAATTTCAATGTTTTCTAATTTACTGTCATTTTCGATTGTAAAATTTCCATGGCTTGGATTAGGAAACAAACGGAAAGAAAAAGGTGTTTTATAATTTTTTACACCTGAAACAAAAAATGAAAAGGCATCTGAAAAATCAGATTCGCATCCGCTAGCATCCGTTATTTTTACGCGATATGCACTGCTTTTTGCAGGAGTGTAGGATTGTGTAATAATGCTTGAAATAATTACGGTATCTTCATACCACTTATAAGTTATTCCGGTGCTTGATGTTAATGTATTGGCTGTTTGAGTAATTATTGGCTTATTAGGTTTTGGATTTACTATAACCAAAATAGTGGTTGAATCTTTAATACCATTATTTGTTGCCACTACTTTATAAGTAGTATTCACTGTTGGTGATACGGTAATATTTTTTGAAGAAGAAGAAAATCCGGCAGGTATGGAAGTCCAGGAGTAAGAGGTTGAACCAATTTCATTGGAAGCGGTAATATCTATTTGAGCGCTTTTTCCGAGGCAAATACTTGGTGCATTTATTGGCCCGGAAATTTTAAAAGTTGAGCCCGATGATTTAAATTTATAACCAGCAGAATATCTGTAAACACAGCCATTGTTGTCAGTAATTCTCACAACATAAATTCCATCCTTGGTTGGGGTGTAATTGATAGAATTTGCTCCGGTTATTAATTGCCCGTTAAAATACCATTGATAAGTGGTTGCTGAAGAACTTTTGAGAACGCTTGAGTTGTCCGTAATTATTGGTATAGCTGGCGGTTCATTATCTGTAAAACATTTGTTATAACGATGAGCCTGTTGGGCTGCACCGGTAATTGTTTTCGACCAGATAGAATTTCCTGTAGGATCTATTTCATAAATATATCCTGAAAGTGCTACACATACTAACATGTTTCCGTTCGGTAACTGTTCCGAATTGCCGGCATTACTTGTATAACCATTGCATGCATGGCGAGTATAGGTTGAAGGCTCATATGCTGAACCCGTCGTCAAATCATAATTATAACCACTTATTGGAGTAACTATTTGGTCAACACTTGACTTTGTAGTGGAAACGCCCTGATTGTTAAAACCAACTAATCTACCTGCATTAGGCGAACCTTCGGGTATCCAATGGGCATCATGAGTAACTTTTAACACAGTGGTACCTGTGGCATTATAAGCCGCAGGGTTCCCCCAGCGGTATAAAAAATCACCACCTTTACCCGAGTTGCCACCGCTGTGCGAAGCAGCTTCAGCAGTATTGGTGCTATGGTCAATAATATACCATTCGTTAAGATTGTGCGAACTAACGGCTATCTGGTCTAAAATTGGATTATAATCAATGCCATTCATGTGAATCCAATCTTTGGTTGCTTTGTAATTAACATTTAATAATTCAGGATGATTGACTATTGACGCTTGATAATTAGGCTTATTAGCATCCTTATCCTGAACAATATGGTCCCAAATTTTCCATTCCCAAACTACTTCGCCGGTGGTTGCACCTGTAGGTTTTATTTCCACAACTTTATCAGGCCACATAATGTTTCCATATGTGCATCCAGCAGCAGTAACCTGAGCCGCCGTTTTACTTTCATAGGCAATTAATAAAACATTTCCATTGGGCATTGGGCAAATATCATGATGGGTACAATATTCGGTGGTGGAGTAAACGAAATCCCAAATTACATTACCAGCCCAATCTACTTTTTGAATTTGTCCGTTTATTGGTCCGCCGGTAAATGAATTGCCTGTTCGGGCAACGCTTCTCCATAAATATCCACCTGGCATTAAATAGCATGAATAACCTGATTTGGCAGTAGAGGCATGTGTCCATGTTTTGGCAACATTTCCATTGGTATCTAATAAATATGAGTTAGTGGCGTTCATTACACTGTAAAGCGTATAATCGCCCCATTGTTGGGCTTTAGCAATCGGACTATAGAAAAAGAGACCAAATAAGATTAAAGAAAGAGATATAGTTTTTGTTTTAAAAATCATTTGTATGTTAAGTAATTGTTATGCAAATGTTACGTGCAAGGATAAACAAATGACGCTGAAATAAAAAATTAGTTACAGTTCTACTTCTGTAAGAAATCAATAATTAAACAAAAAATAACGTGTAAGTTAGTACTGCCCTTATAAACAAGTTTAAAATTTCTTATTCTAGGATAAGTACAGATGATATTTCACCCTGAGAATTACTGATTTTTAAAACAAATATTCCTTTTGCTAATGAACTTACATCAACGCTGCGACTTAACTTTTCATCCGATTGATACCATTCATTTTCATACTTCACCTGCCCGAGAGTATTTATCAAGCTGATTTTATATGCCCCGGGTTTTGCTCCATCCAATTCAATAGTCACCATATTTTTTGTTGGATTAGGAAAAAGCTTTAAAAATGATTTGTCAGACAAAAGTTGGATACTTCCCGATTTTTGTACAGTAACGGATTTGCTAACCTGACTACTTATACATCCGTATTTATCGGTCTCTGTAACTTTTACTGAAGCGGTTATCGGGCCGGCATTCCATTTAACGGTTATTTGGTTTGTATTTCCTCCGCTTTGTTGCCCCCCACCAGTTATGGCCCAAGTATATACTGAACCTGTATTTTTGGTCACTGTCATTGTATCAATAAATGTGGCGTTGGTCACCGATTTTCCTATTATTATAGGATTGGAAGGTTTTGGCAAAACAGTAACGGTTTGAGTAGATGAATCAGAACACGACTTGCCAATGGTTGTAATTAGCTTAATATCAAAATTTTGAGAAGCGGTATAGGTTTTAGCACCAGTGGTAAGTGTGTCGCTGGTTCCATTTCCATATTTCCATTGGTATTTTTTTGGAGCATTGGAAGGAGTGCTGTTGTTTGTAAAAATAAACGAATTTGCTCCCAAACACTGACTGTCGTTATTTATTGTAAAACTTGCTTTAGGTGAATCGTAAACCAAAATATTTTTGGTAGCTGATACTTCACAACCATCACTGTTTTTAATTTTTAAAGTAACTTTATAATTTCCAGCGGTATTAAATGTGTAATCAACATTGGAGGTAGTTGCGGAGTCGCCTTTTCCAAAATCCCAAAAACGGGTGGTTAATGTTTTTCCAAACAAATCGCTTTTGTCTGCAAAATTTATAGCAGTTTCGGCGCAACCCACCGATGATGTAAAGGAAGGAGACATACATTGTGTAAATACCCACCATAATTCATTGCCATAGTCAGGATGGTTGGCGGTAAAGAAAAGTGTATCTCCTTTTAAAGTGAATAATGCAGGGTCTGAATTATTAATTCCTTCGTATACTTCGGGCAACATCACAGTTCCGGCATTTGTTCCATTGGTTTTCCATAACTCCTGACCGGTGCTGACCTCAAAGGCTGAAAAATATAATTCATCACGCACTGCAATCATTCCTTTAATGTTGCTTCCGGCTGTTCCCGGATTAATATCTTTAACCAACTTTGTACCGGTGTCGGTTCCATCTGATTTCCAAAGTTCAGAACCGGTGGCACTGTCAGTTAACACAAAGTAAAGCGTATTGCCAACCATAGTTAGCTTTGTAGGATTTCCACTTTTTGGACCTGAAATAATATCTTTAATCATTTTGGTACCTGAAGAAGTTCCATTACTGCTCCAAATTTCAGCCCCGTTAGTATTATTATTAGCTACAAAATATACCTTGCCTTTGGCAGCTACCATATTATTAATGGCCGGACTTGAGGCTCCGGCCACTATTTCTTTAACCATTACGGTAGAAGCATAGGTTCCGTTTGTTTTCCAAAGTTCTGGACCTTTAGACCCGTCGTCAGCGGTAAAAAATAACGTTGTATCCATTACGGTAAGGTTGGAAGGGTTACTATTTTTATAATCTAAATAAATATCACGAACTACTTTAGTTCCTGAACTTGTTCCATCACTTCTATAAAGTTCATTGCCGGTGCTTGAGGTTTCACGAGCTGTAAAATATAAATAGCCATTCATTGACCTTAAATTGGCTACTTCATCACCCAATCCGTTGTTGTTAATGGTAACCACCTTGCTTGCATTTGCACCTGATGTGTATTTCCATAATTCGGGATATAAACTAGAATACCAAGTGAAATAAACAGAACCTTTTACTTCGGTAAAATCACCCGGAGTGCCATAAAAAGATTTCACCCCAATTTTTGAAGTTCCGTTAGCAGTTCCATCACTATGAAAAAAGTCTCCATAACAATCATTGCCGGTTGCTGCAAAATAAACTTCATTTTTAAACGAGGCTAGTTTAGTGGGGGCTGCTGAGTTATTATTGGTTGTTCCTAAATCCTTAACCAGTTTGGTGCTGGCAGTATCACCATTGCTTTTCCATAGCTCGTCTTTTAGCACAGGGGTATTGGCATTAAACATTACACCGCCCGGATAGGCAGCCATAGAGGTTATACCGCTACTCATGGTTGCAGGATAAATATCAGCCAACAGGTTGGTTCCATTTGCTGTTCCATCACTTATCCATACTTCATCGCCATGCACAAGGTCGTTTACACTAAAAATTAATTTGCCGTTAAAAGCTGCAAGTTCATGAGGATTGCTGGCCGTTGTTCCTGCTACAATATCCTTAACTTTTACAGTGCCCGAAGAAGTTCCGTTACTTTTATAAAGTTCAATATCTAAATAATCAGGACTTGAATGGGCTGTAAAAAACAAAGTGTTACCCACCGCAGTCATGTTGTTTATTTGGGCATCAGTTTGAATAGGGTACATATCTTTTACCATTTTAGTACCCGTTGAAGTTCCGTCGCTTACATGCAATTCGCGGCCATTGTATCCGGTAGCTGTAAAAAATAAAAGGCCGTTCACATCCATTAATGTTAAAGGATTACTGCTGGATGTTCCCGATTCAATATCTTTAAGCAATGCTGTACCCGCAAACGTTCCGTTACTTTTAAATAATTCATAACCGGTGGTGGAGGTGTAGGCAGCAAAAAAAAGTGAGCCATTACTTACGCAAAGGTATTGAGCATTATCAAAGGCTGTGGCGATGCTTATTGCTTTTGTGCCGGTGTCGGTTCCATCGCTGCACCAAACTATGGTATTGCTACTACTGCCCCCTCTTGCCGAAAAATAAAGCTTTCCTTTGAAATTAGTAAAGTATCCAAGTGAACTGCCGGTGGTACCTTGATAAATATCTTTAACCATTACGGTTCCTGAATTTGTACCATCGGTTTTCCAAAGTTCCAGTCCATTGCTGCCATTATTTGCTGCAAAAAACAAAGTGTTATTTATTACCCTAAATTCCTTTGGATCTGACGAGGCAGTTCCTGCATTAATATCTTTTACCATTTTGGTGCCGGTATCAGTGCCATCGGATACCCAAAGTTCTCTTCCATCAGCAGTGGTTGCTGTAAAGTAAAGTTTACCATTGAATGGCGTGAGATTTACCGGGCTGCTGTAATTGGATGTGCCTGCATATATATCTTTTACCAATACCGTTCCTGCAGTGTCGCTTTTCCAAAGTTCAATGCCATTGATTCCGTCATTGGCTGCAAAAAAAAGAGTTTTGCCCAATGACCCGAAATTGGCAGGAGAACCGTAAGCTGCTCCTTCCCAAATATCTTTTACAAACTCGGTGCCCTTGGTGGTGCCATCGGTTCGCCACAGTTCGGTGCCTACACCGGCCTTAGCTCCTGCAAAATATAACCAGCCATTATGGGCATAATAATTTGTGGGAGTGCCACTGATATAAACGGTATTGATATCTTTGGTTAAAACTGGTTTTTGTGCCTGAACCATTAGGATTGCCGCACAACTTAATACTGTAAAGAAGATTTTTTTCATAAAAATACAAAGTGGCGAAGATAAGTTTATTCTGGATTGTGGATTTGTCATAAAATCATCTGAAAATCATAATACGGTGTGCAAGGGTTGTGGACTGTAAAAGGGAACCCAATCCAGAGGGATTAAATGTTTGTAGATTTTTTTGAAGGTTTATGTGGTTCGACCCGGAAGGGGTCGCTACCTAATTTTGATTTTTTTCTAAAAACATTTGAACCCTGTGGGTTCATTTTTTTAAAGCTTTTTGAATTAGTTCCTATACCAATCGCAACTTCGCAAATTTCAAAACCAATTGCTTTTCTCCATATTCGTTAAATAGAACTGTAGCCTTCCTTGAATCGCCATCCCCTTCAATTTTTTTAACCATGCCTAATCCAAACCGCTGATGTTCTACATTCATGCCTTCTTTGAGTCCAGATGTATTATCGGGTACGAAGTTTTCTATGGCTTGAGGCAAAGGTTTTAGAGCAGGTTTGGTAAAAGGGGCTGGTTTATTAGCTGCGGTTTTCATCCATGCGCTGGGTTTTGAATAAGTATCCCCATTTTTATCTGAATTATTGGTAGATAGGGGAGTGGCGGTGGCAAAACGTCGATCAATATCCAAAAATTCTTTGTCAATTTCATCTAAAAAGCGACTTGGCTCGCAGGGCAACAAGGTGCCAAACTTAAATCGCGATGTAGCGTAACTTAAATATATTTTCAGTTCGGCTCGGGTGAGTGCTACATAAAACAAACGGCGTTCTTCCTCAAGCTCCTTGCGATTTCCCAATGACATTTGTGAAGGAAACAAATTTTCTTCCATACCCCCAATAAATACCACTGGAAATTCCAAACCTTTGGAGCCATGAATAGTCATTAGAGTTACCTTGTCTGCATTCGGGTCGTCTTTGTCTGTATCCGTTAGCAGTGCTATATCTTGTAAATAATTTTCAAGAGTTTTTTCCTGTTCGTTTGTATCATCTTCCACAAATTCTTTAATACCGTTAAGCAAGGCGACCATATTTTCATACCTGCTGATTCCTTCTATGGTCTTGTCTTCGTTCAAAAATTTCAATAAACCTGTTGCTTTAGCAATATAGGCTGCCAATTCATAGGCATTATGGGTTTTTCGTAACTCTCCAAAACTTTGAATCATGATGGCAAAGTCAGTAATTTTGGAGGCAGCAGCTCTTAATTCAGGATATTCTCTAACTCTTTGAATCACCTCCCAAAAAGACAAATTATTTTGACCTGCATATAAAATCAAGCGATCGATGGTAGTTTGCCCGATGCCTCGAACTGGGTAGTTAATAATACGCTTTAATGCTTCCTCATCATTGTTATTTATAACTAATCGCAGGTAGGCAACAAAATCTTTTATCTCCTTGCGTTGATAAAATGACATACCTCCAAAAATCCGATACGGAACATTGAGTTTTCTTAAAGCTTCCTCAAAACTTCTCGATTGGGCATTGGTGCGGTAAAGTATAGCAAAAGCGGAGTTGGGTAATTGCTTTTCCATTTTTTCATCAAAAATGGCTTGTGCTACAAAACGGCCTTCTTCATTATCGTTAATGGCTTTTAAAACCTTAATTTTATCCCCCGTTGCATTACTTGTCCAAACCTTTTTTTGAAGCTGGTCTTTATTGTTTTTGATGATTCCGCCAGACGCATTTACAATTACCTGCGTGCTGCGGTAGTTTTGTTCCAATTTGAAAATTTTAAGGTCAGAATATTCACTTTCAAATGATAATATATTTTTGATAGTCGCCCCTCTAAATGAATATATACTTTGAGCATCGTCACCCACTACACAAATATTTTGATGTACGGCAGCCAATTTTTTAATAATCATAAACTGGCAATGGTTAGTATCCTGATACTCATCCACCATCATATATTTAAACTTATGTTGGTATTTATTTAGAACATCAGGAAATTTGGTAATTAATTGGTAGGTTTTTAGGAGTAAGTCATCAAAATCCATTGCACCGGCTTTAAAACAACGCTCTTCATAAACCTTGTAAATTTTGCCCAATTCAGGTCGGCCAGTAGAGGAGTCATAAGCATTTACTTCTTCATCCGTTTGGTACATTCCTGCTGTAATGAGGTTGTTCTTTGCATTGGAAATGCGTCCCAAAATCATTCCAGGTTTGTAAATTTTATCATCAATTTGCATTTCTTTCAAAATGCTTTTTATTAAACTTTTTGAATCGTCGGAATCATAAATAGTAAAGTGAGAAGGGTAACCCAATTTATCAGCTTCCATCCTTAAAATTTTTGCAAATATGCTGTGAAAAGTCCCCATCCATAGGTTTCTAGCTTCATGACCTACTACCGATTCAATACGGTTACGCATTTCCTTGGCCGCTTTATTTGTAAATGTTAGGGCAATTATATTAAAGGGATCAACCCCTTTACGAATTAAATTGGCTATTCTATATGTAAGTACCCGTGTTTTGCCCGAGCCCGCACCTGCTATTATCATTACTGGCCCTTCAGTTTGCAAAACAGCTTGTTTCTGAGGATCGTTAAGTTGCTTTAAATAATTTTCCAACGCACTAATATTATATTTTCCAAAATTAGAGATTGGGCTTTAAAGACTTTGTAAAATCTTCTATTAAATATCAACATCTTTAAACATCATATTATTCCTTCTGAATGTTTTGTTAAACTCAATTATTCGGTAATAAAAGATTTTTTTATATACTAAGCTCTTAATTAAACTAAATGTTCATTAAATTAATTTAATTTTGCAGCCCAATTTTAAATACAAATTATGAATACCATTATTCCAAATAACAGGGCAATTATAGTTCCTATTGATTTTTCTACAACATCACACAATGCCTTAATGCATGCTGCTGATCATGCTATTATATTTGGTAATGATATTGTGATGGTACATATTGTTGAGGATAATTACCTGTCAGGACTTTTTGGTGGAGGTTCTAGTCGCAATGAGTTGATTAAAGCTGGTGCTGAATTAAAAATGAATGAACTTAAAAATGAAGTATTGGCAAAATACCCTAATTTAAAGGTTACATTCCTTATTTATGAAGGTAAAGTTTATAAAGCAATTGTAGAAATATCTGAAAGGATGGCCTGTGATAGCATAATTATGGGAACCAAAGGTGCCGAAGGAATTGACCAAATAATTGGAAGTACAGCTTCTCGCGTTATGAGTTATGCCAATGTTCCAGTAATTATTGTTAATGAGTTCCCTAAAAAGGGGCGTTATGAGAAACTAGTTTTGCCAATAGATTTAACCAAGGAGTCCAAACAAAAAGTGTCTTGGGCTATTCATATTGCTAAAAAATATAATTCAGAAGTTCATATCATTTCAGAAGTTGAAGATGATGAGTTTTTACACAATAAAATAAGAGCTACTATTTATCAGGTTAAAAATATTCTTGAACAAAACGGTGTAAAGGCTGTGATTTTTGAATTAGATGAGGAAAGATTCCCAGGCCATTTAGGGGTTGATACTTTAAAATATGCAGATGAAATTCAAGCTGATCTTATTCTAATTATGACGCATCAGGAAAAAGGATTTACTGAATTTATTTTTGGTTCGGAAGCACAACAAATAGTAAATAGGGTAAGTAAAGTGCCAGTCATGTGCATCCACCCTAAAGAATCTGGATTTATCTATTCTGGAACGGAAGGATTTTATTAAGATTTTTTAATTCATAAAAATTATTAAAGGGCAAAATTAAAGCCTAATAAATAAATTTTTGAATTAACCACACCATTTTCTAAATACTTCATTGGTAAGGCTCTGTATTGAAATTCAATGCTAAAGAGCTTATTGATTTTGACTTGATAGCCAACTGCTGCAAAAATTCCCTTCGTGTTTGCTAATGATTGTCGAGTAGATGATATCATACTATTATAAGAATAACCAATTTCCCCAATAAATCCCTGATAAGGATTAATTCTTGCGAAGGCAATGCCTCCTAAATTATCGTTATTTCCATACTTTCCAAAAAACTGAAAATAATTTACTTCAGCTCCTAATACTATTTTATTGTAAATAGGATATGTTGCTCGAAGAATACTGGTAAGAGTGACTTGTTTTTGTTTAGGGATGGAATAATTAAACAACCCACCGATTGTTATTTTTTTAGCGGTTTTAGCTTTTTGTGAATAAGAAACGAGAGAAAAACAAAGCAAAAAAATAAGGGTTAAGTTTGTCTTCATAAAACAAACTTAACCCTTATTTTAATATTTTTATCTATTCAGCTATTTCCTTCACCCAAAATGTGTATTTTGAGTTTGGGTGACTTGTCATATATTTATGAGCCTCGTCACTTGTATTGAAGAGGCCAACTGATACATAAAACTGGTTAGTATCTTGTTTTTTAACTATAGAACCTTTGTAACCATCAACTTCTAATTTTTTAATTAATATTTTAGCATTACTTTCTAAGGAATATAAACCTGTAATGATATAGAAATGACTATTTAATGTTTTAGAAGCAGCAGGCTTTGTAACTGGTGCAGTTGGTTTTGAAGGTGCTTTTACTGTTTCTATTATTCGTGTTTCCTTTACTATAACTATCGTGTCAATTGTTCTAGCGATTTCAGGTTTTTTATTTTCATATTTTTCTTTGTCAATTGACTCCTTTTCTTTTTTTGCAGGAGAATATGAAATAATAAGTTCATGTGAGTTACCTAAAGTGTTTAATTTTTTAAAGAAAGCTTTTTCATACATATAGCCAACCTTTACATCTGGTAATACCCATATTCCGGCCATAACACCGTATCCTGATTTTGGTCTTAGCCAAGCTCCACCCCATAGTTTTCCTGTTTTTTCAGCTAATAAATTAATATCTACTCTTACCGGAATTGCTTTTTGAACTTGCCAAAATACTAAAGGTGTGATTTTAACGTTTTCACTTGGAGCAATTGTATATTTAACATGTCCGTTTGTGATCAAAGGATTGTTAAATACAAGATTACCGTTTACACTTTCTCCTAATGTATTTTTACTTTTGATAAGTTGTTGCATTGCAACACCTATTTCTAAATTGGAATTGCTGTAGGTAGCACCTGCCCTAAAATCAACAGAAGATCTTGTGTTATTTAATAATGCAGTATAAAATGGATCGTTATAGTCCGACGTTAATATGGAAGAGGTATTAGAGCTTATTGAAATAAAATCAAGACCTGCTCCAAATCTTAAATTATTATTTGCATCCATATTTTTAATACTGTACGCATAATTTAATCCTACAATTTGTTTACTTAATAGAGGGGATTTTTCAGACCAGAAGAATCCTCCAAAAGCTGATTTATATTGAGAGGGTGACATGGAGAATGTGCCTATAAAAGCTTCAGGACTTCCCTGTATTCCAGTCCAATATTTTCTACCGGCCATAGTTACATTAACAGGAGAAACACTGCGAGTCATCGAAGGATTTGAAACATTTAATAATTGAGAGGTAAAACCGAATAACGGAGTTTGTTGGGCATTTGACGTTAATGTCAGGCCACTTATTAATACGAGTAATGATATACGAACTGATTTCATGGTTTAATTATTTAATAATGTTTAAAATACCTGTATAAACTTTGCTTTTACTTTTATTTTCTATTACATAAACATAATAGCCATCTGGTAATTGTGTGGACTCTCGTTTGCCATCCCAAGTGTTTTTATAAGCGATTTCTGAAAAAACCAGCAACCCTTCGCGTGTGAATACATAAACATCACAATTGTCAAGTTCACTAATATCTTTTAAAACCCATGTATCATTATGGCCATCACCATTTGGTGTAAGTAGGTTAGGTACAAACAATTTTTCATCGCTAACAACGGTTACGATCATTGAATCTTTAGCTTCACAACCTTTTCCAAAAGTATTATATCCCCTTAAAACGTATTTGGTAGTAACGAGTGGTCTAGAAACAGGGGATAAGATGGTTGGGTCATTTAACCAAGTACTTGGCATCCATTCCATCATTGCATTTGAGCTTCCTTTTAAGGTAACAGGTATTCCTGGTAATGTCTTTAAATCAGCACCTGCATTTACTATTGGCCTGTCTTCAATTGTAAGACTCAAACTATCGGATGTAAAACATTGTTTAGATATAGATATAATTGCTTTTTTAAATGTGTTTGCTTTAAGAAGTAATGAATCATATGTATTACCGTCGTTCCATACGACTGTTCCTCCAAATGATTTATTTACCAATATTTTTATACTATCGCCTGAACAAATATGAATATCTCCGTGAGGAATCAGTGTAATTGTGGGAGTAACGGGTGAGGCAACAGAAACATTTATTGTATCAAAACATCCGGTATTAAGGGTTATTTTTAAATATCCTTTTTGAATGCCTGATATTATTGGAGTAAAGTTAAGATCGTAGGTTGAATAATAAGATGCATTTATTTTCCATTCAATATCAATAATGGATGTAGAAGGAGGAATTGTAGAGTTGTTTTTAAGATCAATTGCTAATGGGAAACATGGTGATTTTGAGGAGTAACTTAAAGTTGGAATATCATCAATTGAAATAGATTTTGTTGTGGTATCTGTAAATCCTAATTTATTCATTACTATTAGGGTTACTGTATAATCTCCAGCAACGGCTAAACTCTTTTTAATGGTAATAGTGTTTTCAGGACTTAAAATTGTAGAGGGTCCTGTAATTGACCATTTCCAAAAAACGATAGCTGAATCAGAAGAAGAATTTGTAGCTGAAAATATTATAGAATCATTACTACAATGTCCAACGGTAGTTATTAAAGCAATTGGCTCAACTGTCGATAGCATATTATTTCCTCCAAGTGAATTACCTGCAGTGTAAAATCCGAATCCTGATGAACCCGCATTACTTACTATTGATCCTTTTTTTGCGTTATTACCAAATCCACCAAGATCAATGGCTGTAGTTGCGTTTTTGTATATTACCCGAAGATTAGTTGGATCATTTACTAGGTCATTCGTAACTAAACTATCATATAAAAATCCTACAGAATTAAATGAAAAACTCGCTTTATTAAATGGGTTAGTAATTTCCCAATATCTAATATCCGAAATATGTGTAATTCCAGCAGGCATTGTTACTATTGGAGCTTTACCACTATAACTATTAATACCAATTACAGAATTTAATAATCCTGCAGGCCATTTAGCGTTAAGATATAAAGGTCGGTAATCCGCACCTAAACCAACAGGCATTGTATCATTTATTGTATAGTTTGTAGCTAAGCTATTATATTTAATAAATAATATGCCTTTTACATAACTATTGCTATTACCTGGTTTTAATACTGAAGTTGTGCTATTTCGGCCAACCAATAAAGTGTCCGTTGAGGTGGCTACTATATATCCATTTAAAAGTTCAACCCCTTGACTCAAATATATTTTGCCATGTAAAAATAAATTTTGGCTAGCACCTTGCATTGTTATTCTGCCAATACTTGCAGCCTTATGCGGATAAAAATTAATAGTTTTATTCACTACTAATTTTTCAGTACTTACTATACTGTCCAAATAAATGTTCCAATTATTACTTGCCACGAAAAACGCTGGGGTCAGTAAATCATTTCCATCATGAGTAGTTACATACAGGTTTTTGTCTTTAAACAATACCCAACCCATATTTCTTCTATCCAAATAGTGACGTATTTTATCCTCTGCTGTAGTCGATTGTTTATTCGTGAGGTTATTTCCTAAAACTCCTTCAAACAAGTTTGCAGTGGCATCTATTTTAGTAGTAGGTTTAAGTCCATTGGCTGATGAATCTAGGAAGTAGTAATACCTGTTGATTAAAGAAAAATCAGTGTTAGTTGAGTTTAAAGAAGTATTTCCCTTAATAATGATACCATTTGAAGATTTTGAAAGTTTCATATCCGCTAATAATAAGGATAGAAGCCCATTGTCAGAATTTGAATAAATAGCTGTACTGTCAAAACCACTTAATTCTGACTTATTGAAGGTTAAACTAATTGGAGTGCTCAGGCTAGGCTGATTAATATAAATTCCAAAAATTCCGTTAGTAAACTTATTGTTCGTGAAATTTATTTTAAAACTATTAGTATGATTCTTAATTCTCATACCGGTAAATGAATTGTTAACCAAAGTATTTGAAAAATTTGCATATCCTTTTGAAGAAAGGTTATTTAAATAAATTCCCGTAAAATCAATATTGGGATCAAATGGATTTAAAATATTGGAATCAAAAATTAGGTCATCAGTAGTAACTGTGAAATTATTCAAAAAAATTCCAGTTACCTCAGATTTAATATTTAGGTATGAAATAGTATACGTTTTTCCATTATAGTCTGAATAATTATAATAACTTAATCCTTTTTCAACAGAATCGATGGTTATATAATTTAAATCAGTATAAAAATTATCATTGAAAACAATCCCTTCGGCCCCATAATCGCCGGTTGTTATTTTGCAATTCGATATTTTACTTGAAAGACTTGCTACCACACCGCTCGAAAGGTTTATACCTGATATAGAAAAATTAGAAATAATAATATTTGAAAAATTCAAATAGTTATAAAGCCCAATTCCTCCTATACCGTAAGAAACTTCATATTCCAACCCATACTTTGTTGGCAATGGCGCTAATAATGGATTGTCTCCCGAAATTTTTATCCCATCCAACTCTATCCCACTCGACGTTATTTCAACGGCTGAATTGCCAGAAATACTAGAGCCAAGCGCAAAGGAAGGAGGAACAATAATAGTTTCAGGTTTGCGTGTACCTGTTAGTGGACTAATTCCCCAGTTGTTACCTCTTATTATCAAAGGCCGGTCAATAACTACCATCTCTTGGTAAATTCCTTTGGCGATATAAATAGTATCGAACCAAGATGCGGTGGAAATAGCATTATTAATAGTTTTTTTAGGTCCACTTTTTCCTGATACTATAGAATCAGTGCCATCTAACGTGTCGTTGCCGGTGGCAATGTTAACATACCATTTGGCCGCATTTGCAGTTGGTGCAAATGCCAGAACACAAAGAATAATAAGTATTTTTAGTTTCATTTTCTGAATATTTAAGCGCAAATTAATGGTATATATCATATACATTTTTATAAATGCAAAAAAATAGTGTGGATAAAGTAGTCTTTTATTATTTAAGGTATCCGAATGGTGCATTTTATACTAGCAATAGTGGTGTTTAAGGGAAGTAAACATTTTAGTAATATTTATTCAATGCCCACTTTTTGTTTATATCTTTTGGATACAAAAATCGGTTTGGGATTTAATTTCGCGTTTCAGTAAAACAAAATCCCAATTGGCGCAAGAAGTAAGATATGACGAAGACAGCATAAAATCCCTCGACTGGAAGGAGCATATCCGTCTAAGGCCTGGTATGTATATTGGTAAGTTGGGCAATGGCTCATCTGCCGATGATGGAATATACGTATTGCTTAAGGAAATTATGGATAATTCCATAGATGAGCATGTGATGGGAAATGGCAAACACATCGATATCAAAATTGAGGAGGGGAAAGCCAGTATTAGAGATTTTGGACGCGGAATACCTCTTGGAAAAGTGCTTGAATGTGTGTCAAAAATAAATACTGGTGGAAAATATGATTCCAAAGCTTTTCAAAAATCGGTAGGGCTAAACGGGGTTGGAACAAAAGCAGTTAATGCCTTATCCAATTATTTCAGAGTACAATCCATCCGAGAAGGCAAAAGCAAAGTGGCGGAATTTGCCAAAGGTGAACTTATTGGTGAAAAAAATCTAGATGTGGACCAACCTAATGGCACTATGATAGAATTTATCCCAGATGATTCAATTTTTAAGCATTACCGGTTTATTAATGAATTTATTGACAACCAACTTTGGAACTATGCCTATCTTAACTCAGGACTTACCGTAAATTACAATGGTAATAAGTTTTTTTCCAAAAATGGTTTATTGGATTTACTGCGTCGCAAAACAAATGAAGACGAACTGAATTATCCAATCATCCATTTAAAAGCGGATGATATAGAACTCGCATTTTCACATGACAATCATTATGGCGAAGATTATCACACTTTTGTAAACGGACAAAATACAACTCAAGGAGGAACGCATTTGCAAGCTTTTAAAGAAGCTTTTGTGAAAACCATTCGAGAGTTTTATAAAAAGGATTTTGACGCAAGTGATATTCGTTCGTGTATTACAGCGGCGCTGAGTGTTAGGGTTCAGGAGCCTGTGTTTGAATCACAAACCAAAACTAAACTTGGAAGTGCCGATATGGGTCCCGACGGGCCATCTGTTAAGTCGTTTATTTATGATTTTATTAAAAAACATTTAGACGATTACTTACATAAAAACCCAACGATTGCAGATGCTATGCTCAAACGTATTTCGCGAAGCGAAAAAGAACGTAAGGAAATGGCAGGTATTCGTAAACTAGCTAATGAACGAGCAAAAAAGGCAAATCTCCACAATAAAAAACTTAGAGATTGCCGCACTCATTTTACCGATGAAAAGGATGAAACGCGTTATAATACAACGCTTTTTATTACAGAAGGAGATTCTGCAAGTGGCAGTATCACCAAATCACGAAATGTAGATTTACAAGCTGTTTTTAGTTTAAGAGGTAAGCCACTAAATTGCTATGGGCTAACTAAAAAGGTGGTGTATGAAAATGAGGAGTTTAATTTACTCCAACATGCGCTTGACATAGAAGATGGTTTAGAAAATTTAAGGTATAATAATATTGTTGTAGCAACGGATGCCGATGTGGACGGAATGCACATCAGACTATTGCTGATGACATTCTTTTTGCAGTTTTTTCCTGATTTGGTTAGAAATGGGCATTTATATATTTTAGATACCCCTTTATTTAGAGTAAGGAATAAGCAAAAAACAATTTATTGTTACAGCGAAGCTGAGAAACAAACTGCCATTCGCAAGCTGAAAGATAAAGTGGAAATAACTCGATTTAAAGGATTGGGAGAAATAAGCCCAGATGAATTTGGGTTATTTATAGGTGAAGAAATACGTTTGGATCCTGTAATTGTAACCCAGGAAATATCCATTGAGAAAATATTGGATTACTATATGGGTAAAAATACCCCCGAACGACAGGAGTTTATAATAAATAATTTAGTAATTGAATTGGATACGGATTATGTTCCGGTGGAAGAAGAAGGAGTTGTAAATGTTGAACTGTAAATGTTGAAAAAAGGAATTTAGAACAAGGACGAACGATTTTATATTTAGGATTTTACAACTTTAAAAATCGTTAATCAAATAATAAAGTTTTAAGAAATTAATGGACGAAGAATTACCAATAGAAAACGAAAATACTAATAATGAGATAAGGCATGACGAACCTAAGGTTATTCCTGTGGCTGGTATGTACCAAAACTGGTTTTTAGAATATGCTTCGTATGTAATTCTTGAACGTGCCGTTCCTGCTCTAGAAGATGGCCTAAAACCTGTGCAACGCCGCATATTGCACAGTATGTGGGAAATGGAAGATGGTCGGTATAATAAAGTGGCTAATGTAATTGGTAATACCATGAAATTTCACCCGCACGGTGATGCTGCTATTGGCGATGCTTTTGTAAATCTTGGGCAGAAAGAGTTGTTAATCGATATGCAAGGAAACTGGGGCGATATCCGCACCGGTGATAGTGCGGCGGCACCGCGATATATCGAAGCACGTTTATCAAAGTTTGCTTTACAGGTGGCTTTTAATCCGAAGACTACACTATGGCAGCGCAGTTATGATGGCAGAAATCGTGAGCCTGTAACTTTGCCAATGAAATTTCCTTTATTACTAGCGCAAGGTGTTGAAGGTATTGCTGTAGGATTAAGTACTAAAATATTACCTCATAATTTTATTGAATTAATAGAGGCGAGCATTGCCATATTGAATGGGAAGAGCACCAATATTATGCCTGATTTTCCAACGGGTGGTTTGGCAGATTTTAGTAATTACCACGGAGGAAAAAGAGGTGGGAGAATCAGGGTAAGAGCCAGAATAGAAGAGAAAGATAAAAAAACACTTTTAATAAAGGAAATTCCATTCGGGACAACTACCGGAAGTATTATTGACTCCATAATAAAAGCGAATGATAAGGGGAAAATAAAAATAAAAAAGGTTATTGACAATACCGCCAAAGATCTTGAAATTGAAATTCAACTGGCTCCTGGTATTTCAACGGATAAGACAATTGACGCACTTTATGCCTTTACGGATTGCGAATCCAGTATTTCTCCTAATGCTTGTATCATATTTGGTGACAAACCACATTTTTTAGATGTAAATGATATTCTAAAACAGTGCACCGAATCAACACTAGAGTTACTGAAACTAGAACTTGAAATTAGAAGGGGTGAATTGGAAGAAAAATGGCATTTCAGTAGCCTTGAAAAGATATTTATTGAAGAACGCATCTATCGTGACATTGAAGAATGTGAAACTTGGGAAGAAGTATTGAATGCAATAGATAAGGGTTTGGACCCATTTAAACCAAGCCTGAGAAGAGAAATTACCACAGAGGATATTACCAAGCTTACCGAAATAAGAATAAAGCGTATTTCGAAATTTGATGCTTTTAAAGCAGATGAATATATGAAAGGTTTGGAAACTGAGTTAGATGAGGTTAATAATCATTTAGAAAACCTTATAAAATTTGCCATCCGATATTTTGAATCTTTATTAAAACAATTTGGAAAGGGTAAAGAGCGGAAAACAGAAATTCGTCAGTTTGATAGTATTGAAGCCAACGTCGTAGCCGTGGCCAATCAGAAATTATATGCCAATTTGGAGGAAGGTTTTGTGGGATATGGACTCAAAAAAGATCAATATATATGTGATTGTTCAGATTTGGACGATGTGATAGCCATTCGTGACGATGGAAAGTATATTATCAGTAAAGTAGCCGATAAAGCCTTTTTGGGTAAAAATCTGATTCATGTAGATATTTTTCGCAAAAACGATGACCGAAAGGTATATAATGTCGTTTATTTGGAAGGATTAAGTCGTAAATATTTTGTTAAGCGATTTACAATTACGGGCATTACTCGTGATAAGGAATATGATATAACTCAAGGAAAACTAGGTTCTAAAATTCTTTATTTTACCGCAAATCCAAACGGCGAAGCAGAGATTGTAAATGTTCAATTGAGTAATTTGAGTAAAGCTCGTATTAAGACTTTTGACTACAACTTTGCCGATCTTGCCATTAAAAATAGAAACAGTATAGGCAATACTTTAAGTAAATTTCAGGTACGGAAAGTTATCTTAAAAGAAAAAGGCAGAAGTACAATTGGTGGTAGAGCTATTTATTTTGAACCAGCCATTGGGCGTTTAAATTCCGATGGTAGAGGCGAATTTTTAGGGCGTTTTGATAATGAAGACAAAATACTTGTCATTTATAAAGATGGAAGTTATGGTATGACAGACTTTGAACTTACTAATCATTACGAACCTAAGGATATAGAGTTAATAAGGAAATATAACCCCGAAATGGTGCTGAGTTGCGTACATTACGTTGCCGATGAAAAACATCATTATGTAAAACGCTTTAACATTGAAACCACAACTATCGGTAAAAAATTCATTTTTATTCAAGAGGGTAAGGGGAACCTGTTAACCTATATTACTGATAAATCAGAACCGATATTGTTAATAAAAACCATTAACAAAAAAGCGGAGAAAGAAGAAAAGGAAATAAATCTTGTAGAATTTATTGGAGTAAAAGGCTGGAGATCACTAGGGAATAAACTAACCTATGATACTCTAAAATCTTTTGAAGATATTACTCCTGAGCCAGTTATTGAGGAATTAGAAATTCCATTAATAATAGAATCTACCAATGATGAGATGGATGAAATTATGACGAATACCGATGAGGATGCTCCTGATGATGAAACTCCTGATGACGATAAGTTTACAAACGGCGACGATGACCCTGTGAAGCCAGTTCAGATAAATTTGTTTTAAAAAAAAAATTAATTGATTAAAGAGCAAACTTCCGGCTACTCTCTATACGCTTAAAAAGGTTTGAAAGTGATGACGAGTTTTGCTTCTTTTCATTGTCCTGATCAGAAACCTTAGAACCCATAGATTTATTAAGTTTTTCAACATTTTTTTTCATAGATATTTAAAATTTAGGTATTATTTAGTGTCGATTTACTGACAAAAAACAAACAAATGTAACAGGAAAATTAAAGTATGCAAGTGAATGTTTAAAAATACTAAAAAAAAATAGTTTCAGTTTTTTAGTGTTATGCTATAAATAACACTTTCATTATACTGAAATTGCAAGCTTTATTGAGCCTTATAGTTTAATTCTTAAAATATGAATCAGATACAAACAAATAATCCTTTACATGGAGTTACACTAGAAGCAATATTGAATCACTTGGTAAATTATTATGGTTGGGAGCAATTAGGAATTCGAATTAACATCCGATGCTTTAATGAAACCCCAAGCATTAAATCGAGTCTTGTTTTTTTAAGAAAAACAGCTTGGGCCAGAAAAAAAGTAGAGGAATTATATTTAGAAACGCTTTAAATCTCGCGGTTCACATCCCAATTTTCCAAATAATCAGCAACCCGTCTCACAAAACTGCCGCCTAAAGCACCATCAACAACTCGGTGGTCGTAACTATGGCTTAAAAACATCATATGGCGGATAGCAATTACATCGCCATATTCGGTTTCTAATACAGCAGGTTTTTTGCGAATGGCACCAGTGGCCATAATGGCTACTTGAGGTTGATTAATAATTGGTGTACCCATAACATTACCAAAAGTTCCCACATTAGTTAAAGTATAAGTTCCACCCTGAATATCATCCGGAGTTAGTTTATTTATTCTGGCTCTGTTAGCTAAATCATTAACCGCTTTAGCAAGTCCTAATAAATTCATCATATCGGCATTTTTGATAACCGGAACAATAAGATTGCCACTTGGCAAAGCTGCCGCCATACCAATATTAATATTTTTGCGTTTTATAATTTTATCGCCATCCAAAGAAATATTTATCATTGGGAAATCTTTAATAGCTTTAACAACAGCTTCAATAAACAGAGGAGTGAAAGTTAGGTTTTCACCTTCACGCTTTTTAAAACCGTCCTTCATTTTATTGCGCCAATTTACCAAATTGGTTACATCGGCTTCAACAAACGAAGTAACGTGGGGAGAGGTACTAACACTCAATACCATGTGGTCGGCAATCAGTTTTCGCATTCGGTCCATTTCTATTATTTCATCCCCATTATTTAAAGTTAAAGCTGGTTTTTGAGCAGGTTTTGCTGGTTCATTAATAGTAATTGCTGCAGCAGACTGACTTGCAGCTGCTAAAGGTAGTTTGCCTTTATTTTCAACGTATTCTAAAATGTCACGTTTGGTTACACGGTCATCTTTTCCTGTTCCGAGTATCTTTTCCAATTCGGTCATTCCAACTCCTTCGGCACGAGCAATATTTAATACCAAAGGCGAATAGAACTTGTTGCCGTTATTGGATGGAGCATCTGTATTTTCAATGGCTTTAGTCACAAAACTTTCGGCTACTTTTACAGCTTCAGAATGTTTTATAGTATCATTTGCAACCTGAGAATTTACAGGAGCTGACGCTACTTCACCTTCCGTAAGAATTATTGCAACCGGAGCACCCACTTTTACTACATCTCCTTCCTTAAATAGTTTTTTGCTTAAAATTCCTCCCTTTGGAGTAGGAACTTCACTGTCTACCTTATCTGTTGCAATTTCCAAAAGAGCTTCATCCATTTCGATCTTATCTCCCTCGTTTTTTAGCCAACGTATTATTGTTGCCTCTGCAATACTTTCCCCCATTTTGGGCATCACTAATTGAAATTCAGCCATATTTTTAATTGTTTAAAAAGGACTGCAAAAATGCGAAAAAATGTTGAAGATTAGATTGGTTAATTGTTAAAATCAAATGCCATTTTTGCAATGAATGAAAAACCTACTAAATTTACCTTCAAAAAGTGTCAATGGAAATTATCAAGCTATTGTTGAAATCCCTGCTGGAACCAATCGCAAAACAGAAATAAATAAAATAACAGGTAGTTTTGAAACAAGTTTAAGAAACGGTAATCCACGAATTATTGATTTTTTGGGCTACCCAGTAAATTATGGATTTGTCCCTAGTACCTTAATGACAAAAAGCAGGGGAGGAGATGGCGACCCAATTGATGCGTTGATTATTTGTGAAAGTTTGCCAATTGGAAGTATTGTTGAATTTATCCCGATAGCGTTATTGCGATTGAAAGATAGCGATGAATTGGATTCGAAAATAATTGGAGTACCTACCAATCCTAACTCTAGAACCATATGTGCAACCAATTTTAATGAATTAAAAACAATGTATCCTGCAATAATGGATATATTGGTGCAATGGTTTTTGAATTATGATAATAAAAATGATTTCACCGAATTTATAGGATGGGAGGATGAATTGAAGGCCTTGGAAGAAATTGAAACATGGAGGCAAAAGCTGTCTTATTAAATTTTGAAACAAAAAAATAAAATTGACAAATTCAGACATGGCAAATCCTTTAAAAATTCGCATTTTTGCATTGTAATTTTAAGTTGAGATATATAGTCTACAGTTGTTTGTTTTTCATTGTTAATGCGGTTTCGGCACAGGAAGGTCCGTTGCGAATAGCAAAGCTTAAATATGCCGGTGGGGGCGATTGGTATGCTGCCCGAACTGCACTTCCAAATTTAATTACATTTTGTAACCGTCAATTAGGAACTAGTATTGATGTGAATGATGCTGTTGTGGAACCATCTAGCAAGGAAATATTTAATTATCCTTATATTTTTATGACTGGTCATGGAACCTTTTTATTTAGCAATAATGAAGCCGATAATCTTCGCAATTACTTAATCGGTGGTGGTTTTTTGCACATTGATGATAACTATGGATTAGATCCTCACGTGCGACCTCAGATGAAGAAAGTATTTCCAGAACTGGATTTTGTCGAATTACCTTTTAATCATCCAATATTTCATCAGAAATATGACTTTAGTAATGGTTTGCCAAAAATTCATGAGCATGACGGAAAACCTGCACAAGCTTTTGGATTATTATTTGAAGGAAGATTGGTCTGCCTTTATACATATGAATGTGATCTCGGTAATGGTTGGGAAGATTATGGGATTCATGGGGATGGTGAAGACAAGCGCCAACAAGCACTAAAAATGGGAGCTAATATTTTACAATACGTTTTCAGCCAATAAAATAATGCCTAGTACACGACGATTTTATTTTATTATTAACCCAATTTCGGGTGGCCGATCCAAAAAAGAAGCTGTTAAGTATATTAATGAAGTAATGAACGAAAACCAGTTGGAATTTGGTATAGGTTGGTGGGAAACAGGGGTAAAAGTAGCTGACTTGGTAAAAGATGGTATAGCCCTTGGATTTAATACTATGGTAGCAGTGGGTGGAGATGGAACTATTAATCAGGTGGCCAAAGAAATTGTAAATACAGATATAGCTTTAGGAATAATTCCATTTGGTTCGGGCAATGGATTTGCAAGGCATCTTGGGATAAAAGGTCACATCGATGATCAGATGCAAATACTGCTTAACGGACATATTAAAACTATTGATACAGGTACTTGTAATGGTCACTTTTTTTTAAATGTATCAGGCATTGGATTTGATGCCCATGTAAGTCATTTATTTGCTAATACGGAAGGAAGAGGAATTATAAATTATGCTAAAGTATCACTAAAAGAAGCGCGGTTATACCCTGAAGAAACTTACCAATTAATTATAGATGGTAAAGCATCGGAAGAAACCGTTTTTTTGATAAGTGTGGCCAATGGTTCCCAGTGGGGCAATGAATTTTATATAGCTCCTGATGCTGAACTTAATGATGGTCAATTAAGATGTTGCTTATTAAATAAACCTCCATTAATGGCCATTCCAGGCCTTATAAAACGATTTTTAACCGGTGAAATAGCCGAGAGCAAATATTACAAGGATATTCCATTTCATAATATGAAAATAAAACGCCAAAAAGAAGGACCTGTTCATTTGGACGGTGAACCCATTTGGCTCAAAGAGGAATTGGAATTTAAGGTGGTAAAGGATTCGTTGAAGGTTATTAGTTTTTAGGGAATTGCATACCATACTCCAAAATGGTCCTTTCAATAATATCAGCAGCCTCATTTATTTCAGCTTCGTTAATAATTAATGGAGGAGCAAAACGGATAATATGGTCGTGGGTTTGTTTGGCCAACAATCCATTGTCTTTCAAAGCA
This sequence comes from Bacteroidota bacterium, assembly GCA_947468275.1. Taxonomy (GTDB): domain Bacteria; phylum Bacteroidota; class Bacteroidia; order NS11-12g; family UBA9320; genus JABWCE01. The sequence goes on from CANIKO010000019.1 coordinate 48,430, forward strand.
AGGCAAACATCTAAAGCTGTTTTATTATCACCAAAAGGTTTTATAACTGCAGCATTAAATAATCCTTTGCCACGGATGGTTTCAATAATTGGAGATTTTATTTTATTTAATCTTGCCCTAAAAATTTCACCCATTTTGAATGAATTTTCTGAAAGATTTTCATCTTTAATAACCTCTAAAGATGCTATGGCTACTTTGCATGCCAATGGATTTCCGCCAAAGGTAGAGCCATGTTGCCCAGGCTTAATAGTCATCATTATTTCATCATTACATAGCACGGCAGAAACTGGCATTACACCCCCGCCCAAGGCTTTGCCCAATATTAAAATATCCGGTTTTACATCTTCATAATCACAGGCCAATAATTTCCCGGTACGGCCCAATCCGGTTTGTATTTCATCGGCTATAAATAATACATTTTTAGATTTACATAAATCGTACGCTTTTTTTAGATACCCTTCATCCGGAATAACCACACCGGCTTCACCTTGTATAGGTTCCACCATAAATCCTGCTACGTTTGGGTCTTCCAATGCTTTTTCCAAGGCTAGAATATCATTGTAAGGGATCACTTCAAACCCAGGCATAAAAGGTCCGAAGTTATTATAACTGCTTGAGTCAGAAGATGAAGAAATTGCCGACAAGGTGCGACCCCAAAAATTACCTTCCACAAAAAGTATTTTAGCCTTATTGGCTGGCACACCTTTTACTTCGTAAGCCCATTTACGGCAAAGTTTTAAGGCAGTTTCTCCACCTTCTACACCAGTATTCATTGGCAAAACTTTGTCATACCCAAAATATGAAGTTATGAATTTTTCATATTCACCAAGAATATTATTATGAAAAGCTCTTGAAGTAAGAGTTAATTTACGAGCCTGGTCGGTTAGTGTATTAATTATTTTTGGATGGCAATGACCTTGGTTAACTGCACTATAGGCCGAAAGAAAATCAAAGTATTTTTTACCATCAATATCCCATAGATAAATTCCGTGTCCACGCTCTATTATTACTGGAATTGGATGATAATTATGAGCTCCAAATTTGTCTTCAAGTTCTATTGCAGTTGGTTTTGCTTTTGCCATCATAACACAAAGGTAAGTTAATCCTTTCGAAATGCCTTTTCAATTTAGAGTAACTATGGTTTAAATCATGGCAATCTCATCTAGTAAAAATCTTGAAATAGATATTCAATTCGTATGAATGATTATTTTAGTAATTTTGTTAAATCACAAATAGGACCAATATATTGCCTCTTTTATTTCTCTTGTTGTTCAGTATTTGTGTAAAAGCAAAAAATGAAAAGCAAAAGGTTATTAAATCCTTTAATTTTAAATTGTACTATACTGTAGGGGGCGAAAAAATTGCGAAGCAATTAATAAACGAGGCTGAAAATAGTTTAGAATCTATTGAGAATTTTTTAGGAACTAGGTTGGTGGAACAAATTGATATTTTACTTTCCGAAACACCAGTTGCCGAGGAAATAAAAATGCCTCAGCGCAATGGTAACATAATTCTAGATAACTCTTCCATCTATCTTTATTACTGTGGAAATACCAAAACTTTAACGTTAAAACTTAAAGAACGATTGGCTGAAATATTGATAAATGGAATGCTGTATGGCAATAATGTAAGGGATCGTCTGAAAAATAATCGTGAAATAAATGTACCTGATTGGTATGTTTCGGGTTTGGCAAAATATGTATCTGGCGATATTGAACCTAACACTAGTTGGATGGCTGATTATTATGAAGGTAAATTGAAACTAAATCTTAATTTGACCGATAAAAATGAACTAGCCGAATTTGGACATGCCGTATTTATTTATATAAATGATTCTTTCGGGATTAATAAATTGAGGCAGATATTATTTTACACAAAAATATCCGGAAAAACGGATTATGCATTTCAATATGTTTTAAATAAAAGCCTAAATTGGGTTATTGCCGATTGGTTTAAATTAGAAAAGGAAAAGTATTTAAAGGAAAGTAATAAACGACTGCCCAACGATCCTGAACTTATTTCCAATAAACTGAAGACTTCTGATTTAATTGATATTAAATTTTCGAAAGATGGAAATAAACTCAATTTTTTGATACGAACCTTTAATGGCATTGAATTATGGAGCTATGATATTATTAGCCATAAATCTGTGAAAATATTTAAAGCTATTACAGTAAATAAAAAAGCGCTTTGGACTTTCGAGCAATTTGGTAACAAGTATATAATTACGAAAAGCAATGGTTTGCAAAGTATTTTGATGGTGGTAGAAAATGGTAAAATGGAAAGAAAATTAAATTTGGACTTTAATTATATTTTATCCGTCAAGGCTCATCCGGATTCAGGTTTAGCCATTTTGGTTCAAACCAATTATCGAGTTGATATTTTTCAGTTAAAATTAAATGAATATCCTCAATTAGTTAATTTAACTGATAATTTTCTTGAGGAAACCGATTTTACATTTGCAAAAAATGGGAATCTTATTATTTCATTTACAGATAAAAAAAAATTTAGAATTCAAAATATAAAGCTCGGACAGAACCTTTATAATTCTATAAACCCAATTTACAAACTGAACTCCTATAAAAAAAATTATTTGTCATTTATTCAATCTGGAAGTGATAAAAATACTGGAATTATTTTAAATATGGAAGATACTAGCCAAACGTATCAGGTAACTAATTATACCCGTTCTGTGCTTCATTATGATTATAATTTGGCAACAAATAAGGTAATGGAAGGGTTGAAATATGGCAAGATAAATTATATAGTAATTTCTGAAGCGTCAATTGATAGCATATTAAATAAGAACTCTGATACTTCCAAAAGTATAAAAATTATACCTCGAAAATCTGAAATAGATACTAACGAGACAATCGTGTTTTCTTATAAATTTATTACGGGTTTTGAATATCTTAATAAGAAGCCTTTAAGTGTTAATTTACAGGTAATTAAAGAAAATAAAACGCAACCAAAAGTGAAGGAATATTCGGCTCCAAAATATGAATTTAAACCAAGTGTCATAAGATTTGGATATACAAACTCTCAATTTAATTCGCCATTTTTTGCGGGGTTTTTTCCAATTGGAGCTGGGCTTAATAATGGAGCCAATATTATTGCCGGTTGTAAAATATTGGATGTTTTTAAAAAGTATTCTGTAGCTGCTAATATAAGGCAACCACTAAATGGAAAAGGAACAGATTTTGATTTTTTAATTAAGGCAAATAGTACACGAATATCTTATGGCATTTTTATGTTCAATTCTATCTACCAAAAAGAACTTTATAATCAGGCCCAAAAAAATATATCAAAAGAAATGAAATTTTTTATAAAAGTAAATTGGCATCCTCAATTTACTACCACCACTCATATAGGTTATAGAGCAGATATATTATTACCTTTATCAATAAGTGCCGAAAATTTAAACAGGGATATTACCAAATTACTCCAACCCTTTATACAAAGCTCATTTAATGGTATGGTTTGGAATAAATCAAACCTTAATTATTCTCAAAATATTTCTACAGGTTTTAGCTTTTTAGTTTTCAAACCATTTAATAAAACGGGGGTAAATACGAACCTATATTTCAATTTGAAATTTGATCAAACTTTTTTTAGAATCTTTCGTTTAAGCACGCGATTTAACTTATATAGTTCGGTTGGCCAACAAAAAACAGTTTGGTTGATGGGAGGAGTTTCTAATTGGCTGAGACCTGTATTGGCTAATGCATCGGTTTATAATACAAATAAAATAGGTTTGTATTCATCTATGGATGATTTTGCAGGACTGCCTTATAATTATAAAGCAGGTACATCGGCTGGAATTGCTAAAATGATTCTTTCAATACCTCTAAATCCTTTAATTTCCCAGCAAAATTTCAATCAGAATTTCTTTAAATATTTAACAATTCGATCGTATGCTAATATCGGTACAGCATGGTTTGGGCAAAATCCATTTTCAGTAACCAATCCTGAAAACAAAGATGTAATTGAAACTGGCAGTATGACCATTACAAATTATGTCGCCAAAAATCCATTAGTTTGGAGTTGGGGGGCAGGAGCCAATTCTGTATTGTTCGGGTATGAAATAGGTTTTGATTATGCCATAGGATACAATGAGCGGGGACGAATCGGCAAGTTTAGTTATTTAACAGTAGGGAAAGAATTTTAAAGGTTAATTTAGAAACGCTAAAGTTTAAAATATGACCAAATCCTAACCTTTCTAATTTAACCTTTAACCTTTTAAGTATTTTTGCACCCATTATGTCAAATCTTCCGATTATTGAGTGTGTGCCTAATTTTAGTGAAGGCTGCGATTTACAAATTATAAAACAAATTACAGATATTATTGAATCTGTGGATGGGATTACTTTATTGGATGTGGATCCAGGAAAGGCTACCAATAGAACAGTTGTAACGTTTGTTGGGCATCCTGATGCAGTTATAGAAGCTGCATATCATGCTATAGTAAAAGCAGGTGAATTAATAGATATGCGACAGCATAAAGGAGAGCATCCTCGAATGGGAGCAACGGATGTATGTCCTCTGGTGCCTATAAGTGGAATTAGCATGGAAGAAACGGCTAAATATGCTAAAAAATTGGCTGAGCGGGTGGGGAAGGAAACAGATATTCCTGTATATTTATATGGTTACGCGCAACCCAACATCAATAGAAATGATTTATCAATTATTAGGGCAGGAGAATATGAAGGCTTTCCTGAAAAGATAAAACAACCCGAATGGAAACCTGACTTTGGGCCTTTGGTTTTTAATACTAAAAAAGGTGCAACAGTAATAGGAGCAAGAGATTTTTTGGTAGCTTATAACATTAATCTAAACACTAAAAGCACTCGGATTGCCAATCGGATCGCATTTGATGTAAGAGAAGCCGGACGAGTTAAACGCATTGGAAATCCAATCTCGGGCGAAATTGCTCTGGATGAAAATGGCGAACCCATTCGTACCCCTGGGAAATGTAAAGAGGTTAAGGCTATTGGTTGGTATATTGAAGAATATGGCGTAGCTCAAATTTCGGCCAATCTTACCAATTATAATATCACGCCGGTTCATGTTTTTTTTGATGAAGTAAATGAAAGTGCATTGTCACGCGGAGTGAGAGTTACCGGAAGTGAATTGGTGGGACTCATTCCATTAAAAGCAATGTTGGAAGCTGGTAAATATTATTTAGCAAAACAAGAACGAAGTGCTGGTGTCTCTGAAAAGGAATTGATAGAGATTGCTATCAATTCATTAGGTTTAGATGAATTGGCTCCGTTTGACCCCAATAAAAAAATAATAGAATATCAAATGCATGGAAAGACTAAAAATCTGATTGACATGACTTGTAGCGACTTTGCCGATATTACAGCAAGCGAAAGCACTGCTCCGGGCGGTGGTTCAATTGCAGCTTATACAGGAGCTTTGGGAGCTGCTTTGGCTACAATGGTTGCAAATGTTAGTGCTAATAAAAAAGGCTGGGAAGAACGCTGGGAATATTTTAGTAATGTCGCTGAAAAAGGTCAAGCATTAAAGGTGGAATTACTTAGATTGGTGGATGAAGACACCAATGCCTTTGCCGGAATTATGGAAGCCTTTAAATTACCCAAAACCAATGCGGAAGAAATAACACTTCGCAAAACCGCCATTGAGAGTGCTTCTTTGTATGCTACGCAAATTCCATTGTTAACCATGAAAGTCGCCCATAAGATTTTAGAAATTGCTAAAGAAATGATTGAAAATGGCAATCAAAATACTTTATCCGATGGGGCAGCCGGAGTATTGTGTAACAAAACCGCCGTTCAAGCTGCTTATTACAACGTGATAATTAATGCCAAAGGTTTAACAAACCAAAGTTTGGCGATACAATTGGCGAATGAAGCTAAAGCCTTATTGGATAAAAATCATTTGGAGGCGGAAGAGTTATTGCGAAAAGTGGAGTCTGGGATTGGGTTTTGACGATAAATAATAAGTATTTATACTTTTTGAATTATTTTTCATTTAATACTTAAAATCTTTTTTGGTTTCTTTTTTTCTTTTGCCCCTTAATTATTTTGCCATAAAATATCTTCTACTTTAGTTAAATCATAGATATTCATAGATGAATATTTGGGTTAACCTAGTATTACTCTAAGTTTAAACTGATGGTAATAGCAGGCAATGCGATTTTTCGAGCCTATATTTGCAGCAATAAATAAAATGGAAACAAAAGAGACCAATGACGAAATTCTGTATGACGGGGATTCAGTAATTTTAAGTCAATGTCTTAAAATTAAAGTTTCACCAACAGCATTTAAAAGAGGAGCACTAGTGATAAAAACTTGGATTATAGATCATAGCGTTGGATTAAAAAACAAAGCCATGGCCAGCAAATGGAGCTGAAAGCTATGTGTCCTAAAAAGATATTTGACTAAGTATTTAGGATCAACCCTCTTAAATAAAATACTAAATATCTTACATATTAAATCTAAAAATTTAACAACCTATATTTAAATAATGAATTGCATATCTGCCGAAGGGCTTGGAAAATCATATAATGAAACTTGGTTATTTACCGACCTTAATTTTGGAGTAAATCAAGGGGAGAAAATAGCCTTAATTGGTAAAAATGGAGCGGGGAAAAGTACTTTATTGCGTCTTTTGGCAAAAGCTGAACCTGCTGATAGGGGTGAAGTAGTGCACAATAATTCTGTTAAAGTTGTGTATCTGCCGCAGGAACCCGATATTAATCCTGAACTTACTGTTTGGCAAATTATTTTTGATGAAAGTAATCCATTAGCCAAGTTGGTAAGTGAATTTGAAATGGCACAATTAGATCCGGATTTTTCGCATGATAAAATGGCGGAAATAATGGGGGAAATGGATAATCAAAAAGCGTGGGATTATGAAAGTCAGGTTAGGGAAACCCTTGCCAAACTTGGCATTACAGAGCTTCAGCAAAAAGCAGGCTCACTAAGCGGAGGTCAAAAACGCCGATTAGCAATTGCAGCCATGTTACTTATGCAGCCTGATGTTTTTATTTTAGACGAACCTACCAACCATTTGGATATTGAGGCCATTGAATGGTTGGAAAATCTGTTGAATGGTAAAAATGTAACCATGCTTTTGGTAAGTCATGATAGGTATTTTATTGACAGAATTTGCAATAGAATAGTTGAATTGGAGCCTTCAGGATTAGTTTCTTACAAAGGAACTTACGCCTATTACTTAGAGAAAAAAGCTGAGCGGATGCAGATGGCGGCTGTAGAGCAAGGAAAGGCAAAGTTACTCATGCTAAAAGAACTGGAATGGATGCGACGACAACCACAAGCTCGAGGAACCAAAAGTAAATCGCGAATTGAAGCATTTTATGAGATAAAAGATAAAGCCAGCATAAAGGTTGATAACCAAAAATTAGAACTAAGTATTAGAGGAGCAAGGCAGGGAAGTAAAATTTTAGAACTTCATAACATTGAGCACAGTTTTAATAGTCATTTATTGATTAATAATTTTTCCCATATATTTAAAAATAAAGAAAAGATAGGTGTTGTAGGGAAAAATGGCGCGGGAAAAAGTACACTTATAAATATTGCATGCGAACTTTTGAAACCAACCAAAGGTTCAGTGGTAGTAGGACAAACCACTGTATTTGGATATTTTTCACAAAATAGTGCACCACTTAATCCAGAAAATCGACTAATAGAAGAAGTAAGAGAAATAGCCGACAATGTGCAAATGGGGAATGGGAAAACAATCACTGCAGTTCAGTTTTTGGAGAGGTTCCTTTTTAGAAGAGAGCAACATTATACACCAGTTGGCAAACTGAGCGGTGGTGAAAAACGTAGACTTCAATTATTGAAAATATTAATGACCGCTCCTAATTTTTTGATATTGGATGAACCTACCAATGACTTTGATATTGATACCTTAAATGTATTGGAAGATTTTTTAGAAGCTTTTGAAGGAAATGTAATGGTAGTAAGTCATGATCGTTATTTTTTAGACAAAGTTTGTGATCATATTTTTGCCTTTGAAGACAATGGGAAAATTAAGGACTATCCAGGAAATTATACAGATTACAGAGAATGGAATGCCAAACCAAAGGTAATTATCAAACCAGAACCCAAACCGGTGGCCAATGTTCAGATAAAAGTTAAAGAGGCTAAGGCTGAAAAGAGCAAAATGTCTTTTAAGGAAAAGCATGAATTAGAACAATTAACCAAAGAAATTGAAAAATTGGAAACTGAAAAGGTGAATTTGGGAAATAAATTAAGTACAGGTGGATTACCGTATAATGAGCTTACATCAATAGCTTTTGAAATAGAAAAAATTGTAGCTCTATTGGGGAAAAAAGAAATGCGCTGGCTTGAATTAAGTGAAACGGAGTAGAGATAATTTAATACTAAAGTATTTTAAAATTTTACGATTTCGATATACTTTTCATTCGGATAATATTTTATTTGGCATCAATTTAAATTAATTTTGCCTTAATGAACAAAGCACTTGGTGTAGGTAGCCGATTAAAACACAAACAGTATGGCGAAGGCATTTTGGCCCGCATTACACTTGAATATTTTACAATCGCTTTTCATGGTCAAGGTTTTAAAGAAATACCTCATGGAAGTAGTGATTTAGAAGTTTTAGAAGCCATTGAACCTGAAAACAACCAAGTAACGTTTGATGAAGTAGAAGATGCCTTAATTCGCATTGTAAAACGCTATATTGAGCCCGAACAAAAGGTTGAACTTGGTAATAAATGGAAAGGTGGACTAATGGTATTGGAGCCATCAGATAAAAACCAAAGCGTAAAAGAAATACCAATTGAAACGTTCTTTCATAAAATTGTGATGGTACGCGATAGGTTAAGAGTTTTGGAGCAAAATATTAATAGTCATAAAATTTTAACAGATGAAGACAAAGTAAATCTTCAGCAATATATCACTCGTGTTTACGGCTCTTTAACCACGTTTAATGTATTATTTAAAAATACCGACGACCATTTTAAAGGCGATGGCGGAAAGGATTAAGGAAATCTGACCAAAATAATTTTCTGAAAATATGGAGGTTTTAAATATATTTTATTATGAAAAACATAAAACTGCATTTCTTTTTCGTTCTATTAATTAGTTTAAGTTCTTGCACCTACGTTTATTACCCAACCTATCCTGTAGTGCCAGATACCAAAGAAAAAGGTTTTGGAATACAAGGTACACTTGGATTCACTAAAGCCCAGCTTTCAGCTTGGTATGCGCTTGATAGCAATTTTTATTTTACAGGAATGGTTAATGGTGCGTTGAGTTCATTAAGGTCAGATACAACAAAGATTGGTAATGATGCTTATCATGCTATTTCTACAACATTTGGCTTGGGGTATAAAAAGAAATTATCTCCCAAATTGGAGTTTCAAATACAGGGAGGTGGAGGCGCCTCAAGAGGGTATTTTCACACAGATCTTTTTTCAAAAGATATTAATTTAGTTTTATTAGACGTAGATGTTCAAAGCTACCGAGCATACCTTCAGCCTTCATTCGGGCTATTGAATAAACACAGTACTATCTATTTTATTCCTCGATTTTCATATGAAAATTTTAATCATGTGGAACAAAGGGTTAATAAAAATTTCCAGCAAGGAATGTCGATGGTAAGCCAAAATTTTCTCTTTGGTGAAGGTTATATATTGGGGCGTTTTTTTACAAAAGCTGTTAATATAGATTTGTATTTTGGGCTATCAGGAAATCTAACAAAAAGTAATAGAGGAAATAGTGGAGATGCCTTTGTGGTTCAACCCGTAACTTTTGGTTTTGGATTAAGCAAAACTTTTTATTAAACTGAAGTTAGTATCCACTTATATATTCCCAGATTTCAGGTTCTTTCGTACTTATTCTGATTAATATTTGTTCCTTGTTTTCAAATTCTTTAGGAACATTGTAAATATCCATTAAAAAATATTCATCGTTATAAGAATAAGAAAGCTTGCCCCGTTCTTGGTCAAGATCAGCATAAATTACTTTTCCGAAATTTTTAAGTTGACAAACCTTTTTTAATTTAATTAGGCTGAATGTTGTAAATACTCCCACTAAAAAAACTATTATAAAAATGGAATAAGCTTGTCGTGAGTATTTTTCTTCATCTTTTATAACTGATTTATACCAAAAATATTTATAAAGTTCATTCCATAAAAACAGAGATGAGAGTATAAAAAGAAAAATACCTAAAGCTATTTTATTTCCAGTTTGATACCAATCGTTAAGTATGTTTAAAATGCCTGTAAGGTGCACCAATCCTATAATAACAATGCGCCAAATAAAAGGCAAATTAATTAATGATTTCTCATACTTGGTAATATTTTCAACCTCTTGCATCTCTTTTTGATGCCTTCGTCTTTGGGCATATACCTTTTTTAGTTTATCGCTTGCAGATTCTTCAAATGATGATGGTATAACAGATTTGTCAAACCCGTTCTTTAGTCTGAAATCGTAGTTTTGCTTAAGAGTAGGGTTGTTTAAAATTTCATAAACTTTAACAATAGTTTTAAATTTTTCAGATACTAATGGATCTGGATTGCGGTCTGGATGATATTTTAATGCTAATTGCCTGAACGATTTTTTTACCAAATAAATATCTGAATATTCCGGAATATTTAAAATTTGATATAAATTTTGGTCTGTCAAGAATATTATAGATTAGGAAATATAAAAAATGGATTCATTTTTTATATAATTTACTTTTTGATTTTAAGGTTCTAAAATTTAATTTTGGTGAACTTTTATATTGCCAATTAAATTATTATTCTTTTTTTAAGGGACTTATAAAAAAATTAATGTGTTGTTTATTTGAATTGGATACTTATTTATTGGGTTATTTGGCTTCATCCAATTCCGCATTAATCGTAGTTAAAGCTTGCAAAAATACTGAAGTATCCTGAGCGCCACTTATAGTATATTTATCAATAAATAAAAAGAAAGGAACACCGCTAACCCCAATTTGCTGGGCTTCATAAATATCCATTCTAACAGCTTCTGAATAATCATCGCTTTCCAACATTTGCTTTATTTCAACCGCATCCAAGCCAATTTCTACACCTAATTGAATCAATGTGTCGAAATCAGCCGTATTTTTACCATCCGTAAAATAAGCTTTAAAAAGTTGTTCTTCCGCTTCATTTTGACAGTTGTGTTTTTTTGCCAAATTGGAGAAACGGTGGGCATCAAATGAATTGGCAACTACAGATTTATCTAAATTATATTCCAACCCAACTTCCTTGGCTATTTTGGTAACATGGTCGTTCATTTGTGCGGCATGTTCCAATGACCAGCCTTTTCGTTCAGCTAAAAATTGATTAACCGATTTGCTTGCATCAGTTACAATAGAGGGGGCTAACTGAAAACTTTTCCAAGTAATTTCTACTTTGTCTTTACCTTCGAACTGATTTAAAGCCATTTCAAATTTTCGCTTTCCAATATAGCAAAACGGGCACATTACGTCACTCCATATTTCTACTTTCATTTTTTTTGAGCGTTGGTCATGGTAACTAAATAGGCTAAAATGGAAGCCTCTTGAAGACTGTTGATGACTTGCTTGTGTGCTTTTTTATTTACATTAACAACCATTTTAGGAAGAATTTTATTCCATTTGGCTTCGTTTCTTGCGCTTGGCGCTGTGTATGGATGGCAACTGACGCAATACTTTTTACAGAGATTATGACCCTCGGTTAATGTGGCCAAAGTAGAACCAGGGAATTTAGCGGAAGCTCTTTCAACATCAGAGTTGGAGAAGGTTACAACCTTAGGGCTGCAAGCTACTATAGCTAAAATTAAGAGTATAAATAATTTATTCATTTGATATTTTTGCGGATTCAAAAATAGAACAACAAATGGTAATTATAGTTTTTTAGTTTTGATTATAAAATCAATAACTCTTAAATAAAACCGGTGCAAGTTGTGGCATAATTATTAACTCAAAATACCCGAATTTCGCCTCTCACTCTTGAAAAACTGAATGTTCAAAAAAATAATACTTCTATTCATACTTCCTTTTGGATTTCTTAAGGCTCAACCACCCAAATCTTGGTCATCATCCGAAATACTTTTGCAACTAAAAAAGTTGAATACCGTTGGTTCAGTACTCTATATTGCTGCCCATCCCGATGATGAAAACACTCGACTGATCGCTTATTTGGCCAATGAAAAATGTTTACGAACCGGCTATCTTTCCTTAACCCGTGGCGATGGTGGACAAAACCTAATAGGCCCCGAACAAGGTGTGGAGTTGGGATTAATACGTACCCAGGAATTGTTAGCGGCCCGAAGAATTGACGGCGGGGAACAGTTTTTTACAAGGGCTTATGATTTTGGATTTAGCAAAACGCCCGAAGAAACCTTTGAAAAATGGAACCACGATTCCATTCTATCCGATGTGGTTTGGGTAATCCGAAATTTCAGGCCGGATATTATTATTACCCGTTTTGCTACTGATGGAAGCGGGGGACACGGCCACCATACGGCTTCGGGCATATTAGCCGAAGAAGCCTTTGATGCGGCAGCAGATTCCACACGGTTTCCTGAACAGTTAAAATATGTAAAAGTTTGGCAGGCAAGGCGGTTGCTGCATAATTCCACCGCCCGTTTCCGTGACCCTAAGGCGGATATGAGCAAATTTATAAAGCTGGATGTGGGTGGATACAATGCCTTGTTGGGTAAAAGTTATGGCGAGATAGCCGCTGAAAGCCGCAGCATGCACAAAAGTCAAGGCTTTGGCAGTGCGGCACAACGGGGAGAATATTTTGAATATTTTAAACCCATCAAAGGCGATACAGCTAATTTGAAAGATATTTTTGAGAGGATGGATTTTAGTTGGAAAAGAGTGAAAGGGGGGGGGGAAATAGGGAAACTTTGTGAAGAGGCTATTAGAAATTATGAAATTAGTAATCCAAGTAAAATTAGCCCAATCTTATCTAAGATTCATGACAATTCTATTTTTAATAATTTGTCAAAAGAATATTATAGCTATAATAAGGTATTGGTTCGTAAGATTATTTTGGCTGTTCATGGTGTGGTTGTTGATATCAATTGTAATGAAATACAAATAACACCGCAGGCTAAAAATAAATATATTTTCAATCTTGTTAATCGTTCAAATAGTCAGATTGAAATAACAAGGGTAGGTTTCCCATTAAAAAAGAAGGAATCAAACAGAGAATATGATACTCTTATCAATACTCTAATTAACCCTAACAAGACGTTAAGTTTTAATAGTTATAGTGGTGATAAAATGGTTGCTTGGAAATATATTGGTCAACCTTATTGGTTGGAATCAATGCCTAATGGTATTTTTCATATTAATTATCAATATAAAATAGGATTAGCAGAAGATAAGAGTTTCTTCAATGATGCTGGTGTTACTTTTAAAATTAACAATTCAAGTTTTCAAGTATTATTTCCCATCCAATACCGCTGGGTAGATCCTGAAAAAGGAGAACTCTACCGGCCTTTGGTTATTATTCCTCCGGTTTTATTAACAATGGAAAATGAGGTGATTGCTTTTTCTTATAATTACTCCAAAGAAATAAAAGTGAAGGTTAAAGCAGGCAAAGACAGCCTGAATGCCAAAGTAAAGCTTCAAATCCCTGAAGGTTGGAAATTGGAACCTTCGGAAATAAATGTAAGTTTATTAAAAAAGAACGATGAGCAAACGGTGAGTTTTAATGTAACTCCTCCCTCAAATACAAGTCAGGGTATAGCCAAAGCAGTGGCGATAGTAGACGGTGAAACCTATACCAAAAGCATCCGTGAAATAAAATACGACCATATACCCATCCAAACTTGGTTTCCGGAAGCCGAAGCCAAATTATTGAAACTGGATATTAAAAAAACAGCCAAACGTATTGGCTATATTCCCGGTGCGGGTGATGAAGTTCAAAGTTGCTTAATGCAATTGGGTTATGAGGTAATTACAATTACCGACGCCATTCTGGCCAATGAGGATTTGAAAAACTTTAATACCATTATCACAGGAGTTCGGGCTTACAATACCAATCCACTTTTAACCACCTATAAACAAAAGCTGATGGATTATGTGAGCAATGGCGGAAACCTGATTGTGCAATACAATACCAATAGTTTTGCAGGGCCTTTCAAAGGGGATATAGGTCCCAAACCATTTAAACTAACCCGCGAACGAGTAACTGATGAAAATGTCAAAGTAAATTTTGAGCAACCCAATCACCCGGTTTTGAACAACCCGAATAAAATAACAGAGAAAGATTTTGAAGGCTGGATACAGGAACGGGGAATTTACTTTGCCGGAGATATCGATTCCACTTACGAATGTCCCTTGAGCATGAACGACAAAGGCGAAAAACCAAACAAAGGCAGCCTGATAATAGCCAAACACGGTAAAGGTAATTTTATCTATACCGGATTGGTTTTCTTTAGGGAATTGCCTGCAGGTGTGCCGGGGGCTTATCGGTTGATGGTGAATTTGGTGGAGATGAAATGATTTGAAAATTTGGAGATTTGGAAATGCCTTCGGGTGAAATTTCCACTTTACAGTGTGAGTTGGGATTAGAGATGCCTCGTGCCTCAGCATGACAATCAGTAGAGTTTGTCATTTCGACGAAGGAGGAATCTCATTTATATTTTAACCAATAACTTAATAATAAGTAACAATTAACCAAAAATGAGCCTTACTGACTGGATAGTTCTTTGCCTAACACTTCTTGGAGTGTTGCTTTTTGGTGTTTATAAAAGCAAAGGCGAAAGAAACCTGCATTCCTACTTTAAGAGCAGTAATTCAATGACATGGTTCATTATTTTGCTGAGCATCATGGGAACTCAGGCCAGTGCCATTACATTTCTTTCAGCACCGGGACAAGCTTATACCGACGGGATGCGATTTGTGCAGTATTATTTTGGACTACCGCTAGCGATGATTGTATTGTGCATCACCTTTGTTCCTATTTATCATAAATTAAAAGTTTATACCGCTTACGAATATTTGGAGCAACGTTTTGATTTGAAAACCCGAACACTGGCTTCTTTACTTTTTTTAATTTCAAGGGGACTTTCCACCGGTATCAGCATTTATGCTCCTTCAATCATTCTTTCGTCGCTGTTGGGCTGGAATATTTATTATACCAATATTTTTATGGGAGGTTTGCTTATCATTTATACCGTTAGCGGTGGTGCCAAAGCAGTGGCTTATACTCAAATGCAACAATTATTCATCGTATTTATCGGGATGTTTTTGGCGGGGTATATGGTTGTGAATTTATTACCCGAAGGAATGGGTTTTATGGATGCCATAAAAGTTGCCGCTAAAATGGGCAAAATGAATGTGATTGAAACCAAAATTGATGTGACGGACCCTGTTTGGTGGAAAGATAAATACAATATTTGGAGTGGAGTCATTGGTGGCTTTTTCTTGGCTCTTTCCTATTTTGGAACCGACCAAAGCCAGGTAGGAAGGTATTTAACGGCTACTAGCATTAAAGAAAGTAGAATCAGTCTATTAATGAACGGATTGGTAAAAGTGCCCATGCAATTTGGAATTTTATTAATCGGAGCTTTGGTTTTTGTGTTTTATTTAAATTACAGTTCGCCCATCGTTTTTAACCAAAAGCAAATTGATAAAACGCTGGCATCTGATTACAGCGAATCGTTTAAAGAAAGTCAAAAGGCTTATGAAATTTTAAACCAAAAGAAACAAGTTGAAGTTTTGGAACTATCCGCGGCCATAAAATCAAATGATAAAAACAGTATCGAGAAATCAGAACTTGAACTGCATGCTAGCGAAAAGCAATCTCAACTATTAATAACCAAAGCAAAAGATACTATTAAAAATGCAGATAAACTAGCCGATACCAATGATACCAATTATATTTTTTTATATTTTGTAGTTCATCATTTACCCATTGGTTTGATAGGGCTTTTAATAGCCATGATATTTCTTTCAGCTTGGGGAAGTATTTCGGCAGCGCTTAATTCTTTGGCATCAACTTCGGTTATTGATATTTATAAGCGTTTAGGAACGGAAGAAAAAACTGAATTGCATTATTACAAGGCTTCCAAATGGATAACACTTTTTTGGGGATTTTTTAGCATTGCAGTAGCAATGTTTGCAAGTAAATTGGGAAGTCTGATAGAAGCTGTAAATATCCTAGGCTCCTTATTTTATGGAACTATTTTAGGGATTTTTATGGTAGCTTTTTATATGAAGTCTATTCAAGGAAATGCAACATTTTGGGCGGCAGTTATTACCGAAATACTAGTAATTTATATTTATTTGGCTGATGTTATTTCATTCCTATGGCTCAATGTTATAGGGTGTTTAATGGTTATGGTACTTTCATTAATTATTCAAAAAGTATTTAATAGATTAAGGTGTTTTTTTTGAATTTTCACCTCCTCAACCATAAAAAAAACCGGAAAGTTTAATATCCGGTTTAATCAAAATAATTTAAATTATTTTTTATTTTTTCTTTGGTGCCAAAGGGGCATCTGGAGCCCAATCAATTAAAGCCTTATATACGGCCACTTTATAAAAGAAACTTCCGGCTGGAGATTTGTCGCCTAATTCTTTTGCTTTTTTTGCAGAGTTATAAGCATCATTTTTTTTACCCTGAGCATTAAGAATTTGTGCTTTTACCCAATTGTTAAACCATTGGTCGCTATTTGAAATAGATTGATTAACGTAATTAAGTGCCTTGTCATACTCTTTTTTATCAAAAAAGTAACGAGCTGAGTTGTTATAAATACTCCAAACTCCTGATGTTGCTTTTTCAATATTTTCGTTAGCTTGTTTATCTGTATCTACTTTTACTGAAAAACTGATTTTTACTTTTTCCCATGATAAATTAATGTTTGACATTTCATTTGTAAAGTCAGAAAAATTGTAAGTAAGCCTTTCAATAGTTGGCGTTGCTGCATTAGAACTTATAGCAACAGTAGGCACGGAGGAAGGAAAAACCTTAATTCTAACTATATCCATTTCTTGTTTATAAGCATCTGTAGATGCCGTAGCATCTTTATTTATTATAACAGTCCATTCTGTTTGAGTTGGAATTATAAAAATTGAATATGAACCTTTTGGTACGATAACATCGTTTATAGTTACATCGCGTGAAAAAGTTATTTTAGTAGCTGAATTAGCACCTGCACGCCAAATCATATCATAAGGAACTAAATCGCCCCAAATGGTACGACCGTTTACTGATGGGCTGCTGTAGTCAATAGTGATATCGGTTAATCCAACGGTTTGCATCACAGAGGCTTTTGGGCTTGGCTGTGGTAATACTAACTGAGCGGATACGTTTAGAAATAACAAGAATGCTGTTAATACAAGCGAAAATTTTAATAGATTTTTTTTCATTTTTATAAATTTATTTTATTGAGTTATTTAATTACTAAAGAATATGAATCATATGTTTTTGATTCCTATGATTAATACGGCAAATATATAAAATAGATTAACCGATCTTATATAATTTAAAATGGTCTTTGTTAGGTTGAATTTTATTTTTTTTCCAGTAATTTAAAAAACTGGTCAAGTTCTGGTAAAATAACGATTCGGGTTCTACGGTTTATTGATCTGCCTTCTTCGGTATCGTTAGAGGCAATTGAAAGATATTCTCCGCGACCTGCAGCTATCATCCTATTGGGCTCTATGCCAAAATCTTTTTGAAGAGTTCTTACTACCGAGGTGGCTCGCAATACACTTAAATCCCAATTGTCCTTTATCTTGCTTTTATATATGGGTTGGTTGTCGGTGTGACCTTCAACCATAAATTGAATTTTTGGTTGCGCTCTTAGTACATCGGCTACCTTGCTAAGCAGTGTTTTCGCCTCATCTGAAATTTCATAACTACCACTTTTAAAGAGCATCTTATCTGAGATGGATATAAACACAGCACTTCCTTCAACATTTATCTGAATATCTTCATCATTCACATCTTTTAAGGCTCCTTTTAAATTTAAAACCAACGCCATATTTAAAGAGTCTTTGCGCGACATTTCTTTTTGCAATCCTTTTATATAAACGTCTTTGGAATTAATATTTTCAAGCGATTTTTTAATACTTTCAGCTTGCGAATTTGTTATGATTGATAAATCATTTAATTGTTGCAGTAGGTTTGTGCTTATTGATTTTAAATAGACAAGGTCATTTTCAAGACTTTTTACTTTTTCTGATTTTTGTTCTTTTTCACTTAGGCAAATGTCGAGTTCACGATGAATTTTTTGATAAGAAGAATCCATTGATTGAAGTTCGGCAACTTTTTTATTGTATTTTTTTGTGCCAACACAAGAGCTTAAAAAAAAAGCAAGTAATAAGGTAGGATAGAAGGATTTTTTCATTTCTTAATTAGCGCAAATTTCTGACTAAAAATTAAAACGGTCAAGTCCTTATTATATTGTTTTAACGATATTTTGAACTAATTATTAAGGTAAAAATTTAACTCCTGTTTTTTGCCTTTATTTATAGGTGATCGCTTAAAAAAATAAATTTATCGATATTTTCCTGCTTTTTAATCTTAGTTATAGCGTTGAAGTTTAAAAAGGACAGTGAAGGTAAGTATCTTAACAAATCTTTAGGAAAAAATCTATTTTTGAACTTTGAAAAAATGTTATTAAAATAATTATTCGTATAAAATAACTTGTATGAACATTGGTCTAAAAGATGCCAAAATATTAATTGTTGACGATAAAATTTCGAATTTAGAAATTTTAGAAGATTTTTTAAAATTAAAAGGTTACGAGAATATTATAACAATCAATGATTCTCTGAATTTTGATGCAACAATGAAGGATTTTTGTCCTGATATTATACTTTTAGATTTAATGATGCCCCACATATCCGGCTTTGAGATTTTGGAAAAGCTAAACAAAGACGGCATGATAAGTGGTTCAATGCCAATAATTGTGCTCAGTGCAGATGTAAATTTTAATACTAAAAAAAGTGCTTTATCGAGCGGCGCTAGCGATTTTATTACAAAACCTTTCGATTTAATAGAAGTAGATTTAAGAATTAAGAATTTACTGCAGTCAGCATTTCTTTTGTCTCAGATTAAAAACCAAAATAAAATTTTGAATGAGAATGTATTGGAAAAAACAACTGAACTTCAGGAAATTATTAAAGATATTAGGAAACAGAATGATACACTTAAGGAGATTTCGTGGATCCAATCTCATGTGGTCCGTGCCCCTTTAGCTCGAATGTTAGGACTTATCTCGTTAATTAAACACGAAAGCTATCCGGAAAATATGACTCAAGAGCAAATTTTGAATCTTATCGTTGATAGTGCTTTAGAATTGGACAAGACTATATTAGATATTTCTAATAAAATAATTGAATACCAAACACTTGAGACTGTAAGCTTCCCCAAAAATAGTACAATTTAAAAGTAGACAAGAAAATAGTAATTTTAAATTGTAAAAAAATGAAACGAAGTATGTTCACCCCATCAAAGATTTCTGCTATACTCAAGGAGTTTGACGCAGGCAAAAAAGTTGAAGAAA
>CANIKO010000020.1 GCA_947468275.1 Bacteroidota bacterium
AGCCTGCTGGACGTTTCCATTCTCTTGGATATTTATCCGGCCCGCGAGTTACCGATGGCAGGAATAAGCTCCGAAATAATTCATAAAAATATAACTTCTTCAAAGAAGTACATCACCACCAAAGAAGAACTTATTCCTTTACTAAAAAAACTGGCTCCAAAAATTCTCTTAACCATTGGGGCCGGAGATATTGACACCTTAATTACACCCATTAAAGACGCTTTAAAACCATGAGCAAAAAGATAAATATTGGCAAACTATTGTTATTGCTGCTTATTCCGGCGGTGCTTATTGCTTTGTATTATTTTGCTACAAAAAACAGTGACAATGAAATGTGTAAGGATGTAAGCATCACTATAAATCATAAAACCGAAGAATCACTTTTGACTGAAAAAGATATATATAAAATATTAGGATATCCAGCGGGAAAATCACAAGTAATTGGCAAAAAAGCAGGTGACCTTAAAATGAATGATATGGAAAATATTCTTACTAAGAATATGACCATTCAAAAAGCGGAAGTTTATATTGGTATTTCAGGCGATTTAAAAATAGAAATCACCGAACGCAACCCGATTCTTAGGGTTATTCCTGATGCAAGAACAGGTTATTATATATGTGATGACGGGACAAAAATCCCCCTTTCAAATAATTATACTCCTGATTTAATACCAGCCACTGGTTTTATGAACGATAAAATAGACAGAAAACTATACTATATAGTAGGGTTTGTTAATAATAATAGCTTTTGGAAGGAGCAAATACAGCAGTTCTTTGTGAGTGAAAATCAAGACGTCTCATTTGTTCCATTTACAGGGGTTCATGAGGTGATTCTTGGCGACACTTCCAATCTTGATGAAAAGTTTAAAAAACTAGAAGTCTTTTATAAAAAGGGACTGAGCAAATTGGGATGGAATAAATACAAACTGATTAATTTGAAATTTAAAGGACAAGTCATCTGTAAATAATGAATAGACCATGAAAGTTTCAATTTTAAAAACAAATATATCCTTGGACGTTACTTGCGTCCTTGATTTAAAAATAATAGTAAATTACGCATGAATAACCAAAAAATTGTAGTAGGCCTAGATATCGGAACCACCAAAATATGTGCAATAGTTGGCCGTTCCAGTGAATATGGAAAAGTTGATATACTTGGAATTGGCAAAGTACCTTCCAACGGTGGAGTGACTCGTGGAGTGGTTTCAAATATCGACCGCACGGTGGCTGCTATTTCCGAGGCTGTTAAAATGGCGGAAGAAGTGGCTAACGTAAATATTAAAAACGTTCAGGTTGGTATAGCCGGAGCGCATATTAATAGCTTGCAACACCGCGGTATGCTTATACGCAATGATTCGGAAAAAGAAATTTGCCAGTCAGATCTTGATAAACTAGAAGCAGATATGTATAAGTTAGCCGTTAAACCGGGTGACAAAATATTGCACGTTATTCCACAAAATTATATGGTGGATGATGAACCGGGAATTATTGATCCTATTGGAATGTCAGGCGTTAAGTTGGAAGGAAATTTCCATATCATAACTGGACAAATTACCGCCGCCAAAAATATTTTTAAGTGTGTTGAAAAAACAGGTTTAAAAGTAACAGATTTAACCTTAGAACCTTTAGCATCTGCCCTATCCGTGCTAAGTCCTGAAGAGATGGAAGCTGGAATAGTATTAGTAGATATAGGTGGAGGAACCACTGACGTTGCAATTTTTCACGAAAATGTAATTCGCCATACGGCCATCATTCCTTATGGTGGAAATATAATAACAGAAGATATTAAAGAAGGATGTAATGTGATGAAAAATCATGCTGAAGCCTTAAAAACAAAATTTGGTTCAGCCTTGGCAAGTGAAGCGGCCGACAATGAAATTATTACTATTCCCGGTTTAAAAGGCCGCGACTCGAAAGAAATATCAGTTAAGAATTTATCCAAAATCATACAAGCTCGACTTCAGGAAATATTAGAATTGGTATATTTTGAAGTCAAATCATCGGGTTTGGAAAAGAAACTCGCAGGAGGTATGGTGCTTACAGGTGGAGGTTCGATGCTTAAACACATTACTCATTTAGCCTCATTGGTTACCGGATTAGACGCCAGAGTTGGTTACCCGAACGAACACCTTGCAAAAGGAATGGTAGATGAGGTAAAAAGTCCAATATATGCCACCGGTATAGGTTTGGTTATGAAAGGACTTAATGATGCCATTCTTACTGATAACATAGTTAAAGATGTGGTGACAAGTGCAGAGAACAAGAAAGATGAAAAAGACAAAAAATTTGACTTTGGTATCAACATCTTTAAAAAATGGCTTACAGACGATGAAGATGTCGAAGATTTCAAAAAAACAAAATAAATAACCCGAATGGCAAATTTCAAAGTAGAACTTCCTAAAGAAAAATCATCAATAATTAAAGTAATTGGTGTTGGTGGCGGCGGCGGCAATGCTGTTAACTTTATGTACAGGGAAGGGATTAAAGGAGTAGACTTTATAATCTGCAATTCCGATAGACAAGCCCTCGAGTCTAGCCCTATTCCTAACCAAATACAAATAGGAAATGAACTTACAGATGGTCGCGGAGCTGGATCCAATCCGGATGTAGGTAGAAAGGCTGCGGAAAACAATATCAATGAAATTATAGAAGCCTTAGGGGTAAATACTCAGATGGTTTTTGTAACAGCAGGAATGGGCGGAGGAACTGGAACTGGTGCTGCTCCTGTTATTGCCCGCGTGGCCAAACAAATGGGAATCTTAACCGTAGGAATAGTGACCACACCATTTCATTTTGAAGGACCCAAAAGAAAAGCTGCTGCGGAAAAAGGTATAGCAGAAATGCAAGATGCCGTGGATTCACTATTGGTTATTTCGAATGATAGAATAAAAGAAATTTTTGGCAACCTAGTTATCACCAAAGCATTTAGCTATGCTGATAATGTATTGGCTACTGCTGCCAAGGGTATTGCTGAAATTATAACCATCGCAGGAAGCATCAATGTAGATTTTGAAGATGTTAAAACTGCAATGAAAGATAGTGGAGTTTCAATACTTGGTAATGGAGTAGCGGAAGGAGATGGACGTGCTTTAAGATCAGCTGAACAGGCGCTTAATTCACCATTACTCAACAATAACAAAATTACCGGTGCCAGTGATTTACTAATCAATATTACTTACGGTGATGAAGAAGTAACCATGGATGAGTACAGTGAAATTAATGAATTTTTTCAGGAACAAGCCTGTATGGATGCCAATCTAAAATGCGGCTTATGTCAGGATTTATCTCTAGGTAATAAAATTTCTGTAACCATCATCGCTACAGGATTTTCAAGAAAAGAAAACTCATTTAAGGACGAAATAAAACCACAGGTTAATAATATAACAATCAATGAGTTAAGCTCAGAAATAGAGGAAGAGGAAGAATTGCTTGAACCAAAATATATTTCTTTAGAAGATGAATCCATTGTTGATCAAAGTGCTCATCAATCTGCTATTAATAATTTAAAAAACAACGAATTAATGGCTCGTATTCGTGATATCCGAGAATTGAGTTCAAAATCAAAAAGTGAATCAGGACGTGAAGAGTTAGAAAATATTCCAGCTTACGAACGTCATCAAATTAAATTGGACGATATTTCACATTCATCAGAAACACAGGTTTCCCGGTTTTCATTAGTGGATGACCCCGAGCGCAAACCTGAATTAAAATCGAATAACTCATTTCTACATGACAACGTAGACTAATAAAAATTTTTTCATAGGTATTACAATTTAAGGGAAGGGCGTTGCGAAACGTCCTTTTTCTATTACATATCCTTTTATCCTTTCTTTTTCAAAGCCAAAATAGAAAAATCAGAATCTTCTTTTTTTATGGTATTGGATAAATACCCCAAACCTGTAATTTCCATATCTACCAAATCATTAGGTTGTAACCATTGTGGTTTAAAGTTAGGGTCATTCAATAATCCTGTTCCGTTTAATTCCAAAAAGCAACCGGTACCAACGGTTCCCGAGCCTATCACATCCCCGGGAAGTATATCAACTCCGTAAGCACAACGTTCTACTATTTCAGCAAATGTCCAATCCATATCTCCCATATTTCCGCGGCTTACCTCTACCCCATTTACCCAGCACTTCATTTCTAAATTATATGCATTGCCAGTGTGGCCGGACTTTGCAGGTATTTTATAAGGTTCCAGTTCATCGGGAGTAACCAACCACGGACCAATCACCGTACTAAAATCCTTTCCTTTAGCAGGACCTAAATTTAAAAGCATTTCCTCCATTTGAAGCGTTCTTGCACTCATATCGTTCATAATCATATAACCGGCTATGTATTGGTCAGCTTCGGAAGCTTTAATATTTCTACCTTTTTTACCAATTACAATAGCAGCTTCCAATTCAAAATCTAGTTTTTGAAAATGATCGGGCATGCACCAAATTTCACCCGGCCCTTGTATGGCGTTATGATTGGTAAAATACCAAATTGGGTATTGGTCAAACTCTGCAATCATATCCACTTTTCTATTTCGGCGGGCTGCTGCCACATGCTGACGAAACGCATAACCATCGCGGCAACTTGTAGGGTTAGGAACGGGTGCCAATAATTTAACTTGCTCCAAAGGATAGCCTCCACCCACATTTTCTTTCAAATGATTTTCCACTTCATGAGCCATTTGCATAGCATCTTCTCCTGCTTTCAAAAATTCAGCCATGGTATCGGGAATGGCTGGATTTATAGCATTTAGGTCATAAACGGTATCGTTTAAAAACAGACCAAGTCTGGCTTCATTTTCTTTTTGAAAGGTTACTAATTTCATCGCTGCAAAGGTAAGCTGATTTAGGATTTTTATAAGCAAATTATTGAGACAGGAAAAGTCAAGTTTTTAGAGTATCTAATAGAATTAGGGCCTTTCAGCCCTATAACCCCGATTTACTTTTTTTCTTAGTCAAAAAAAGTAAACAAAAAAGACAAGTCAAAAATATACTCCCTCCGCACTACCTAACACACGCCCGTATTTTTGTCTCATTTATTGATATTTATTCTTAAGGGAATTCGCGAACCTCGTTCCTCGGTTTGACAACCCAACGCTCCATTTACCCAAACTTTACCTAATATTCCATCTTTCGTTAATGCCATATCTGTAAAGGGTTCTTTTGTTCTCGTTGGCATTTTATAGTATGTTTGCAAAAGACAAAATGCTTCAAAAAAAACGGATATTGGTTTTGGTTCTTCTTCTTGCTTCATTGGCAAGTATGGCTCAGCAGAACTACCGTTTTAAAGCCAATGTAACCATCAAAGAAAAAAAATTGGATGGTAAATTTAACCTGACTAAAGGCACTTTATACTATGATGTAAATACCCGAAAGGCAGTTTATGACATTACCTTTCCCGAAAAAGCTATTGTGATTATTACCGATACAGCTTATATATCCTTTCAAAATAACAAACGAACTTCCTCCAAATCTATTAAAGAATTTTTAGACTTTTCATTGTTTAATCTTTGCCTCACCGGCAAGTTGGATTACTATGGGCTGAAAGGTTCGCCTTACACCATAAGTAAAACCGAAAAAGCGGATTCTATGATTATTACTACCTGGATTCCTCCAGCCAAAATGAAGAAAAAGAAAGGGAAAATTAAAGTATCTAATGTAAACAAAAAACTATTTGGGGTAATATCTTACGATATAAAAGGAACAATTATTTCAAAACAATTTTTTGAAGATTATGTAACTATCAAAAACTTAATCATTCCTTCGCGAGTGGTTTCCTTTATTTATAGTGGCAAAGAAAAATCAACTCAGATAACCGAATTTAAAAACATTGTAATAAATGAAACCGGCAACGATACTATGTATGATCATACTTTGGAGTAGTAATTATTCCAAAGGACAATCATTAAATAAATTACTAATTTCAAAAGATACTATTGCCGTATCTCAAAATTCCTTTGCTTTCTTAAAAGGCAATACCAACGACGGAACCACAGCTTTAAAAGCTTTGTTTCACTTTTATAAGCATTTTATTGCCTCACAAGACGGGCAATCCTGCGGGTTTTCACCTTCTTGCTCCGAGTTTGCGTTTTTAAGTATAAAAAAACATGGGTTAGTCATTGGCGTAATTGATTTTTTTGACCGTTTTACTCGTTGTAATCCTTTAAGCCATGAAAACTACCTTTACGACAATGGAAAAAACCTTTATAACGACCCTGTAGAATGAGGTTCAGATTAGGGTTTGTTATATTTTTCACCATTTCGTCGCTCCCAAAATTAGCGGCACAAAATGGCTTGGAAACTTACCAAAAAATGGCTCATAAATTTTGCGAACAAGGCAACTATACATCCGCCATTGAGGCGTATGAAAGGCTTTTGTTTTTTGGAACCGATCAACAAAACAAAGAGATTTATCTGCCATTAGCCAGGGCCTACTCCGCCCTTGGAAATTATGAGAAAGCCTCCGTTCAATACAACAATGCTTACAACAACCAAATAATTGATACCATTCGCTATGAGATCCTTTTTGAAAGTGCATTAAATTACTTGGCCGTGGATGATACCATAATGGCGTATAACGAACTCTTAAATATTCCCGAAACGAAAATTAGTAACCGAATAAGCGATAAACTTCATTTGATGATGGGAACTTTGGACTATAAAAGCGGCCTCTATACCAGTGCAAAAAATCATTTTTTATCCATAACTATTTTAAACCTTTCAGAAAAAAACACTATCCAAACGTTCTTTAATAACACTAAAAAAGTAAACCGCAGATACAATCCCACTATGGTGGAATGGATGAGCATTATACCTGGACTTGGCCAAGCCTGGTGTGGCTATTATAAAGAAAGTGCCAATGCCTTTTTGATCAGTGGTGCTTTTATCGTTTTATTTGCTGATGTCACCATAAAATACACCCTGTTGGATGGATTGATGACCGTATATCCGTGGTTTAACCGCTACTATAAAGGCGGAATTATTAAAGCCTACAAACTGGCTGAAAAAAAGCGCGAAACCGAAAAAAACAAGCTTTATAATTCCCTATTAAAAACATTACCACCTATAAATTAAAACTCTATTTTGACCCAATTTACAAACACCCTCGAATTTGCAAAGTCGCTTGATGAACACGATGTATTGGCTAAATACCGCCAGCAGTTTTATTTTCCAAAGCTTAATGGCAAAGAAGCCATTTACTTAACCGGAAACTCATTGGGGCTGCAACCCAAAACGGCTTTGGCCGCCCTTGAGCAAGAACTGGAAGACTGGAAAAACCACGGTGTGGAAGGCCATTTTCATGGCAAAAACCCTTGGTTTCATTACCATAAATTTTTAACCGAAAAAGCCGCCAAGGTTGTAGGAGCTTTGCCCCACGAAGTATTGGTGATGAACAACCTTACGGTAAATCTTCATTTGATGATGGTGAGTTTTTACCGGCCCACGGCCACCCGTTACAAAATAATAATGGAAGCCGGTGCTTTTCCCAGCGACCAATACGCCATGGAAAGTCAGGTGCGGTTTCACGGGTATAACCCGGAGGATGCCATTATTGAAATAGCACCTCGCGTGGGAGAATACCACCTGAGAACTGAAGATATCCTTGAAACCATCAATCAAAATGGCAGTGAAACCGCTTTAATCATGTTTAGTGGCGTTCAGTATTATACTGGCCAGGCGTTTGATATGGAAGCCATTACCAAAGCTGGCCATCAGCAGGGCATTACCGTAGGTTTTGATTTAGCACATGCTGCCGGAAATTTATTGCTAAAACTACACGATTGGAACGTGGACTTTGCTGTATGGTGCGGCTACAAATATTTAAACTCTGGACCGGGCGGCGTTTCGGGTGTTTTTGTAAATGAACGATTTGCCAATGCCCCTGAGTTGCCGCGGTTTGCGGGCTGGTGGGGCCACAAGGAAAGCGAACGCTTTTTGATGAAAAAGGGTTATATACCTGAATACGGTGCAGCGGGCTGGCAATTGAGCAATGCACCAATATTAACCATGGCGGTACATAATGCTTCACTGACTATTTTTGAAGAAGCAGGCATGAAAAATCTAACGGCTAAAAGCAAAACACTTACGGCCTATTTGCAGTATATTTTGGATCAAAGTGGCAAAGGTTTAAAAATTATAACCCCCGAACAGCGCGGATGCCAGTTATCTACCTTAACCGATGGTAATGGCAAAGCCCTATTTGAACACCTGCAAAACTACGGCATTATAGCCGACTGGCGTGAACCCAATGTGATACGCATGGCTCCCACCCCACTTTACAATTCGTTTGAAGATGTGTGGCGAGTTGGGGAGGTTTTGAAGGGGGAGTAGGATGAAACTCGTTTGATTCTTTATAATAAAAAATAGCTTTGTGCAAAAGTATCACATTTATGAGACCTATATACTAGATACGCCACCAGTGAGAAACACCCCAATATTATGAAAAACTTCACATTCATCTTTTTGATATTAGAAATTCTAGGGTGTTCTAACAATTACGTTAAAGGAAATCAGAAATTGAATTTCAATGCGTGTGACTCAATAATCTATAAGAGTATAGTAGCAAAAAAAGACAGTTCCTTAGTACCTAAAATTCTTGATAAATATGAGTTTAGAATAACTAGTAAAAAGACAATCGTTCAATTTCTTTTCAAATTCGAAAATCAAAACGATACCTTTTGCCTCGTCGAATATAGAAATGTTGATTCTGAAACTTGTTCTGTTGGAGAAATTAATCAAACATTTTTCGCTGACGAGTTGGAATTATCAACCTTAGACACAAGTAAACTGAAAGCTTTAAATTGTCTTTTGCTTAAGAAGGGAATAATTGGCTATTCCAAATACAAAAACTTCAATACTGTTGAAGGATATTTTGGTTGTAGTGAAGAATAATTTATTTCCCCGCGCTAGTCCTAGATTGTCCGAAGGGCTGGTTCGAGTTTGCAACTCGGACCTTTACAAAAAATTATTCTGGAAGCACGAGTTAAAAACTCGCGCTAGCAATGCGACAGCAACTCCACTGAAATATTACAAGGATTAGCGAAGCGGTCCTTGTGACAAAGCTTTTAAAAAGCAAATTATTATTGGTTGAGCAACATCAAGAATCTAAACATCCCAAGCTGGTCCTAGCTTGTCCAACTCAGCTGGTGCGAGTTTTTAACTCGTATCCTGTAACAAAAATTAATTTTACATTTGCCTTATGAGTCGAAAATACAAATTTTACAATAAGGAGGGTTTGTACTTCATAAGTTTTGCTACCGTCTATTGGATTGATGTTTTTATAAGAGAGTTGTATTTTGAGGAAATAGTTAAAAGTTTGGATTATTGCAGGAAAAATAAAGGAATGGAAATATACTGTTGGTGCATTATGCCAAGCCATATACATTTAATATTTCGGGCTAAGGATTCAAATCCCGGTGATGTAATCAGAGATTTAAAAAAACATACATCAAAGCAGATTCAAGGATTAATACATAAAAACAGAGAAGAAAGCAGAAAGGAATGGATGCTTTGGATGATGGAAAGAGCTGGAAGTAAAAATAGTAATATTAAAAACAGACAATTTTGGCAGCAACATAATAAACCGATTGAACTATGGAGTAATGAGGTTATTGATCAGAAGGTGGAATATATTCATAATAATCCGGTAGTTTCAGGATTTGTTTATGAACCTGCACATTGGAAATACAGCAGTGCAACCAATTATGCTGGAGAAAAAGGAATTCTGGAAATTGATTTTGAATAAACCTTTATTAAAAAACTTAAGAGGTACGAGTTGAAAACTCGCACCAGCTTCAACCAAATATACTCGGACTAGCCGAGAGTTACAAGTACTTTTTAATAACAGGGAAGCAATTGGTGGATTTACTGATGGCTATTATTGGAGTTCTACTTGGTATTATGATAATTCCGAACCATCTTATATTTGGTTTTACAAGGGTGTTAACAGAACAGGTAACCTACCAATTTTATCCTACAACGCAAATGTAAGACCCATTCGATATTTTTAAAAATGGCAAGTGATTAACTTCCCAGCCTCCGGCCAAAAGCTTGTTTCCCAGCCGAGTCTCCCATGAGCAAAGGCTAAGCGTGGCGAGGACTCGGCGGCCATACTTGGAGCCACCGAGTCCAACATCCCAACACCAACTCTCACAGTTTGGGAAGTAAACCATCCGTTAATCCTCCCAATGCCAAAAAAAATTCATTCATCCAATGCGGAGCAATAGTACTTGAAACATGCTAGTACTTCAAAATTTCTTTTAAAAATAATGAACACCAATTAACAAATGTTGATACATTTGCGAAGGCCTTATTGCAATGACCAAACCCACATTATTAAAACGACTCATTTCATTTTTAAAACCCACGCTAACTCCTAAACTATTAGCCCGTCAATTGCGTCAGCCAAGAGGAAAATTGGGTGAAGCGGTTGCCAAAAAAATGAACGAAAGCAATGCGTTTTTATACAACTTTGTGTTTGATGCCATGCAGATAAGGGACAATCAAACTATTTTAGAAATTGGATTTGGTAATGGAATGTTTTTTAATAAACTGTTTTCTATGGCCGAAAACCTTAAAATTTCGGGGATTGATTTTTCAGGTGCCATGTTTAAAACGGCACTAAAGAATAATGAAGAAGCCATAATATCCGACATATTGGATTTGCGATTGGGAGATTGCGATGTTTTGCCCTTTGACAATGAATCATTTGATAAAGTTTTTTGCATAAATGTGGCTTACTTTTGGGAAAACCCCATGGATAATTTAATGGAAATTCACCGTGTATTAAAACCTGGTGGAAAATTTTATACGGGTATAAGAGATAAGGAAAGTATGAAAAAGATGCCCTTTACCGAATTTGGATTTACCATGTATGACGAGGAGGATTGGAGAACACAACTAGATAGAAATCTTTTTAAATTTGAAGAAACACTCTTAACCGAAGAGCCACCAATTGAATTTACAGGTGAATATTTCTCACCAAAATCGCTTTGCATCGTGGCGCAAAAACCACTGTAATAGTTTTGCTAAACAATAATTTAAGCCTGATTGCTATTGCTACACCATTGGGCCAAATGATTGGCGGTGCTACCGATGAAGGAGTTTGCTTTTGTGAATTTAATGAGAACCCTTTAAGTGAATTTAATTACAAATCCTTTTCTCAATTTTTTGAGATTGAAACAAGCCAAACTTTAAACCCACATTTGAAGACTTTAAAAATTCAGTTAGACGAATATTTTGAGGGTAAACGAAAAGAGTTTTCAATTCCTATTGCCGTTCGTGGCACCGATTTTCAACATAAAGTTTGGGCACAGTTGCAACACATACCTTACGGCACTACCCAAACCTATAAACAACAATCTAAAAATTTAAACCAACCACTGGCTATAAGGGCCATGGCTCACGCCAACGGGCAAAATCCCATAGCTATCATGATTCCTTGCCACAGAGTAATTGGTACCAACGGTAAACTTACAGGATATGCAGGTGGGCTGTGGCGTAAAAAATGGCTGCTGGAACATGAAAGGAATAATTGTCCGCTGAACGGAACTTTATTTTGACAACCAAAAGAGAATAAATGATTGTAATAAATATTAACCAAAAGATTCGACCCCTTCGGGGTCGAACACTTCTATTGATTTCCGGCTATAAGCGTTAAATCCCTTCGGGATTATACAATTAGAGAATTACTCCTTAATAAATTTGCTTTTATAAATCGTGTTGCCAGTTGTTATTAATACAGAATAAATACCTGAATGCAGATTTTTAACCTCCATCGACATTGTTTCTAAATTATAAGCTGTTCGAATAAAATCTTTATAATTCTTTTCTAAAACAACTCTTCCTAAATTATCAATAATTTGAACGGAAGCATCTTGAAAATTGAAACCTGTGAATAAAACGTCCTTCACCGGATTGGGATGAATCGTAAATTTTTGAATTGTTGGTTTAAAAATTCCAGCTTTTAGTAAACTGCTATCCTGTAATATTTTTTCATCTCCGGATTGATAATACATGTAATAAAAATAGGTGAGCATCATTTCGCTGGTGGTGGCTTCGCCTAATGTTACCGCTTTAGGTGGATTGCTAGGCTGATTAGGATTACTTGAAGTATTATCGTAGGTCACTATGGATTGAATTTTGGACCCGGCAGTTATTTTTTGAAGGTATTGAAATCTGTATTGACCTTGCCAATGAAAATCCCAATCGTTTATTTTTACTAAAGGAATAGTATCACCGCTGGCAGGTTTTGTAAATACTTTACTGCTTTTACCAATCAGATGCATGTGTGGCATAACTGATAAAAGAGTGACATCAATAGGAACCGTATAGCTTTGATAAAATGTTTTTACCTGATCTTTAGCTATTGCAAACGGGCCATTACTAATATTATAATGATTAAGAATTGGGGCAATAAAAACCTCACGCACCGATGGCTGTGTAGTAAAACGAATTATCAAAGATGTGCTGTCTATTTCGGTATTTGTTCCGGCAGGATAATGAATTTGAAGAATGATTCTTGCATTTTTATACATTTTAACCCCTGTTCCGGTTGGGAAAATTACAGGCTCAGCTCCGGGAACATAAGGAGCAATAAGCACTGAATTATTTGAACCCGTACCTCCAAAATTCGTATACCCCGGCAATGGGTCGGCCTTGTCTAAATTATCAGTAGTAACTGTGGTATCTTGAAAAACCAATACGTGATGAACAATTTTAGGATTACCCGGAATTATTTCTACAGCGGCAATATATCGGTTAGCAGGCAAATTGGTAGGGATTGAAAAACACCGGTAAATATCACCGGTTGCAGCAGTTGAAGTATAAGTTGGAATTTTTACCTTCAAATCATAAGCTCCAATTTTTGAATTGTTATTATAAATTGGTTTTGCAGGGGCTTTACTTTTATCTCCTTCAGGGGTTCCGTTACTTACCCAACTTACAATGGCATCAATTTCTGATTGTTTTAAAACCCGTTCGTCGGCATAGTGGCGATAATTTGGATCGCCTGGCCAAGGTGGCATTGTTTTATTTTCAACTTGATATCTAATTGTATTTTTACCACTCACCGCATCTGCATAATCCACAAATGAACCCTTTCCTAGCCCACCTGGATGGTGGCATTTTGTACAATTGGCGTAAAATATAGGAGCTATTGTTTCAGACCAGTAAGGAGTTTGTGCCTTTGTGATACTAATTAAACTAAGATAAATAAAAATAAAGGATAAAAAATATTTCATAATGTTCATTGGGTTCAGTATTAAGCAATAAAAAAGG
The DNA here is from genome assembly GCA_947468275.1 of Bacteroidota bacterium. Lineage (GTDB taxonomy): Bacteria > Bacteroidota > Bacteroidia > NS11-12g > UBA9320 > JABWCE01. The sequence continues at coordinate 13,275 of CANIKO010000020.1, forward strand.
CTTGCAATTCAAAAATACAAATTACAAGCCTTTTTTTAAAAAAAAATTAACGTACAGTATAAATATGGTCTTTACCATTAATGGTTGCTTTGGCGATTCTGTCGCAAGCTTCATTATTAAATGGATCATAATCGATAATTATTTCTTTGCCTGAAACTGTATTTTTTAAAGTCAGTTTTCCTTTTATAAAAGTTTGCGCACATCCAATATCTACTTTCTTTTTCAAAGGAACGGTAATGGATACAGTGAATGCTTCGCCTTTGCGGTTAGTGCCTGATGCACTGCCTGAAATTTCAAATACATCGCCCAATAATCCGGGACCAGCATCGGTAATTTTAGTGATTGTTCTATTGGCCGCCCAGGTTACGGTTCCGTTATCGTTAGTTGCTTTTCCGTTAGTTACTACAATGGTCAATTGATTGGTTTGAGTTCTCGCTATAACTTTGGTTCCTGAAATTTGGGTCATTTGAGCGCCATTGCCTCCGTAAAATTTATCATTTTCACTAATTATAATAGTTAAAACTGAACCTATACTCATGTATGGAGCTGATAATGTAAAATTAATTTTACCGGCCCTGTATCTTCCATCGCCACATAGTTTTCCAAATGGAGCGGCAGAACCCAAAGGACCAAAATCAATATTAAACTCCTTACCATCGCCATCGGTAAAAGAACTATCGGTGATTGTTACTAAAGCACCGCTTGGCAAAATATTGGTTCCGGCTTTTTTAAATCTACCATCACTGGATGCTACATCATCCCCTAAATCAAAGGCGGCGGTAAATTCATTCTCAGCAGTTGAGTTATCCTCTGCAGAGGTAATGGTTTCCAAGGCTTCAACCTTGTCTTTTCGGCATGAAAACATAAACATTGTAGCTACAATAGCCGCACCAAGAAATAATTTCGACTTTTTCATATTTTTATTTTTTAAGATTATTTAACTATTTAAAATTTATCTAACTCTTCTCCATTTTGCAGGCACCCAAACCCATCCGTTTCTATTATGCTTCCAATGGCCTTCAACATATCTGTAACCCGGGCGATGATTGGTATAATATCCGTCTTGCCAAATGTACGAATTTCCTTTTACTACCCAATAACCACCAACCCAAACTTTCCCATGTGGTACTCTTCCGGGTGCAATAATTAATGCATTTCGAGGTGCAACGGGTCTGACTTTTACGATAATTTGAGCATTTGAAAAATTTCCAAACCCTAAAATAAAGGCTACGATTAAAAATTTAATTGTTTTCATAATTTTTTGATTAATTAATGCTTTGACAAACTATTCTTTCAATTTATTCCACAACAAAAAAATAGTTATCTTTTTAACCGTTTCCCAACTCTTCTATCCCCTTTCATCAATAAAAAATCAATTGCATTTTTTTCTTTGCTCTTAAACAGTTTATCTGATTTGGGTTTATAATCAGTGATGTATTTTGACTTAATGATATCAATATCCCTCTCCCATTGCTCCCTTTCCGGCCTTATGGATTCATCTAATTTTCCAAGTGAAGCTTTATGATTTAACATAATAGGTTGCAATGTTCTTCGCGATTCCTCCATAAAATCTTTCATATCTTTTGAATCTATTCCTTCACCGTTCAATTGTCCTTCTACCCATTCTGCTCTAAAATTATCTCTCCTTGCTCTTATTTCTTCAATAGTGGCCTTTTCATCATTGGTTAATTCAGCTTCAAAATTTCTACGTTTTTCAAACAAAACTGGAATAATATTTTGGCGATAGTATACCCGCAACTCCTTTTTCATTTCAGGATTTTGACGTTCCTTTTTTCTGGCTTCAATTGTTGAATCAAACCGCTGTTGTTGCTCAGGATTAAGTTCTTTACGTATTTCTTTCAAACGTTTTTTTAACGAAGCTTTTTTATCAATAACTTTGGCAGTGTCTATTGTTTTACTCTCTACTTGTTTTGGTGATTTCGCAATTTTTTCCTTTTCAAATTTCTTCAAATTATCCTTTTGTTTGGTATCCAAAAGCGATTGAATTTGGGCAAACATAGAATCACGCAAATGCTTTTGGTACATGCGGCTAATGGTTCGTTCCTCCTTTATTTTAGGTATATAATCGGCCACAATGGAGTCAATAATCCTCTTTTGATTTTCATCAGGCTTTAAATATTTATAAAGGTCTTTTTTAAACCCCACCGGTGATTCCCTTTCTTTCACAGCTTCAATACTTTTTTTGGTAAGTCGGCCCGATACCAAAAAACCGGAGCCAAAACCCACACCAAAAATGGTTAAAAACAATAACAGTGCTTTCCAGTTCATTTGTAGTTTATATTAATTTTTAAATTAAGGTCAAATGGAATGCCCATATAACTTTTAGTATTTATTATTTGCTTTTTCATGGGCATTTCATATCAGCGGATTTATATAGTTTAAAATTTCATCGTCGGTATATCCTCCAAGCCCCAATAAATTATCTAAAGAAAGATTGCCTTCCTGATAAAAGCTAAAGCCCAACAACAGCAAAAGACAGAACGAGGCTATATAAACATACCGACGTAAAAACAGCCGGTTTGCTATTAATATTCCTAGTATTGGGGTGTTTTGATAACGTTCCAATTTTGCCAAAACCCGTGTGCTGAAAAACGGCCTGAACTCAGGACTGTCCTGTTGTTTCATTAATTTTTCTAAGTCATGCTCAGTAATATTTTTCATATTAGTTACTTTTAACTTTTAGTTCTAAACTTTTAACTCGGATTGTAACCTAATTTTATAAGTACTTTTTTAAATTTTTGTTGCCCACGGCTAAGTCGTGATAAAACCGTGCCTTGCGGGATTTCTAATATTTCTGCAGTTTCGCGGGTATCATAGCCTTCAATCATTCGCAGTACCAAAACGCTTCGCAATTTTGATTCTACTTTTTGCATAGCAATTTTTACCAGATTTTCGGCATCGCTTTTACCTTCAAAATTGGTTGAGTCAGCTATCTCATTGGTTCTTTCTTCATCCTCCTCTTTACTGTTCCAAAAATAAAAACGCAGATTTCTTACCTTTTGACGTTTCAGTTCATTCAAACTAAGATTGATGGCAATGCGGGTGAGATAAGTTCCAAGCGAAGAAGTTCCTTTAAACTGGTGAATATTGTTATAAAAACGGATAAATACTTCTTGCCCCACATCGTCGGCCTCATCCGTAATTCCAAGCATATTTATTACCGTGGCTGCCACTTTCTTTTCATATCGGTCAATCAATATCCTGAACGCCTGTTGGTCGTTCTTTTTTATGAGTTGAATTATTTGCTCATCGTCCAGGTTTTTCAAATAATTGATTGATTTACAGGTTTGACAAAATGAAAAGCTATTTTATTCAGTCAAAGATAAAAAAATAACAAGTAGTCAATAAAAATTAGGGTATTTAAGCCAGATTATTTTTCAGGCTCTTGCCGTTCCATCTTCATTTTTCCCTTAATGGCTTTCCATTTTTGCACTTGTTCAGGAGTTAATAGTTGCTCTATTTTAGCTTTCCGTTCTTTGTTTAGTTTTCTTAATGTTTCCTGGTCTTCACTCTGCCGTGCTTCTCTCATTTTTGGAAAGAATTCCTTTTGAATCGATTTTATTTGTTCCACTTGTGTATCCGTCAATCCCAATTCAGTTTTATAATCAATAATGCTTTCACGGTTTCCCTTTGGTTTTTTATCCTGAGCTATTGAATTCAGGCTTATCACCACACTTACCAAAAATGTTAAAATTAATTTCGTCTTCATTGTTTTATATTTTTATAATCTATAGACAACATCAAAGTTCCTTTTATTCTTTTAAAATATCATTTTTACTTCTTTTTTTTTCAGGCATATAAAACAAGAATCATTCTTAATATTAAAATAATTTTTTTTAAAACATTAATATTATTCCTTTGTGGTAAATTAAAACTCGAAATATGAAAAAATCACTACTCATTTTAACACTAATTTTTATTAGTTCAATCGGCGTATCCTTAGCACAAAAAAACATCGGTATTGCTTTCGCTGGCGGTTTATCGAAAGGCAAAGCACCTGCTGAAAATGATTCATTCGGAATACCAAGATCAATTAACAGACAAATGATGTATTATGGTGTTGCTGGTGTATATAGAACCAATACTATGCCAGTAGGCAAAGGCGGAATTGGGCTAAACGTGCCTGTTACCGTTGGGTTAAGTAGCACATCCTTGTATTTTGATGGATCAGCTATGATACAATACCAAATAGGAGCCTTATCAAGTGAGGACAACGTAGATAAATCTGGTTATTATTTTGGTGCAGGAGTTGGGTTGGTTCATGCCACTTGGATTCCGATTGAAACGGGTACACATCAAATTCCTAATATTACATCCAATTCTTTTACACCAATTGTGGAAGCCGGAACTCGAGTTAGAGTTGGCCGCGCTGAATATTATACAGATCTTGGGCTTTTTTACAAATTTAATTCTAGTCCAAACGCCAAGCATAATATCTACGGTCTTAAATTTACATACTATTTAAAATAAATCGATGAAACGATTAATAATTTTCGCAATTACTTTGGCCTTCGGTTGGATGTTAAATGCGCAAACAAGATTTGATAAAAAATTTAGTTCAGTTAATGAATATGATGCATATTACTTGGCAGAAATGAAAGATGGTAATTTTTTTGGTTTTACCGTTGGGGGAGGTCCAACTCGATGTAATTATTTTGTATTTGATAAAAAATTAAAAAACTTAGAACGTCAATGGATTCATCAGCAAACCCCAAGGCATTTAGGCTTTTATATTGGCAAAGATGAAGCGGTTCAAGTATTTACCGAGAATGCTTCTTTATATAAGCTTACTTACAATTATGATGAGAGAAAGGTAACCCAAACCAAACCTGAATTTGGACCAACTACCAATGATTATGACAACTTAAAACTGTTTACATTAAGCGGTAAAACTTTATACTACCTTAATGCTTCAAGCATGGGTAATATTGGTACTGGAAAGGCATGGTTTAGCGGAAGAAAGTATAATATTGTTACCGAATCAATGGAGGCTGAATTTAATGATAAAGATAATAAACATAAGGTTTCCGAAAATATTGATCAAAGAATATTCAAATTAAAAAACGGTAACTTATTGGTTTTTGTTACCGAAAATAAAAGCAAAGCAAGTTCTGTTTCAATTCGTCCGAGTGGTTTCTCTGTTTATTTATATGACCCAGAACTTAATTTAATAAAAACGAAAAACATTAATGAGGAACTTTGGTATGAATGCAGCAAAGGACTTAGTTTAGCTGATAACAATACGGACGAATCTAATCTTTACCTATGGGCCCGAAATGTAGAATCTAATAAAATGTGTATTTACAAAATGGCTGTGAATGGCAATGATATAACTATTACTAAAAATACGATTAAAGAAAAAGAAATAGAAACAACTTATGTAATTGACGATATTAATAAGGAGGGATACAATGATGTATTTAAATTATTAGTTACAGATATGGAAGTTGATAAATATCAGGAAAACCCCGGAAGTGGCTATTACCTTGACTCAACTTACAAAATGGGCAATAAAACTTATATTGATTATAAAGTAGTTCAAAACATTAAAGGAAAAGTTAAAGGCGAAATATTCATGTGTGGAATTTTTGTTTTGAATGAAGACGGCGTTCTTACTCAAAATTTAGCTGTAGATATGTCTTTTAATGAAGAAAAAAAGAAAAAAGAGGAGAACCAGTTAGATAATGGAATAAAAAGACTTTATGCATTTTATAATAATAATAAAATCGTGTATGCTTATACTCAAAACTTAAAATTAAAAGGATTTGAAATAGAAGCGGAAAAGGATATTGCCAAACTTGAGGACATCGACATTAAACTGCCAGAAGAGGATAAGATTAATAACCCTTGGGATTCATTTTCAATAATCCCTTTAAGTAGTAAATCATTTGTAGTAAAAGCTTTACATAAAAAGATTTATAAAGACAGTGGAATCATTACTTATACCAAATGTGATTACACTTACATTAAAATTGAATAGTCTAGTAGCCTAGAAATTCAAGAATATTAGTCTTAAATATTTTTTCTTTACTTACTAAATCTATCGAGCGGTCCTGTTCTATAAATTTACCGTGTTGTAAATCACCCAACGGGAAAGGGTAATCGGTGCCATAGGCAATTTTATCAATACCAAACGTATCAATTATATACTTTAATGCTTTTGAATCATGAGTAATTCCATCCACCCAAAACCGCCCCATATACTTTCGTGGGTCTTGCACAGCATTCAGGTTCACCAAATCCGGACGGCAATCGTACCCATGGGCTATGCGGCCCAATGTAATTGGAAATGAACCACCGCCGTGAGCAAACATGACTCTCAATTTTGGGAAACGGTCAAAAATTCCACCAAAAATCATATTGCAAATAGCCCGCGATTCCTCAGCCGGCATTCCTACCAACCAAGGCAACCAGTATTTTTGCATTTCCTTTTCGCCCATCATATTCCATGGATGCACAAAAATGGCCATATCCAAAGCCTCGGCTGCTTCATAAATTGGAAACAATGATTCGTCATCCAAATTTATCCCATCAATGTTTGAGCCAATTTCAATGCCTGGCATTCCTAATATTGCAATGCGTTCCAGTTCCATTAAGGCTAATTTGGAATCCTGCATTGGCAAAGTTCCCAAACCAATAAACCGTTCGGGATATTGATTTTGAACCTTTAATAAATGATCGTTTAAGAACATACTCCAATCCAAAGTATGTGCAGGCTTTGCCCAATAATTAAACAAAACCGGTATCGTACAAAGTACCATCATATCCACATTATGCAGGTCCATATCCTTAATAATAGCTGCTGGATCCCAGCAATTGCGGCTCACTCTTCTAAAAAATACCCCATCGTCCCGCATCATTTTTTTGGTGTCAGTTAGCGGTTCATCTTCCAGATAAATAAAACCTTTATAGCCATATTTATCTGCTAGCATCGGCCAATTTTCGGGCATGATATGAGCATGACCGTCAATTTTTTTAATGTGGGGTAGGATGATTGGTTTTGTCAAGGGGGTTAGGAATTAGGAATTAGGAATTGAGAATCAGGAATGACTTATATATAACGTAATTCCTTATTTCAGATTCCTAATGATATCAGGTAAATTTAGGATCAGTTTCCATTACGTGGCCACATTTTTTGCAGGTTCGCAAGTCTTCTGAATTATAATATTCTTTAAATCTTGGAAAGAAATCTTTTTCAATATCATTCAATACAAAATAAGTTTCGTGCAGTTTATTATTGCATTTTTCACAAAACCAAAGCAAGCCGTCGCGCAATTCTCTATCAGCTCGTTTCACCTCTATCACCAAACCCATTGTACCAGCAGGCCGGATAGGTGAATGAGGAGTATTGGCTGGCAACAAAAACATTTCACCTTCTTTTATTTGTATTTCAACAGCCTTCCCCTCTTCCTGGATCCTAACCATTACGTCACCTTCTAATTGATAAAACAATTCTTCGGTTTCATTAAAATGGTAATCCTTGCGAGCATTGGGGCCAGCCACCATCATTACAATATAGTCTCCAGCCTCTGTATAAAGATTTCGGTTACCAACTGGCGGCTTCATCTCACTGCGATGTTCTTCAATCCATTGCTTAATGTTAAAAGGGCGTCTTACATTCATATCGTTTTGATTTTTTTTTAAAAAATCGAAATTATTAAATTTTTCGAGATTTTGAACTACTCATTTTTGCAATAAATAAAGTAGCTAATTCATTTTTTTAGTTGTTGGTTTGCAGCACCGAACAATCTCAAACTTTAATCGTTAATATTATCAATGGAACCCAATCGTTTTCTATTCAAACTCAGCGCTATTTTATTGCAATATATTTTTACTACAATCGTTTTTATACCCATTGTTTATGCAGTTCATTTAGTAAAATATAATTTCCATACCGAAGAAATTGTTTTCATCCGGATATTGTTTTTTGCCGTTGCATTTGCTTTGCCATTTGTGGTTGCCAACGCGTTTTCATTCGCCAAATTTGAGCATAATGAGCTTACCTATTATTTAAAACCCAAACAAAAACATACTGTTATTATTGATAAAAATGCCTCTGAATTATTAAAAACCACAGTAGCTAATTTATCTGAAAAGCCGTTTTGGAAATTTATTGAACAATCAGAAAATACGGTTCACTATAGTGTTAAAAATATCATTTTGAATGATGATGTTTTCATTACTGCCAAACCAATTTCGGACACCCAAACGGAACTAACACTGCTTAGTAAACCCAAATTAGCTTTATTATTTTTAGATTACGGTCGTAATTATCAAAATATTATTAATGTTTTGTTAGCTACCAAATCCAATTAATTATAGAAATGAAAATTGCTATACTTTCGGGTGCATCAAGACCTAACAATAAAACCAAGCGATTAGCCAAAGCAATTGCAAGGCTGATACCCGAAGCACAAATTGTTGATTTTGCTGATTACGATATTCCCTTTCCCAACAAAGGTGGGGTGGATTCAAATAATTTAACCCCTTTTCAATCTAATTTATTAACTGCTTTAGAAAAATCGCATTTGGTTTTTGTGTTAAGTCCTGAATACAATTGGTTTCCATCGGCAGAGTTGGTAAATATGGTTCACCAATTGGCAACACGAGAACACATTCATATTTTCAACAATAAAGTTTTTGCATTTTGCGGGGTGTCCTCGGGTGCAGGAGGACGTGTTCCTACAATTTATCTTGACAATATTTTTAGCAAAATTTTAAACATTTTTAGCATTGATTCTGTTAATAGCCCTAAAAAATTTGAAGCTCGATTTATAGCCGAAGCTTTGGATGAAAATGGAAACTCATTAGGAAATGCTGAATTTGATAAAGGCCTAGAGGATTTCATAAAGTATAGTTTGAAGGTAGCTGATAGGTGGCATTAATATTTACCTCCGCTTCTTATACTCATCCCAGCACCGGCTAAAATGATAGAAAAAATCATAGTCGGGAGCTCTCATTACAAAATAGCTACTGACGGGGCATAGCACCAATAAATCATCCAACTTTACAGATTTGTCGTTGGTTATTAAAAACAGTTTTCGGGGCGGCAATCGGGCTTCCAATTGGTCACGCAATAAAAGTTCAGAATAAATAGCATCCATTTGGGTTCGTTCTTTTCCTTTACGGCTAAAACTCTCATAAATTGCACTTATAGGACTTGAAATAGTGGGTCGTTCCCGGTCCAAATGCCGACGGTATTCTTCCTTTTTTTCTTCGCTTAATCGTTTTCCACTAATGGTTACTGGCACCAATTCCACACTTTTGCGAACCAAATAAATTTTAATTTTACTTCCGGCAGTATCCATCATTTTTTTAATGGGAAGATATCTTTTTTGATACCCAACATGACCCACCACCAACGTATCTTTCAAATCACACTGCAATTCAAAATAACCGGTTTCATCAGAAGTAGTAGCAATCAATTTATTTTTGATACTCACCACCGCAAATGGAACTCTTGAAAAACTATCGGCTTCATATAGCCAAGCTTTAAATGTTATGGACTGAGCAAATACTGAATTTACCAGTAAAAAAGAAAATAGCAAACATATCAAACCTACCTTTATGTAATGGGTTTTGGTCGGATAATTTTTTGATACGATATGCAATGCTAATATAACTTTTAAAACTGCAATTTGTTACTTTTTTGCCAATAAGACACAATTTAAATAAGGTTCACTCAATTGAAGTACTATATAAAAAACATGTTTGCAAATGGTCATTCACCAATCCCATCGCCTGCATATAAGCATAACACGTGGTGCTGCCAATATATTTAAATCCTCGTTTTTTCATATCCTTGCTCATGGTATCGCTTTCGGGCGTGGTTGCAGGAATTTGCCTTAAGTTTTCCCAAGCATTTTCAATAATTTTATGATTGGTAAATTGCCAAATATATTTGGCAAAGCTTCCAAATTCTTTAATACAATCCAAATACAAACGAGCATTGCCAATGGCGGCATTTATTTTCCCTGTACTTCTTATTATTCCTTTATTTTGCAATAATTCGCCTATTTTTTCGTCACTATAATTTGAAATAAGTAACGCATCAAAATTGTCAAAAGCATTTCTAAAATTTTCACGTTTGGCCAATATGGTATACCAACTTAGCCCTGCCTGAAAGGTTTCTAAAATTAAATGTTCAAACAAATGGTGATCATTATGTGAAGGCCTTCCCCATTCTGTATCATGATAATGGCGATACAAGTCATCCTTTTCACACCAGTTGCATCTAACAATAGTTTGCATCCAACAAATTTAATCGATTTAACGATTATAAACTTTTGAATAATGGATTTTGTATAGTTTTGTAACAGCATATGGAAGACTCTAAAAATCTTAGCATATTTCAGGGATTATCAAATTACATTGATAAAAAAGAAATTTTAACATCCATTATTGCCCAGTTGGAAAAAGACACCGGATTGGATTATACTCAAGTGGAAATAGATGCTGAAAATCCTCATTTTTTACAAATATTGCGCAAAGATTTGGCAAATTATTTAAAAAAAATTGCCGGACAGAATCATACCCGTTTCATGTACATGATTTACAGAGTAGATATTACTCAGAACAAAATGAATACCTTAGAAATGGACGAATTCTATTTTTATAATTTATCTGAATTGGTATTGAACCGAATGTTTCAAAAAACGATTACAAAACGATTTATTAAATGATACTATCAACAACTAACATTATTGAAGGAAAACCTGTAACGGCCTATCTTGGCATAATTACTAGTGAAGTAATTATCGGAGCTAATTTTATGAAAGATTTTCTTGGTGGGCTTCGCGATTTTTTTGGTGGCCGAAGCGGAACTTATGAAGGTGTACTTAAAGAAGCTAGGGAAAATGCATTGGCCGAATTACGTCAGAATGCGCAATCCATGGGAGCTGATGCGGTTATTGGAATTGATTTGGATTATGAAACTGTAGGCAGCGGAGGAAGCATGCTAATGGTTATAGCCAGCGGCACCGCTGTAAAATTTTAAAAAATTATTCAGGAAACTGCAATTACACCCTTAGCCCAAGTAAGTGCAACTCGCCCCTGTTCCTCTTTACTCATATTGGTATTATCCAATACTATAGCATCGTCAGATTTAACTAATGGACTTTCAGTTCGGGTTGAATCCAACAAATCACGTTTTTTAATATTTTCTACTACCTCATCGAATGATTGAAAAACTTGTTTTTGTGCCAGTTCATCAAATCGCCTTCTAGCTCTAATCACAGGATCGGCAGTCATAAATATCTTTAATTCCGCATCAGGAATCACTTCAGTTCCTATATCTCGCCCATCCATAACAACACCTTTGTACTTTCCAAAATTCTGTTGTTGAACTACCAAAAAGTCTCTTATGACCTTTATGGCACTAACTTCACTAACAAAGTTGGCCACTTCCATTGTTCTTATCTCATTTTCAATAAAAAGACCATTTAAATAGGTTTCAAAAAAATCTTTTTCAGAATTATAGACAAAAGAAATATGAATACTATTTAGAACATCTGGGTTCTTTTTCACATCATCTAGAGTTATTTTATTCCTTAAAAGGTATAGAGTAACGGCTCTATACATAGCACCGCTATCAATAAAAATATAGCCCAATTCCTTAGCTAAATGCTTAGCTAATGTGCCTTTACCGCAGCTCGAATGGCCATCTATTGCAATATTAATTTTACGTGTCAGTAGAATATTATTAAGTCACAATGATATTAGAATAAACTGAATAACAAAAAATTAATTTTTAAAATTTGCTCGTAACTTTGAAATTCTTTTATGAAAAAGTTAGCTAATTACATTAATGGTGAGGATGTAACTCCTATAAGCAACCGATATATTGATAATTTCAATCCTTCCAACGGCGAGGTGTATTCCATGATTCCCGATTCAAATGAACGAGATGTGGAAATGGCTTACCAAGCTGCCGAAAAAGCGTTTGAAACCTGGAGCAAAACACCGGCTGAAAAACGGTTTAAAATTTTGAACCGAATTGCCGAATTAATAGATTTAAAAAATGATACATTGGCTCTAGCTGAAAGTATTGACCAAGGAAAACCTGTTTGGCTGGCCAAAACAGAAATGACTCGTTCGGCTCAAAATTTCCGCTTTTTTGCAACCGCCGCCATGCAATTTAATAGCGAAAGCCACAATATGGAAGGTCATGCCATTAATTATACTATCAAATCGCCCATCGGTGTGGTGGGTTGCATCAGCCCATGGAATTTGCCTCTTTATTTATTTAGCTGGAAAATAGCTCCTGCTTTAGCTACCGGAAATTGTGTGGTTGCAAAGCCAAGTGAAATAACACCAATGACTGCCTATCTTTTTGGAGAAATATGCAAGGAAGCAGGATTGCCAAAAGGGGTTTTAAATATTGTTCATGGCTTGGGACCAAAAGTTGGAAACGCCATTGTTTCGCACCCACATATTAAAGCCATTTCATTTACCGGTGGAACGGCTACAGGAAAACAAATCGCTTCTGTGGCTGCGCCCATGTTCAAAAAATTATCGCTTGAATTGGGCGGTAAAAACCCCAACCTTATATTTGCTGATTGTGATTTTAATAAAACGGTTAAAGAATCGGTGCGTTCCAGTTTTTTGAACCAAGGCGAAATTTGTTTATGTGGTTCAAGAATACTGATTGAACGCAGTATTTATGAAAAATTCAAAAAGGCTTTTGTGGATGAAGTAAAAACCTATACCGTTGGAAATCCGTTATTGGATGAAACCAAAATTGGGGCCATTGTTAGCCAGCCGCATTTTGAAAAAGTATTGAGCTATATTGAATTGGCCAAGCAAGAAGGTGGAAATATAATTTGTGGTGGTGATATTGTAAAACCAAAAGGTTTAGAAAATGGTTGGTATATTTCACCTACCGTAATTGAAAATTTGAGTTACGATTGCCGCTGCAATCAGGAAGAAATTTTTGGCCCTGTGGTTACTCTAACCCCTTTTGATACCGAGGAAGAAGCGCTTATGATGGCTAACAGCACTGACTATGGATTGGCCTGTTCCGTATGGACTGAAAATTTATCCAAAGCGCATCGGGTGGCTGGTAATATTCAAAGTGGTATTGTTTGGATAAACTGTTGGTTGCTTCGTGATTTGCGAACTCCTTTTGGTGGAATGAAACAAAGTGGTGTAGGTCGTGAAGGAGGTTGGAACGCTATGAACTTTTTTACAGAACAGAAGAATGTGTGTGTGAAATTGTAAAAAAAATCAGAAAAAATAATTTTCATACGTGTAATTTTTTTATTTTTGTAGTATAGATTTAAAGGCATGGATATCAAGCTCACATTAAGTTTTAACGAAGAGGTAATTAATAAAGCTAAAAAGTTTGCTTCTGAAAGAAATATCAGCTTATCAAGGCTTACAGAGTTATTGCTTACCAAAGCTGTTACTTCCAATACTTATTCAATTGATGATTTTCCTGTAGCAGATTGGGTAAATATGGTTTCGGAACCAGATGGCGAATACCATAGAAAAAAAACTACTTCTAAAAATCTCAAAAAGGAATTTTACTCTAAATAAAATGTCCGGTGAATCAAAATTAACTCAACGTGGGTAAAATAGGAAGGCATTTCAAATGGCCTTAAGTTAAAAATAAACATAAATCACATATGAATATTTTTGTTGATGCCAATATTTTAGTTTCTGTATTAAACAGAGAATATCCGGTTTATAATTATTCGTCACGCATATTAAGTCTTGCCAATAAACCTCCGTATAGCTTTTATACCTCCCCGCTTAATTTAGCTATTGCTTTTTATTTTGCTCAAAAAAAGTGCAACGATAAACTAGCTAAACAAAAAATTGATATTATTCAGCAACATCTAAAAATTACCGAGATTAATGAAATTACTGTTAAACTAGCCTTAGAAAACAAAAAAATCGAAGACTTTGAAGATGGCCTACAATACTACAGTGCCTTAAACAGCCGATGCGATTGTATAATTACCGAAAATTTGAATGATTATTATTTTTCGGAAATTGAAGTAATAAACAGTAAAGATTTTATGATGAAATATCTTTTGTAAAATTCTCTTACAGCATAATTCTTTATATTAGATTTGATGTATGAAAAATAAAAATATTCTATCCTTTGTGATATTTACTCTGTTTTTATTTTTAACCAATTTGGCCGTTGCACAATCTGAAATTTATGGAACGTGGGCGGGGCATTGTGCCATGGAAAAATCCAGTATTTCATCTATTTGCACTTGTGGCATTTGTCCAATGGTTCGCGTAGATTCTTCGTCCGTTAATTTTTTAAATATTGATATCATCCTAACCGACAAAACTATTAAAATTGGAAATAATGATTCTGTGAATTACAAATGGGATAATAATTTATTTAGCATCACTTTTCCTTATAAAAAAGCAACGAAACATTTAAAGTTTTGGTAAGTACTGTGGCTGATATTTTAATTTGGAAAGACCCAAAGAGTGGATGTATTCTTATTCTCCAGAAAAAATAGAACCTATTTATTTTTCCAACCGGCAATCAATTGACCGGCTATATCCGCCAAACTTTGTTCCCCGTTTACCCAGCTTTTCATTGAATTTTTAATAGTGTCTTTTATTTGAGAATCATTAAAAAAAGTAGTTTCCAATTTTTCTTTGATGGCTTCGTTTAGCCATTCATTTTTTTGAGCAATTCGTTTTTCATCAAAAAAACCTTTTGATTTCTGAAAGCTTATAAATTCCTCTATTTGTTCCCAAATTTTTGAAGCATCGTCTTTATTTCCTAAAGCATTTTTTAAAACTGCAGGATTCCATCCTTCAAATTTATTAGGTAAAAAATGAATAGCATTAGTAACATCCGATATGGCTTGATTCAAAATTGGTTTCTCGGTTATATCCGCTTTATTTAAAATTACTATATCGGCCAGTTCCATAATTCCCCGTTTTATCCCCTGCAATTCGTCACCGGCATTGGGTAATAGTAATAGCATCAAACAATCCACCACACTATCAGCCACATATTCGCTTTGGCCCACTCCCACTGTTTCTACTAAGGCAATTTCATAACCAGCGGCTTCACAAAGTAAAATAGTTTCGCGAGTTTTTCGGGCGATGCCTCCTAAATTCCCGCTAGCTGGTGAAGGCCGAATGAACACATTTTCCATCATCGAAAGATTTTCCATACGGGTTTTATCCCCTAATATACTTCCATGATTTTTTTGGCTACTAGGGTCGATGGCTAATACACATACTTTCTTTTTCTTATCTTCAACCAACCAACTTCCAAAGGAATCGATAAATGTGCTTTTACCAACTCCAGGAACTCCTGTAATTCCAATTCGGAGTGAAGATTTACCAAATTTCAAAGCATTTTGCACCAATTCATCGGATTGCTTTTGATGAGCAGCATTCTGGCTTTCAACAATAGTAATTGCTTTAGCTAGTGCCAATCTGTCTCCTGAAATTAAACTATCAAAAAGTTGACTTGGCATATGTTATTTTTTAAGAATTAGAGCTTTACTATTCTGAATATTCTAACCATTACTTTGGGCATCAACGACCGCAATGTTCACCATATTTACAATTTCACGAATTGAACTTCCCAATTGAAGTATATGTACCGATTTATTGACCCCCATTAATACTGGACCTATTGCTTCAAATCCGCCAAGTTCCTGCATTATTTTATAACAAATATTTCCAGAAGCAAGGCAAGGAAAAATAAAGGTATTCACTTGATTTTTGCCTAATTTACTAAAAGGAAAACGAGCATGGCGTCTTTCTGTATTTATTGCGTAACTTGCCTGTATATCGCCATCAACTATAATATGCGGATAGTGTTCATGGAGGTATTTAGTAGCTTTTTGAATTTTTTCAACATCGCTGCCACCAGCCGAACCAAAGTTTGAATAGGATAGCATGGCAATCACAGGTTCAACTTGTAATTTTTTCACTTTACCATAAGTCAATACTGCAATATCCACCAAGTTTTCCCAAGTGGGACTTATGTTCACAGTAGTATCGGCAAAAAATATAGGACCACGTTTAGTCAACATTATATACATACCAGCTACAACATTACTCACCTGATTGGTACCCATAACCTGAAGTGCAGGTCGAATTGTACTTGGATAATTTTTTGTTAATCCAGATAATACAGCATCGGCGTCACCGTTTTGAACCATCATAGTTCCAAAATAATTTCTATGAATCATTACTTTATGGCAATCAAAATGAGTCATTCCTTTTCGTTGACGCATTTTGTAAAATTTATCGCCATAAATCTTACGCTTTTCATGTTCTTCTGCCGGATCGATGATTTGAACATTATTAAAAACTAATCCATTTTCCTCAATTAATTGATTTATTTTACTTCGTTGACCCAATAATATGGGAACGGCGGTACCCTCCTCAATAGAGATTTGAGCAGCTTTAAGTATTTTATAGTTATCTGCTTCGGTAAATACAACCCTCTTTGGGTTTTTCTTTGCCTGAATTGCGATTCGTGATAAGAATTTTTCATCCAATCCCAATCGGCTTTTCAATTCTTCTTTATAGGCATTCCAATCTGTAATTGGGTTTTTAGCAACGCCACTATCCATCGCTGCCTTTGCAACTGCAGGAGCAACTGTATAAATCAAACGAGGGTCGATGGGTTTAGGTATAATGTAATGTCGTCCGAAAGACAGATTACGTTCGTTATACGCCACATTTACCATTTCTAATACTGGTTCATGGGCAAGTTGCGCTATAGCCTTCACAGCGGCTAATTTCATCTCTTCATTAATACACGTAGCTCTTACATCCAATGCTCCTCTAAAAATAAATGGGAACCCAAGAACGTTGTTAACTTGATTAGGATGGTCGCTGCGACCTGTTGCCATTATCAAATCTTTACGAGCAGCAACAGCCAAGTCATAATCAATTTCAGGATCAGGATTAGCCATAGCAAAAACTACCGGATTTTTTGCCATGGACTTTATCATGGCTTGATTTAGAACATCTTTTTTTGAAAGGCCAACAAAAACATCAGAATCTTTCATGGCCTGCTCTAGGGTGTCAATTTTTCGAGTGGTGGCAAAATAACTTTTGTTAGCATCTAAATCAGGACGGTCATTTCTTATTACCCCTTTACTATCCAACATCACAATATTTTTGACATCAACGCCTAAAGCAACAAAAAGCTTTCCGCATGAGATTGCAGCAGCACCAGCTCCATTAATAACCAGCTTCATTTTGCTTAATTTTTTGCCTACTATTTCAGCGGCATTGAGCAAGGCGGCTGCCGAAATGATGGCAGTACCATGCTGGTCATCATGCATTATTGGGATGGAAAGTTCAGCCTTAAGCCTTTGCTCTATTTCAAAGCATTCAGGAGCCTTGATATCTTCAAGATTTATTCCACCAAAGGTGGGTTCCATCGCTTTTACTGTAGCTACAAATTCATCAACTGTTTTGCATTTAAGTTCAATATCAAAAACATCAATATCAGCAAATATTTTAAACAACAATCCTTTGCCTTCCATCACTGGCTTAGCGGCTTCCGGACCGATATCACCCAAGCCAAGCACTGCCGTTCCGTTGGTTATCACAGCTACCAAATTGCCTTTGGCTGTGTATTTATAAACATCTTCTACATTTTCAGCTATTTTCAAGCACGGCTCTGCCACCCCTGGAGAATATGCCAAAGTCAAATCTCTTTGAGTTTGTGTAGGCTTAGTTGGTATTACTTCAATTTTCCCCGGCCTACCTTCGGCATGGTAACTCAACGCATCGGTATATCGTTTATCGCTCATTTCTTTATTTTATAAAATCTTATTGTTCTAATGAATCGATTTTAGGATTTCTCCTCATTCTCATATTTAATAATTCTACCCCAAAACTAAAGGCTATTGCAAAATATAAATACCCCTTTGGAATGCTTCCAATTTTATTGCCAGTTACTGCAAAGTCAGCTAAATGCCCACCTTCAAGTATTAGCATAAAGCCAATTAAAATTAAGAATGACAATCCTAACATTTGCACTGTTGGATGTTTGTTGACGAACTCTGAAACCTGACTGGCAAACAACATCATAATAATCATAGATAGCACAATTGAAACAATCATAATCGGCAAAGCGTTATGTATACCATTGGTCATGCCAATAGCAGTTAGTATTGAATCAATAGAGAATACGACATTGATTAACATTATTTGGGTAATAGCATTGGATAACGTTAGCTTTCTTTTTTTCTCCTTTTGGGCTTCCGATTTATTTTCTTCACCTTCTATTTTATGATGAATTTCGGAAGTGCTTTTATAAATTAAAAATATGCCTCCAGCAATTAGGACAATACTTTGCGCTGAAAAATGACCTTCAAAAAGCCACCAATTTATATTTATCCAAGGTTTTTGTGCAGCTATTACAACCGAAATTCCAAGTAAAAGAATTATTCGCAATGCCATTGCAAAAAACAATCCCCAATTAATTGCCTTTTTTCGATGATGAACATCTACTTTATTGGCGGCGATGGAAATAAAAATAATATTATCAACTCCTAAAATTATCTCTAAAAAGGTGAGGGTAAGCAATGCCATTATCGCATCGGTGTTGGTTACAAAATCCATTTAATTAAATTAATGTGCGAAGTTAGTATTTAATGAGTAAAATGAGATTTTTTGATAGATAAAATGAGGCAAATCCTTAAAAAATATTAAGTTTGCATTATACTGTTATGACAAATATTCCAATTCAAAGTTTACTTACAAAGCTAGGCATTAAGGCGCTTAATGAAAGTGTATGTACAGGCACCCAATGGATTACCTCAATTGGGAGTGAAAACCGAGAAATAAAAAGCCCAGTTGATGGTAAAGTAATTGCCTCAATATCTTTTGCTACTACTACCGAGTATGAACGAGTTGCCAAAGTAGCCCAATCGGCTTTTGAATTTTGGAAAAATGTTCCAGCCCCAAAACGTGGTGAAATTGTTAGACAGATTGGCAACAAACTTCGTGAAAACAAGGAGGACTTAGGCCAAATAGTTTCATATGAAATGGGCAAAAGCTTACAGGAGGGGTGGGGAGAAGTACAAGAAATGATAGACATTTGTGATTTTGCGGTAGGTTTATCACGTCAGCTTTATGGCCTTACCATTGCCAGCGAACGCCCTAATCATAGTATGATGGAGCAATGGCATCCTTTGGGGATAGTTGGAATTATTTCATCCTTTAATTTTCCTGTGGCCGTATGGAGCTGGAATGCCATGATAGCAGCAGTTTGTGGCGATGTTTGTATTTGGAAACCTTCTGAAAAAACCCCTTTATCTGCTATTGCAATTCATCAAATAATAAAATCTGTAATTGTAGAAAATAATTTACCTGAAGGAATTTTTAATTTAGTAATTGGCGATGCCAAGATTGGTGAAAAAATGGCTAAGGACCATCGGATTCAACTAATATCAGCCACAGGAAGTACCCAAATGGGCAAACGAGTTGGCCAATTGGTAGGTGCACGATTAGGTCGATGTATTTTGGAACTTGGAGGAAATAATTCACTGATAATATCAGAAGAAGCCGATTTGGATAATGCCCTTAAGGCCGCGGTATTTGGAGCGGTAGGAACTGCCGGCCAGCGTTGCACAACTACTCGCAGACTTATTATTCAGGATTCCATTTATGATAAATTCACATCTAAGCTTATCAAAATTTATGATCAACTTAATATTGGAGACCCATTAGATCAAAAAAACCACATGGGTCCTTTAATTGACAAGGATTCTGTTAAAAAATATTCGATGGCGGTGATGGAGGCTGAAAATGAAGGAGGACGAGTGTTATTTGGTGGCAAAGTATTAGAAGGCCCCGGTTATGAATCGGGAACTTATGTTTTGCCCACATTAATTGAAGCTAAAAATCATTTTAGAATCGTGCAAGAAGAAACCTTTGCACCTATTGCCTATTTACTTAAATATTCACGAATAGAAGAAGCCATTGCTATGCAAAACGATGTGAGGCAAGGATTAAGTTCAGCTATATTTACAAATAACATTCAGGAAGCTCATATTTTTATGAGTGCCAAAGGCAGCGATTGTGGAATAGCAAATGTCAATATTGGCACCTCGGGTGCTGAAATTGGTGGAGCTTTTGGTGGAGAAAAAGAAACCGGCGGAGGCCGCGAAAGTGGTAGCGACAGCTGGAAAGCTTATATGCGACGCCAAACCAATACCATCAATTATGGCAAAGACATGCCCTTGGCACAAGGAATAAAATTTGATGTTTAAATTTTTTAAGCTGAAAGCTAGAAATTATTACTTATAACTTACTTAGCAACCTTCTTTCTTTTTTCAGTCTAATTATTAATCGGTTTAAATGAAAAGACCATTTCTTTTAAAATGAAAAAAATTATATTCTCAATTTTAGCTACCCTTGTTGGTTATTGTTCCTATTCCCAAATCCCCAAGTTTGAATGGGCTAAAAATTTTGGTGGCATAGGCTTTAGCAAAGGTTATGCTGTTGCAGTTGATCCGTCGGGCAATGTTTTTACCACTGGCGTATTTCAGGGAAAAGTAGATTTTGACCCAGATTCAAGTAAAACATACTATCTCTCGTCTGCGGGTTCAGATGATATTTTTGTATCCAAACTGGATCCCTCCGGAAAATTTTTATGGTGCAAAGCGTTTGGTGGCATAAGTAATGATATGGGCCAAGCAATTACAACAGATTCGAAAGGAAATGTATATGTTACAGGGTATTTTAGAAGTGATACTGTAGATTTCGATCCGGGAACTTTAAAATATGAATTGATAGCCATTGAACATGATATTTTTGTTTTAAAATTGAATCCAAACGGAGATTTGAAATGGGCCAAACAGATTGGCGGATTTGGATCTGACGCCGCTAACAGTATAGCTATGGATGCACAAGGCTTTATATATACCACCGGTATCTTTAGCAATAAAGTAGATTTTGACCCCGCCCCGTCTACTAAATTTGAACTTTCAAATACTGGATATTATGACGCATTTATATTAAAACTCGACACATTAGGGAAATTTATCTGGGCTAAAAAAATTGGAGGAGACAACGCAGATTATGGGTATTCAATTGTTTGCGATGTGAAAGGATTTATATATTATGCCGGTGTATTTCAGGGAAAGGCTGATTTAAATCCTGACCCGGCTGCCAGCAATTATTTAACATCTAAGGGAGTGTCTGATATTTTTATTTCAAAACTTAATCCAGCTGGAAACCTAATTTGGTGCAAAAGCCTGAGAGGAACTAAAATTGAAGTTGTTAACTCGATAACCCTTGATGGAAAAGGAAATTTATATGCAACAGGTACTTATATGGATACTACCAACTTCAATACGGATACAACTAAAATATATAATTTAGTTTCTAAAGGAATTGCTGATATTTTTATTTTAAAACTGGATACTGCAGGTAAATTTAAATGGGCTCAATCATTAGGCAGCATTAATGATGATTTTGGCAATTCAATACAAACTGATAATTCGGGTAATGTTTACACCACAGGTTCTTTTCAGGGTACGGTCGATTTTGATCCTTCTACTTCTTCAGCATATAATTTAACTTCAGAAAACAGTTCTTACGATGTGTTTATCACAAAACTTGACCCAGTGGGAAATTTAATTGGGGCCATATCAATGGGAGGTGCAGCGCAAGACTTTAGTCAAGGCATTTTTATAAACAATAAAGGCAATATTTATACCACAGGAGGGTTTCAGAGTAAAGTTGATTTTGACCCCAGTAATGTTATTTACAACCTAAAAACTTTGGGGTATATGGATATTTTTGTTCAAAAAATGAGTGATGGGACAGCGGGGTTGGAAACTTCTGTTAAAAGAAATGATATTACCATTTATCCAAATCCTACCAATGGAATTCTTAATATCCATAATACGGGTGGAAAAATTTTAAGACTTCAAATTTTAAATTCTTTAGGTCAGGTTGTAATGGAAAAACCATTTGAAAATAGCGCGATAATAAATATTGAGAATTTGAATTCGGGTATTTATACTATAAAACTTTCAGATTTAAATACCACGATTGCGTGGCAAAGAATTATTAATCAATAAAATTTAATCCAATTTTCAAAAAACAGGAATTACAGGTATTTCTTAATTTTAAAATACACCGGAGGAGGCCGCGAAAGTGGTAGCGACAGCTGGAAAGCCTATATGCGACGCCAAACCAACACTATCAATTATGGTAAAGATATGCCTTTGATTGATAGTTATTAGGTTAATTAGTTATTAAGTAAAGGTGATTTCTGCTAAATTTTCAATAACAATACCCTTTAATTTTATAATATACTTGGTGGGTTCCACCTAGATGAGATTTGAAAACCATTGGCGTTTTATGCTTTATTACTTCCAAGTGTTTTGGCCTTTCTATCAGCTCTTTTATATGTTCGGTAAAATTGAACCCGTTGTGAATGGATACACCAATTTTGCTTTTCTTAAAGTAATCTGCCTCCGGAAATTTCGAATGTTTGTATCCAAAAAATACAGGAATACCAAAAACTGCAGGTTCAATAATATTGTGTAAAGCTCCCGTAAATCCACCTCCAACAAGGGCTACCGTTCCATATTGATATAAAGAAGAAAGATGCCCAACGGTATTTACCAATACTATTTGTGGATTATCATTGGCTTTCATTTCAGTAAATCGTTTTAATTGGTAACCGGCAAATCGTTGTTCAATTTGGTTTAAATGATTTTGAGAAACATCGTGAGGAGCAATAATTAATTTTACAGGCGAGCCAATGGTATCAATACATTGCTTTAAAATCCATTCTTCCTCAGGCCAGGTACTTCCGCCTATTATTACAAAGCTATCTTTAACAAACGATTCAAGCTCAGGAAATTTATTGGCAGTTTTGGAAATAGCCACTACCCTATCATAGCGCAAATCTCCGGTTACGGTTGTATCGTCAACTCCCAAGGATTTTAAAAGCTTTTGAGAACTTTTATTTTGTAAAAACACATGGTTAAAGTTTTTTAAACCTTCTCTGAAATCACCTCCCCACCATTTAAAAAAAGGTTGCTCTTTTCTAAAAAGTCCGTTGATTAAAATAACCTTGGAACCTTGTGTTTTCAATTGCTCCAAACTATTTAACCAAAATTCATATTTCACAAAAACAGCTATGTGGGGCTTAGCAATTGTTACAAAATCTCTGGCATTTTTTGGAGTATCCAAAGGCATATACATCACCCCGTCCACATCTTTAAAATTTTTGCGAAGCTCATAACCCGATGGCGAAAAAAAAGTAACCAATACTTTTACATCTTCCAGCTTATTTTGGTTCAATTCATCAATTACAGGTCGAGCCATTTCAAACTCACCCAACGATGCACAATGAAACCAGATTAATTTTCCGGGGTTGTTTTTTTTAAAGGTTTTTAAATGTTGTCTCCAGTTTTGGCGACCTTTGTAGCCTAAATTTATTTTTTGGCTAAATCCTCTTCCTACAAAAAAGACGAGTTGTAAAAAATAGATAGATAATTTATAAAGGCTTCTCAAATTGCTTTTTGAAATAATCTTCAAAGATAGACTCTTGCCACCAAGCCACCAAAACACAAAGAATCATTAATTAATAAAAAAAGCCCCGAAGCAAATGAATACTTCGGGGCTTTTATTTAACAGAGTTTTCTAATTATTTTTTATAACAATCAACAAAGGCTTTCCATTGTCTGTCAGTCAAAATACCGTTGAGATGTCTCAAGAATTTGGCGTGGCAATCTTTCAATGCTTCGTTCACTTTATCTTTCAATTGCAATTCTCTCAATTCTTTTTCAAATGCATGTCTTAATCTTTCTATCCTTGCTTGATATTCAGCCTTGGTAATTTTTCCATCTTTCAAAAGTCTGGCTTGCTCAGCAGCTAAGTCTTTGTACTTAGCCACCAATTTAGCATGAATAGCTCTTGCGCGATGAATGGCCGAAGTTTTGCAATCGTTGTAATCTCTTAAAGCCATTCTTATTTTTCTAACTTGGGCAGTATCCAGTTTCAAATCTTTTAGGCAGCGCATAAAAGAATGATTAACTAAATTTGAAGTGGAAGATGAATTAGCTCCCATTGAGTTTGCAGTAGCATCAAAATCTTCAGCAGTTACCAAATAATCAAAGGCAATACCTTCATTGGTAGCAGTCATTTCTCCAGAAGCATCATTATATAGCACCTCTACTGCATTGTTTTCTGATTCCGTTTGAGCGGTAAGAGCCTGAATGTCGGTAGCCGGGGTAGTGTTTAAACTTGATAATTCTTTTTGGCAACCGGTAATTGCTAATGCAATAAACGCGGTTACAAAGGCGGCAATCTTTAAATTCTGTTTCATAATCTTACTATTTAATTGTTTTGTATTTCTTAGACATAAGCAAAGTTATGATTTGTTTCAATTACTATAAATTTTTTTTTAAATAGCTTGTTTTTAAGGAGATAAAAAAAATTAGCCTAAAATAATTGAAGACGATTTATTCAAAAAATTCTTCCTCACTTACTTTTTTAAGAAAGATAGGAACGGTTA
Source organism: Bacteroidota bacterium (assembly GCA_947468275.1). Taxonomy (GTDB): domain Bacteria; phylum Bacteroidota; class Bacteroidia; order NS11-12g; family UBA9320; genus JABWCE01. The sequence continues at coordinate 37,795 of CANIKO010000020.1, forward strand.
AGGATAATTTAAGGCTGTATAAAAGGTCCAATCGTTTTTGGGTATCGTGCATTCGGGTATCAAAATTATAACTGCGGCGGCTTTGGGTAAAGCCTTCGGTAAATTCAAATCCTAACGAAAAATTAAGCCTTTTTTTAGGGTCTAAAAAACGGTAGCCAATATACTGCGTGGCAGCCGGACCACCTGTTTGTCGGTCGTAGCCTTTTTTATAAGTATCCGTAAGTTGAGGAACTGTTTTGGTTGAATAAATCCTGATTTTATGTTGCAAATAGCCACCACCAACACTCACAAATAATCCTGAATTTTTATTACCCCCGCCAAACGTAATAATTTTTCCAACGGTACCACCAAAATACATTCCCCGTTCATCAAAACCAACCACCGCAAATTGTCCGTTTTCATCAATAATTTCACCAGTTGTACCTTTTATGGAATCCAATACTCCTTTTTCATGCACAGTATTGCCAAACATAAAATGGCCGCCCATCCCAAAAACCCAATTACTTGTGGTTTTATAACTTATGTCCATCCCAATAGAAGCATCCTTGCCAAATCGCTTGGCCATATCGGCATGTGGATATTGCTTTTTTAAAGTTATATCAAATAACAAAATTTGCTTGGGTTCAAATTTTCGTTGAAAAACACCTTGAGCATTTATATTAATTGCAAAAGCCGATAGGATTAATAAATAGAAATATCTGTACAAAGTAAATTAAAAGGACAAAGTTATTAGAAATACCCATGAAAACAATGTTACATCAACTGAGAATGAATTCCAGATATTCCATATGACCTTAAATTAAAAAACAGAAAACTACATATGAAACGGCTTATCTATGAAAGAATATTAAATTTGCGGCGTTATAATTTATAAACGGTAAATGCGAACAATACAAATGGTGGACTTAAAAAGTCAGTATCACCGGATAAAACCAGAAATTGATGCAGCTATTTTTGAAGTACTCGAAAGTACTAAATTTATTAAGGGACCACAAGTTGAAGAATTTGCCACTAATTTGGCAAAATACACAGGAGCCGGTTATGTAATTCCTTGTGCCAATGGCACTGATGCTTTGCAAATAGCCATGATGGCCCTTAATTTACAGCCCGGAGATGAAGTTATTACAGCTACTTTCACTTATGCCGCCACTGCTGAAGTTATCGCTTTACTCGGTTTAAAACCTGTTTTGGTAGAAGTAAATCCGGATACATTTTGTATTGACCCGGCCTCTATTGAAGCTGCCATTACTCCAAAAACTAAAGCCATTGTTCCCGTTCATTTATTTGGGCAATGTGCCGATATGGAAAGCATAATGGCTATTGCCAAAAAACACAATTTATATGTTATTGAGGATTTGGCTCAGGCAATAGGTTCCGTTTATACATTTAGTGATGGTACAAAAAAACAAGCCGGAACCATTGGCCATATAGGAACAACTTCTTTCTTCCCGTCTAAAAACTTAGGATGTTTTGGAGATGGTGGAGCTTTATTTACGAATGATGAAACCCTTTGGCAAACCATAAAAATGGTAGCTAACCACGGGCAACGGGTGCAATATTATCACGAAGTAATTGGTGTAAATTCAAGACTGGACACAATTCAAGCGGCTGTATTAAATGTAAAGCTTAAATATTTAGATGAATATTGTGCTGCCCGTCAGTCTGTAGCCGCATACTACGACAAAGAATTAGCAAATCATCCAAATTTTAAAATCCCATACCGCGACCCAAAATCTACTCATGTTTTTCATCAGTACACATTGCAAGTTTGTGGAATAAACCGCGACGAACTAAAAAAGAAACTAGCCGAAAAAGGAATTCCAAGTATGATTTATTACCCCTTACCTTTGCATTATCAAAAGGCATTTGGTTCTGAAAATTATCATGAAGGCCAATTCCCAATTTCAGAAACTTTATGCAAAACAGTAATTTCTTTGCCAATAAGCACTGAAATGGATGAGGAACAGTTGGCTTTTATAGTTTCAGAATTAAAGCAGATTTGAAAATTTGGAGATTTGAAAATAATAGCTTCGGATAAATAATAATAACGATTTCATGCAAACAAAAACTGAAAACTTGATAGTTAATTTAACACTTCAATTTGCCTTAGATAGTATTGAGTATGTTGAAACGTTAGAAGAAAAAAGAAAATTTGTAGTTGCTAATCAATTATTAAAGGCCGCTACCTCCATAGGTGCAAATGTTCGCGAAGCTCAAAATGCTGAAAGTAAAAATGATTTTATCCATAAAATAAAAATTGCCCATAAAGAAGGTGATGAAACCGAATATTGGTTGGAAATTTGCCAAAAAGCAAACTCCTATCCTAACCCACCCGAAAAATTAATAGAAGACATAAAATCTATTCAACGAGTATTATCAAAAATTGTAGGAACATAAAAAAAAATCAAATAATGTATAACAATAAAGCATTCCCAAATCTCCAAATCATTTCATTTCCAAATCATTTCATTTCCAAATTTCCAAATCTTCAAATCTCCAAATCATAATTATGAAAATAGCCGTTATAGGAACAGGATACGTGGGTTTAGTTACAGGAACATGCTTTGCCGAAGTGGGCATTGATGTAACCTGCATAGACATTGATGTAAATAAAATTGAAAACTTAAAAAAAGGAATACTTCCAATTTTTGAGCCGGGACTTGAAGAAATGGTAGTTCGCAACCATAAAGAAGGCCGTTTGAATTTCAGTTCCGACCTTTCAGAAAGTATTAAAGATTGCGATGTAGCCTTTATAGCCGTAGGAACTCCGCCTGGGGAAGATGGAAGTGCCGACCTTAAATATGTGCTGGCAGTAGCCGCCGGAATTGGTCAACACATGAATGACTATGGTGTAGTAGTTACAAAAAGTACTGTCCCAGTAGGTACAGCAAAAAAAGTAAAATTTGCAGTTAGACAAGAACTGGAGAAACGTGGTTTGGATATTGATTTTGATGTAGCCTCCAATCCTGAATTTTTAAAAGAAGGTGCAGCAATTGAGGATTTTTTAAAGCCTGATAGGATTGTAGTAGGAGTAGAAAGTGACCGTGCAGAAGAAATAATGAAACGCCTGTATAAACCATTTTTACTCAACGGACATCCAATCATTTTCATGGATATCCCATCGGCTGAAATGACCAAGTATGCCGCCAATGCTATGTTGGCTACTAAAATTAGTTTTATGAACGACATTGCCAACTTATGTGAAATAATGGGGGCCGATGTAAATCATGTGAGAAAAGGAATTGGCAGCGACCCGAGAATTGGCAATAAATTTATATATCCGGGCATAGGTTATGGGGGTTCTTGTTTTCCTAAAGATGTGAAAGCCCTAGCCAAAACTGCCCATGAGCATGGATACAAAATGCAGATTTTAGAAGCAGTCGAATCAGTGAATGATTTTCAGAAATCCGTTTTGTTTACCAAAATTATAAAGCATTTTGGTTCGCTAAAAGGAAAACATTTTGCCATGTGGGGATTGGCATTTAAACCCAAAACCGATGATATGCGGGAGGCCCCAAGTTTAGTAATTATCGAAAAACTATTAGCCGAAGGAGCAACTGTAATGGCCTACGACCCTGTGGCCATGCACGAGGCGCAGAAAACGTTAGGAAATACAATTCAGTATGCTACTTCGCAATATGATGCATTAAATAATGCCGATGCATTATTAATTGTGACCGAATGGCCAGAGTTTCGTTCCCCTAAATTTGAAGAAATGGGAAGCCGCCTGAAAAACAAAGTGATTTTTGACGGACGAAATATTTATGAGCCGGAAGAAATGATGGAATATGGTTTTTCGTATGAGTGTATTGGAAGGGCGAAGATTTAGTTCTGCTTTTTGTCATGCTGAGGCACTAAGCATCTTTTCCTAAGATAAGATTTCTCCTTCGTCGAAATGACAAATAGAATTTTTTAAATTATCCCAGCAGTCTTTTCACCACTTCCGAAACCAGTTTTCCATCAGCTACACCGGCGGTGGCTTTCATAACGACAGGCATCACCTTTCCGAGGTCTTTCATTCCAGCTGCAACTGTTTGGGCAATAATTCCCTGAACTATGGCAGTAATTTCAGTTTCACTCATTTGGGCAGGAAGCAATTCTTCAATAATGGTCAATTCTTCTCGTTCCTTAGTTACCAAATCGGTTCGGCCTTCTTTTTCAAATATTTCAATACTATCACGAATCGTTTTAGCCATTTTTTGAATAGCTTTTAAATATCCATCTTCAGTCACGTCGCTGCCTGATGATTGCAACAATAAAAATTGTGCTTTTATGTTTCTGAAAGTACGCAAACGAGGCTCGTTTTTAGCCTTCATGGCCGCGGTTATTTCACTATTTACTTTTTCTGCTAAGTTCATGGCACAAAGTTAGATTTTTTTATAGGGAGTGAAATTTAAAATCCGAACTTTTTATTTTCGGTAAATGTTATATACCCCTTATCCATTTCTATCAGAAATGACGAGGCTTTACTTATCTTTTTTATTGCTTCAATATTATCAGAAATACTATTAATCAATTCCTGATTTGAAATATTGCCAAGATTTACTTTAATAAGTTTTTTGGGTGTTCCTTTAATAAAAAAACTATTTCTAAAATCTTTATCCTTTGTTATAATTATTAAATCATTTGAATCAGCATACCTTGCAATATCCTTGTCGCTAGTATTCCATTTATCTAGAATATGATTAATATGAATGGTTTCAAACCCCAAAAAAATTAATTGATTTACAAGTTTGTAGGTGATATGAACATCACAAAGAAACCTCATTAAGCTACTTCTTTTATCGATCGACCGGCTAAATATAACTTAGCAAAATTTAAACTTGCCAGAATATCCTCTCTCTCCAGTTCAGGATGATCTTCAATTATTTGTTCTATTGTCATTCCCGAACCAAGCATATCAATAATTACTTCAACCGGCCATCTCATTCCCCTAATACAAGGTTTCCCGTGGCAAACATTATCATCAATTGTAATTCTATCAAATGAGTTCATCGTAAATTTCTTTTTAACAAAGTTAAAATATTTTAAACTTTTTCACTAAAAAATTTCTTAGTGCTTGCGTTCTACCTCAAACACCCAATACCCCTCATAATACTCAATGCCTTGTTTGAAATATGCCAAACAGTTAAACGAATAATTGGCAAACATAAATTCTCTGTGCATGGGCCGTTTTTCAGCCATTTGCTTAAAATATTCAAACTGAGGAATAGGATGAGTGGCTATAAAAATAATGGGTTCATTTTTTGGTGCAGTTTCAAGTGCTTCTACCAAATCCAAACTGTCCATTGAATTGAGGCGTTCCCTGTCCCATTTGGTATTGCTGCACAATTTTTTATGCTGCATGGTATATACTTTCCTGTCCAATTCAGCCGCAATAGGACTTAAAGCAAAATCCACACTTCCGATAATATAAGTTTTGGCAAAACCTTCATTTTTTAGGTACTTGGCCACCTCCGGCCCGCGTGAAAATTTTTGGGTCCAGTCAGCCGCATACATCATTACTCCGCCAATTGCCTGTGCTATTATTACTAATATAAACACAGCTAATTTCAGATTTAAAAAACGTTGATTATGCTCATTCATTTTTTCAAGCAACCACATGCAAACCAACCACCATATAAAAAAATGCCCGTAATATCTTGCAAACCGAAATCCTGTATGGTATTGAAAAAACAGCACCAACCCTACTCCACCCAACCACAAAAATAGAATAGATGATTTACGGATAAATGGAATGGTGACAATAATAAAAGCCAACAGTGGCCAATACCAATCTACTATTCCTTCCTTATTCATCAAAAAATTGGTATTCCAAAAATAGGAGCTTTGAAATTTACTAACTGGCACAAATGCACTAAAAAACTGTGTAATTGCCACATCAAACCGATAGTGGTCAAAAGGCCAAATTACACGGTGAATAGGAAACATATTATCCGCCTGAGGCCGTATTTGCAAATAGGATAAAAGAATACCACATACTATTATTACATAAATTGGAAGATTGCTTATGAGTGCTTCTTTCCCTTCAGTTTTTACCAAAATAACCTCATTTAAAAAAAGCCAAACTGCTAAAACTGCCGTTAGCATCATGGCATAAATGGAGGTATTGGCTAAAAAAAATAATATTAATCCTGTTGTCAAATCCAACCTTTGATTTTTTGTAAATTTTGCAGCAAAGAGCATAAAGAATAAAACTCCAAAAGCATAACATCGGCTTATAACAGCATATTCAAACACTAAAAAATAACTGAGCAGCACCAATCCCGATTGCCAAAGTTTAAAAGGACTTTTAAAAATTAAAACAAATGCAAACGTGGCGGCTATCAAGCCATGAAAAAGTTTCATAGCCACCGGATTGTGAGTAAACCGGGTTATTATCCAAAGGCAACTTTGCCAAAGCATGGCGTGGCCTTGGTTCATTATATTTCCAATACCCAAAAAACCTTCGGCATCGCGGGCTTGCAAATATTCTTCATACTCATCCCGCCACATTTCGTGGTGATAAAGACCAAGAATTAATACTACTACATAGGCCGCAAATACTACTATTTTAGAGTCCTGTTGTTTCAAGGTTTCAAAAATAGGGTAGTTTATGGAACGAAAAATAATAACTTAAATTCATTTATGATGATTAAATATCTTACATGGACAAGTATTCAATACCAATTGCTTTTGAAATAACACACCTGAATATCTACAACTTACTCTCTCATAAAATTTTTTTTAGGTATATGGCAAAACTTTTTGCAATATTTGATTTAATTCTACTTTACAGTATTTATAAACCATTAAAGAAAGGAGGCTAAATCTAACATGCCTAAAACAGACTGGAACGAAAAATGAACATCAGGAATCATTAAAGGATTACGTCCTGAAAATGCAGGTGCTGCAATGTAAGTGCCAAAAAAATTACACTAACAACTAAATATTACTATTATGAACTTAAAAACAACAAACCAAACCAAGATTGGTGAAAACACCAACATGAGAAATTTCTTTCTAAAGACTTTAGCGATTTTCTCTTTCTTAATATGCTTATCTTCATCGGCCAAAGCACAATGTACAAATTACGACTGGGTCAACAATTCAGGTTGTGACTGGGGCATTGTATTTCAAGACGCTAGCAATAATAATATTGCTCTTTCAGTCACGACTGCTACAGCAAGCGGAAGTGGAACAGTTCCTTCATCAGGTTGTTTTGGCTGCAACACTACACCTGCATATATTGTATTTACAAACGCCAGTGGCTGCACATTTGTCTTTAATTTGACTACATCAAGTATAACCGGAGTGTCATCAACTTGTGCAGGAAGGCTGCAAACTTTGATTTGTGGAGGCACTCCTGCAACATCTTCAATCTCTATAGTTGTTACCTCACCTGGCATTCCATGTACACAGAATGTTAGTATTACTATTAATTAATATTGGATTGCAATTTTAGTTATATTTGATTTCTCAAATGGTTGTAATTGTAATACTTAAGAATAATTTAAGTCATTTGCTGTTGGCGGTTTTTCTGCTGCTGGGCAGTTTAAATTATACCCATGGGCAGGCCATCGCTTCACAGCTAAATTGTTTTCAATCCAATGCAGGGCAATGGGATGATGATATTTTATACCAATTGAATACTGCGAGTTCAGCTATTATATTTTATAAAAATCGCATCTCATTTGCCCTTCTTAAATCAACGTTTCCACCATCCAGACAATCTGAAAACCAACCGCTTGGTCTACAACCCATTTTGCCAGTAAATGAATATTTAGTGTGGGATTTAACTTTTGAAGGAGCTAACAATTCGGTTCCCTTAGGAAAGGACAGCGTTCCATCTGTGTTCAGGTTTTTTGGCAATGGAGAATACCTTGCAAAACCCATCCATACCTACAAAAAAATTATTTATAAAGACATTTATAATAACATAGATTTTGTAATTTATATCAATGATGAAAGTAACACCATTGAGTACGATTTTATTTTGAACCCCAATGCTGATGAGTCACTCATTAAAATGAAATACACTGGTATTGAAGGATTACAGATAAATGACGACCAAAGTATTTCTATAAAAACCCTTTGGGGAGATTTTAGGGAAACAAAACCCGTCTCGAATTGCCAAAAGGATAAAAAAAAATTAGAAGTAATTTATAACCTGCATGAAAAAGGAATTCTGGGATTTGCTGTTGACAGCGAACGAGACAAAAGTCAAGCCTTGACTATAGATCCTGTAATGCTTAACTGGAGTAGTTTTCTTTACGGTAAAGCCCCTTGGGATGTGAATAGAAACGACTGTCCATATACTTTGATAACGGGGGTAGATTTAGATGCTGTTGGCAATACATATGCAGTTGGTTATACCAATACCGAATTCCCAAAAATAGCCGGCTCCTATGATACCGGACATATTTGGGTTAAATCTTTTTATAGTGGCTTTTATTTAAAAATAAACCAAAAGGGCGATTCACTCTATTTTTTTGATTATTTAGGCGGTAAGGGAGTATATTGCTCAACAAGTTTTATCAGTATTAATGGAAAGGGGGAGGCTGCAATAACAGGTGGCGCAAGTAAAGGATTTCCCCTTACTCCAGGAGCATTAGACTCCATCTGGGGTAACGGCTCGTTTATTACTACTTTTAATAGCCGTGGCGACTCTTTAAAATTTTCCACCCTCTTTCCAGGAACAGTAGGCAGGCGGGCATTAATTATATTAGAATCGGGAGATGTTTTGACTGCAGGATCTAGCTTTGGTTACATTCCTATGAAAAGTAATTCTTATCAAAATACGTTTCAAGGCGGAAACTATGATGCCTTTGTAGCTAGAATAAAGTCTGATGGCAAAAGTTTGGTTTACGCAACCTACTTGGGCGGAAATGCGACTGAATATGCGCTGGATATTGCAGTAAATAAGAAGGAAGAAGTATATGTTGTAGGTGCTACCCAGTCTTATAATTTTCCTATTGTATCCAACAACAGCGCATTGAACACTTTTCATGGGGTAGTTGATGGTTTTCTTACCAAATTGGATGCAAAATTGTCGAAAGTTATCTTTAGCAATTTGATTGGAGGAGTTAAAGAGGAGGAACTGCAAAGTATCTTTTTAAATAATAACGAAGAAATATATGTAGCGGGTATAAGTAATTCAACTGATTTTCCTGTAAGTCTATATCCCAAGGCATTTCAGAATAAACTGGCAGGTAAAACAGATATAGTTGCCATGAAATTTTTACCCAATGGCTCTAATTACCGTTACTCAACCTATTTAGGCGGAAGTTCAGATGAAAGGTATATATATGATGGCTCCCATCCTGTGCAGATAGCAGCCACCTTAAAGGATGAAGCCATTATAACAGGTATGAGTACTTCCTATGATTTCCCCGTTACGGCAGATGCCATGCAAAAAACTAAAAAATCAAAGGATTCATTAAGTAGTTGTCTTACTCTAAGCAAGCTGTCGCCTTTGGGTGATAAGCTTATTTACAGCACCTACATGGGGGGAAGCGGAATTGAAATACTTGGCGCAAGTAAGGTAAAAAGGTTCAAATGTATTATGAATATTGCTTTGGCTGGAATTACCCGTTCTCGAGATTACCCTACCACCAAAGGAGTATTGTACCCCAAGCCACCTAGTGATACACTGTTTGGTACAAACATTAATTATTCGGTCGGCTTCATTTCCAAATTTTCAGATACCTTAAAAGTAGAAAAACCTGATTTTGGTAATCGTATCAAAACCCGATGCAATGATTTTTTAGAGATATTGGACGGATTAAATCAGGGAAGTTATAGGCGGTGGAGTACAGGTGACAGCAGTCAGTTTCTGTTGGTAAATAAAGGAGGCACTTACTGGGTAGCAGCCACCTATGGCTGCGATACCATTCGCGATAGCATTACCATTATTAACCCTATTAATAAAGCTAATTTTACAATTTCGGATACGGCACAATGCATGGCTGGAAATAGTTTTACATTCAAAGAAACTACACAATTAAAAAAAACAAACCGTAAAGAAAGTCGTTGGTATTTTGATGATAGCACCCGTATAATTGATACCATAGCCAAAAAATCGTTTACCACACCCGGTATTCATTTTATAAAACTAGTATCTCAAAGCACCTCTGATTGTCAAGATTCCATTACCAAAACCGTTCATGTTTACCAAAATTCAAAACCCAAATTTGTTATTAACGATTCATCTCAATGTTTAAAAAATCAAAGTTTTAATTATACCAACACCACTGCCGACACTGGCAAAATAAGCTACCAATGGGATTTGGGTGACCAAACCTACAGCAGCCAAAAAAATATTACAGCTAAAACCTACGCTAAAGACAGTAGCTATTTTATTAAATTAATTAGCATAACCGATAATAATTGTAAAGATACTGCCACCAAAATAATTGCCGTAAAACCAAGCCCCAAGGCTGATTTCAGTTGGGATTTGGCGTGCAGTAGAACAGTTACAAAATTTCAATACACCGGCTCAAAACCCGTTCAATCGTTTCACTGGAATTTTAACAACGAAAGCCCGTCATATCTCGAAAATCCCTCGTATTTATTTACCCTTGCTGGAACAAAAAAAATAAGTTTAGCCACCACTTCCAGCAACGGTTGCACCGATACCATAAAAAAAGATGTGGTGATAAAACCTCAATCAAAAGCTGATTTTACAGCAACTGATGTGTGTGAAACAGACTCGGCCGTTTTTATAAATTTATCCAAAGATGCCACTGGCTACAACTGGAAATTTGGAGACGGCCAAAATTCAAAGCTTCAAAATCCAAAACACAAATTCCAAATCACAAGCACCACCACTTACAACGTTACCCTTGTAGCCCAAGTCACCAACGGCTGTTCGGATTCCATAAGCAAAGCCATTACCATCAACAAAAATCCAAGTTCAGATTTTAGTTATACGTATAATGGCGTAAAAGTAGACCTCAAAATAACTAAAGCCGGAAACGCATACCAATGGAAATTTGGAAATACTGACAGTGCCAAAACCTCGGCTACCACTTATTCTCACACCATCAAATCCTCTGACCAAACCAAGGTGTGCCTTACTGCTACGGATATTTCCGGATGCAACAGTCAAACCTGCAAAAATATATCGGTAGGAATTTTAAAGGTTTTAAAATCGGAAGGTTTTAAACTTTACCCAAATCCAAATTCAGGAAAATTTACCATCGAAATTGAAAATCCTTCAAAAGATGTTTCGATTGAAATTTTTGACCTTTTGGGAAAGCTTGTAAAAACGGTAGAAACCAATTCTTCTAAATCAGTTTATGAAATTGATTTAAACTCAGTCGATGGAATGTATTGGGTGAGGGTAAAAAATGGAGATGCGGTGTGGAATCAGAAAGTGATTGTTTCTAAGTCAGAATAGAGATGCTTCCTGCGTCAGCATGACACAAACCTACTTTGATAGCTTGCGAAGAAACTAAAACCCTATATCCTCCGGCTTCTGTTCTTGTTGTTCTTTCTTTTTGGGCTTAGGTGTGGCTGATTGTTTTCCAAACCGATAATTAAACCCAACATACAAAATTCGGGTTTCCATTTTTCGAAGAAACTGTTGCTCCACTTGCGGCAAAAACATATTCATTCCAAACTTTCTAGTGTTAAAAATATCCGAAAGTGTAACGGTTATCGTACCTTTAGTTTTAAATACCTGCATGGAGGCTCCCATATCCAGCCATTGCATAGTAATGCCCTTACCTTGAGGAGATAAAAATGGTGACCGATAATTATAAGTAAATTGCAAATCAACTTTTTTATAAATCTTAAAATTTGCTGTTTGCTTCACACTTCCTGTAATATTGGAAGTATTAAAAACAAAGGTTCCCAGTTGGCCTTTCAGTTGGTTCCTATACACATTTATACTTGTTAATGAGTTAAACCATTTTGTTGGAGTGTAGGTGGTTACCCAATCCAAACCAATATTGTATGAGCTTCCAATATTTTCAAACGATACTGCATTTATACCTTCATTAATGGTCATATATCGCCATATAAGATTATTGATTTGTTTAAAATATAATCCCGGATTGGTCATCACTTTTTTATTTGAATACGTATAATCCAGTTCATAGGTATTAATAAACTGTGGCTTTAGGTTAGGATTTCCCTTTCGTATATTTCGCGGGTCGCTAAGATCGCTAAAGGGATTTAATTGTCCTGCTGAGGGGCGTTCGATACGGCGGGTATAATTCACTTTCCACTCATGAACTTTTTTAACCTTTTTTAATAAATAAAAACTTGGAAAAAAATCTAAGCGTTTGTAACCCACCTTTTGGTCGGTATACTTTAATAATCCATCAGCTATGGTTTGCTCCACACGACTTCCTACCTGATAACCCAAATCCTTATAATTTCCAGAAAAATTGAAATACCCTGCATTGATTATTTCGGTGTATAAAAATCGGTTGGATAAATTACTGTCCAATTTATATTTATCAGTTACTGGATTGGCTTTGCTTATCCGCATTTCATTATCATAGCTACGATAGGCCACCTTAAGTCCTGTTTCTAGCTTACGCTCTTTGGTAAGTGGCAACACATAATCCGATTGAACCATCCTGTTTTTCGTATAGGACTTACTGCGGTTTTGACGGATATCTGAAACACTGTCGGACGGCAAAAAATGAAGCATCGTATATTGATTTTTACCATTCAGGGTATTGGTATCGGCACTATTGGTGTAGTTACCCGAAACAGTGAATTCCTTTTGAGCCTTTGAAAAAGTTTTACGATATTGACCATTCAAATTATAAAACTTGTTTTGACTATGAATATCATTATGCCTTGCAAATAAAGCTGAAGGTATATTTTTAGAATCTAATTCTGAATAGTTTATCCATTCAGGATTTTTGTTGCGTCCAAAAGTTCCCGAACCAGCAACCGAAAGGGTATTGTATTTATTAAAGTAATAATCGGTAGTAAGGCTCACAGCATGAGATAAACCTGTACTCCACCCATTATTTTTAGTATTGAAATAATGCAACAAAATGGTATCTATTGGTAAGTATTTGCGGTCAAGATAGCCATTCCATCTATACATATTATAACGCAAACCATAAGTAGCACTCACCCCAAATTTACCTTTATTATAACTTAGACCTGCACTCAGATTATACTTATCATGGGTTCCAGCCTGATTATTGACATTTCCATTGATACCTCCTTTTTTATTCCGCTTCAAAACAATATTAATAATGCCGTTGCTTCCTTCGGCATCATATTTTGAACTAGGATTAGTAATTACCTCAATTTTTTCAATTGTGTTAGCCGGTATTTGATTTAGTATGGTTTGTAAATTGGCCCCGTTAATTCCTGTAGGTTTTCCATTTATCAAAATCAAAACACCTTCGGCCCCTCGCAATTGAAGGTTACCATTTTCGTCAAGCGTTACATTTGGCAATTGCTGCAAAGCATCTATGGCACTTCCACTTTGACTAATTATACTTTTATCCACTTGAAAGGTTTTTTTATCAATACTGCTTTCCAACAGTTTTCGTTCGGCTTCAATTTCTATTTCTTTTAGGTTTTTCCCGGTTTCTGTTAAAGTTATTTTACCTAAAGCTGCTGTAGAATTTGTTTCTGTAAGTGAAACTTTAAACCATCGTTCGGAAAAACCAAGAGCGTTTATTCTTACCATATAATTTGAAAATTTCAAATTATCAACAATAAACTGTCCCGCTTCGTTGGTCACAGCTCCCATCACATTGCTGCTGTCAATAGCTTTAATTATATAAATTGAGGCAAATGCAATGGGTTGATTTTTGGAATCAATCACAGCCCCGCGAATGTTTGGGGTTTGAGCAAATGAAGTATAAGCAATGTTTATTATAAAAATTAATGGTAAGTAATATCGCATGAAAATGAGTTGGCGAATGTAATTAATTTACCTTTCACCATGGTTAACCTAAGTCTATTTCAAAGTCATGTTTATAGAATAAACCGACTTCGGCCGATCATAAATTATTAGGATTTCACTTATTGAATCTTTAATATTGTTTGATAAATTAGCACGAAAAATATGAATCTATCAGAAATTAATTGGTTCGAAAGGAGAGGATGTAAAAGAGGTTAACATTGCTTTTTGAAGGAAAAATTACAGCCTAATAACATCATAAAAATGGAACTAATAGAAGATTTAATTTTCAATAAAAACAACTTTACCATAACCTCTCTACCAAAAGGCGAATATGAAAATTGCCAATTTAATAACTGCGACTTTTCGAATTCAATCCTATCAGAAGTGAAATTTTTAGATTGCGAATTTTTGGGGTGTAATTTAAGCTTAGCTAAAATAATTAAAACAGCATTTCGGAACGTAAAATTTAAAGACTGTAAAATGTTGGGACTGCAATTTGAAAACTGCAATGAATTTGGACTATCCTTTCATTTTGACACTTGCAACCTTAATCATTCCTCCTTTTTTCAAAAGAAAATTAAAAACACAACCTTCAAAAATTCACAACTTCATGAAGTGGATTTTACAGAATGTGATTTATCAGGAGTGGTTTTAGATACCTGTGATTTGGCAGGCTCAAAATTCGAGAATACTAACCTCGAAAAAGCAGATTTCAGAACAGCATTCAATTATTCTATTAATCCTGAAAAGAACAGAATTAAAAAAGCAAAATTTTCAATATTGGGTATAGTCGGCCTTTTAGATAATTACGATATAGTGATAGAGCCTTAAATTATTAAAGTAATTTATAAATTACCCATTCATACTACTTAAGAAATCATTATTATCTTTAGTACCTTCCATTTGTTTTAGCATCATATTAATAGCTTCTTCGGTATTCATATCAGCCATATAATTTCGCAGTACCCACATTTTTTGTAAAGTACCTTTATCCAATAACAAATCTTCTCTGCGGGTGCTGGAGGCGGTAATATCTATGGCAGGATAGATACGTTTGTTGCTCAATTTTCTATCAAGCTGCAATTCCATATTTCCGGTTCCTTTAAATTCTTCAAAAATTACCTCATCCATTTTGGAGCCGGTTTCAGTAAGGGCGGTCGCTATAATAGTTAATGATCCCCCGTCTTCGATATTTCGTGCAGCACCAAAAAAACGTTTTGGTTTTTGCAAAGCATTGGCATCCACACCGCCCGATAATATTTTACCCGAGGCAGGTTGAACCGTATTGTAAGCACGGGCTAAACGAGTAATAGAATCTAATAAAATTACTACATCATGGCCACATTCTGTCAATCGTTTTGCTTTATCTAAAACAATATTTGCTAATTTTACATGTTTATCTGCCGGTTCATCAAACGTACTGGCCACCACTTCGGCTTTTACACTTCGGGCCATATCGGTTACTTCTTCCGGGCGTTCATCAATCAATAAAATTATCATGTAAACTTCCGGGTGATTAGCAGCTATTGCATTGGCCAAACCCTTTAGCAAGGTTGTTTTACCCGTTTTTGGCTGGGCTACAATTAATCCACGTTGGCCTTTGCCAATGGGTGAAATTAAATCAATTATACGATTAGAAAGATGCTTTGGGTTATCACAAAGATTCAGTTTTTCCTCTGGAAACAATGGAGTTAAATGCTCAAATGAAACACGGTCGCGAACCAACTCAGGACTTTTTCCGTTTATACTTTCAACTTTAATAAGTGCAAAATATTTTTCGCCTTCCTTAGGTGGTCGTATGGTTCCTTTTACGGTATCACCGGTTCTTAATCCGTTCTGTTTAATTTGAGAAGGAGAAATATATACATCATCAGGAGACGGCATGTAGTTATAATCCGAGGATCTTAAAAATCCATATCCATCAGGAATAGTCTCTAAAACGCCTTGTGTTGTTACATTGCCTTCTGTTTCTAAAAAACTTATAAGTGCATCATCGAATAATCGCTGACTACGTTGTTGTTCATGGCGCTGATTTTGCTGGTTCAGCTGGTTTTGCTGATTTCTTTCTCTAAAATTATTTTGGCGCTCGACAGCCGTTTCTGAATTTTCTACTGTTTTAATTGATGAAATTTCGGTAGCTTCTTTAACAGTTTCAGTATTTCCAACAACTTGCACCTCCTCGGCAACTATTACTTTATCCGAATTCCAGGAAGTATCGTCAGGTTTGGTATTAAGAACGGGTTCTTCAAAAAAAGTAATTTGCTTTGCTTTATCAGTTTTATCAATCGGTTTTTTGATTCTTCCACGATTACCCTTTTCCTGTTTTGGCTCCATATTCAAAGGTGATTGAGTTCGTTTCTCTGACATGTTTATTGGGGCATCAGTAGGTTTTTCAACTTCTACATCTACCTCTGGCAAAACCTCCACTTTTGTTTCGGGAATAATTTCAATTTCTAAATCAGCTTGGGGTGTTTCCTTCGGCGGTTTTTTACCTCGCTTAACTTTAGGCGCCTCAAGTTCGACTTTTTCAGGTTCAGCATTGTTTGTTATAAACTGTTCCTGTTCTTTTAAAATTGAATTAATTAATTCTTCTTTCCCTTGCTTACCGGCTTTAAAACCTAATGCCGAAGCAATTTCCGATAATTCTGATAACGACATTACGTCGAGTGCTTCACGCTTAAACATGAATAATAATTATGATAAAAATTGAATGAATGTGAGTAAAATAATATTAGGATTTGCCACTTATGGAAAATTGAACTCTTCCAAAGACAATGCAAAAATGAATTATTTATTTGATTAATACAATAGGCAAATTTTTTGCAACTAAAACTCCCAATAACTAAATTTCACTAATAAATATTTTAAAAGCAAAAACCTTAATTAGAGAAAATTTTCAAAACATTTTCGACAATCCCTATGGCATCCAAACCAAATTCTGTAAACAATTCTTCATTTGTTCCATGCGGTATTACCTCATCAGGAAAACCAAGACATAAAATATCTGCCCTATTCCCAGATTCAGTATTATACGCGTTTATAGTATTTCCAAACCCTCCAATTTTAGAACCATCTTCCACTGTTACAAATTTTGAATAGGTTTCAAAAAGATGGTTAAGCATAAAATAATCCAATGGCTTTGCCAATTTCATATCATACAAGGCTGCATTAATGCCTTTATTCTTTAATAACTTTAAAGCATCTTCACAATTTTGAAGCATTGTTCCGAAGGAAAGAATTGCAAGGTCTTTTCCAGATGAAACTAACTGGATTTTGGGTTCTAATATTTTACCCAACGGCAATGTCCAGTCTATTTCTTGCCCATGTATAAATCCTTTTGGATACCTTATTACCACTGGTCCTGATAAGTTTCCAGCATAATAATGCATCATTTGACGCAATTCGATTCCGGTTGATGGGGCTAAAATTGAAATATTTGGCAAAGGAAGAAGCATTGAGATATCAAACATTCCGTGATGAGTAGGGCCATCATCCCCTACATTCCCAGCACGATCAATACAAAATATCACAGGTAAATTTTGAATGCATACATCATGAATTATCTGGTCTAAAGCCCGTTGGAGAAATGTGCTATAAAGACTACAAAACACAACATAGTCTTCTTTAGCCAAACCCGCTGCAAAGGTTACAGCATGTTGCTCCGCAATTCCCACATCAAAAAAACGCTCTGGATATGCTTTCATAGCTTTCAACATTCCACTACCAGTGGGCATTGCCGGGGTTACTCCTGCTATTTTTTTATTCGCCTCGGCTAGTTCTTTTAAAGTTAACCCAAAAACATCCTGATATTTAATTTTGGAATTTACCGGTTTAATTTCAGGATCCTCTATTTTTATATACTTGGTAGTACTGTGCCACTTGGTTTGCTCTTGTTCAGCTTCGGCAAATCCTTTCCCTTTAGTGGTTTTGATATGCAATACACAAGGAATCGTTTCTTCTTTTAATAATTCGAGTTGCTTTACCAAACCCAAAATATTATGACCATCAACTGGCCCTATGTAATTTAAGCCAAGATTGGTAAATAAATTATTCTCAGGATCAATAGTATTAAAATGTCGGTTAATAGCACCTGTGTTGGCGTCGATGCCAATATTATTATCATTTAAAATTAAAAATGTTTTAGTACCTGAACCAGAAAGATTATTTAACCCCTCAAAGGCCTGCCCAGCAGTTAAAGCCCCATCACCAACTACTGCAATGTGATTTCTATGATAATTTCCATCTAGTTTTGCAGCCATCGCCATCCCTAAAACCGCCGAAATAGCTGTGGATGAATGTCCGGTCCCAAATGCATCGTATTCACTTTCATCCATTTTAGGAAATCCGCTTAAGCCTCCCATTTTACGGTTGGTATGAAAATTTTCTCTTCGACCCGTTAATATTTTATGTCCATAAGCTTGATGGCCTACATCCCAAACCAATCGGTCATCGGGTGTATTAAAAACATAATGAAGAGCCACAGTTAATTCCACCACACCCAAATTAGCGGCAAAATGTCCGCCATGTGTCAACACAGATTCAATGATAAAATTCCGTAATTCATCGCAGATCTGTTCTAACTGATTTAGCGAAAGTTCCCTTAAATCAGCAGGATAATTAATAGTTTCTAAAAGCGGATAGTTTGAAGACAACGCTGCAAAGTTGCGTGATTTGGTGTGGAATAGCAATTTTATTGCCGCCAGTTTAAACTGACGGTAATGTAGGTTTCACCAATTTAATTATATGTAATTTATCCAATAATAAAATCACAGGGTAAACAGGGTCTATTTCCCACCATTTAGCTGCAAAGTTAGGTCTCATTCCATCGTGATGATGGTTGTTTTGAAATAATTCACCCAATAATAGGAAGTCAATAAATAATGTATTTCGTGATTTATCAGGTTCATTAAAATTGCGGTAGCCATATTTATGACCGGCCCAATTTACAATAGCCCCATGCACTGGCCCCATCAAAAAATGAATAGGCAATAACAAATACATCCACCAATGTGTAGCAAAGGCCAAATAAAAAGCAACATATGAAAATCCGAAAGCTATGCGAACCATCCAATTGTCGGCTATTTTATCAATTTTAGGGTATACAGGATAATTATTTTCAAATTTCTCATCAGGTTGTATGGTTCCTTTTAATAATCCGTTATAAATTTTCCCAGTATGGACCATCATGGTAAAAACCTCTTTAAAAAAATGAGGAGTGTGGGGATCATTTTCAGTATCGCTATACGCATGATGCATGCGATGAAGAATGGCATAAGCCCTAGCATTAAGATAGGAAGATCCTTGAGCAACCCAAGCAAAAATGTAAAAGAACTTTTCCCAGAATTTGTTCATGGTAAACATTTTGTGGGCAGCATAACGATGAAGGTAAAAGGTTTGTCCGAAAAGTGAAAGATACCAGTGGAGGATGAAGAAAATTGCTATAATCATTAATTTTTAAAGGGCAGCAAAAGTAATTTTTAGGATTCGAATTTTATGCATTCACATCAAAAATGATTTTTTTATAAATTAATGTGAATAGTATTATAACCTAACGCGAATGGATTTGTTTGTTTTAAACCTATTAAAAAAAAATTATTCTATTTTTGAAAGGTTCGCCATGAATGATAATCCCTTAACACCTAACCCCAACATACTTCTTGATTTAGTAAAAACTCAAATGCCATATGGCAAATATAAAGGCAAACTGTTATGCGACATTCCGGTTCATTATTTGGAGTGGTATCATGGCAAGGGATTTCCTCCTGGAAAACTTGGGATGCAACTATCTACAATTTATGAGATAAAAATTAATGGATTGGAAAATTTACTGTGGCCACTGAAGAAAAAAAAATAGTTTAACAATAGGAATCGACCATGAAACTAATACAGTTCAACCCTAAATAAATTTTTATGCTAAAAAAAACAATTCTTCTCCTTTCCATTTTCCAATTTCAATTTTCTAACAGCCAGACGCTTTATTTTCCGCCAACGACCAGCACAAATTGGGATACAACTTCTATGGAAAGCTTGGGCTGGTGCAGGGATAAAACTTTACCACTTTATACGTTTTTGGAAAACCGAAATTCAAAAGCCTTTATTGTTTTAAAGGACGGCAAGATTGTGGTTGAAAAGTATTTTGGTAAATTCACCAAAGACAGTTTGTGGTACTGGGCCTCTGCCGGAAAAACTCTCACATCGTTTGCAATTGGTATGGCCCAGGAAGATGGCTATTTAAAAATAACAGATACATCTTCCAAATATTTGGGCAAAGGCTGGACTAAGGAATCACTGACCAAAGAAAATCTGATTACCATTCGCCACCAACTAACCATGACCACTGGATTGGATGATGGGATAACCGATAACCATTGCACTTGGGATAGTTGCTTTAAATACAAAGCCGATGCTGGAACTCGTTGGGCCTATCACAATGGTCCATACACCATGCTAGATAAAGTAATTGAAGCCAGTACCGGAAAAAATTTAAATACCTATTTGGCCCTCAGACTCAAAACCTTTACCGGAATGACAGGGCTTTTTGTAAAGATTGATTATGACAATGTATATTTTAGCAATGCAAGGAGTTTTGCACGTTTTGGGCTGTTAATGCTCAACAAAGGCGATTGGGATATAGTAAAAGTGATGAAAGACAAAACGTATTTTAACCAAATGATTACATCATCCCAAACTTTAAATAATTCATATGGCTATTTATGGTGGCTCAATGGTAAAACGAATTTTATGGTTCCGGGCTTGCAGCTAGTTTTGCCGGGTGCTTTAAACCCTAACTCTCCGACTGACATGTATTCGGCAATGGGTAAAAACGGGCAATTTTTAAACGTAATTCCAAGTCAAAATATGGTAGTTATAAGAATGGGAAATGCACCCAATGGGAATGAGGTTCCTTTTTTAATGAACGATACCATTTTTATAAAACTAAATGCCGTAATGTGCAAGAATTCTGGGATATCCAATCCTAAAAACATAACAATTAATTTCAGAATTTATCCCAACCCTGCAAACGATTTTTTGATTATTGAAAATCCAACGAATGAAATAATAAAAAAAATAGTGTTGACTGATATTCAGGGAAAAGTAATTATGGATTTAAAAATTGACAATGCGGTTTCGATTTATAACCTTGATATTTCTGATAAAAAAAGCGGCGTTTATTATTTAAAAGTATACGGTGAACAAGGTTTAGAATACCGACAATGTTTGCTTAAAAAATAAATTCAATGTAAAGTTTCGATAGTTTGTGTAAACCTATTAGGTTTATAAACCACGAATCACAAATTTGGTTACCTTTGGGTTTTTGATATCATAATTAGAATGCAAAAATTTTTACTTATTGTCACACTTCAATTCTATGCTTTTTTTAGCTTCTCCCAAGTATTTACTGGATATGGTGGTAGAATAAGAGATGATGCTTCGCAAAATTTTTACAAACAAACCATAACGGGATTGGCTAGCTCAACAAGCACTAAATTTGGAGTAATGGGAGTTACAGTCAACATAAAACACCAATTTGATGCAGATTTAAATATGTTTCTGATTGCCCCGGATAAAACTGTAATTGAACTTAGCACCGGAAATGGTGGTAATGGAAAAAACTATGATAATTGCGTATTCACAAATAATGTAAATCCTAAAATAAGTAATGGCAAGGCTCCATTTAATGGAAGTTATAAACCCGAAGGCTCCCTAGGAGTCATCAATAGCGGCCAAAATCCTAATGGAGAATGGATGCTACTAGTAGTCGATACCAAAAGAAATAAAGATACCGGTAGTTTAACAAACTGGAATATTATTTTTACTACTACCCCCTCGCAACTCGAACCTTTTATTAATTCCAATTTACCTTTAATGCTTATAAATACACATGGCAAAGGAATTAATGACGAGCCAAGGATTTGGTCGGAAATGAGGATTATTGATAATACAAATACTGTTAATGCTTTGGGTGATTCTAGTAAATTTTTTAAATATGGCATTACTATTGAAAGCCGGGGCTCAACATCCCAATCATTCCCTAAAAAACCTTATGGTTTTACAACCGTTTTGCCAAGCCTGTTGGACACTAACGTTTCTCTATTAGGATTGCCGGAAGAACACGATTGGGTGCTGAATGCCACGTATAACGATAAATCATTAATGAGGGATGTGCTTACTTATGAATTGGCTCGCAGAACGGGTAGATATGCTACACGGCATAGATATATTGAATTATTTATTAACGGAAGTTATCAGGGAATTTATGTGTTATTAGAAAAAGTAAAACGCGATAAAAACCGTGTTGACATAAGTAAACTTGGGCCAAATGACACTGCGGGAAGTGCCCTTACAGGAGGATATATTCTTAAAATAGATAAAACTACAGGAAACAATAATGGAGGTTTTTCTTCCAATGGCGTATATTTCCAATACGATTACCCCAATGGGGATAATATGGCAAAAGAACAGGTAACCTATATTCAGAATTTCATTTCTACGTTTGAAACATCTTTAGCAAGTTCAGATTTTCAAAACCCCACTGCAGGTTTCAGACAATATGCAGCTGTAAGTACTTTTATTGATTTATCCATAATGAATGAAATTAGCAAAAATGTGGATGGCTACAGATTAAGCACTTATTTATTTAAAGAAAAAGACACAAAAGGCGGAAAGTTAAAAATGGGGCCAATCTGGGATTTTAATCTTGCCTGGAACAATGCCGATTATAATAATAGCTCAAGCCCTCAAGGTTGGGAAATAGACCTATCAGGCGGTGCCCCGTTCTGGTGGAAACGTTTTAGAGCCGATACGACTTATGTAAAAGATTATTACTGCCGTTGGAATCAGTTGCGACAATCTACGCTAAGCCTTTATAGTATTAATAATTTTATAGATTCCAATTACAAAAGATTGGAAGAAGCCTCTTATCGCAATTTTGATCGCTGGCCTGTAATGGGTGTTTATATTTGGCCCAATCCAAGTCCTCTAAGTTATTCAATGAAGGAAGAGGTGGATTCGTTAAAAAGCTGGATTAAAAAACGATTCGAATGGATGGATGGAGAACTATCTGTGGATTGCAAAAAAGTATATACCTGCTCTCCGCGCGTTGCTTTATTTGCGGAAAAAACCTCAATTTGTAAATATCAATCCGTAAAATTATTTGCTGATGGGGTTGGTGCAAGCTATAAATGGTCGCCATCTGCGGGATTAAATATTACTACAGGCCGCGAAGTAATTGCCACACCAAGTGCAACAACTACCTATAAGGTGGTAATGCAAACCAAGGCTGGCTGCAAGGATAGTACTTTTGTAACTATTACAGTGTTACCCCTGCCAGCTAAAACAATTACGGGAAATACGTCTTTTTGTGAAGGCTCTTATACTTCGTTGACCGTTTCTGCTGGAGCCAAAACGTACCAATGGTCGCCAGCAACTGGATTAGACACAGCCTTCGGAAATAAAGTAAAAGCCAAACCATCTTATAATATAACCTATAAGGTAAATATTACCGATTCGATAGGGTGCAAAGATTCCGCTTATGTATTGGTAAAAGTAAATAAGAAACCGGTGGTTACTATTTCGGCAGTTAAAGATTCCATTTGCCGTAATGACTCAACAATGTTAACCGCTTCCGGGGCCCTTACTTACCAATGGTTACAGGCCTTTGGATTAAAAACCTACACGGGAAATTCGGTTACTGTGAATCCCCAAAATACAACCTACACTGCAATTGGCACTTCCAATTTTGGCTGTTTGGATACGGCGTCCTATTCCGTTTATGATTTTCCAAATGCTCCACTAAGTATTGATGCCACCTCCACTCAGTTGTGCATGGGTGCAGGAACATGGCTCACCGCCAAAAAAGGAAGTAGTTACTCATGGCTTAAAACCACAGATTTTGGAGGTTCAAATTTCACTACTGTTAATGTTTTTCCAAAGGTTAATACAAATTACAAAGTTGTGGGATTGAATAAATATGGATGTAAAGATTCAGCAGATATTACTGTGAATGTTCATTCTGAAATTTCTTTTACCGCATCAGGAAATACAACCATATGCAAGGGTCAGCAAACGGCTTTGAATCTTTCAGGCTCTTATAATTACAGTTGGTCGCCATCTACTGGATTAAATTCTGCTAACTCAGCATCCGTAATAGCCTCACCTTTATTTACTACCAAATATCAGGTAATTGCAACTTTGGGAGGCACTTGCTCCGATACAATCTTTGTAAATATTACAGTTAACGATTTGCCGGTTTTAAAATTAACCGCTGCAAATGATACCATTAAAGAAGGACAAAGTACCGTTATAAGGATATCAGGTGCCAAAAGTTATATTTGGACACCCAACACTTGGCTACAAATATCTACCGACAGCATAATTGCTTCACCGCCTTTAACCACCAACTATAAAGTAACCGGAACCGATACCAACAAATGCAGCCAATCGGATTATGTTTTGATTACCGTAAACAAAAAGCCTACCGAATCCATTGCTTCTTCATTGCAAAGTGAATATAAATTATATCCCAACCCAATTTCAAACCATATAACAATTGAAAGCCCTGTAAATGAGGAGTTAACAGTTTATGCCATTAACGGAAGGGAAGTATTTAAAACCAAAACCTTTGAAAAGATGACTCGGTTGAATACAAGTTCATTTTTATCTGGAGTTTATATTTTTAGTCTAAAAACTGAAAACAGTATTCGATATTTCAGAATAATTAAGGAATAACGCTGCTGTTTTCATAACAATTAGAGAAATATAAATACGCCATCAAATGATAGCTAAAACCGAGGTCTTAAGACTTAAATTCTTCGGCCATTTCCAGTTCAATATCTTTTAATATTGACATGAAATCATTTTGGGTGATTATCTTTTTATTTAGTTTTCTAATATTTTTTTTCTCTAAAAGCTTCACATTCAATTTGATTTTAAATTCATAAAAGTCATTAAGCGATTCTCCTGCCAAGGTTTTATCAATCAACGTCAAATAATATGCGGAAATAGTATCTCCTTTGGTGGGAACTAGCCAGGGTTTTGCTCCGGGATACGCCTCGCACTGGTGTTTTACTAAAATTTTACGACTTGGCAGTCCATAATCTCTCGACCACCAAATATTGCGGGTAGCTTCATAGGCATCAAAAGTTTCCTTTTCGGTTTTCACCACTTCCAATTGTCTTAGTTTTTCAGCAAGCAAATGAGTCATGGCTTGTTCATAAGGTATATTGCTTTTCAAAGCTTCCATTCCTAAGGTTACTCCGGTAAGATTACTATAAATATCTTCTATCGAAAAACTGGAATAACGCTCTGGCATTAGCGGAACATAAGACGTCCCATACCAAGTTCCTATTTCGTGCCAAACCGATAAATCATACGTTACCTTGCCGGCCAAATGTAACAAATCCAGACTATCCATATCCTTACTCCACTTGATATTTACGGATTTTTTGCCCCCTTCAATTCCCAGATTCAGCTTTACGTTTCCTTTTTCTTTATTGAGTAAAATAGTGGAATACAAAAAAGCTGTCCAATCGGCCTGATCTCTTAAATGTCCCAAATCAATAAACCCTCCACGCTTGGTATAAATAACGCCGTTGCCTTCGCGGTTGCTGCCCAAATACTTGTGCGGACCTACTTTTTCAATACTCGTTATATCGCTAACTTTTATGGCAGGAATAACCATCAGATGCAAATTAGCCCCAAATGAACAACACGAACGAATGATTCGGCTGGGTGGATTTTTAAACTCTTTTGCGGTGAGAACCATCGGTTTTGCTGGGCTCGGCAGGCTACCTAAAAGAATTATACTTGCTAAAACAAGTTTGAATAATGAATTAAAATGTATGCGAACTGGAAATAAATTAGGGATGTTTTTGGTTTTAGACTGTGCTGCTATAAACGATTTAATCATTTCTACTTTGCTTTAAAAAAACGAATGCCAAAGCTAATAATTTTTTAAGATTAAGATTAAAATAAATTTAAGACTGCTTTTAGTTAACAACTAAGGTTTGCTATTCTCCGATTGTTTGTCATGCTGACGAAGGAAGCATCTCTACTATTATTTTGAAATAAGTACCTTTTGATTATAAACTGCATCCCCATTTTTCACCCTTACCCAATACATTCCATCGGCCACATCCAAATCTAAGCTATTCACCTTTTCTACCCGTTCCACTTTTTTAACCAAGGTACCCAAAAGGTTAAAAATTTCAATGGAAACATCTTTGGAACGATTTTCAATTTCGATGGTAAAACTTCCTGAGTTTGGATTTGGTTTAAAGTTTAAGTTTTTTTCCTTTCTGTTTAACTAAACTATTAATTCCAACCTTAAAATCATAAACCCAACGGGGCCATGGTGGGCATGGGCATGCAGGGAAGTGAATAAATATTTACTTTTGAATAAACGAAACAAAAACTTGCTCAAAGCCAACCAACGGGTGGTAGATATGAGAATGTTTTGATTAGTTTTGTCAGACTTATCTCCAATTTATAGGTAATATTAAATTTTTCTTGCCCACGCTCTCCACCGTCCTTCACTTAAAACATTCCCTCCATTATGATAATCTCCGTGTCCATCAGTCCAACCGCCATAAATATCAAAATGTAAATCTCCTTTTTGTATTTTATCGTGCCTTTCAGCATTGTTTTTCAATAGATAATATCCTTCTGGCGGTTCTACTAAGTTTCCAAAAGCATCACACCAATTTTTAAGTGTGTGTATTTTACTATCATAATTTCCTTCTAATATTAATTGGTTTGCCATCGCTCAAAAATTTAATACAGCCTATAACATACGCTATACAAAAGTGGGGCTGTGTGCCAAATTTGAATAGTTGTGCATCTAATTTGCTTTTAAGGTAAGCGGAGGGTTATGCATCTTAATCCCCACCTTCGTATAGCGTCAGCCGTTAGAGCCAATTGTAGCAGCCCGACTAAGGTGAAATTTCAATTTTAGTGTTTGTTCTATGTTTTTTTAATCAGTTTATTGTAAAAGTTTTGCTGCTATTGTTTTTACCGCTGTATTGTTCGGTACGCTCCTTACCCGCATTTGCCACAAAATTTTTTCGTTTCCCAACGCTTCCTTTTTCATTTCTTAAGATAGTTTTTAGAATTTAGCAAGTGAAACACTCTGTTGACCAGGAGCAATTCCCAAATGAAAATTTTATGTCAAATGCTGGTATTCTCTGTCAGGCAGCTACAACTG
>CANIKO010000021.1 GCA_947468275.1 Bacteroidota bacterium
ATCTCGCAATAAATTTTGGCCACTTTTCATGGTAAACCACAACTTTGGATTGCTCACAAAATACCATTGAAACCGATAATTTACCGAGTCACCACCGGTGAAATAATAGGGAACTCGCAACGCTCCATCTCCGCAAACGGTGGTATCGTTAAAGGCCAAAACAGTTTTTAAGGCCGGCCTCACTATTACTTTTTTAAAGGCGGTATCGGGTGCACCGCAGCCGCTGCTGTCGCCTATTATTATTTTGTAGGTAGTGCTTTGCGTTGGCCAAACGATGGGTTGCCGTTTAGTGCTGTCGTCCATTCTGTATTTGGGGCTCCACGTCCATTTGGTTCCACCGTAGGTATTAAGTTTTAAAGTATCTCCTTTACATATCCACGCCGGCGGGCCCGGGTTGGCCTTGTCTCGGGAGTATATTAAGAGGCGTAAAGTATCAGCCTTATAAAAGCTTTGTGCCAGCGGTGAAGTGGAACGGATTCTTATCCGGTACTGCCCGCTGCTGGCCACATTAAACATGGGTAGTACCCCGCGTATTTTGCCATCATTTTTGCTTTTTATCCTGCCAAGCTCCCGTTCTTTACCGGTAAAATTTCCAAATTCATCGCTTATCTCGGCTATAAAAATATTGGTATCGCCAAATACTCCCCCCTTAGTATAAGGTATGTAAAACGAATCTCCTGCACAATAGGGGCCTTTACTAATATTACCCCTAAAAATTGCATAATCAAAAGTTTTACCTATGTAGCTATCACCACCATTTGCATATGCTTTGAAATTTCCAAAGCGGATAGAATCATAACCCCACCAGCCTTGAAAATAAAAATTATTATTATCATCGGTTGCCATTGAGTTAAACGGCATAGGCGTTCTAAATCCCCAAAGGATATTGCCCCGGCCATCAAATTTAAGATTCATACCCTGAGATAGCTTATCACTGGGCATATATTTTTGCCCATCCCATATTATAGGTTTACTGCCACTGCTTCCTGCATTTTCAAAATATGAACGATAAAAATATTCATCCTTATAATTAATCATGGAACAGTATCTGTTCCAATAACTAAAAGAAGTTGAAGAGATTGAATCTTCTGTTTTTACCCATTTTAATTTTCCGTTTGTATTATAACGGGCAAAAAACTGATAAACTCCATATTTTGAATTGCGTTTCCAAACCGAATCGAATTTAGCTGAATCGCCAATGTAAGCACCAGAAATAAAAACAGAATTGCTATCGTAAACTGCTAAATCTTGGATGGTACTCTTTTTACCAGAGGCCTCTATATAAAAATAATTTTTATCTTTTCCGTTTTTATCCCATATAAAAAGCGTTCCTGCTCCATCTTGTCCATGTGTTATAGTTTTCCCTTTAAATGTGACTTTAGTAACCCCATACCAATACGCAGCAGCGTAAAGGTTTCCATGAATATCTAACTTTAGGCTGTTTATATATACTCCACCGCCCGAGAATTCAAAGGGTAATTCAGTGGCCCACTCAAATTTTTGGCCTGATTTCGAAAATTTAAAGATTATATTTCTAAAAGGTGCAGACGATGAACCATAATTGCTTGACCCCGAGGAATCGTATATGTTTATCTGGCCTTTGTACCATAGGCTAAAATATATATTATCATGTAGGTCGGTAACAAAACGCTTGGGAGCATCATAAATATTATCATTATTTGCATTCATTGGTCCTTCTATAATATTTCTGCCGCTTACCATTTTTCCATTTTTATCAAATTCTAATATATACAAGGCAAAGTCTGCTGTGCCCTTTCGTTTGATGGTATCTTTACCTGCTAAAATAGCAACAGGACTTGCGACAAATGCGATCAGGTTACCCTTGCCATTGAAACTGGAAGCCAATGCCCTTGCCCAACTATTCGGAGTTACGGTTCTGATATTACAATACCACAATACTTTCCCATAAGTATTTTGTTTTAAAACCAGAACACTCTTACCGTTTACAGAATCTTTTACAGTAATTCCTCCAAAGGTAATTTCTTCAAAATAATTAAAGCTTGAATATTGATTGCCAAAAGAGTCGGCACACATAGAAACAGCTTCCTGACTGCTTTTACCCTGAATAAAATTTACCCATTCAAATTTTTGGGCTTCGCATTGCATTGACCAAAGCAAAAGGGCTAAAACTTTTAAGCTATTGGATAATTTTAGCTTCATGGTATATCAAAAGTAATTCTTTTAGTGAAAATTTACATTTTTTAATATTGAAAAATCAAAATGGAGGTGCCTGAATTTGGCCACCTCCATTTATTTAAATACATATTCAATAGTTAATCATGTACTATTTGCATTTTATAAGTGTTTATCACTTTATTTCCACTTACCAATTGGTAAGTATAAATACCCTGGGCCAAACCACCATTTTTTACAATTAAGCGGCCTTCTCCAAAGTTAGTGATATTAAATACCATCACTTTTTTTCCTGATTGGTCTAATATTTCAATTTTTGAAGTTTCCGAACCCATTGGGATATAGTAATCAATGTAGGTTTCATTGGTAAAAGGATTAGGTTTATTTTGGTCAAGCCTTGCCGAATTGTTAAGGATGATAGTGGAGATAACTTTATCATTCGCAGATGTTTTACCTAACTTATTCATTTCACAGCAAGCATTAAGGTTGGTAATGTTTCTGTCCATTTCATTCAATTTATCTTCTAATAGTTTTGCACGTTCATATAATTTGTTTTCTAAAGATATTAGTTTTTGATTTAAGTTGGCATTTTCAAGTTTACTTTGCTCTATTATGGCCTGTTGTTCCTGAATAGCTTTGGTAAGCATGGGAATAACCCCAGTATAATTAACAGAATGAATTCCTTTCTCGCTTACCTTTACAAGATTTGGCATTACCGTTTTTAATTCCTGGGCAATAAAACCATATTGTAATTCATCAGGAAAATTAAAAAAGGAATCGGGCTTAAAATAATAAGAAACGGGATTTAACTTATTTATAAAATCCAAACCGGTACTAATTGGTTTTACATTTGTTTTAAATTTAGCATCAGATGTAGTCCAAGTTGGTGAGCTATTATAACAAGTACCATTGGTATATAAGACACCTCCTGGACCCCAACCACCTGTGTTTGTCATTCCAATACATACTGCCGTAGGAGCATTAATGTCCCCAATACTAATAACGTTATCTTCAGTAACCAATGCATTGTAACCAATAGCACCAGCATTACTATAAGTTGTACCCGTTCCTGCATCTGCATTTGCACCGACAAGCACAAGGCCACCAGAAGATGCAGTAAAAGCATTATTCCCTGCATAAGATCCAAGAATCACATTGTTTTGTCCGGTTGTGACCCTATCACCTGCCTCAAAGCCCATAAATGTATTATAAGCACCGGTGGTATTAGCTGACCCCGACGAATTTCCAAGAAAAGTATTTCTACTTCCGGTCGTATTCGCAATTCCAGCATTTCGTCCAGAAAAGACATTTTCATTGCCAGTAGTATTTACATAGCCGCTAAAAGCCCCTATGAAACTATTATAATAGCCGGTTGTATTATCAATACCACTTGAATTACCAATAAATACATTATTATCGCCTGTGTTGACTTCTCCGGCATAGTAACCCATAAATGTATTGTAATCTCCGGATGCCCCCCCCTGCCCGCTGAAGTAGCCATAAAATGAATTGTAGTTGCCTGTGTTGCTATTGCCGCTGTGAGCTCCGGAAAAAGTATTCTTATTTCCTGTTGCCCCCCCTCCTGAAAGATATCCGGAAAAAGTATTTTCATATCCAGTCGCATTGGTTACACCACTTTGATCGCCCAAAAAGGTATTTTTATAGCCTGTGGTATTAGCATACCCTGCTTGGCTACCAAGAAAAGAATTATCGTGACCGGTGGATGTTAACGATCCACATAATATACCAATATACGTGTTATTGTAACCAGAACTATTAAATAAGCCGTCTGGAATGCCGGGATTGCCTCCGGCTGAAATTCCGAATAAGGCATTGCCTGATGCAGTGCTAGGAAAAGGAATCCCCACTGAGGTTTGGTCAATGGTATTTTGAGCATTCAATTTTCCAAAGGAAAACAGTAGTAAGAAGCTAATCGTTAAACTTCTTGCTAAATTTTTGTTGAGTGTTTTCATAATTTTTTTTTTATGTTTCTCAAACTTAAACCCTTTGTTATTCAATAACCAAACGTTTACCTGCAATTTCATAGTTTACTATTACGGTTTTCAACTATTTTTATTGGGATTTTTGCAATTTCATAGTTTACTATTAGTTCTTTTTATGTAGGCCATTTTGGTTAACATAATTCACTAATTCCACTACGTTTTTTACGCCCAGTTTTTTCATAATATTATGTCTATGTGTATTTATGGTGTATTCTGAAAGCGATACTTTTTCGGCTATTTTAGGGGCTGTGTATCCTTCACACAGAAGTTTTATTATTTCTATTTCCCTTAATCCAAGTTTTAGTTTCTTCTTATCTGGTGTTTCTACAGTTCGTTTCTTCTTATATTCGTTCCATATTTCCAGTACCTCTTTGGTAAAATAGTTGCCATCCTTTACCAGCATTTTAAGGGCGTTTATTATCTCATTCTTATCCGCACTTTTTAGGATATAGCCTTCCACCCCCAGACTCATCAATTCTACAATTTGCCCAATTTCCTTATACGACGAACACATAATAATTTTGGTGTTTTGGTGGTCTTTTTTTATTAGGCGTGCTGTTTCCATGCCATCCATTCCCTCCATAGCTATATCCAATATTACTATGTCAAAATGTTGTTCGGTCAATTTTTTTAAAGCTACGGTTCCGTTTCGGGCTTCATCAAAAAATTTCACTTCTGATAGTGACGAAATAATTTTAATAATCCCTTCCCTTACTACAGAATGGTCGTCTACTATTAGTATGCTTATCATATTACCCATATTATTTTATAGTTTTATAGCCATCGTTAATGTAAATCCATTTTGAGTTTCTATCGTTAATTTGCCTTTAATCAATTCAGCTCTCGTCCTTATGTTTTTTTAATCCTATTCCCTCAATTTTTTTATAGGGTTCAAAACCCTTTCCATTGTCAAAATAAGTAAGGGAAAGTTCTTTCCCCTGATGCTCATATATTATATCCAAATTTATTTCATTGGCATGGCTGTGTTTTAGGGTATTGTTATATAATTCTAAAATAATATAATACAGGTGTATTTCTATATTTTGATGGAATCGTGTTGAGTAGGTATCATCAAAAAAATTTACGGTAAATCCTTCCGGGGCATTAGCAAATAATTTTTTTATTGTATATATCAATCCATGTTCTTTAATGGTTTTGGGCATTAAATTATGAGCTATTTGCCGCATTGTTTCCATCGCATTTGTTACTTTAAGTTTGGCATCTTCCTTGGTTTGCGTGGCTTTTAACTCATTGTTTAATTCAATTTCATCAATGGTTTGTATAATATCAAAAAGTGCTGCCCCCATGCTATCGTGTAAATCCATAGCTATCCGTCCCCGCTCATTATCCTGCCCCAAAAAAATAGTATTAATAATTTCTATCCGCTGCCTCTTTAGTTTTTTATTAAATGCCAAAAACATTATCAATACCGATAACCCCACTACAGCAAGGGTAATAGAAAAAATAAAAACTAAGTTAATTCCTAAACCTGAACCCTCTTGCATAAAAAACTTATTCCAAACATACTATTACATAAAACATTGGCTACTCCATTAATTATGGCAAAAGCCTCCCCAAAAAGATTGTTGTTGAAATTAAAAAATGAAATACTTGAATAAGCATAGATAACAATCACAAACAAATAATAAATTAATCGGGCTGATGCTATCCATAAAATAGGATTTTGGACAGGAGCCCAATCGTCTAATGAACCAATAATAACATAAAAACTAAGGATTATAAAATACAAGAATAATACTATAAAATATATGCTGGGTGAATAGAAAGAAGTATGCCAAAACCACGAATCCAAACAATCAAATAATATTAGCCCAAAATAAATAAAGGTAAGAGTTTTCAGCCAATTTGGAAAAGAACGGAATTTATTAAAAAACCACGTAAAAAATAAGAAATCACAAATAAAAAACGGCTTAAACATCCAATGGTTATTGAATTCGTTCAAAGCCAAAATTGTAGAAACAATTTCAAATGTAAAAGAGAAAATAATGTACCAAAGAAAATACGTTTGGAGTTTCCCATTTCTGCGATAGAAAAATAGTCCGGCTATTAAGGGAAATAGAATGGATAAACTACTAACTAAATCCAAGTTGGTCTAAGAATTTAAAGCATTTGCTGAGCCACATCGTGTAGGACATGGCATTCCTAACTCGGCTAATACACCATCATCGATATCATCTTCATTGGCCAATACGCCGCATATTACCAATTGTGGGTTGCCCAAAGAATCTTCACCAAAATAGATACGGATACCTACGCAATCACCCTGCTCAAGAATATCTGAAATAGCTGTTTTTCCGTAAAAGAATCCTTTGACTGCCGTTGGGTGACTAGTTCTGTAATTGGCTGTTAAATCACCTGCATCCAGCAGACTAATAGTGTGGTTTTCGTTTCCTGTAAATGACATAATTTTTCTGTTTATATTTTCTACAAGTATAATTTATTTTGATACCGTGTATTTTTTTAAAAGTAAATTTTAAGAAATTTCATAGTAAACTATTAGATTATTAGCCAAGAATTCATGAAATTTTAAAAGAAATCTATTGATTCTAATAGTAAACTATTAGGGTTTTATTTTCATTTTTTCAAAAATTATAAATATAGGAAAAGTTAAAACTATAACAAGAAATGATAACTTTTTAAAAGTTGTCTGCTCCATATAAAAAAATCATTTTATAACTGCGGTCATAAAAAACCGGAATAGGAATTTCTTTTCCTTTACCGGAGGGGTGTCTTATAAACTTAAAAATCTAAAGGAAATTTTAACACCTAAATACCACAACAAAAAATATGGCTATTAATTAAAAAACTAAAGAATAAAACTCCATGATTTTCTCAAAATCCTTTGCAATAGAGTATTTTATTCTTCCAATGTGCAATTTGTGCAATTAATGTGCAATTGAATTATAACTCATTTCAATGTGTAAAATGCTCCTGCGCCCTTTTGTCCGCTTGGTTTTAGTAAGTGTTTTACTACCATCTCTGTCAAGTCGTTACTTGCAGTATTTCGTGAACAGTCGTTTAATTTTTGATATTCACTATTTGTAATTTTCCCCTTGTCTTTTGCGAACATCAAAGCTTTTACTTGTCTGCCGTTTAGGTTAAGTGATTGCAAATATTTTTCATTGTAAATATCCTTTCTAAACTCTACAGAAATATCGCTTGAATCATATCGAAAAACAGGGTCGGGGATTCCCGCTTGTTTACATTCTCTAACTATTTTTATCGTTCCCCGTCCCCAGGATTCAATGTAACCACTGCGGAACAAAGCATTAGCAATGTCAGGGTTGTATGGTCTTGAAGCGTGTTTTTCCAATAAGTTTTTAACCGTCCAGTTTTCGGGCAATTGACCTTCGTTCCAAAAAATAATTTTGTCGTTGTAAACGCTTATTTGAATTGGGACACCACCCGAATAATCTTTATGAGCAATGGCATTCAGCAGGGCTTCACGAACTGCATCTTTTGGATATTCATACGTTTCTATTCTGTTAATGCCTTCGTAACTAATTGCAGCTTTAATATATTTAGTAAAAAGCAAATCCATTGTTTTCTCTATTTGCTCAAACAAGTTGCCATGTATTTCATCTTGAAATTTTAAATCATCATCGGTTTCAAAATACCCGATTTTGATATAAGCACCTGTTACAAAATTTTCGGGGTTGGTGTAAAATAATAGAATGGCGGCACGTTTTAAAAAATCATTCTCTTTTAATTGCAGATTTTCAAGTAGGTTTTCGTTGCTATCGGTTAAAATATCTTCTTCTATTCGTTGGCTTTTAAATGCACGTTTACGGAAAAAATCAAATGTTTCTTGCTTTAAATCTTTTGCCGAAACCTTTGGAACCGGCACACCATCCCAGCGTTTCCCTTTTTTCTGTAAAAGAAATTTATCTAAAGCTGCCCCCTTTAATTCTTGCTTGGTGCTACCACTTCTATAATGGTATTGCCCTTTGTAATTAACAGGGTAGGGATAACCTTCAACTATTATTTCAATAAAATCGCCTTGGGTTGTAGTGTGTAAATTTACATCTGCCAAGATTCCTAAAACATCTCTCACCTTATTGGGTATTTCTTCCAATAATTTTTTTACATCTGTTATACCAACAACATTTCCGTTATCGTCTTTGCCTATAAAAATGCTCCCATCATTGGCATTAGCAAAACCGCATATCCATTTCAGATACTCATCTCGCCAACTTTGTTTGTATTCTATGTTTTGGGATTCTGACATTCTTCTGTAGATGTTAATTGCCTACCTGCAAATGTATATTTATTAAGCACTGTCAACAAAAAGTTTTGCAACGCCACTCTTTAGGCTAAGGTGTTTTCAAACAACTCAAATAGTATAAAAACAAACTAAACGACTCCCCTGCCGTTACATTTTTCCCCGGCAGGGGGGTGGTGCCTTTGTATTTTTTTAGTAATCAACTACTTTCCTTAATTTAAAATGGTGTAACTTAAATGCTATTCGGAATGTCTCTATCCTTTGAGAATTGACCATTAAACATGCATCTTACAATTCGGCTATAAATTTTGCTTTTTATTTAAAAAAGCCAGATTGGGAACATCTTAACTGGTTGGATAAAATGAATCAGTTTTTGATAATAAAATAATAGACTATGATTTATTAATTCAAGTGGTTAAATAAAGTTATTATTTCTTCTAAATCCTTTTCCAAAAAGTTCGAGCTCTGTAACCTTGGCTCCGCAAAAAAGCCCAATTTTGTTGCAAAGCAAGATTGGGTTTTTTGCTTTTATAAATCCTAACCTTTTTTAAAACAATTTCCTTTTTTAAAAATACTTTTGTTTCTTTAATCCCATGATAAATAATCCAACCGAAACTGCCACACAATCTAATCCGCAACTGGACATGGCTTTTGACTATGTGGTAAATACTAATCGGTCGGTTTTTTTAACCGGAAAAGCGGGAACAGGAAAAACCACCTTTTTACACCGGCTTAAAAAACATACGCCAAAACGAATTACCATTGTGGCTCCTACGGGTGTGGCGGCTATCAACGCCGGCGGGGTTACCCTTCACTCGCTGTTTCAGTTGCCGTTTGCACCTTTTGTGCCCAACCATTCAGCGGTGGAAGCAAAGAAGTTTTCACGCGATAAAATAAACCTTATAAAAAGCATAGACCTGCTGGTAATAGATGAAATAAGCATGGTGCGATGCGATGTGTTGGATGCTATTGATTCTGTTTTGAGGCAGTTTAGAAATCGCTACAAACCCTTTGGTGGTGTGCAATTGCTAATGATTGGTGATATAAACCAATTAGCTCCGGTAGCCAAAGATGAAGAATGGGAATTACTGAGAGAATATTATGAAACCGTTTTCTTTTTTAGCAGCAATGCCTTGAAAGAAAACTTTCCTGTGATTGTGGAACTGAAACATATTTTTAGGCAAAGCGACCGTGTATTTATTGACTTACTGAACAAAGTGAGAAATAATATAATGGACGAAGAAACCTTTGAATTATTGAACAACCGCCTCGACCCTGATATTTTTGAAAACAATACCGATGAAGGCTATATAACTCTCACCTCTCACAATGCCACAGCCCGACAAATAAACAGCGACCGGTTGGCGAAATTTGGAAGTAAATCCTTTTTTTATAAAGCAAAAGTTAGTGGTGATTTTTCGGAATACAGTTACCCAACAGATGAAAACCTGGAACTGAAACTTGGAGCCCAAGTGATGTTTATTAAAAATGATACAGCCAAGGAAAAGCGTTTTTTTAATGGTAAAATTGGGAGAATTGTTCAGATTAATAATGAAAAAATAGTTGTATCCACCGATGAAATAGAGGATATTGTAGTGAGCCAAGAAGAGTGGAGCAACATTAAATACACCCTGAATAATGAGACCAAAAGCATTGATGAAAAAGAGATTGGTTCATTTACACAATTCCCTTTAAAACTGGCCTATGCCATCACTATTCATAAAAGTCAAGGATTAACATTTGACAAAGTAATTATTGACGCACAAGCAGCCTTTAGCAGTGGCCAAGTGTATGTGGCACTAAGCCGTTGCCGCACATTGGAAGGTATTATTTTAAGCACACCCATAAGCAATAAAAGTATAAGATTGGATTTCAATATCAATCTGTTTAACAAAGCCATTTCGAGCGAAAATTTGGATGACGCTGAACTTCACAAGGCTAAATTTGATTATCAGGAATCGCTGCTTATGGATTTGCTGGACTTCGGTCAGTTGAATAAACCTCTCGTTTATTTACACAAGCAATTGATGGAAAATTCACCGCCCATTGATTCAAAAAGCGTTCAATTAATTG
The DNA here is from genome assembly GCA_947468275.1 of Bacteroidota bacterium. Lineage (GTDB taxonomy): Bacteria > Bacteroidota > Bacteroidia > NS11-12g > UBA9320 > JABWCE01. Next base: position 10,474 of record CANIKO010000021.1, read on the forward strand.
GAGATATTATTTCTAAATCAGAAAAAGAAATTGGAACGGTTTTGTTCACGTTTCAAAGGCAGATAAAGGAAATATTGACCCAAGCGGATTTGCCTGAAAATAATTCTTTATTAAAAGAACGTTTGAAGAAAGGGGCAGCATATTTCGAAGGAAAAATAAAGGAACTATTAATTGAACCACTGAAGGATTTCTTTATTACCACCGAAAATAAGGTAATAAAAGAAACGATAACTAAGGCTTTGGAAACTGCTAACAAAGCTATTTATGTAAAACGGGAAAGCTTTAAATTTTGCATGACTGATTTTTCAGCTTTAGGTTATTCTCAAAGCAAAGTGAATGCTGAAATTGATTTTGAAAAGCTAAAACCGACCCGTTCAGGAAAAGAAAGAACACGGCCTTCGCGAATGAGTAACCACCCTGATTTGTATAATGCAATTAATGATTTACGAAAGGGCTACGCCAGAGAAAACGGCGTTGAAGATTATCAAATTTTTACTTTAAAAGCCTTATTGGGAATAGCTAATAATTTGCCTACAAATTTTAAAGCTTTGGAAGCTATAAGTGGGATTGGTAAAGTGACTTCTCAGCGGTTTGGGGTAGAAATAATAGATGTTGTGAAACAGTATTGTGAGAAAAATAATATTGAGCCACCCACCCTTATTGAAGCAGAAAAAAAACCAAAACGCGAAATCGGAGAAACTCACAAAACAAGTTTTACACTGTTTACTGATGGCAAATCAATTGCGGAAATAGCTGCTGAAAGAGAATTGACAGAATCTACAATTTTTGGCCATTTATCGCAGTGTGTTATTAATGGTGCATTAAAGCTGGAGCAATTGATACCACAAGAAAAATTAAAGGTTTTAGAAAAATTTTATTCCGAAAATTCTGGCATTTTATTAACAGATGCCAAATCTAAATTAGGAGAGAATTACTCGTTTGGAGAATTGATATTGTTTCAGAATTACTGGAACCACAAAGAAAAATAATCTCCCAAAATTTGTCATTTCGCGGCACGAGGAATCTCTCCGCTAATTTGAAAGTTGCTTCCGTCCTTAGCATTACAAAAACCAAGAATTCTTTTACTTTTTTATCCTTACATTTGCCACCCTAATAAAATTTATATGATGCTTTTTGATTTTGAGAAACCAATTGAAGATTTGCAAAAGCAGATTGATAAAGCAAAAGAAACCACTACCAAAGGCAAAGTGGACTTGAGCGATACAATTGAACAATTAGAAAAAAAAGTTCAAGAATTAAGCAAATCTATTTATGATGACCTTAATGGATGGCAAAAAGTTCAGATTAGTCGTCACCCCGACAGGCCTTATACCTTAGATTATATTGAAGGTGTTTTTAAAGACTTTATTGAATTGCATGGCGATAGAAATGTAGCCGACGATAAAGCCATGGTGGGTGGATTTGCTAAATTAGACAATCAACCGGTGATGGTAATTGGCCATCAAAAAGGCCGAAATACAAAACAACGCCAGATGCGAAACTTTGGAATGCCAAATCCTGAAGGCTACCGAAAAGCCTTGCGCCTGATGCGATTGGCTGAAAAATTTAATATTCCTATCATTACTTTAATTGATACTCCGGGGGCTTCGCCGGGATTAGAAGCTGAGGAACGTGGACAAGGAGAAGCCATTGCCAAAAATCTGATGGAAATGTCGGTGCTTAAAGTGCCTGTAATTTGTGTTGTGATAGGCGAAGGAGCCAGTGGCGGTGCTTTAGGAATTGGTGTTGGAAATAAAATTGCGATGTTGGAATATACTTGGTATTCGGTTATTTCACCCGAATCGTGTTCATCCATACTTTGGCGCAGTTGGGAGTTTAAAGAAAAAGCAGCTATTGCTTTAAAATTAACTTCATCCGATATGTTGGAGAACGGATTGATTGATAAAGTAATAAAAGAACCTTTGGGTGGTGCTCATAATGACCCTGAAAGTATGTATAAAACCCTAAAAGTTGAATTAAAGAAAATGCTTAAAGACCTAATGGAACTTAGCAAAGATGAATTGGTGACGCAACGGGTGGAGAAGTTTTCTAATATGGGGGTTTATACGGAACTATAGGTTTTCTCAGCTACCATTGTTTGTAACCTCTTTCATAAATATTTATAAAGATTCTATTTTCTAAAAATTATTACCAATGCCAAATATTTGGTTACTTTCGTTGAGCCTTATTAATGAACGTTTTATTATTTAATCTTAATTACAATGAAAAAACAAACATTTAAAAGTCTGGGTATTACTCCCCCCCTACAACCACAAAGGTTTTCTGTAGGGGCAACCTCCTACAGAAGTTTTATTCTTAGCTTCTGCTTTTTATTTTTCTCTTTTTTTGTATCAGTAACGATTGGGTTCTCACAAACATTACATGATTCAAGTAATCTTTTTATTATGGAATGAACAATTGAAAATAATCCGATGGGTTTGCTTTGGTGGAAATGTGATTCAATGCGCCCTATGAAACTTTTTAGTGATTATAAACCCCATACGGGATTAGGAATTTTCGATAGCATGGCAATAATTAGGATATATATAGATGATCAGATTTGTTTAGGTCATGTCGTATATCAACAATTTTTTAAAAATATTTTAGTAGAAGGTGGGGAATTTAGAGAACATTATGACCCATCGACAGACCAAGTAATTCTTTCTAACGGTAAAATTATAGAAAATTTAGATTTGCCAAATTCCCCTGAAGTAAGTGAATCTGAAGCCTTGGGAATAGCCTTGGATTCCATTGGTGCTGAAACTTATGCTTGGCAGAATGATAGCTTAGAATACTGGTTGCAGCAGGATTCTGTTCCTGAAATGAGTACTTATTATCCAAATGGCGAATTGGTGTATGCCTTAATCGGAGACCGTAGCTTAGACCCAATTAATTATAAATTAGCGTGGAAATATAAAATATATGCAATTAGCCCAAGATATTATAAGGAGGTTTATGTAGATGCAATAAATGGAGATATTCTTAAAGAAGTTCCATTAGATGATTTTGGAGATTTTAATCATATCTATTATGGTAACAAATATTTAGATACAAGATGGTGGGGAGGCTTAAGAAATACTTATTACTTAAAGGCTAATGATGATGGAAGAAATATTAAAACTAGGGATGACACGGGGACTGGTGATGAAGACGGGCAATGGAAAGATAAAAAATTGGTGCATGATGATGATGATCATTGGGGTAATAATCATTGGGCAGCCACATCTTGTCATCATGTTGTACAGGAAGCATGGGCTTTTTTCAGAGACACTTATGGTCAAGATGGTTTTGATGATAACAAAAAAGAAATAAGGGTGGAGGCTAACGTTCCTAATCCTTGGATTTTTAATAATGTTGGATTTTCCGCAGTAAATAGTTCATTTGATAAGATTACGTATGGGGCAGTTACAATAGGTACCAATATATATGCGACTTATGATGTTACTGGTCATGAATTTACCCATGGAAAAGATAATAGTAAAGGTGAAAGGGCAATGGTTAATGAAGGTGAAACAGGTTCTTTAGAAGAATCTTTTGGAGATATTTTTGGTGCAATGACTGAACGATTTGCTAAAGGTTCATATAATTGGACAATGAAAGAAGATGCAAATGCTACAAGTAGAGATATGCAAACTCCTGAAAATTTTGATCAACCGAGTTGGTATCAAACACACAGTAATTGGATAGATGTTGTAGGTTGCATTCCCTCTATAACAAATGACTATTGTTTTACTCATAAAAACGATGGTGTACAAAATAAATATTTTTATTTATTAAGTATGGGTGGTGCACAAAACTTAAAGACAGTAGGTGGAGTTGGAATTGATATTGCCGCCGAGGTTACTTTTTATAGTTTTTTACATCTAACTGAAAGTCGTGAAAGTTATCCTTTGGCAAGAGAACATGCTATTGCTGCTGCAAGGATACTATATGGAACGTGCTCTTATGTGGAAAATCAGGTATGTAGAGCATGGAGTGCTTGTAATATTGGGCCTTATTGTGAGCCATGTGCTCAATCAAATCCTTGCTGGAATAAAGGTTGCGGAGGTGAAGCTGCAATATTCCTTAATACTAACAACTTAGACAAAAAAATAAAATATGTCAGTATTTATCCGAATCCTGCAAAAAATATTGTTTCGATTAAATTCAATGAATTAACTTTAAGCGAATTATCGCAAACCAATGCCGAAATAAAAGTTACGGATTTGTTAGGAAGGCTTAAAACAAATATTAAGGTCAATAAAAAAGACCATATAACAACAATAGATATTTCAAACTATGAATCTGGTATTTATTTTATTGTCATTTATGATAATAACGGAATTGGATACTCCTTTAAAATAATAAAAGAGTGAGATTTATATTAGGATTAATTATTTATAATTTAGGAAGTGTGCTATCTGTAAAGGCAGATAGCACATTAGTTACCAAATTACTAAAAAATAAAATTGAAATTGGGATAATAAATTTAAATTTATTGGATGGATATGGCTTTAAAAAGAATTTTAGTTATAAATATAAAGGTTATGACCTAGGATATAGTTATGGTTATACGCATTTTTTTAGCAAAAAATATTTTATCGGAATAAGCAAACTTAAATATGCCAGAACTGACTACGGAAATTTGAGGGGTCAGAAAGATTTTTCAGAGTTTAAGATCGGCGATATTGTCTATATTAATATTGCAATGTATGATTTGAAATTTGGAAGACAATATGATAAAACCATTTCGAAACATATAATAATATCAGTTTCACCCTCAGTTCATTTGGGTTATCGCAATGGAGGTGGGCTTGTGTTTTTAGGAATGTACCCTAGTGGTTTTGATTTTGAAAGTCATGGTATTACTTATAAAGGTTTTGGTTTTGGATTTGGGAATGAAATTTCATTAATTTGCTATAACCATATATCTCTATCTATAAACCTTAATTACTGGTATATTTCTGAACAATTTAAATTTGTAGATGAACAACGTAATTATGTTTATTATCCACCAAGAAACATGATTTCTTTTCAACCTAAATTAGGAGTATTATTCTAATAAGCCCTTTCCGTCCGTCCTTCATAGGCATATATAAACGACCTTAAAGCTACTTTTATACCTCCGGGTGTTGGATAATTACCTGTAAAATACCAGTCGCCTTTATAATCAGGACAGGCTATATGAAGATTATCTACACTTTGAAAAACCATTTCTACGGTAGCATCTAAATCATCAGGAGTAATAATATTCTTAATTTCTTCCACCAATTGCTCGTCGGTATATAAATCATAAAGGTCTTTTACAACATTTCTAAGTTCAGCATTAGGCAAAAGAATAACCCGTTTACATTCCTCATACGCTTCTGCAATTTTATGTTCCAAGCCATTTTTTATTAATAAACTTTTCAGTGCTTTATAAGCCACAAATTCATTAAAACGGCTCATATCTATTCCATAGCAATCTGGATATTTTATAATAGGAGCTGATGAAACAACTACTATATGCTTGGGATGTAATCTATCCAATATCCTTAAAATACTTCGCTTTAAAGTAGTTCCTCTTACCACTGAATCATCCATTACCACCAAAGTATCATTTTGGTTTTTTACTAAACCATAGGTTACATCATAGGCTTCACCCACCAAGTCATCACGGTCTTTGGCTTGCGAAATAAAGGTTCGCATTTTAGCATCTTTGATTAATAACTTTTCCAAACGCGGCAATATTGAAATAATTTCAGAAATCTGAGTTTGTGAAGCATTATTACCAAGTTTTATTATTTCATTGGTTTTCCAAATATTCAAATGTTCATTGATACCATCCAATAAGCCGTAATAAGCGGTAGATGCAGAATTAGGAATATAAGAGAAAATGGTATTTTTAAAATCAAATTTCACTCTTTCCAGTACCTCTTGGCTTAACAGTTTTCCTAATTTTTTGCGTTCCTGATAAATATCCGCATCACTGGCTCTGGAAAAATAAATCCGCTCGAATGAGCAGCTCTTCTTTTCAACAGGCGGAATTATATTTACTTCTTTAACCGTTCCGTTTCTTCTAATTATTAGAGCATTTCCCGGCTGGAGTTCTTTAATGTCGAGTTGTTTGAAATTAAGAGCCGTTTGGATAGCGGGTCGTTCGCTAGCTGCAACAAATATTTCATCGTCTTCGCAATAAAATGAAGGCCGGATGCCGGCTGGGTCGCGAATTACAAAAGCATCACCATGCCCAAGCATACCCACCATATTATAGCCTCCATCCACATTTTTAAACGAGCGTTTTAATATGTTTTCAATATCCAGTTCTTCTTTTATTTTTTCAGTTATCTCCAAATGGGTTAACCCCATATTGCGATACTTTCTAAATACAAGTTCATTTTCTTCATCTATAAAATGACCAATTTTTTCAAGCATGGTCACATTATCCGATTTTTCTTTCGGATGCTGCCCCAATTCAATCAAATGCTGAAACATTTCATCCACATTGGTCATGTTATAATTACCTGCCAAAACCAAATTGCGACTCATCCAATTGTTTTGCCTTAAAAACGGATGAATGTGTTCTATTGAATTTCCACCATGAGTACCATATCTTAAATGACCAATAAGTAATTCGCCGGCATAGGCAAAATTATCTTTCAGCCATTCCATGTCGTCCACTTTTTCAGGATCTAATGAATCATACTTTATCTTGATTTCATTGAACATATCGGCCACCGCATTTTTGCTAACACTGCGTTTACGAGCTATATAGCGTTGACCATATTTAGGATCTAATTTTATGATACCAATTCCTGCACCGTCCTGTCCTCGGTTCAATTGTTTGGCCATTAGCAACTGTAATCGTTTTAGTCCGAAAAGTGAAGTGCCATATTTTTCTCGATAAAATTCTAAAGGTTTTTTGAGCCTGATAAAGGCTACTCCGCATTCATGCTTTATGGGGTCACTCATACAATAAGATGTGCAAATTTAAGTTTAAATACCTTCGGAATTTCCATGAAGTGATAATTCATATTCAATAAAACAAATATGTTGGATTAAGGCTACTATTTCTCATTTTTGTAACATGACAGAACTCCATCAAAGGTTGGATGCATTTATTAGTTCCAAGCAATTGATTAAGAGCGATGACACCCTGTTGGTGGCGGTTAGTGGAGGTATGGATTCCATGTTTTTATTGTATTATTTAGTTGATAAAAAACACAAACTAGCTGTAGCGCATTGCAACTTTGGACTTCGAGGTGATGAAAGTGATGGTGATGAAGAGCTGGTAAAATCGTATTGCGAAACAAATAATATAAGATTTCATGTTAAACATTTTGAAACAGAATTGTTTTCCAAAACAAATGGAATTTCAATTCAAATGGCAGCTAGAGATTTACGTTATCATTGGTTTAATGAACTTTGTGAAACCGAAAAATATACCAAAATTATAACTGCTCATCATAAAACTGATAATGCTGAAACTATTTTATTAAATCTTATTAGAGGCACAGGTTTAAAGGGATTAGAAGGAATAGCAGAGATTTCTAATAATAAAATAAGACCGTTGTTATGCTTGAGTAGAGATGAAATTGAAAGGTCCGTTAAAGCGCTAGGCATAAATTATCGCGACGACAGCAGCAATCTTAGCGATAAATATTACAGGAATCGATTAAGGCACCATGTTTTACCGCAGCTAATGGCCATAAATCCCTCGTTTGAAAACACCCTTAAAGCAAATGCTGATATTGTAAAACAGTCCAACGGTTTTGTTGCTCATTTTATTGAAACCATAAAAAAAGAGGTTTTAAAACATGAAACTGAAACCTCCATTATTGATATCTCTAAATTGCTAAAATATCCTGAACAACGATTTATTCTATATACTCTTATAAGTGAATTTGGTTTTAATTTGGCAACGGTTGCAGATTTATTTAACGGTTTGGATGGACAATCGGGAAAACAATTCTTTTCAGAAACCCATCGCTTAATACACAATCGGCATCAATTAATTATAGAACCAATTAGGCACTTACCATTTCAATCGTTTGTAATTACTAAGGATACAAAAACTATTGAAACTCATCATCATCATTGGGAATTTGATATTTCAGAAAACAATTTCAAACCTTCTAAATCGAAAAATGAAGTCTTATTAGATTTCGAAAAAATCACTTATCCATTGACACTTCGCCTTTGGCAAAATGGAGACAAAGTAAAACCTTTAGGGATGAAAGGCCATAAAAAAGTAAGTGATATTTTAATTGATAAAAAACTCTCTCTTTTTGAGAAAGAAAAAATTTGGGTAGTAATTTCTGAAAATGAAATTATTTGGGTGAGTGGTTTGGTAATGAATGAAGACTATAAATTAACTTTAAGCACACAAAAATTGTTGGCTATTAAAATCCAAACCCAACACTAAACCCTGAAATAAGTCCAATAGATGAGTGATAACTGTCCATAAATCGATCGGCACTTGTATAATCACCGTGGCTTTTAACCATGGCATCACCAATATAAACATCAGCAGTAAAGCTATCACCTAGGGGCACTTGATATCCAAAAATAAATCCTCCTGCCAATGCAGTAGCTGAACCATCTTCCCATACACTTCCAAAACCATTAAATTTTTCATACTTAAAGTTCGAACTTTTGAAAGATGCATAAGGAGCAAAATAAATTCCATTAAAAACTGTTGGTTCTTTTCCAATAAAATATTTATACATTAAATCAAAACGAGTTCCAGAAAAATTCTTGATGTTATTATTAAAACCTGAGAAAAGATTTTGTTGCTCAAAATTGGCATACCCTACCGCTATTTTTAAAACGTTTTTGGCACCAACCTGTCTTTCATACCCCAGCATCATATAGTTTGCTATAGCTTTTGCTGGATAAAAGCTTACAACCTGCCTGAACGGAAATTCCTTCTTTTGCTTTGATTTATTGGCAGGTTTTGTACCTATACTGTTGGATAAGATTGGATCAAGAGAGTAACCAGTTACCGCCATTAATTGCTGAGGAACAAAGGTTAAAACAAACAGGACTATAAAAGAATTTAAAATTTTCATTTTGTTTAAAATTTAATAAAAAAGGGCTGAGGATGAAAAAATCCTTTTAAAGCAAGTTTTGGCCTGTCGGGTATCTTTGTCTTCTAACGTCGTCCCACCAGAGCAGGAGGATCACCCTAAGGTTAAAAAAAGCCTGACATTGACATTTGACTTCAGCCGGTATTATTTTAGTATTAAATTTTTCAATTCTGCCAGCCCTTCATCACAAAGATAGCAGCAAAATATTTGGATAAACAAGAACTTTTTTTCATTTTTTTTGCAACCCCTTTTTAATCAAATCAAAGGTTAAATGTAGCCAAATTATAATGCAAGGAACTGCTTTGATTGCATATGGTTCAAAGAATGATTGGCGAATGGATAATGGAAAAATATCGGTTGGTGCCAAGCTTGTAAAAACAAAAGCCAACACAGCCAAAAACACAATGTATTTGTTTTTAGGTGAGGTAAAAACCCAAAGAGCTATACCTGTAAATGCTATAATAAACGTAGGAGATTCAGCCTTATGATTAAATATTACTAACCAAATGAGCATGGCTGAAAACCAATTAAGCCGGTATTGAAAATTTTTAAATTGCCCAATAAAAATAAAAGGAATCAACAGGCCAATTAACCCAATTATTACTAATAAATCCTTGCCTGAATTGACACCAAACCACGTGTGTAATACTCCCATAAAACTATAACCATAGGAGCCTGAATGGTCGTTGGCCAATAATTCAAGCCAATTTTGATATTGCCAAAATAATAAATTTGGAGTTGTGAAAAGCAGTGGAAAAATTAGAATAATAGCTGACCAAACTGCACACCACAAAACGAACTTACCCTTATTGGGATAAAACAGAAAAAGCAAGCAAGCCAAAATTCCAAATACCTTAATGTAAAATGTAGAAATAATGCACAAAGCAGCCCAATGTAATTTGTCTTTCTCAAAAAACGAGAAAGCAGCCACCAATAATCCCGCAATCATTAAGTTGCTTTGAGAATTAATAACCGAGGTTACTAATTCATTAAAAATAAACCAAAGCATAAAAATGGTATGCGGTGGCCCTTTAATAAAATACCGAACCCCATAAAAAAGGACTAGCACATTAATTAGATTCCATAATAGCAGCCCTAACCAATCTGGTATATAAGCCAATGCTAACATAGCTGCGGCAAATGAAGGACTGTATTTATAAAGATCCCATTGTTTTTCGGGATAATGGATATATAAATTTTTGCCTTCCTTTAGGTTAAAGTAAGCATATTTAAAAATCACATAGTTGTTGTAATGGGTGTATTTATCGGTAGGTGAAAACTGTTTGGTTTGGCCTTTTTTATGGTTTAATACAGAAAAAATAACCGCCAAAAGAATGTATAAGCCTAAAATCAGTTTAGGTTTTGAAAAGAAATTGAGGAGCGGTTTTGTATTCATTTTTTTTACACGGAGGCATAGAGAACACTAAGAAACACAGAAAAAATAATTCCATGCCCTCTGTGCCTCCGTGTTATTTTTTTTCTAATAAAGCGGAAATCCCTTCATCAGCAAATGAACTTGTTCGCTAACGGATTTCAATTTGGTGTCATCATCGCGGTTCATCAAGGCATAATCAATAAGTTCAACGATTTTTGGCATATCATTCACTCCCATGCCACGGCTGGTGATAGCTGATGCTCCAATTCTAATTCCACTGGTAACAAAAGGGCTACGGGTTTCAAAAGGAACTGTATTTTTATTAATAGTTATATGACAACGCACTAATATATCATCTGCCATCTTACCGGTCAGGTTTTCATCTTTGGCTCTCAGGTCTATAAGCATCATGTGATTGTCTGTTCCACCACTTATTATTTTGTAACCATGCTCAACAAAGGATTTAGCCATTGTTTGGGAATTGGCAATTACATTTTTTGCATAAATTCCAAATTCATCGGTTAGCGCTTCACCAAAAGCTACAGCTTTTGCTGCAATTACATGTTCCAATGGCCCTCCTTGTGTTCCAGGAAAAACGGCTCCATCTAATATGGACGACATTTTACGAATATTTCCTTTCATATCCGTCAATCCCCAAGGATTATCAAAGTCTTTGCCCATCATAATAATACCGCCACGTGGCCCACGCAATGTTTTATGAGTGGTACTAGTTACAATATGGCAATGAGGCATTGGATCATTCAGCAGTTTTTTTGCAATTAACCCGGCAGGATGAGCAATATCAGCTAAAAGTAATGCGCCAACACTGTCAGCAATTTTTCGCAACCTTGCAAAATCCCAATCACGGCTATAAGAAGATGCTCCGCAAATAATCAATTTTGGTTTTACTTGTTGTGCTTTTGCATCTACTTTATCCCAATCTATCAATCCAGTTTCTTGCTCTACACCATAAAAATTAGCTGAATATAATTTACCTGAAAAATTTACAGGGCTTCCATGAGTTAAATGTCCGCCGTGCGAAAGGTCAAACCCTAAAATGGCATCGCCCGGCTTTAGGCAAGCCAACATAACTGAGGCATTGGCCTGCGAACCTGAGTGGGGTTGCACATTAGCCCATTCGGCTCCAAAAAGTTTTTTCAGTCTGTCAATAGCAATATTTTCTACCACATCCACCACTTCACATCCGCCATAATATCTTTTTCCCGGCAATCCTTCTGCATATTTATTGGTAAGCACACTTCCCATGGCTTCCATTACTTGTTTTGATACAAAATTTTCGGAGGCAATAAGTTCAATACCGTCTTGCTGGCGTTGGAGTTCCTTGTTGATTAAATTAAATATTTCGATGTCGCGTTGCATGCTGCAAACCAACGCGTTTTATGTAAAATTTCCTAATAGCAAAATGGGGGGTATTATAAAGGTTAAAATAGAAAGATTAAAGGTTAAAGTGCGCTGTTGAGAGGGAAATACTCCTTTAATCTTTCTACTTTATCCTTTCTTACTATTTCTGAAACTTATACGATAATCCTATCCCAAACACTTCCTTAAACTGCAATCTCGGGCCAACTTTGGTCAAGTCATTTTCATCCAAACTTATTTGAATATCATTATCGTAAATAGCATTGATAAACAAACTGGCTGAGATAAACCTGTTGATTCTGGCATTCACCATACTTTCAAAATTGACATCAATATTTTTTCGGTTGGGTTTATTTACATCAGTGTAATTATTAAACAATGACAATCGAGACAAAAGGTTCATATTTTTATAAATATTCTTTTGAAAAAAGATATTCATCAAGGCCCCAAATTCCTTTCTTACCCTTTTCATGGTATCTACCGCAAAGGCCGTTTTTATTGAATTATCATTCACATTTACTATTGTAAATTTTCCGGTGGCCGGCGAAAGGTATACCGAAAAATAAGGCTTTGGTTTAAAATCAATACCAATGGAAGCCAAAATAAATGCCGGCGCCAAAAAGGTTGTAATCATTGGACTTCTCACATTTTTAACATCATATGTATACGATGGAGCAAACTGACTTTTAAAATTGGCAAGTATCGCAAAATTAACATTTTTCACAGGCGATGTATGACCAAATTTTGTTAAAAAATCTATCTTGTCTTCGTTTTTTCTTAACTCCTGTCCTTTATTCTGAATCATTCCATACGCCAAATCGAGGTTATTATTCCACACAATTTTATCTTTGGCATAGTTGGCATATACGTTGCCAAGTGTGGTTACAGCAAGGGCATTAATACCGCCCGCAGCCCAATTTGTAAAACCCATTTGATTAAAGTTGATAGCCCCAAATCCGCCTTTTTTCCAAGCTTCAAAAGGCATAAGTTTTTCGATACTTAAATTTAAAACTTTAATTTTTCCATCAGCCTCTGCCTTTATAGCTTCCGCATTTTTGAGTTCTAATTTTAAAGAATCCATTTTGGTGGTTTGAGCAAATATTACGTTAGCCCATACGATTGCTGCAATTGCGAGATATTTTTTCATGGTAATTTTTTAAAGGCGCAAACTTAAAATAAAGGATTTAAAAATTTTATAGTAAGCAATGTTATGTTTTTTAATATCCTCTGTAATATAAGGCAAGGTTACTTAATGTACCTTTGGTTTTAATCAATAACAATTTATTTATATGAAATACAAAACAGGTTTTCTTTTTCTCATAGCCATAATTGGCAATAGCTATGTTTATTCTCAATTATCATGGAATCCTAAACCTATGGCTGAGTTTAGAATTTATAATCCTGGCACATTATCATGTGAAAATAAACTTGGTTTTTCAGATTCTTCAAAAATTGCTAACCCTTGCAACATAAATAGAGATTCATGTGATGAGATTATAAAATGGACTTGGGATTTTGGTAACGGAGAAAAAAGCAATTCACGAAATCCCATTCATACATACCCCCAAAATGGTTATTTCACAATAACTTTAAAAATCATTACCAAATATGGAAGCAATGATAGCACCACAATGATTATATTTTTTTCTGGCCCAAAACCTCAATTCAAATTATTATCAGATACACTAATTGAATCAGGTGATACCGCTTTTTTTGAAAACACGAATCTTGATCCACTATATAATCCAACATGGAAATGGAATTTTGGAGATGGAAATGTTTTGGGAAGCCAAACTAGAGAGTCTTGTAATCATCAATATTATGTTCTAGGTAAATATGATGTATACTTAACTGAAATTGACAATATCAACGGAACTAGTCTGCGATGTTCGGCCATATATCCCGATACTGCCGCAGTCATTAAGAAAAAAATAACAATTACCGTTGTAAAACCAAATAGCTTTAAAAGTCATTCATTATCCAATCTTTCTGTTTCTCCCAATCCTGCCAATGACCATATTTATATTAAAGGGTTGACCAAAGGAGATGTAATAATTTTCAATTTAACAGGTAAAGAGGTTTTAAGAAAAGACCTTGACAGCAGCCAATCAGTTGATATCTCAACACTTAAAAAGGGAACCTATTTTATCAGATGTACTGATGGAAGTATGAGCTGGAATGGAAGGTTTGTGAAGGTAATTTAAGTTCAAGTTCTTAATTATTTTACTTTCATAAAGATTTAAAAAAAAATCGTTAGTTTGCATTTGAAGCCAACTAATACCAATGACCAAAGACACCGCCATCAAATTGTTTGAAGAAAAACACGTTCGTTCCTTGTGGAATGAGGAAGAAGAAAAATGGTATATATCCATTATTGATGTAATAGAAGTATTGACCAATACTGATAGACCACGCAAATACTGGAGCGACTTAAAAGCAAAGCTTAAAAAAGAAGGAAGTGAGTTGTCCGAAAAAATCGGACAACTGAAAATGCAATCTGTCGATGGCAAGTTTTACAAAACCGATGTAGCCGATACCGAGCAGCTTTTTCGATTAATACAATCCATTCCATCTCCCAAAGCCGAACCTTTTAAACTGTGGTTGGCCAAAATAGCCTCCGAAAGATTGGATGAAATGCAAGATCCTGAATTGAGTATTGACAGGGCTTTGGAAAACTATATGAATCTAGGCTATTCAGAAAACTGGATAAATCAACGCCTCAAAAGTATTGAAATACGAAAAGAGCTAACGGATGAATGGAAAAAAAGAGGGCTGAAAGAAGGTATTCAGTTCTCTAATCTAACGGATATTATAACAAAAACTTGGGCTGGCAAAACCACCAAAGAATATAAAATTTTAAAGGGTTTAAAAAAGGAAAACCTGCGCGATAATATGACCAATACCGAACTCATTTTAAATATGCTTGCCGAAGCTTCAACCAAAGATATTTCGGCAGCTACCAATCCCGAAACCTATGAAGACAGTAAAAAGGTAGCCAAGCAAGGAGGAAATGTAGCCAAAGTAGCCATGAAGGAATTGGAAGCTAAAACGGGCAAAAAAGTGGTAACCGCAATTAATGCAAAAGATGTATTAAAAAAGTTAGATAGTAATAAGAAAAATAAATCGTAACGAACCCCTAAAACTTAATCAATACCTGATTTTTTTCTACCTTATCCCCTGCTTTTATTGGTATTGCTGTAACTACACCATCGCCCAAAGCTTTAATATTATTCTCCATTTTCATGGCTTCTAATACCAATAGGCTGTCACCTTTTTTTACTTCGTCACCGGCATTTACCATTATTTTTAAAACCATTCCCGGCATAGGGGCTTTCAGTTCGTTCATTGCATTACCCTGAAGTTTGTCCATTCCCATTTTGGATAAGAGGTCTTCCAAATCATTCTTAATTTTGGCTTCGGCTTTGTGCTTATTAATATCTAAAATAAGGCTATTTGCTTTTTTTTCAAGCACATGAATTGTGTGTGATTTTCCTTGATAAAGAACATGATAAGTTCCATCAGAGTTGGGCACAATATCAAAATCTACAGCCTTGTTATTCAAATAATAGTTTCCGTCTTTAATTGTAATTTCTATTTCCGGATGTTCGTTTACCGATACTTTATACATACTCGTTTTATTGTTCTAATGATTTAAAATAGTCTTTTACTTTTTCCTTATAATAGGGGTTGAGGCTTGGCGAAACCGACCGCAATAATTCCTGTCCTTTTTGCTGTTGTTTCAGGTATTCCTGCAAGGATGGTGGCAATTCGCGTTTCACATCTTTGCCCTCATTGGATTTGCGTTCTTCGTCTTGTTCCTGTTCCTTTTCGGCTCGCTCATGGTCGAGCAATCGGGTTAATATTTCCCGTTGCCGGCGTAGGGTTTCTTCGGTTATTTTTTTGTTTACAATATCCTTTTCTACTTCATCCATCATGTCCTGAGTTTTTTGCAAATCTCCCAATTTTTTGCCGTTTCCTTCTTTTTCTAATTGCTTTTGTAAGTCTCGCAGTTTTTTGCGTAACGCCGATTGCTCAGAAGCCATTTGAGCCAGTTGCTTGGATGATGGGCGTTTTCCATTCTTTTGCATCTCCCCCATTTCCTTATTCATCTTTTCCTGCATCTCTTTCACCTCTTTCATTCCTGGTTTTTTGCCTTTTCCTGGTTTAGGATTTTTACAGTTAGGATTTGGTTTTGAGTTTTTCATATTATCCTGCATTTGTTTTAATGCCTCACTCAACATAAGGGCCAAGTTGTTTAAGCTGGTCATTATATATTGCTGGTTGTTTACCAAATTAGGAATATCTCTAAACCCAAGATTATTCAAAGCTTTGTCCATATTATTATTTACAAGCCCTATTTCTTTATTAATAAACGATTGAATTTGAATAACCCGTTTGCTCAATGCAAATAAGGAATCTTCAATTATTTTAGTGTCATCGCGCAGTTTCTTTTGCTGTTGGGCCAGCTCCACAAATTTTGGATTATAGCTGCCAACGGCTTTAAAATCCTTCATTAGTTTTTCCTGGTCTTTGGATACTTGTACCAAATTTTCAAGGATTTGGCGCAAGGTGTTATAATCTTCTTCCTGTTTTTCCTTGCTCATTTCTGTCATCTCCTCATCCATTTTTTCACTCATTTCCTTCATCTCATCGGCAGCTTTTTTCTGATGTGGGGCAGCTTTTTTATTCTGCTTTTTCTGAATCTGCTCCTTACTTTCCTTTTGCTCCTTTTCTATAGATTCCTGTTTTTCTTTGGTGTCTTTAAGGTCGTTGGGTTGTTCTAACTTGTCGTTCTTCTCTTTTATTTCTTCAAGATTCTTTTTTATATCCTCAAACTTTTTGTTCAATTCTTCCTGTTTCTTTTCCAGTTCTTCCTGACTTAATTTATCATTTTTAGTATCCTCGGCCAGTTTTTCCTGTTCCTTTGAAAGTTGATCCAATTTGTCGGTGGTTTCTTTCATTTTCTTTTCCAGCTCCAGTTGTTTAAATAATTCCAAAGCCCGTTCCATCTTCTTTTTAAGCTCTTTGTCGTTAAATTTAAACTTATCCATCTGCTCCTGAAATTCATCTTTTTGGTTGTTTCGCAAAAGCTCTTTCATCTTTTCAAGAAGCTTTTTCATATCCTCATCCATTAACTCTTCAAACAGTTTTTCCAATTCGGCCTGCTTCTCTAAAATATCTTTATCAATGTCTTTAAATTCTGATTCCTTGGTGTTTTTGTCTTTGTTTTTTTCCATCAATTCCTTCATTTGATCCTGAAGGTTTTTATGTTTATCAAGTAAATCCTGAATCTGTTTTTTATCTTCCCAGTTCAGCGATTTTTTCTCGGTAAGTTTTTGTTCCAGTTTTTTTACTTCCTCTTCCAAAGCCTTGGTATCCTTAATAGCTTCGGCCATTTCACTTTTGATGGTTTCACTGCTTTTTTCCGATTGCTTTTCTATTTGTTCCAAAGTTGGAGCAGCAAATAACCCATTGCTAGTGCGGGTAGCTTTGCTTCCGTTCACAGCATCATTGTCCCAAATTTCAAAGTAGTATTCAATCTTTTCGCCAGGCTTAATGTCTAATGGAGTTATGTCCCATTGGTAAAAAAAGTTTTGAGAACTTTGAATAGTATTGATTCCGATAATAGCATTTTTAAAACCTTGGGCTTTTTTGGCCGGGTCTTCGGTTTCAATAAATTTGTAATGAAACATCAACTTATTAAAGCCATAATCATCCGTAATATCACCAACAAAATACATCAAACGTGAATTAATGCTATCTCTGCGTTCCCTAAAAGTAATTTGTGGATAGGCATCAGGAACCACATTTATTTGATAGATAATAGAGTCTTTGCTCTCGGCTTCTTTGTTGGTAGTTTTTATTTTTATAACCTCAGTTGATTTGAAATTTTTGGCAAATGAAAATCTATTTTCTCCTTCAGGAACAGCTTGGACTATACTTCCTGCAAAAATCAATTTCATAGATTCAACATTTTTGGTATTGAATTTCCAAAGCACTTTAGTTCCTGCCGGAATAGTTATATCCCCAATATTTTCAAGCTTTTCATCGGTGCGTCCGGTATATGAAGGATAATCAAGATGGATGCTAAAATCTAACAAAACAGGTTTTTGCTTCACAACTAATTGGTATCCATCGGAACTAAAATTGCCCGATTCAAAATGAAAATCAAAGGATTTCTGAACGTTTTTTAAAGTAAACTTGAACCCTGAATTTCCATCCCTTTTCATCTTAAAGCGATTTCCATCTGTTACCAAATACACCTCATCCGGCATCACTTTTCCTAGTATACCAAGATCTAATTCAAAATCTTCATTTTGGGCAGTTTCAAGCAGTTTATTATTTAACACAAAATCAAACGGAGCCGGCACAGCAAAATGTTTATCGTGCTGAATAAGTCGGGTGGTTGTTTCTTTAAATCCGGGAGCAATAATCATTATCAAAATTAAAACCGCCATAGGACCCACCGCATATTTCAAATACCGTTTATTGCCTTTAAAGTCTATGGCTGACGAAAATCGTATGGGTCTTAGTTCAGAGGTTTTTTGATCGATGGAAGCGGCCAAAAAACGGTTGTCAAATTCGCTTTGATATTGTTGGCTAAGTTGTAACGTGTTTAATAATTTGTCTTTAATATTACTAAAATGCTTTCCTATGATATCAGAAGCTGTTTCATAATCCAGTCGATTTCCTATTTTATATAATTTTAAAAGAGGAATTAATATAAACCGATAAAGAATACCTGCTGTAAAAAGTAAAAAGCTATAAAATAGAAACGTACGAAAACCAGTATCAAACCTTCCAAAATATTCGAGCAATGAAACCAATAGAAAAAAAGAAAGTACTGCGCCTATAAAAAATATGGCACCACGCAATAGTCTATTTTTATAATATTTCCTGATAAAATCATCCAACTTTATAAGCAATTCGCTGTTGTGCAGATTTATATTATCAGTGGATTGAATTGGGTTGGTCATTGTTCTGTTAGTTCCTTTTCGTATTTAAAAGTAAACGGATTTGATATGTATTTTATTTTCTTAACTATTGGCCATATCGACTGCTTCGCATTTTATAAGCCTAATATTTTTAATAACTTTTAGTTGTTTTTTGGCATGCCGCTAGCGCTTCTTGATAATTCACCAATTTTCCATCAATTCTACCAATCAAAAAAGCTTCAGGAAAACCCATCTTTTCAATGTCTTTTTCAAACAATGTGGCTTTGCTAAATGATCTAAATCTGCCCAAACAAAGACGTGAGCTGTTGCCTGTTTTTTCCTGTCTTAGTGCTTGTAATTCGCTAAGGTAAGCATCCAAATTAAAATTTTTGAAATTACCTATTTGTACTTCAAAAAATACTCCTGCAGCACTATCATTGTTTTCGGATAATATTTCATTGTCTTTAATTAATTGCGCTACTTTTCTTTTCAATGTGTCATTTGCTATTTTATAAGTATAGTTTTGATTAATCAATGTTTCAGCCTTGGCTATTTTAGTGGTCAATGCATAAAATTTAAAAAACAGTATGGAAGAAACTATGACTAAAGAAAGAGAAAGAATTCTCAAACCTTTCAAATTTATTGCAGTTTTCGTTAATTTTTCAGGTGTTTGTTCTAGGGAATAAACCAACTCAGGCTTTCCTTCAATTTCTCCGTCTATTACAAACTTACTGTTACTCAAAGTTCTTGCTAATGCTTTAAAAGTGCAATCATGCAAATTTCAAGAATAAAATTACAATTCAGGTATAATTTTTGTTTTATTTTCGTAGTCACAATTATTAAACATGCAAAAACTAAGTAAAATTGCTTTTGGATTATTCATACTTTTCTTTTTGGGAAGTTTTAATTCAATAAATACTGCCACTAATGAAGAACTAAAATGGTATGACTGGAACGAAGGTGTAATAAAAGCACGTAAAGAAGGAAAAATAGCCTTGATAGATACCTACACCGACTGGTGTCATTGGTGCAAAGTGATGGACAAAAACACGTATACCAACGAGTTGGTAATAGCGGCTATAAACAAAGATTTTGTACCTATAAAATTTAATCCTGAATTGGATAAAAGATATATTAACGGTGGCGATACCCTTTCGGGCCGCGAACTTTTAGGCGCATTAAGTGGAGGCAATGCAAGTGGCTATCCCACCACTTATTTTTATCTTACAAAAAAAAGTGTGCTTTATCAGGAAGCTGGATATATTGAACCTGCAAAATTTGAAACTATTCTGAAAGGAATGGTTGCTGAGCATAATAAGTAGTTTTTATAGCCAACTTCGTTAATTAATCCATTAATTTTTGGGGATGGAATTTTAAATACTATCGATTTATGAGCTATAAAGCAACTATTACTAGCCAAATAGATTTTTTTAATAGTAATAAAACTAAAGATATTGCCTTTAGAATTGAACAATTAAAAAAACTGAAATCCATTATAAAAAATAATGAATCTGAATTGTGTGAGGCCATTTATAGGGATTTTAAAAAATCAGAATTTGAAACCTATACCTCTGAATTAGGCCTAATTTACTTTTCAATTGACTCTGCTGTAAAACATTTACCGAAATGGTCAAATCGAAAACGTGTAAATACAAATTTAATCAATTGGCCTGCTCGCAGCTATATTGTACCTGAGCCATTAGGCGTTTGCCTAATAATTGGTGCGTGGAATTACCCTTTTTTATTGTCACTAGCTCCAGCAGTGGCGGCTATTGCCGCCGGTAATACAGTAATCCTAAAACCAAGCGAGACTGCATCTGCTTCAAGTGCCGCAATTGCCAAACTTATTAACGAAAATTTCCCATCTAACTATTTTAATGTTGTTGAAGGAGGAATTAGTGAAACCACTGAACTTCTTAGCATTAAATTTGATAAAATCTTCTTTACTGGCAGCAGTGCCGTTGGTAAAATTGTTTATCAAGCCGCCGCAAAATATCTCGCTCCAGTTACTCTTGAGTTGGGGGGCAAAAGCCCTGCAATTATTACCAACAACTGCGACCTTAAAAAAACTGCAAAACGATTAGTCTGGGCAAAATTTTTAAATGCAGGACAAACGTGCATTGCTCCGGATTACGTTTTGGTGGATGAAACTGTAAAAGAGGAATTTATTGGATATCTTAAAGATTACATCATAAAATTTGACTACTCATTTGAAAATAACAATTATGTTCAAATAATAAACAATAAGAATTTTCAGCGTTTAACAGCTTTGATAGATAAAAATAAAATTTATTACGGCGGAGAAACAAACCTTGAAAAACGCTTTATTTCTCCTACGTTATTAAAGGATGTAACCTTGGATGACAAAATCATGAAGGACGAAATATTTGGTCCTATTTTGCCATTAATTTCATATTCTAATCTTGAGGAAGCTATTGTAAAAATAAAATTGTTACCCAAACCCTTGGCCTGCTATATTTTTACCAATAATAAGAATATCCGTGATAAACTTTTAAATCAATTTTCATTTGGAGGAGGTGCCATTAACGAGGCCCTCATGCATATTTCTAACACAAATCTTCCGTTTGGTGGCGTTGGAGATAGTGGAACCGGGAGTTATAACGGCAAAGCAGGATTCGCAACATTCTCACATTTTAAAAGTATTCTCCACAAACCATTTTGGCTGGAACCTAATCTTAAATATTCTCCAATTACTAATACTAAATTATCCTTGATAAAACGCCTTATGGGATCCTAATAGCACTGATATTGATGATCTCATTTGATTTTTATGATTTTTGTCATAGTTAAATTGTCGTTCATAGTTTAGATTTGAAAAAAATCATACTATGAATCTTACACATCTGCATTTATTACTTAATCATCTTCCAATTTTTGGTTCTATTTTAGGAGGATTTGTGCTGTTTTACGGGCTTTATACTAAAACTAATTCAACAAAAATTGCGGCTTATTTTGTCCTTGTAATTTCATCCTTAGGTGCTGTTATAACTTATCTAACTGGCGAACCAGCTGAAGAATCTATAGAAAATATTAAAGGAATTTCAAAATCGATGATTGAGGAACATGAAGAGTTTGCAGGTATAGCCTTAGTAGCTTTAATTATTTTGGGGGTGGCTGCATTAATTGGGATTTATCTAACATTTAAAAAATCTCCACTGGTTAGAACTATTGCCTCAATAACACTTGCAATTTCATTAATAAGTTTTGGATTAATAGCCAGAACCGGATATATAGGAGGACAAATCAGACATTCTGAAATTAACCCTAATGCAAACCCCAACCAAGGAGCAGTGCATGAAGACAATGATTAATTTTATTAATCATGAAAACACCTGTCCTATTGAAATATGTATTACCGTTTTTTCAATGGTATGCATTAATGATTTTTCTAACACTTGTCATTGACTATTTCCTTCATCGTTTTAATCTAATTTTCGTAGGCCGTTACTTTGGGTTAATTGGCACTTTAGTTATTATCATTTCCTTTGTTTATTCTTTACGAAAACGAAAAATAATTGAAACTGGTTCGCCCAAAAAACTTTTAGAACTTCACGAATATCTGTCTTGGGCCGGTTCAATTTTGCTACTGGTTCACGCCGGCATTCATTTTAATGCGGTTTTTCCTTGGCTAGCTATTGCAATGCTTCTTATTGCCGTGGCTAGCGGATTGATAGGAAAATTTTTATTAAAAAAATCAAATGAATTATTAAAGGAACGAAGACAGGAATTAATGGGTTTAGGACTTACCAATAATGATGCCGATAAAAAATTATTTTTTGATTCGATAACCGTTGATTTAATGAAAAACTGGCGGGTAGTTCATTTGCCAATTACGTTACTATTAGGCATTTTATCGTTGATGCATATTATCACTATTGTAATGTTTGCTAAATGAAAAGAGCACTTATTTTTGGGATAATAGTTGGTTGTATATGGCTTATGTATCAGTTTCCCCATGTGATGATAAATCCGGGGGAATTAGTAAAGGGACATCAGAAATTAAATAATAAATGTCTCTCTTGTCACGAACCTTTTTGGGGCATTTCGTCAGAAAAATGCATCAGTTGTCACACACTTTCCGATATTGGTAAAAATTCAAAGCACCCTAATAACGCTATTCTTTTTCACCAAAATTTAAAAAATCAGGCATGCGTTTCATGCCATAACGATCATAAAGGAATTAAACCCGCCTCATCTTTAGGGAAATTTAATCATACCCTTTTATCGGAAACGGATAAAACGAGATGCAATGATTGCCACAACAAGCCAACGGATAATTTGCATAAGCAACTATCAACTAATTGCAACAGTTGCCATAATGAAAATGGCTGGAAAACTTCAGTAGTATTCAATCATGATATGGTGCAGGGAATTGACAAAAATAACTGCACCACTTGTCATCAAAAACCAAAAGATACATACCATCAATTTTTAAACGATAATTGCTCAAAATGCCATAGCATAACTAAATGGGTTCCTTCCACTTTTAATCATTCCGCCTATTTTCAGCTCGACCAAAACCATAACGTTAAGTGTGCTACCTGTCACACAACCAACAATTATAGCACCTACACATGTTACAGCTGCCATGAGCATTCTCAAACTAATTTATTAGAGGAACATAACGAAAAAGGTATTTCCAATTTCAACAATTGTATTTCTTGTCACAAAAGTGCGAATGAACACGATATTAGAATGAACGGAAATTCGGGAGGTGAATTAAATCAAAAGGAAAGTGATAAAGTAAAAGAATTCATAAAGTCAGGAGAAAAAAATCATAAAAAAGACAAGGAAGAAGAAAATGACTAAAAAATTGAAACCGGAAAGTTTAATGATGTCATACGGCTACAAGCCTGCATTGTCAGAAGGGGCTATTAAATGTCCCATTTTTCAAACCTCTACTTTTGTATTTCAAAGTGCTGAAGAAGGAAAAGCTTTTTTTGAAGTAGCTTATGGTCTGAGGCAACCACATAAAGGGGAAGAACTCGGACTTATTTATAGCCGCATTAATAATCCAGACTTAGAAATTTTGGAAAATAGGCTCACACTTTGGGAAGAAGCAGATGAATGTGCCGTTTTTGAAAGTGGCATGTCCGCTATTACCACCGTGTTGCTCGAATTTTTAAAACCCGATGATTTGCTTTTAATTAGCGGCCCATTATATGGCGGTAGCGACCATTTCATTAATAAAATACTTACCAAATTCAATATTCATGTTCTTGCTTTTAAAGTGGGGCAATCAAAGGAAGACATTATTAAAATGGTGAATGATTCAGGCTTGGCACATAAGCTGGCTTTGATTTATATTGAAACCCCTGCCAATCCTACCAACGATTTAATTGATATAGGAGGCAGCAAAGAAATAGCAAAACTATTTTCTACTAGCGAAAAGGAAGTATACTTAGCTGTCGACAATACGTATTTAGGCCCAATCTGGCAGCATCCTTTAAGGCATGGGGCTGATTTGGTATTGTATTCGGCCACCAAATATATTGGCGGTCATAGCGATGTAATTGCAGGAGCTTGTTTGGGTAATAAAGGGCTTATGAGGCGCGTGAAAGGCTTAAGAACCTTTTTAGGCAACATGGCTAGTCCCAACACAGGATGGTTGCTTATGCGCAGCTTAGAAACCTTAAAGGTAAGAATGGATACCCATGCCTATAATGCCAATAAGGTTGCACAATTTTTAAACCATCACCCAAGGGTAGAAAAGGTATATTTTTTGGGTAATCTTACAGAAAAAGACGGAGAACAATTTGCCATTAAAAACAAACAATGCCTTACCAATGGAGGTATGATTTCGTTTGATGTTAAAGGTTTAGAAAAGGAGGCCTTTAAATTTTTAAATGCATTAAAACTTATAAAATTGGCCGTAAGTTTAGGAAGCACCGAAAGCCTTGCAGAACACCCCGCCACAATGACCCACATTGACGTTGATGACACTCTTAAAAAAGAACTTTCGATAACAGAAAAAATGATACGACTATCCGTTGGTATTGAAAATTATGAGGATATTATTGATGATATCACTCAAGCATTGGATTCTATTGGTAATTAGATTTAATGTAAAATTGACTTTCAATATTTTTAAACACCCTCCAAATAATATTTATTCATAAAAAAACCATCATTTTTGATGGCTTCTGAGCTACCCAAAATGGTCTATTCTCGAAACAATTCTGGAATGAACTGAAGGTTTATAGTGCACTAAGGTATTTGTTAGATAGGCTTTGGGGTAGGTGCTTTAACTATTAGTGCTTTTCTGTCCGCTGTTACTTCGCTTTCATTTTATTCCCCTTTGCATCATGTGTTACTTCAGCAAGTCCAAGTTTTTCCATTAACGGTGGAATATACATTCCGAAGCGTCCACGAAGTCCTTTTTTTAGCCCATACCAACCTTTAATCGGATTTTTCTCTGAACGTCCCCAAGCTTCTACCGTTCCGTCCTTTACAGGTTTCTGCTCGTCAGCACTTCCAAGTTCCATCCAGTCACCGTGCTTTTTTAGCATTGAGTGTAAGTCGGAAAGGCAACGGATGTCATAAAGCAAAACTGTTTTGCCAACTGTGCAAACTAAAACGTCCACACCATTCTTTTCGTCCACGTGCATAGTATATTCCGATGTCAATGGGGGCGTTTTTAAAGCTAAAGGTTTTTCTTTAGTTCCGATTTCATTTTTCATTTTGATTTGTTTTAAGAATTAAAAATGTTGTTTGATGAACCAATAATAGTTAGCAATTCTTGATTGGGCGGAACTTCAAGTCCGCTAGATTTTAATTGCTCTTGAAAACTTTTGAAAGAAGGTAAATCATTCAAAAATTTCTGGTCTTCATTGGATTTAAAAAATGCGGTATGAATAAATGTTTTATTGTCAGCGGATAAACAAGCATTGTAATTGATGCCCTGATGATTTGCATTTTGCAAATCTGTCATTACATTCATTATATTGATTTGATTTTGTTCTGCAAACTCTGCTTTTGTTGTATATTCTACTTTAATTACTTTCATTTTGTTTTCTATTTTGACGATTGGGCAAAGCAAAACGATAGGATGAATCAACAGTTTTTTCCAAATACTTTTCCATAACTTGCCTATTGTGCTCTAAATGATGAAGTTGCAATTCTGATGCTTTTGATTTAAATGGGTCAATCTCCTTTAAAATCTGCATCCTTAAATCAAATAAATGTTCTTTATCCCCTTTTTCAGCTTTCTTAACTAAATCAATTTTCATTAATTCTACTTGTGTATTTTGTTTTGGATTGAAAATTCCGTTGAGTTCGGAACATTGATGGCAAACTCCTTCTTTATTAATCAAAGCACATCGTCCTTCAAAAATGTTAATCATTTTTGACCGACCTGTATGCAGATAATATTTTACCATTGCTTCAGTAGTTCCGAGTATGGTCATTATTTCAGAAACTTTAAACTCATAAACCTCTTTCAGGAAAACACAAAGTTGTTGCTCTAACGGTAATGATTTTGAGATACAAGTAAAACAAAAAGCAATATGCTCTTTTGCTTCGTATTGTCCATGAGGTGAAGTCATTCGGATATTCATTGCTTCTTCAAAAAACTGTCTGTTATTTAGTGCCGCCTCCTTAGTGATGTCAGTTACATTTTCTGTCCAGCGCTTTTGTGCTCTTAAATTGTCTTTTGCCAAGTTGGAAGCGATAGTAAATAGCCAAGTTTTTAGGGAAGAGTTACCGCGGAATGTGTGCAATTTGTCAAGCGCCTTTAAATAGGTATCGTGAACAATATCTTCTGCGTCTGCTATGCTTGCTGTAATTCTTAGAATATAAGATTTTAATTGTCCTACGATACCTTCAAATTCTTTATTGAATAGTTCTACTGTCATATTTTATTTTCTGGCGGTTGATATTTGCTTGGTCGTCATAACATTACTGTTAACTTGTAAATATGCGAATATTATGCATATGTATATCCACCTTGGTAGATATATGCGCCACTCAGTTGAGTATTTTTTTAAATCAAATGTATTGTTTTTAATTGATTTTCTAAAAATATTTTATTTTCTTGGTAAAGATTAATTCCCCTAGCCCTAGGGATAATTATGAATTTATAAAAAGCTACAACACATTTATTACAATAATAGAACGAGTAATTAAACCTGATTATTTTTCACGCAAAGTTTAATTTAGGTTAACCAACCCTCTTTTTTGTGAGTAATTGTTAGAAGATGCAACCACCTCTAGGGCTTGCTTTAAAAAGAAAAAGCCATCATTTCTGATGGCTTTTCTAGTTTGGCTCCCCCTGCTGGACTTGAACCAGCGACCCTCTGATTAACAGTCAGATGCTCTAACCAGCTGAGCTAAGGAGGAATTTTAAAGGACTGCAAAAATAATAATTATTACTTTTTAGTCAAGGGTTTTCTAAAATATTTTATATAGTTTCTGTAACTGCCTTCCCATATCGTTTTCTATCGGATTCTTTTAGGTATATTTTCCTTAGTCTTATTGACTTTGGAGTAACTTCTACATATTCGTCGGCTTGAATATATTCTAAAGCTTCTTCCAATGAAAACTTAACCGCCGGGAAAATTCTCGCCTTTTCATCCGTTCCTGATGCGCGAACGTTACTTTGTTTTTTCGTTTTTGTTAAATTTACAACCAAATCTCCAGGTCGTGTGTGTTCACCCATAATTTGTCCTTCATAAACAGGTTCTCCTGGATCTACAAAGAAAGTTCCTCTATCTTGTAAATTGTTTATACTGTAAGGAATTGCAGTGCCATTATCCATGCTAATCATAGAACCACTGATACGACTTGGTATTTCGCCTTTATAGGGCTCAAAACCGATAAAACGATGGCTCATGATTGCCTCGCCCGCTGTGGCAGTTAATAATTGATTTCTTAACCCTATCAAGCCTCGAGAAGGTATATGATAGCTCAATATCATTCTATCGCCTTTTGGATTCATTCCTTTCATCTCACCCTTGCGTTGATTAGCCATTTCTATAGCTCTTCCTGCAACTTCTTCCGGCAAGTCAATAGTTAGTTCTTCAATTGGCTCACATTTTTTACCATCAATTACTTTTATAATAACTTGTGGCTGTCCTATCTGAAGTTCATACCCTTCACGACGCATAGTTTCGATTAACACCGATAAATGCAAAATACCTCTACCAAAAACGATAAAAGTATCAGCGGTTCCTGTATCTTCTAGGCGCATGGCCAAGTTTTTTTCTAATTCCTTTTCTAAACGGTCTTTTAGATGTCGGCTGGTTACATACTTTCCTTCTTTACCATAAAATGGACTATCGTTAATTGTAAAAACCATACTCATGGTGGGTTCGTCAATAGAAATCCCAATCATAGCCTCAGGATTTTCAACATCGCAAACAGTATCACCAATCTCAAAATTTTCTAATCCGAAAATGGCACAAATATCACCAGCGTGTACTTCCGCAATTTTCATCTTAGCAAAACCTTCAAAAACAAATAAATCCTTAATCTTATTTTTAATTATACTTCCGTCCTTTTTAATTAATGAAACCGTTTGGCCTTGTTTAATAGTGCCTCGATTGACCCTTCCAATAGCAA
Source organism: Bacteroidota bacterium (assembly GCA_947468275.1). Classification (GTDB taxonomy): domain Bacteria; phylum Bacteroidota; class Bacteroidia; order NS11-12g; family UBA9320; genus JABWCE01. Next base: position 38,790 of record CANIKO010000021.1, read on the forward strand.
TACGACCTGTATAACTGCTATAATCTAAAGATGTTATTTGCATTTGCAAAGTTCCAACCTCAGGTTTTGGCGCAGGGATATATTTTATAATGGTTTCAAATAATGCTTCGATATTATCCGTTTCATTTTTCCAGTCATAACTCATCCAGCCATTTTTAGCACTTCCAAATACTGTTGGAAAATCTAACTGATCTTCGGTAGCATCCAAGTTAAACATCAAATCAAAAACCGAATCATGCACGCTATCCGGGGTGCAATTTTTCTTGTCAACTTTATTTATAACAACAACTGGTTTTTTTCCTAATTGAATCGCTTTTTGCAATACAAAACGCGTTTGTGGCATTGGGCCTTCAAAAGCATCCACCAATAACAAAACCCCGTCAGCCATGTTTAATACACGCTCTACCTCTCCACCAAAGTCACTGTGACCAGGAGTATCGATAATATTAATTTTGGTACCTTTATAATTTACCGAAACGTTTTTCGCCAAAATGGTAATCCCACGTTCACGTTCCAAATCGTTGCTATCCATAATCAATTCACCCGGTGTTTCGTGGTCCTTGAAAACTTTAGCAGCTAAAAGCATTTTGTCTACAAGAGTTGTTTTCCCGTGGTCAACGTGGGCAATGATGGCAATATTTCTTATATTTTGCATGAATTTTTAAAAGTCCGCAAAACTACAAAAATTAAGTCGTATTATGTCTATTCGCTTCATTTATAGTCATAATAATAATGTAATGGTAATAGTTGACAGACTTTAAATTATCGTTTTTATTAAAAAATTGCCGTCGATTTAAACCGACGGCAATAAATTATGCAACTAAAAATTCAACTTACAACCCAGCTATTGTTTTTCCTTTTGGATACCTAATTTGATAGGTAAAGATTATTTTCTTTGTGTCTTTTACTTTCAGTTTCACCTTCCATGTTAATTTGCCTGTGGCTTCATCCAAAGCAGCCCCATCACTTTCAAGCAAGTCTACTCTTATTTCGTTGGTTCCTGTAGCTATCGGTATTTGATCTTCTAATACTATTTCCACAGGAACATTTTTGGTATTGCGAACCACTATTTCAATCGTTCTAGTTTCTACTTTATCATCGGCAAGTACTTTTACCTTAAAATTTTCTTTAATCTTTTTGCGTGTAATAGCTATGGTTTTATCGCGGCCCAGATTTACGTTTAAGGTATCTAATGTTGTAGAAGCATCCAAATACATTTCACCAACATAGCCGCCATCAAAATAAAGTCGGGCATTGCCGGGTATAATGTTCATATCCTCCCAACCAGTAACTTTAGCCAACAAAAAGGCATCAGCACATACTTTTGGAACCGCGGCAAACTCCATAATCATTGGCACTTCCTTTTGATTTATTAAAACCTTGTGCATTTTGCCATCGGCTGCAATAGTATAGTTCAATTTTATTTCATACTCTGTTCGAATTATACTTTCAGTTATCTGAACATAATTTTGAACATATTTTTGATCTTCCTCCACATCATCATAGCCATCTCTAGTACTTTTTTTCTTAATAGATACGCTTTCCATTTGCATCGGAACCCTTGCATTCGAAAGGGTTTTTGACAATTTATCATTTCTTAAATATTCCATAAAACTTAAATACCAAGGACTCAATTCAGGTTTCACATTGGTTTCATTTGGGTTGCTGGTACTTAGGGTTAAAGGCACATTGGTCCATTCCACTCCAGTGGTTTGGGTGACATTGGCAAAATATTTTAAGTTAAAATTATTGGTAGCCGACGTAGCTTGTAAGTCATATACCGGCACCCAATTGGCATTTTGCACAAAATAATTAAAGTTAACCTGAGTTATAGTGGCTGCATCACTAAAGAGTGTAACAACTACCTGATTCACTTGCTGGGCAGCCGTTCTGTTGTAATCATCCTGTCCGGATTGCAGTAATATTAAAGAATTATAACGAACATCAAGTTTTGTTTTTTGCTTTTGCAATTTAACTTTCATGCGTTCCAGTTTAAGACTTTGCTCATATATGGAATTAAGTTTTTCTTTTAAAAATGCCATACCATCGCGCAATGTTGGTAATGAATCACGCAATTGCTGGCCCCTAATAATTCGGTTATTCATCAACATACTTTTTTCTGTTTCAAGCACATACACTTTGTTATCAATGTCTTTCATAGCATAGGCAATATCCTCCAATGAGTCCAAAACATTTTCGATTTCCTTGTCGTATTTTCGAGTGACTATTGCTTTTTCCTTATACTTTATTTGATGTTTCACTTCCATTACCACGGCGCCTTTGCTGGCCGCCTGTAATGATGCCACATTGATGTAAGGAGAAATATTCTCAAAAATAAGTTCGTTGTTTCCGGCTTGAAGGGTCACATTTTCATTGTAATATAAATGGGCTCCTTGAAGATAAACAGTTACCTTTTGCAGTTTTGGGGTATACGTCTTTGAAGATTGAGCTAACGTTGAGAAACCTAAGCTTAATAAAATTAATAAAACATACATTTTAGTATGACGGTTACGTTTTGATGATTGATTCATGGTGTTTTTATTTTAAATGTTTAGAAGGTGGATGTCATTTATTTTAAAATTCCATAAACGCTTGGATTTTTTTTTAATCTTTGCCAAAAATGTCGCTCAAAATAAACCATCAAACCGACGATGAACTGGTAACACATTACCGGAATAGCGGCGATAAGATGGCAGTTGGCGAGCTTTTTAAACGGCATTCCCTAATGTGTTTTGCCGTTTGCAATAAATATTTAAAAAATGAAGAAGCGGCTCAAGATGCAGCCATGAGCATATTTGAAAAATTATTTGAAGACTTAAAAAAACACGAAATTCAAAATTTTAAAAGCTGGCTTCATAGCGTGTGCCGTAATTACAGCCTTATGCAATTGCGCAAGCAGAAAATGAAAATGAGTAAAAACACGGTCTATATAAACGATGAAAATACATTTATGGAATTGGAAAGTTTTTTACATCAAGACATTACAGAATTAGATAAAGAACAACAATTACAAACCCTAGAAAAAGCTATTAAAGAATTAAAAGACAAACAACGGGAATGCATTGAGCTATTTTATTTGCAACAAAAAAGTTATGATGAAATATGCCAACTTACCGGATATAGTAATAACGACGTAAAAAGCAGCATTCAAAATGGGAAACGAAATTTAAAAATACTATTGGGTAACAAAGATTTTATACTTTGGCTAACATTAATAACATGGATCAGCAATTTTGCATAACCGATAAGCTTTGGCTTGGCTATAGTAATAAAACACTAAGCCAAACTGAAATCGACATAATACAGCATCATGTCGAAACCTGCGAGATATGCTCTGATATTAAGGATGGTATTGATGCTATGGCAAAACCAAAAAACCTAGGGCAAACTGTAACAGCAATCAATAACAAGGTAGATGAGTTGGTAGAACCAAAGCGAAAACTCGGGGTATTTTGGTATTGGAGTGCTGCAGCGGTATTAATTTTTGGAATCGGGCTAAGTTGGTTTTGGGTAAATACAACTCAACCCATTGTTACAATTAATACAGATTCAATATCTATAGCCAAGCAAACCGAGGTAAAATCAGAATTTAAAAATGAGTCAAACACCACAGCAAATGACTCTGAAAAAAAAGAGATTCCATTGGCAATAAATACCGCCCCAACTATTGAACAGGTTCCTGTTTTTGAAAGTAAAGATAGAGAAGATGCAAAAATGCCTGTGGAAGATATGGGAGCCGGTAGCATGAGTATGGATGATTTGAAAAAGATTACGAAAAACGAAAAATCACCCGACACTTCGCATTATGTTATCTTGCCTCCTACAGACACAGTTCCTCGCGGGATAGCTCTAGCTTTTGAAAACAAAGTAAGTTATAGTTATAGTGCTACCGCCCCTCCATCAATGGAATCATACTCTTTGGATAATGTTGAGATTAATAAAACAGGAACTTATTCTGTGACTAAGACAGAAGAGTCAAAATATTCAAAAAAGGATAAAACCACTTCGGCCTCACGCAAGGCCACTTCAATACCCGCTCCAATGAGCAATTCAAACATAAATAATGATGCAGTTTCAAATACTTATTCCGTATCCAAATATTTAAACTTTAATGACTCCACCAATTTTGCATTAGCTAAAAGCCATTTTACACAAAACAATTTCGCTAAATGTATTGAATCGTTAAAGCTTATTATCAAAAATCCTTTCTCCCCATATTATGAAGAAGGATTGTTTTTAAATGCACAATCTCTTATAAAACTAAAGAAAACCAAAGAAGCCAAAGCGGCTTTAAAAATCATTATTTCTTTGAATGGAGAATTTAAAAGTGCAGCAGAAAATATACTAAAAGGGTTGAAGTAGACTTTGCTTCAATGAGTCCTCAGTGCCATAAATTTGGTTCTTAATAATAATGCAGAATCAAAGAATTATGAAATATTTTAATGAAATTATATAATCCCTTCTTTAGTAAATTATTTACCTTTACATCATATTTCAAATCCGTTTCAAATTGTAAAGAATAGAGCTTGTGAGCCATTCAAAATCCAGACATCACATCTTCTCTCAGGGAATTGATCAATATTTCACTGACGTTTATAATGCATGGCAATTCGTACTGCGTTTTTTTAGAGAAGCATTTAAACCCCCCTTTCATTTTGGCGAAATTATTCATCAATGTTATGAAATAGGTTGCCGTTCGTTAGCTTTAATCACATTAACTGGTTTTGTAACTGGCATTGTTTTTACGAAACAGTCGCGGCCTTCTTTGGCTGAATTTGGAGCCACTTCATGGTTGCCTTCTCTTATTTCTATTGCCATAGTAAGGGCTTTGGCCTCCTTGGTTACTTCGCTTATTTGTTCGGGCAAAGTTGGTTCTAGTATTGGGGCCGAATTAGGCTCAATGAAAGTGACCGAACAAATAGAAGCCATGGAAGTTTCGGCCATCAATCCGTTTAAATATTTGGCGGTTACCCGAATACTTGCCACCACCATTACAGTGCCAATACTTGGCTTGTATTGCGGGTTTGTGGCTCTTCTAGGTTCCTATTTTAATGTTCATGCCCATGAAGATACTAGCATTATAAGTTTTTTTGAAAATGGGTTTTCCTCCATCAGCTTTTTGGATATTTATACTTCGATTTTTAAATCTATAATCTTTGGTTTTACCATTGGAGTAATTGGTTGCTATAAAGGATTTAATGCGAGTGGAGGCACACAAGGTGTTGGCCGGGCAGCAAATCAAGCGGTGGTATTATCCATGTTTTTGGTATTTATTGAAGAAATTGTGATTGTTCAAGTATCTAATTGGATACGGTATTATTGATTATAAAAATGAAATTGCACCCGTCAGATACAAACCTTAATAATCCTACTCCTGTAATTTCTATCCGAGGACTTTATAAATCATTTGGCGACTTACAGGTGTTGAAAGGAGTGGATTTGGATGTGTTTAAAGGCGAAAATGTGGTGGTGCTCGGCAGGTCGGGTACGGGCAAATCTGTATTAATAAAAATTATTGTAGGGTTATTAAAACCTGATAAAGGAAGAGTAAATGTACTTGGACAAGAGGTTGAAAATCTTAGCGGAAAAGAGTTGGACGCATTAAGGTTAAGAGTTGGGTTTTCATTTCAAAACAGTGCATTATACGACAGTATGAATGTTAGAGAAAACCTTGAATTTCCGTTAAAAATGAATGTTAAAAATTTGACCAAAAAACAAATAAACCGTGCTGTAGAAGAGGTTTTGAATGCGGTGGGGTTAAAAGAAAAAATGAAACAAATGCCAGCCGACCTTTCTGGTGGCCAACGAAAACGAATTGGGATAGCAAGAACATTAATACTAAAACCTGAAATAATGCTTTATGACGAACCCACTTCAGGGCTTGACCCAATAACAAGTACTGAAATAAATAATTTGATAAACGAGGTAAGGGAAAATTACAATACCAGCTCGATAATTATTACTCATGACCTAACTTGTGCCAAAGTAACAGGCGACAGGGTGGCTATGTTGCTAGAGGGGAGATTTTTGAAAATGGGAAATTTTGAGGAAGTATTTAGTACCGATGACGAACAAATTAAGAGTTTTTTTAATTATAATTTTATTACGTAACCAATGACTACTTCACCCAAAAAACGAGGAATACTTGTAGGCCTTTTTATTATTGTAGGTTTACTTTTTTTAATGGCCGGAATACTTACTGTAGGAAACCTGCACGAAACATTTGTAAGAAAAATTAAAGTTACCGTGCTGTTTGACGATGTAGGTGGATTGCAGCCGGGCAACAATATTTGGTTTTCGGGGGTAAAAATAGGGACCGTAAGCAAACTTAATTTTATAGGAAAATCGCGGGTTAAGGTAGTCATGAAAATTGATGAAAAATCAGTGCCCTACATTCGCAAGGATGCCAAAGTAAAGCTAAGTACCGATGGATTAATCGGCAATAAGATTCTTGTAATATATGGAGGTACCGAAAAAGCACCGCCAATTGAAGAAGGAGATACCTTGGGTATTGAAAAAACATTTACTACCGAGGATATGATGAACACCTTTCAAGAAAACAACCGTAACTTTTTGGTGATTAGCAATAACCTTAAAAATATGAGTATAAAGCTTGCCAATGGCGAAGGAAGTATTGGTAAATTATTAAAAGACGAAACCCTTTATAATACCATAGCAGCCACCACCGAATCATTGCAGCAAGCTAGTATTAATGCCAAAAAAATGATTGCAAAACTTTCAGATTTTAGCTCAAAACTGAATGATAAAGGCACTTTGGCCAATCAATTAGTGACGGATACAACAGTATTCAATTCATTAAAAAAATCAATGGTTCAATTTCAGAATATTTCGGATACAGCGAAACAATTGGTTAGTAATTTAAAAAGTGCCAGCACCAATTCTAAAAGTCCTTTAGGGGTGATACTTCATGATGAAAAAACAGGGAATGAATTGAAAGCAGCTATTACCAATCTAGAAACTAGCTCCAAAAAACTAGATGAGGATTTAGAAGCCCTTCAACACAATTTTTTATTGAGAAGGTATTTTAAGAAGAAGGGGAAATAGGGGAATTAATTTCTTACTGAATTTTAAGGTTTTGAAAACGCCTTGTTATTAATAAATGTCGTATCAGTTAGGGTTTTCAAAAAGCTAATTAAATCCTTTTTTTCCTGAACACTCAACTTCAAACCATATTGTTTACCCGGCTTGGTCATGATGGGGTCAATGGTAGAGGAAATTTTAACTCCTGAATTGTAATGTTCTATGACTTCGGCCAAGGTTGCAAACCGTCCGTCATGCATATAGGGTGCTGATAATTCAATATTGCGAAGCGTAGGAACTTTAAATTTACCTTTATCCAGCGGGTTGTGGGTTACTTCATAGCGTCCCCAATTGGTTGAATTATAAACGGAATCTAAACCGGTATTTCTAAAAGAATTATCTGTAGTTAAAGGAATAGAATGACAATGGAAACAATCACCCTTTTCGGTGGTAAATAATATATAACCGTTCAATTCGGATGGCGACAAATCTGTTTCTCCCCTTGAAAATTGGTCGAATTTAGAATTATAAGAAACCAATCCCCTAAAAAACTGAGCCAAACCATAGGCCACATCTTTTTCGGTAATGGTAGTAATATTAAAGGCTTTTTTAAACAAACCCCTATACTCTTCATTGGCATTTAATTTTGAAACATCGGTACTAAAAAATTTGGTTACCTCAAATACCATTTGGTCTTCCAAAGTTCCCGACACCTCGCCTTTCCACAAAAAATTGGTACTCCAAGCTAGGTTGGCGTGAACCAATGAATTGGAGGCAAAAGTTGTAAAACCATTAGCTTGAAAATGGCATTGTGAGCAGGACCGACCATCATTTGAAAGAATAGGGTCGTAATATAATTTTCGCCCCAAGGCTACCCCTTCTTGGGTCATTGGATTTAATGGATTGTAAGTTATAACAGGAAATCCTTTAGGAACTTTAATATCATAAGGTGTGGTTTTAAAACTTGATTCCGGCGGATTTTTGACACACGAAACAAGAGTGGACATAATTATTAAACCTAAAACTAGTCCAACGCTTTTCATTTTATTTAATAGTAAATACATCTTTTCCATTTTGAGCTAATTTAGACATCGCATTAGGCAAACCCATTGAATAATTTCCGTCCGTTTCAAAGTCATAATTTGAAGGATTTTTATACCACTCATTAATATTCATGGTGAGTGTTTTGGTTTGTAAATCTGTGGTAATTATTATTGGGTAACTCAAATTTATCTTAACCAAATTATTGTTTCTACCCAAATGCATAGCATAACCATCTTGCTTTACACCGGCTTTATCTTTAAAATACCCTTCCATTTTCATAAAATGATAGCCACCGCCCATGGCATCGGGCCAAGCCATATTTATATTATCAAGTATATTGGGTAAAAAATTTGTTTTGTTGGTATTCGAATCAAGTCCTATTAATAACGATATGGAAGAGTAGGTTCCTTGTGGAATATTGCTCACAAACAATGAATTGCTTATAGGTTTCTGGGCATTGATATAAAAAACGGAATTGGATATAAACGATGATCCGTCTGATTTGTAAAATGTAACTCCTGAAATAAAGTATTCGAGATGACTTAAGCTGTATTTATTGCCTGCAGCATTCAAATATTTAATGGTATCAAACTGTAAAGAATCGTTGTCAATACTATATTTTACCGTTAATTTTAACGCTCCAGGTTCAAGTACTACGGTATCTTTTTTACACGAAATAATTCCAACAACGATGCAACATAGAACCAATAATTTAAATTTCATTCCCCTTTAATTAAGAAATCAAATTTACTGCAGAAGTTATTCGGAATTTATGATTAATATCATGTATACCGTATTGAAAAACAAAAAGTAAGTCGGGATCTTATTAAAATCAGTTGCCTTTAAAAACCGTAACTCGTGTAAAATAATTGGTATTAGTGGCCCCCGAAGATTGAAGAATGTAGATACCATCTGTTATGGCAGAAAGTTTCATTTGGTGCGTTTCGGTTCCGGCTGCTGATGTTTCTTGTTGCACTAATCTTCCCGACAAATCATACAATGAAAAAGTAAAACGTTCATTTGATTTTTTATTTATGTTTAATACTTGTCCATTGTTAGGGTTGGGATATACAAGAGGTTCAGCTTGTTTTCTTAAAGTAATTATACTGTTAATTATTACAGAACCTTTCAAAAAATTAATTCCACCGCGGTTGTTTCCAATTATTAAATCTTTAACACCGTCGCCATCCAAATCGCCTACAGCAGGCCTTGTTTGTGCCCCAAAATCGCGAGTGGTATACCTCAGGTAGGCCGAATCGAAAAGGATTGAGGTGTCTTCTTTATATTTTAACTGACTGTAGGTATCAAACATAAAACAGCGCACCTTTCCTTCGTCACCGCCACTAATAAGGTCATATTTTCCATCATTATCCAAATCTGATATTTTTCCGGAAGCATCCCCTAACCAATAGTAAATAGGCGCCCCGTCAATTTCATGCCCGGTAACTTCATTAATCATTACGGTGCCCAAGGTATCATCCGCTAATGCAAATACAGGGTTAGTCGTATTTCCGGTGTTTCTGAAATAATTAAAATTTCCTGCTTTTTCGCCTATCACCAAATCTAGCAATCCGTCCTTATCCAAATCTATAATTTGCGGCGTGCTCCTTTCTCCTTCAACTCTTACCCCTCCATAGTTTTTGATAGGATTAGTAAAAGCCCAAGTGGTACTTGTTCCAATATTTTTATAAAAATACAGACTTCCAAAATAATTGCCGGCCACCATATCGGGTTTGCCGTCGCCATTTAAGTCACCAAAAGAAACGGAAAGAAATTGTATAGAATCATTACTTAATCCCCAAATATCTTCGTTCTCCAACTTAAAAACAGGTTTGGTTTTTGTTCCAATATTTCTATAAAGAATAAGTCGATAGTTCTGGTCGCCTGTTTTAGCATAATCACCATTTGAAGCCATGATTAAATCTAAATCCTGATCATTGTCAATATCATACAATACAGGATCGGTATAAGCTCCGTGGTCTAATAATTCATCGGTGAAGTAATTTTTTTTGTCAAATTTAAAGATTGGTTTTTTGTTGGTTCCTGTGTTTTTATAAAACCAAACTTGTTCGGTTTCTTCAAAATAATAGGATTTGTCGGTTTGGTTGGGAGCCACTAAAATATCTTTTACACCATCACCATCAGCATCCAACATAAAAGCTCCTGCAAAGGATTTTATATTTACCGGTGTGGTGCTTGCGGGCCAATGACCATTGTAATGAATTATGCTGTCGTAAGTCAAGTTGAGGTCTTTTTTGCCATTTTCTAAATAAATTAAATTTGGACCTCCGGCATTTCCCATAAGCAAGTCCAAATCACCATCATCATCATTATCAAACCATAAAAGTGTAGAGCCTCCACCATGTTTGCGGTAAATTTTATAAGTACATGGAAACACTCTAATCCCATCAAAAGTGGTATCTATAAAACTTCCCCAACAAAAATCAGCCAAATCAAAAACGGGAGGACTAATGGGTAATTTAAAATCTGCAGTCATATTTCTATATAAAAGCAAATTACCTTCATTGGCCTGATAGGAAAAAATATCTACATCACCATCTCCATCCACATCGGCTATTGTTGGGATATTGAAATTATCACAAGAAATACTGTTGCTATCCAATGGTGGTGAACCAAAATTATAGGCCACAAGCCAAGAGGATATTTGAGCAAATTTTACTTTTTTGTCACCTGCTTTAGTTACGTTTCTAAACAATACAGTTCTGAAATTTATCTTAGTCCATAAATCTTCCTTGCCATCATTGTCATAATCTACTAATAGAAACCAGGCATTGTCAATCTTAGGAAAAGCACTCACATAATTAGGGCTATATTCATAGGTAGTAATATCATTATTGCCTTTATTTATATAAGGTAAAATAATCCCCCCCGAACGGTCATGAATAACTAGGTCTTTTTTGCCATCATTATTAATATCTAGTGCTTGAAATTGCGGCTGATTTAACCCTCCAATTAATGCTTTACTGAGGGTATCTCCTGATTTATTAATAAAAATCGGAAGATTTGAATTCGTGTAGGAAAGTTTGCGTTGTTGCGCAAATCCAGCCAATGAAAGTATCAGGCCAATCAAAAGTACTGTTTTCTTCATATTAATTTAAATATTCATTGTATAACAAGACCACTAAAATAGTACAAAAGTTGCGTTTGAATAATATTAATTTATGATGGATAAAAAAACCTCCAAAGTTTAAGGTCCTTGGAGGTTTAAGTGGAGTGGAGTTGCGGGGAGTCGAACCTAAATCTTACACCAATCGTTGAAGACACCTTATTTAAAAGGTGTTCTAAGGCGTTTTGATATATTATTTTTATACCCATTTTTTGGTCAGGTTGCAGTATTTTCACATTATTTGGGGTTTTCGCTG
>CANIKO010000022.1 GCA_947468275.1 Bacteroidota bacterium
CAACCAAGGAGGCATTGTCGCCTAACTTGCCGGCTACCGAATGAATTTTTGTGGTTTCCAACGCTTCATGAAGTGTCATAGGTGGCAGAATAGTTGGCAATCGCTTGGCCAACATCGTTTTTCCAGCGCCCGGCGGGCCAATCAAAATAATATTATGTCCGCCAGCTGCAGCTATTTCCATAGCCCGTTTTATGTTTTCCTGCCCTTGAACATCGGCAAAGTCAACTGCAAAAACTCCGTTTTGATCTTCATAATCTTTTCGTGGGTCAGCGATTGTTCGTTCTATAACTGAATCACCATTTAAAAAACCAACCAATTGTGCCAGATTTTGAACCCCATACACTTCCAAATCCTTTACAATGGCCGCTTCTCGAGCATTTTGAGCAGGAAGTATTATTCCTTTAAAACCGTCTTTTATGGCCTGCACGGCAATAGGCAATGCTCCTTTTATAGGCAATACTCCGCCATCTAAGGACAATTCACCCATTATTACAAACTGTTCCAACTTGTCGGCATTAACTTGGCCAGATGCCGCCAAAATGCCTGTTGCTATTGATAAATCATAGGCAGAACCTTCTTTGCGAATATCGGCGGGAGCCATATTTACAACTACTCGTTCGCGGGGCATTTTAAACCCATTGTTTTTAACAGCAGTTTCTATTCTAAGTTGGCTTTCCTTTACAGCATTATCAGGTAATCCCACCATAAAATAATTCAATTGGCCTTGACCAATATTTACTTCAATGGTTATTTTATGGGCATTTACTCCAAACACTGCACTACCATAAGTTTTTACCAGCATATTACAAAAATAATAGATACACGATTAATTCGCTAATTACCAAGATCACTCAAAATAATTAAACTGTTATTGGGGAAGTTTTCAAGTTATAAAATCCCATCTAACGGCATTTTACTACTATTTTCAAATTAAAAAAGGTTAAACTATCCTCTTTCAGAAGACTCTATAATTAAAACATATTTTAAAATCTAGCAGATAATCTCTTATTTATATATCTTTTAATTAATGGAGAAGCGAAATTTTTATTACTTTTTCCGAGCTATACTAATTCCGTCTCTGATAGGTAAAAGTATTGTTTCAAATGAATTATCCGCTACTATCATTTCATTAAATTGATGAATAATTTTAGTTTCCAAGTCATTTTGTAATTCATAAGTATCGATTACTTTTCCGCTCCACAAAACATTGTCGGTCATAATAACTGCTCCAGATTTCAGTTTATCTTTAAGAAGATTAAAGTATTGAGGGTAATTTTGTTTATCTGCATCAATAAATACCAAATCAAAATGTACTGTTTCTAATATTTGAGGAATGATTTTTAAAGCATCCCCAATATGAAGTCTAATTTTATTTTTAAGTCCTGCGGTTTCAATGTTGTTTAAAATGTCGCTTTCCAACTCCTCATTAAATTCAATCGTATCAATTTTACACCCAGATTTCAAGCCTTCGGCCATACAGATTGCAGAATAACCAGTATAAGTTCCTATTTCCAGAATATTTTTTGGTTGAAGCATCTGAACAATCATTTTTAAAAACCGACCTTGTAAATGTCCAGAAAGCATCCGAGGATTTATTTGTGTTAGGTGGGTTTGTCGTGAAATTTCTTTAAGACATTTCGGTTCTGCCGAACTGTATGTTTCACAATAATCTGAAAGCTTTGAGTCAATATAATTCATCAGATTTTATTTAATATCAATAACTGTTTCTATCATTTTATGGTCGGAGCTAAAGCTTTTGGAGGCTAAATAATTATAAGAAACCATAGACGTATCATGAAAAATATAATCAATTCTTAATGTGGGCAATGGCCCTGTATAGGTTCCTCCTATTCCATTTCCGCTTTCCATAAAACAATCCTTCATATTTTCACTTAGGGTATTGTAGGCAAACGATTGAGGTGTATCGTTAAAATCACCGCACAAAATAATTGGTTTGTGGCAAGCTTTCATGTTCTCTTTAACTAAAATAGCCTGTTCGCCTCGTTTTATAAATGCAGTTTTTAACCTCTCATAAATATTTTTTGATACCTGAATAGTACTCTCGGTGTCTTCTCCTATTTTCTTTAATAAGGCATAATCGGTTCGGGCTAGTTTTAGCGATTGAAGGTGAATATTATAAATTCTTATTATTTTAGAATCAACTTTTATATCAGCATACAAACAGAGGTTTACCGAGTTATATCCAAAATCAAAATCGCCATAATCCACAATTTTATTTTTTGAAAAAACAATTATTCCATACCTCGATTTCCCCGATTTGCGTTTTAACGTTCGTAAATAATGGTATCGTAATCCTGTGCTTTTCTTTATTTCTTTAATAGCTGTAGAACCATTTACATCCAAATTATAAAATTCCTGAATACACAATACATCCGGATTTTTTTCGGCTATTTCTGTTAAAAACTTATCAAAAAAATTGGCGTCTTCATATATCCCAAAAAGCTTGGCATTAAATGAAACAACTTTTAGTTTTCCTTCTCGAACCGGTGATGTTTCGGCCCCAAAGGTTACTAATTTATTAATACTACTAATACCCAATACCAAAGCCGCCAGATTAAAAACAAATCGCAGTTTCTTAACAATTAACCAATAGATAAGAAACAACAGATTTAGAAACAAAAAAACGGGATGGAATAATCCAAAAAAAGCTGCAGGCCAAAATATAGATGGGTTAATGTAAGGCGCAGCATACGCTAATAACAGTCCTGCTATTACAAGATAGTTAAGGTATTTGAGGATTATATTAACTACTATCAATTACTAATTTAGAAATACGAATTACGGCCTTTAATTACCTGATTTAAGAAGAATTTATTCACTTTATGATGCCTGAATGCCAATTTTTATTTGAGTGTAACCTCTTTTATTCGAAGACCTACCTAGGATAAATTATTATTAAACAATACTCAAAGCCTTCATTATACTTTTGAGTCTGGCTTTTTTGAAGAGGTCGGTAATATTTTTAACGCTTTTTAAACGGTATATTATAATGGTATCCTAAATTAAAGTACCAATATTTATCTTTGAATCCCAATAACCATTATTATCTCCTATACCTGATTGCCCACTACCACCAGCTTCTTCTCTTTTATAATAATAATTAACGATGGTTTTAACAGAAGCTAAACGGATTATCCCAAATGACATACTACTACGTCCTTTCAATTTTAAATCTGCTCCAGTTTTGAAAATCAAACCAAAACTATTTTTGTAATGTGAGGTTAAATGGATTTCTGTATAAATATTATTTCCTGTATCAACATTATTAATTTCGTCTAATCTAATCGGATAATGCCTATTTACAATTCCTAATTCTATAAAGAAATTATAATCCTTGATTTTTTTAGGATGAAATGAACTGCCTAAAAACAGGCCATTTAACCAACTGTATTCCGAAAAGTCGTAAGCAATTGGAAGATTTATATAATTATAGTTAAATGAAAAAAGATCTTTTGCGTAACCTGTCATTAATACTGGATAAAACTTGGTGGAACCTAACATTAACGTTGGATTAGAATATTTAATTTCTAACAAAACAGCCTTTGCATTTTTGTTAGTAATGTCCTTATAGTGATCTTTGACACTTTTCCACCTATCTGCTCTTATATTAATATTATTCGATTCCGTTCCAAACAATAATGAGGAACTTATAGTAAGATTTTGACCTGATAATGATTGCCAAATCAATAAGAAACTAAAAATTATACTATACTTCATTTTTTATTATTCACTTGCCCTAAAAAGAATTTCCTTTTCTTCCTTAGTTAGGCTGTCATATCCCGAGTTGGATATTTTATCTAAAATGGCATCTATTTCATCCTGATTGGGTTTTGCATTTCGTCTATTATGACGGGTATTGGCTCTTTTGGTTTCAGTATTTGAATAAACTTTTTCGCGATATATTTTTTTTTCATCGGGCTTACTGGTTTTAGGAATTATTTTATTCAGATTATTAAATAATTTACTAAACGGATTATTTACTCTACCTTGAATTGATAAAATATAAACCATCCCAAAAAATGCACCGCCTAAATGGGCTATTCCTCCACCTGGGTTTCCGTCAGGTATACTTGCAATATCTAATAAAATTAATCCCAAAGCTAGCCATTTTAGTTTAACCCTAAAAACACCAAATAGCATTATTTCATAATGTGGTACTAAAGTAGCTGCTGCTGCTGTAATGGCCATTACACTTCCCGATGCACCAACCAAAAGTCCAAACGATTTGGATGCGGCAAATACAGGAAAAATGTTATAACTAATTAAAAAAACCAATGCCCCAATAATGCCACCACCCAAGTAGGTTATCCATACTTTTTTCGACCCTACAAAATCATGCAAAATGGTTCCCATAAAAAAGAACATAAGCATATTAAATAGAATATGAAAAATACCGGTATGCATAAACTGGTATGTAATTGGTGTCCATAATCTTAATAAAAATAATTTTAAATCGCCGGGAACATAAAGATAATTTATAGCCTCATTTGCAAAATCTGAAAGATTAAAAAAGAACATAAAAAGCCTGAAAACAGAAACTACGGCAAATACCAAAATATTTATCAGCAGCAGTTTATTAACGGCTGATGAACTGTTTAACAGTTTATATTTTATCTCTTCCCAAAGGGTCATAATCAGTAAAACGTATTTCTGTCGGTTTTATTCCAATACAATACTAATAAAAAGCCAAAAAGTAAGCCACCAACATGGGCAAAATGTGCAATGTTATCGTTATTGCCATTGGCCACTCCAAGATATAGTTCGATTAATCCGTAACCAATGGCCAAATATTTTGCTTTAATAGGAAAAGGAATAAACATAATGTATAATTCGGTATTGGGAAAAATGGTGGCAAAGGCGGCCATTAAACCCATTATTGCTCCCGATGCACCAATAGTTACTTTATTATAAATATGAGAAACCCCCTCGGAAATTTCAGCTACTTTATTTCTTGGCATTAAAAATCCTGTTTCGTTATACACTTTTAATGCATCCACAAAAAATATAAATATGGCCGACCCTGCCACACAGAAGAGGTAAAAAAACAGAAACTTTTTTTCACCCCAAATTTGCTCTAATCGGCTTCCAAAAATATACAGTCCAAACATATTTAGCAGTAAATGCATGATACCGCCATGAACAAATTGATAGGTAAAAATTTGATACGGTCTAAAATCAGGGCTGTCGAAATAGTGCAAACCCAACATTGACGAAACATCAAATCGCATTAGCATTGATAAGATAAAAACACCAGCATTTATATAAATAAGGTTTTTGCAAATCGGTGGCAACGGAGCCATTTGACCAAATCTCATTTTATAAAGTATTAAGACATTTAATTATTAGATTTTCGTCATCCATGCTTTTAAGGGTTATACCGCTAGCGATACATTGTTTTTAATAGAAACTTGTTGTGCCAAAGATTCTGTTAATGAAATCAGCTGTTCTGTAAGAAGATTATGTTCATCAAAAGGATTAATTCCTGTATCAGCCTTTGAACGCAGATTTTCGAATATTGGCACATGTCCAATTACTGGCACATCAAATTCTTTCGACAATGTTTCTGCTCCCCCTTCTCCAAAAATAAAATACTTTTTATCTGGTGCATCTGCTGGTACAAACCAACTCATGTTTTCAACTATTCCCAATATTGGGGCTGTAGCTCCCGGCATTTTAAACATACTCATGGCTCTTCTACAATCAGCAATTGACATTTCCTGAGGGGTAGTAACCATTACGACTCCAGTTAATGGTAAAAGCTGAGTTAACGTTAAATGAATATCACCTGTACCTGGAGGAAGATCAATTATCAAATAATCCAATTCGCCCCAAAGAGCATCATTTACAAATTGTTTAAACGCTGTGGAAATCATCGGACCGCGCCAAACCACGGGCTGATCCTCACGAATCATAAACCCTATTGACAAAATTTTAATCCCGTCACGTTCAGCCGGAATCATTTTACCTGTATCAGATGCCACAATTTGATGACCTCTTAATCCCATCATGATAGGTATGGAAGGCCCATAAATATCTGCATCCAGTAATCCAACTTTTGCACCTTTGTGTGCAAGCCCATAAGCCAAGTTTGCCGCTATTGTGCTTTTTCCAACACCGCCCTTTCCTGATGCAATTGCTATAATATTTTTAACATTAGGTAGTACTTCAGTGGGCTCACGCTTGGTAGTTACTTGAGAACTCATTTTTATTGTAATGCCTTCCACTTCTTTCACAAAATGTTTTACAGCATTATTACATGCCCGTTCTATCATATCTTTCATTGGACAGGCCGGTGTGGTTAGTTCTACGGTAAACGAAACATTTTTTCCGTTTATCTCAATTTCCTTAACCATTCCAAGAGTTACTATATCCTTATGAAGATCTGGGTCGTCTACATAACTTAAGGCTTGAAGAATGTCTTTAGGGGTTATCTCGCTCATTTATATTTCAAATTTAATTTATATTTTATTATTAAGGTCATTTGGAATCCCTTGTTTTCTTCCATATCCTTATTACTTATTTTTTAGGGATTTCTTTTAAATATGTTAACTATTCTGCTGAAAAAACGTTTTTCAAATGCAAAGAAAAAACTAAACTTTCCGAAAATAAAACCATAAATCAACAATAGGATATTGTAAAAAACTAATAGTGCTAGAGTATAACAAACGCCTCTTAAAAATCGGGGTTCTATACTTGGAATTCCTAAAGCTTCAAAAATTGGTTTTTTAATATAAAGGGATGTAAAACCGGTAAAGGTAAAAACAAGTAGTATTATAAAAATATCACTTGTGGACTTGGCTCCCCATCGATGTTTCAGTTTTTCGATAAAGTTCATTGGTGCGAAGGTAAGCTAATTTTAGATTTTAGATTTTAGATTTCCTTCTACTATAAAAACTAATAAATAAGAGAATCATCCATTCAAATAATTTAAAAATTGAATATAAATTAATTAATAAAAAGACGTTAGTTTGAAGTTGTGCTCAAGGCCTTTCTTTTTATAATTCTGCTGGCAGTTTTTAACTTAAACAACTTTGCCCAAAACCGACAATTTGCTCAAAAAACAATCGACACCTTGTCTTCAAACGCCTTTTATGGAAGGGGATATGTGAAGGGTGGTGATAAAAAAGCCGCACTATTTATTTTGCAATTTTATACAACAATTGGGTTAAAACCCTTTAAAAATTCAACGTATCTCTATCCATTTTCTTTTATGGTAAACACCTTTTCAAGTAAATGTAAAGTGAAAATAGATGGAAAAATATTGACTCCAGGATTAGATTATATTCTAAATCCGGGGTGTCCGTCAATAAGGAAAAAGTTGTTTATTCGGCCAATTTTGGACCACAAAACCTATCCTGAAAAAAGAAAAAGGTCAGCGCTATTGTACGATACATCTTACAAGCTTGAGAAACAAGAATTAGCCAAAGCCGGCACTTTTAATTTAAAAATAGCTCTACAACGGAAACTTACCTGGAGCGTTGCTACTTCAAAAGACAGCCGTGCGGGGATTGAAATTTTAAAGACCTCTTTTCCTAATAACTCTAAAAAAATCAAGGTAAATATCCGTTCTAAAATGGTATATCATGATGCCAATAATGTAATTGGATATATTGAAGGAACAGAAATAAAAGATTCCTTTATCGTTCTCACCGCTCATTACGACCATTTGGGAATGATGGGAAAAACCATGTTTCCGGGAGCTAATGACAACGCTAGCGGTGTAGCTATGATGATGGATATGGCAAATTATTTCAGGAAAAATCCTTGTAAATATTCAATCGCTTTTATTGCCTTTGCAGGCGAAGAACCCGGTTTGATTGGAAGCAAAAGTTACACCGATAATCCATGGGCCGAATTGCCACTGGGTAAAATTAAATTTTTAATTAATCTGGATTTGATGGGGAGTGGTGAAAAAGGGATAGCGGTAGTAAATGCTACTATTTTTCCTGATTATTTTAACAAATTGCAGATAGCTAATGGAAATGCAGATAAAAAATATTTACCTGGCTTTAAAAGTCGCGGAAAAGCTGCCAACAGCGATCATTACTGGTTTGTAGAACGAGGGGTTAAAGGCTTTTTCTTTTATTTAATGGGAGATTATAACCATTACCACGATATTGAAGATAACGCCAAAAATCTAAAACTCGGCGAATTTTACGACAAATCGTTTTTATTAATTCGCGACTTCATTCTGTTGATTTAGAATTTTAAAGGACACTTGCAGCCACTGCTATAGTAGCCTTTTGGGCTTCTTTGGCGTTTGGTAGCACCACACGACGAGAAAAGAAATACTCCCAACAAACCTACCACAACGATTAATCTTATTTGTTTCATCTTAATTTTAAGAACGATGCAAAGGTCTAATTATTACCTCAATTTATCAAATTTTTAAAATCAGCTTAAGGTATAAAACTCTGTTTTTTCTGTTGTGTGGTTTCTTATTAGGCCGGTACTAATTAAATTTACTAGGATTTTAGACGCTCGATATCTGCTTAAGTTTAACATTTTACTGTACTGCTTTAGAGTAATTTTCTCGTTTTGGGCTAAATACTCAAACAAGGCTTTTTCCTTTGATGAATAATTGATTTGTGTGCCATGTGCCTGATTTTGCCTTCTTAAAACATCCACTACTATTTTGCTAGCCAGCAAACTTTTATCGGCGACACGAATATAAACCCACCAGTTTCCCTCTTCATCTTTTGCATAATAGGGTTTGTCTTTACCTTCCAATACACGGCATTCCAAAATTAATTTCCCATCTATTTCCCACTCCTCTATTTCTATTTTTACTTCGGGTTTGCAAAAAAAAGAAGCTGCTAAATCCAGCATATATTTTTCATCTTCGGTTCGTATGCCGGCTACTGTTTTATTATCCCGGATACCTACTAACAAAGTGCCGCCTTTATGATTGGCAAAGGCCGCCATGGTTTTAGCAATTTTTGAAGCACTGGAAATAGTTTGCTTAAAATCGAGAGTATCATCCTCGCCTCTGATTAGCATTTTAAGAATGTGGGGCTGCATAGTATTTACCCTTCGGTTTGTGTGCAAGTTATACTATGTAAAACGTATGTTAATGGAAAATTGTTTACATGTTTTGCACGGAGGTATTTTTAATTCCGCCTATTATTTTGTAAACTTTGAAAAAATAAGATATAATGAAAAAAATCATTCTTCTTTTCGCTCTTTTCTTTTGTTCGACAAGTTTTGCTCAAAAATTTTCTATAAAAAGCGACAATGGAAATGTTTTCTTTATAGACAAAAGCCATACTCTTAAAATAAAAGTGGAAGGCTATGATAGTTCCAAAGTTTTAGCCACCTCCTCTGCATTAGGAATACTGTCGGGTGAAGATGGCAGATATACAGTGAATCTTGACTTTGGACACTTAGGCCAAAACAATGTGGGTGATAGTGTCAGAATCGATGTATTTGTTATTAAAGAAGATGGTAATTATATGATTGGGGGGGAAACGTTTTTTATAGCAAGAAAAAATGATTTTGGAATGGGCATTGACAAATATAGGTCAGGTGATTATCTAACCATTTCCGAATTTAATACCCTTGAAAAAATTGGGATAGCAATGGACGATGCTTGGACAGAAAAAGTAGGAAATGGGTATAAGGTTGTACGGTATGAATGCATTGTGGTTCCCGAAAATGGAAATGCCGAAGGCCTTACCGGCACTAATGAAAACCTGTCAAACCAACTTAGGAAAATTGTTGATAGAGTAGGTGTAGGTTGTAAAATAATTTTTGATGATATTGTGTTAAAAAATGCCACTGATGATTCCAAAAAAGGTAGCAGAATATTCCTTAACCTAACTGAAAAAAGAGGAACCTATTTATATCCATTTGCAGAAAAAGAATCCTACACCATTGATGAATTGATGGATATTGAAAACCTTACAGCCCAAGTTGGACCTGATTCTCCGCTTGGAGGAACTGTTTACCAAATTATCAGCTATGAAGTATTATTGGTACCCAAAGTTGGACTTACTGGGGCTTTTATGGTAACTAACAATAAATTCTCAGAAGGATTAAAAAAGAACATTAAAGAAAATATGAAACCTGGTGACAAAATCCTGATGGACAATATTAGATATATAAGACCTGATGGAACCTATGGTAACTGCTCTCCGGTAGCGATATTTATAAAATAAATCTATTCCTTCTCTTGCTTATAAATTAATAAACTCATGGTTTCGGTCTTAAAAATTTCAGCCGCCATGGTTTGTATTTGACTGGCTTGAATGGAATCTACCTCGGCCAAAACTTTTTCTAAAGGTTCTACCTCGCCAAAATCAAGATAACTCCTTCCCATCATCAGCATTAATCCCTGATTGCTTTCTTCCGACATAATCAATTGGCCTTTGAATTGTGTTTTATAAAGTTCCAATTGCTTAGCCGAAAACGGTTTTGACGCAAATTTCAGCAGCTCCTGCTTTACAATTTTTAATGATTTTTTAAGGTTTTCCTCATCCGCTGTCCATTGAATATAAAATAAACCGGCATCAGAATAATAATTGTACGAAGCATCTACGCCATAGGTCAATCCGTTTTTTTCGCGCAACGAAATATTTAAAATAGAATTCAACGCCGGACCTCCTAAAATATTGGCCAACAACAAACCTGTCATCCTTTGTTTATCATACATATTGGCCGCCAAATTGCCGTAAACCACATGACATTGGTGATGTTGAGTGGCTTTTTCAATGGTAAAAGGAGTATAAGAATGTGGTGCTTTTCTAACTACTTCCTCCTTGTTTAATTGTGTTGTATCAAATGCATTTACACACCAATTTTTTATTTTATAAAGACTTAATGGACCGGAATATGAAATGACCATGTGTCCTTGATTGTGAAGTTTATTTACAAAACGGATTAAATCGCTCCGCGAATAACTTAATACTTGTTTTTTTAACCCAAGAATATTGGCTCCCAAAGCATGATTAGTAAATACTCGTTCATAAAATTCGTCTACTATCATTTCTTCCGGGCTGTCGGCATACATATCTATTTCATCAGCAATCACCTTTTTTTCCTTTTCAAGTTCAGCTTCCGGAAACACAGAATGCAAAGAAATATCAGCTAAAAGATCTATCGCAAGTTTTGTATGGTCGCTAATTAATGAGGCATATAAACAGGTTTTTTCTTTAGTTGTATAGGCGTTCATTTCACCACCTACCATTTCAATACTGTTTAAAATCAGTCGCCAGTTTCGTTTTTCGGTACCTTTAAAAAGCATGTGCTCCAACAAATGAGCTAGCCCAACTTCCTGGTCGTTTTCATCACGACTTCCGGTATTAAACGTTACACCAAAATGCGACAAGCGGGTAGAAAGCACCTGTTTGTAGATTAGTTTTATTCCGTTGTTTAGGTCTTCTGTTATGAAACTCACTATTATTTTCTATACTTTATTTACACACCCCATGAGGGCAATTGCTTCGACAGAAATTTCTCACAGTTTAGAGTTTTTTTGTTTCTAATTCTTTTAAAGCAATATTATACTCCTCAACTATTTCTTTGATTATTTCAGCAGCAGGTTTTATATTTTTAAGGTATCCGCTTATTTGTCCTATCTCTAATTCTCCTTCTTCCAAATCTCCTTCAAACATTCCTTTTTTTGCTCTTCCTCTTCCAAGTAGTGCTATAAGCTCTTCTTTGGAAACACAATCCATTTCAGCTTGCTTTACGGCATCATAAAATTTGTTTTTTAATAATCGCACCGGCGTTAATTGTTTTAAGGATAATTCCGTGCTTCCATCAGTAGATTGCAAAACCGCATCTTTAAAATTTTGATGTGCGGAAGATTCTTCACTCAATACAAATCGGCTTCCCATTTGAACTCCTTCAGCTCCAAGAGCCATCGCCGCCAACATCGTTCGTCCTGTTCCAATTCCCCCGGCAGCTATTACAGGAATTTTTACAGCATTCACAATTTGAGGGATTAAACAAATAGTTGTGGTTT
The DNA here is from genome assembly GCA_947468275.1 of Bacteroidota bacterium. GTDB lineage: Bacteria > Bacteroidota > Bacteroidia > NS11-12g > UBA9320 > JABWCE01. The sequence goes on from CANIKO010000022.1 coordinate 11,987, forward strand.
CTTCCCGTCCATTGTGTCCTCCGGCTTCAAAACCTTCAGCTACTATGGCATCGGCTCCACAAGCCTCTGCTTTTTTAGCAAATTTTTCGTTGGCAATAACATGAACAACAGTTATTCCATTATCTTTTAATAATTGCGTATAAGTAGCTGGATTTCCAGCTGAAGTAAACGCAATTTTAACCCCTTCGTTTATTAGAGTTTGAATGTGTTTTTCAATATCTGGGTATAATAAAGGAAGATTTATTGCGAAAGGTTTATCTGTTGCTGCTTTGCATTTTTTAACGTGTTCCAATAATATTTCAGGATACATACTACCTGCACCAATAATTCCCAAACCTCCAGCATTACTAACTGCTGAAGCCAATTCCCAACCGCTGCACCAAATCATACCGGCCTGAATTATAGGATATTTGATTTTAAATAGTTCAGTTATACGATTTTGCATGATATTTAGTTTAACCCTGTCCAGCCTAGTAGGCTATTCAAGGTTGTATGCATTCTACAAAAATGGCGTTTTCACCACTTCGGCTTTCAATTCTTTGCCACGTATTTCAATAAATATTTCAGAACCTGGTTTTGAATGTTCGCTTTTTACATAACCCATGCCTATTGGTTTATTTAATGTAGGGCTTTGGGTTCCGCTAGTTACTTCACCTATTTCATTGCCTTTGCCGTCAGTAATTTTGTAATATTGACGAGGAATTCCTCTTTCGATTAGATCAAAACCAACCAATTTTTTTGTAGGCTTATTATCCTTTATGGCTTTGTGATATGCTGAATTAGTAAACTCCTTTTCAAATTTTGTAATCCAACCCAAACCTGCTTCTATGGGTGAAGTTTCATCATTAATATCATGACCATAAAGACAAAATCCTTTTTCTAATCTCAAGGTATCTCTGGCGCCTAAACCGCAAGGAATAATTCCAAACTCTTGTCCTGCTTCTAATATGGCATTCCAAAAATGCTCGGCATCCTCGTTCGTCATATAAATTTCAAATCCTCCTGCCCCAGTATAACCAGTATTCGAAATAATAATATCATCCTTACCTGCCATCTTACCAATTTTAAAGGTATAATATTCCATTTCTGAAAGGTTAACATCAGTTAGTTTTTGTAAAACTTTTATAGCATTTGGTCCTTGAACTGCCAACAAACTCATTCCGTCGCTCATGTTTAGCATTTCCACTCCGGCTGTATTGTGTTTGCTAATCCAATTCCAGTCTTTATCAATATTTCCTGCATTTACCACCAAATAATATTCGTTTTCGGTGTGACGATAAACCAAAAGGTCATCTACTATCCCACCGGTATCATTTGGCAAACAACTGTATTGTACTTTGCCATCAGTAAGTTTTGAAACATCATTACTAGTAACACGTTGCAATAGCTCCAACACCTTTGGGCCTCTTAATCTAAACTCACCCATATGCGACACGTCGAACATGCCTACATTATTACGAATGGCATGGTGTTCGGGCATTAAGCCACTATATTGAACAGGCATATTAAAACCTGCAAATGGCACCATTTTTCCACCTGCAGCTATATGTACATCGTTTAAGGGAACTAATTTTAATGTTTGAGATTCTGACATAATTATAAATTTTGGGCGAAGATAATATTTTGCTTTAAGCTTTTTAGAAATACAGATTTATATGTTCTTATAAAGAGTGGCTTTGTGTTTCAATAAATTAATTATCTACCTTAATTCGTGTCCCACGAACCAAAAATCTCAATCTACCTACTCAAATACATACTCTTCATGCTATACAATTCCCTGAACAATGGGTCTTTTATATCCTTCACAAACAAAATAGCCTCCCCGGTTGATTTCATTTCAGGGCCTAATTCTTTGTTTACTCCCGGAAATTTATTGAAAGAGAAAACGCATTATTTTTCATGCAGCGTTTTGGGTTGGTTTTTTCTATTATCCCTTACGCTAATCAGCTTTATCGTATCATCGCTAAATGTATAATATAGAGAGGTTAATTTGGCAATAACGCATCGACGAACAGATTTTGATTTTAAAGATAAACGGAAAGTCTCGGGATTTGATTGAATTATTTCAAGGTGTTTATCAAATTTTTGTGCAAACTTTTAACATCCTTTTGCGGAAAATTATTTTCCAAATAGCTAAAAATTTCTTTCAGTCCTTCTAATGCTTCTTCCGCCCAAATTAATTTATAGGTATTTTTCATAAATACCTTTTGCTGTTTCATGCGAATGAACCCGCCCTTCTTCAATGTCCTTCAAACCCCTTTGGATGGATTCTTTATCTTCCGATGAAATCTCGTCCCACCAATCAGGTGTTTTGCTATATTCATCATGAATTTTTCTTAATTTTTCAATAATGGAAGAATCATTAATTGTTGCAATCCATTCAATTAACCCGAGTTTTTCAGATTGTATATTCATGTTAAATCCTTTTCACAAAAATAATGAATTTGCATAGCCTAACAAATCACTCAACAACCAAGCCTCACGATGATACCATACTGCAAAATGTTTATATAGAGATGCAGCAAAAAAACACCTTTTTATCGAATCGGTCTTCTACCTACTCAAATACATACTCTTCATGCTGTAAAGCTCCCTGAACAATGGGTCTTTTATATCCTTCACAAACAAAATAGCCTCCCCGGTTGATTTCATTTCAGGGCCTAATTCTTTGTTTACTCCCGGAAATTTATTGAAAGAGAAAACGGGTTGTTTTATGGCAAATCCTTCCTGATGCGGAGTGATAGTAAAATCTTTTAATTTATTTACTCCTAACATTACTTTGGTGGCAATGTTTATATAAGGAACTTTATAGGCTTTGCAAATAAATGGAACCGTTCGCGATGCACGGGGGTTGGCTTCTATCACATATACCTTTTCGTTTTTCACTGCAAACTGTATGTTTAATAATCCTTTTACATTTAAGGCAAAACAGATTTTGCGTGAATATTCCTCCATCAGTTTCATTACATTTTCCGATAAACTGAAAGGAGGTAAAACGGCACTTGAGTCACCGCTATGAATACCAGCTGGCTCAATATGTTCCATCATACCAATAATGTGAACGTCGTCTCCATCGCAAATACTGTCACTTTCGGTTTCTTCAGCCCGGTCAAGAAAATGGTCAATCAACACGCGGTTGCCCGGCATATCGCCTAACAGTTTTATAACCGCCTGTTCTAGTTCTTCATCATTGATTACAATTTTCATTCCTTGTCCACCTAACACATAAGAAGGACGAACCAACACAGGATAACCCACCTGATGAGCTACAACTATAGCTTCATCGGCATTTTCGGCCACGCCATAAAGCGGGTATGGGATGTCCAATTCTTTTAATAAATCGGAAAAACGGCCCCGGTCTTCGGCCACATCCATATCGTTAAATGTGGTTCCTATTATTTTAACGCCACTGGCTTCTAATCTTTCAGCTAATTTAAGAGCAGTTTGTCCACCCAACTGAACAATCACCCCAACTGGTTTTTCAAGTTCTATAAGTTCAATTAAATGTTCCCAATAAACGGGTTCAAAATAGAGTTTATCGGCAATATCAAAATCGGTACTTACAGTTTCAGGATTACAGTTTACCATAATGGCTTCAAATCCTGCTTCTTTAGCAGCCATAATTCCATGCACACAACTGTAATCAAACTCTATCCCTTGTCCTATGCGGTTAGGTCCACTTCCCAAAACTATTATTTTTGGTTTATCGCTAACAATACTTTCGTTTTCCCCATCAAAGGTGCTATAAAAATAATTGGTTTTTGATTCAAACTCAGCCGAGCAAGTGTCTACCATTTTATAAACACGGTTTATTCCAAACTCTTTGCGCTTGGCGTATACCTCATCATCGGTGCAATTGCGCATGGCATAGGCAATTTGAAAGTCGCTGAATCCTTTTTCTTTGGCTAATCTTAAAACCGCAGGGTCTATATTATTGATGGAATATTTGGTTAAGATTTTTTCCATCTTTACCAATTCATTTATTTGTTCCAAAAACCAACGATCAATACGGGTTATTTTTTGAATGGAAGTTAATGGTACACCTAAAGAAATGGCATCTTTAATATGCCAAAGCCTATCCCAACTTGGTTTTTCAAGGCTTTCTAAAATAGGATCCAGTTTATGCAAATCCAATCCATCGCAGCCCAAGCCGCGGCGGTTGGTTTCCAAACTCTGACAGGCTTTTTGCAAAGCTTCCTGAAAGCTTCGGCCAATGGCCATTACTTCCCCCACTGATTTCATTTGAAGCCCCAACTGTTTATCGGCACCTTTAAATTTATCAAAGTTCCAACGAGGAATTTTTACAATGGTGTAATCAATAGCTGGTTCAAAAAACGCAGAGGTGGTTTTAGTTACCGGATTTTTCAATTCGTCCAAATAATAACCAATGGCTAATTTTGAAGCTATTTTAGCAATTGGATACCCCGTAGCTTTTGAAGCTAAAGCTGAAGAACGGCTTACACGGGGATTAATTTCTATCGCAATTAAGTCATCGTTTTCAGGATTTATGGCAAATTGCACATTGCAACCACCTGCAAATGTTCCAATATTTCGCATCATTAAAAAGGCGGCATCCCTCATTTTTTGATAAGCGACATCACTCAAAGTCATGGCAGGGGCCACGGTAATGCTATCGCCTGTATGAATTCCCATCGGATCAAAATTTTCAATCGTACAGATTACAGCTATATCGTCTTTGCCATCGCGCAGCAATTCCAACTCAAATTCTTTCCAGCCCAAAACGGCTTTTTCCACCAACACCTCATGAATAGGTGAGGCTTCTAACCCGGCTTTAAGGGCAGTATCCAGTTCAGATTTGTTCCAAACAAAGCCTCCGCCATATCCTCCTAAAGTGAATGAGGGGCGAATAACTAAAGGATATCCAATATCTTGGGCAAATTCTTTTCCTTCTAAAAAGGAGTTCGCCACTTTACTTGGGGCCACGGGAATACCTAAATTCACCATCAACTTTCTGAAAAGTTCACGGTTTTCGCAAGTATCAATAGCGGCAATATCTACCCCAATAATTCTCACATTGTATTTTTCCCATATACCAAGCTGATCGGCATCCATACATAAATTAAGTGCAGTTTGCCCGCCCATAGTTGGCAACACTGCATCAATATGGCGTTCTTCTAATATTTTTATAAGACTATCCGTAGTTAATGGCCATAAATAAATATGGTCGGCCATTACAGGGTCAGTCATAATGGTAGCCGGGTTGCTGTTAATTAAGGAAACTTCAATGCCTTCTTCCCTTAAACTTCGGGCGGCTTGGCTTCCTGAGTAATCAAATTCGCAGGCTTGTCCGATAATAATAGGTCCGCTTCCGATTATTAAAACTGATTTTATTGAGAGGTCTCTAGGCATGGATTAAAAATTGTGCAAAACAACAAAATTAAAGGCTGCTAAACAAATCTAATTGAGTTGATTTGTTTAATTTAGTCGCCTTAATAATGTTAAAAAATGTCAAATCAGAATGTATCTCTAAGCCAAGCCCAACAACAAGTGGATGGGTGGATTAAAACCGTAGGTGTAAAATATTTTAGTGAACTTACCAACACCGCCATTTTGATGGAGGAGGTGGGTGAACTGGCTAGAATAATGGCCCGAAAATATGGCGACCAATCCTTTAAAAAATCAGAATCGGATAAAGATTTGGCCGATGAAATGGCTGATGTACTTTGGGTTTTGATTTGTTTAGCCAATCAAACCGGAGTAAATTTAACAGAGGCATTTATTAATAATATGGAAAAGAAGACGGTGAGAGATGCAGAAAGACACAAGGCTAATGAAAAACTAAAAGAATAGTTCCTTTTTAGAGTTTCCCGAAGGTATTTTCCAAAACCAATTTTCGATAAGCAAAAACCGTTTCCATTTGGCGTTTTCCAAATAAGTGGTAGGCCAATACCCCAAGCAATCCAAGAGGAAATTTTAAAGTCACTTCATCCAAAACTTTTGTTCCACCTTCTACTTTTATTAAGGAATGCTTGTGTTGCCAAAAAGCAAAGGGTCCGGTAAGTTGGGTATCGATAAAATAATCAGGGGCTTTTATTTCGGTAATTTCTGACAAAAACGAAGACGGAAAAATTCCGAAAAGTTTAATCTTTATCTTCAAAACTTTACCTTCAAAAATGGGCATCAATCCATTTTCTGATTCCATTTTTATCTTCATTTTAGGATTGGTTAATACTATTAAATTAGCAGGATTGGAGAAAAATTCCCAAGCCTGTTCCAAGGAAATTGGAAGATTTTGTTCAGAATGAAAAGTGTCCAATTATTTTAAGGTATAACTTTTCAATTCAGTTATGGAAGTAACGCCGGAAGTAATAGCATCGCTTTTAATCAAACCTACTTTTGGAGCATAATAAGCATCCGCCGTGTATCCTGATATTGGAACAGTTAATTTAACATGAACCACATTCGTATAGGTCGTTCCGTTTATGGTTTGGGTCAATCCATTTTCTTTTACTTCATAATTATAAACCACTGATGTGCCGTTTGGGGAAACGGTAGCACTCCATTTTTTACCAACTTCTGAGCTATCCTTTAAATAAATTAGTTCTTCATATCCTCCAGCAGTTTTGGCTATCAGTAAATAATAATTACCATTTTTATAGGTGTAATAATTACTAGTTGTAACCCCAAGGGTTGTAGAATGAAAAATCTTATAATTTTTTGTAAAAGCCAATTTAGTTGAGTCAGTTACTGTTACAACTGTTGTGTTGGTGGAGCCATCGGCGCTATACTCCCAGGAGGAACCTGTATTAAGATTTAAATATTGGCCGGCATTAGAAACCGGTATTATATCTGAACTACTGTTCTCTCTACAGGCATTAAAGGTGAAGGCAGAAACAACGATTATTAATGACACTATAAATTTGTTGATTTTGTTTAAGTTCATGATTTTTATATTTCTTAGGGGTCAAATATAGTTAGCTATTTGCAAATTTTACAAAATAATAGAATTGCAATAAATTATTAGCTACCCTGTATTATTCCGTTTCTAAATCAATTTAACCCGTTTATCAATTCAATTTATTCGTTAATAAATGAGGCATTAACTTAGCATTAGATTTTAGAACAAAGAGATATGAGACGGACAATAAATCAATCGATTTTAGTAGTAATAGTAGCAAGTTTTTCTTTGTCAGCATTTGCTTATGGGGATGATGTGAAAAAATCAAACACTAAAAAAAACATTCACTTTAGCCCCTTTAATAACAAACCATATACTGCTAGCATAAAAAATCAGGTTGATACCCTTGTTTTCGATAAAGCCATTGAGGATACTTTAACATTTGATAATAAAACAAAGGATGATACCTTGATTTTTGCTGATGATGAAAAACAAATGATGGGTAAACCAGATAATAACAATAATGGCAATGATTTTTCATTAACAGATTTATCAAAATCTATAGCTTTAAATCCCGTCATCTATCCCAATCCCTCGTTTGGAGAAGCCCGCTTAGAAATGAGTTCAGTAAATAACTCAACTACAGAAATTATAATAACCTCGCATGACGGAACCATTATAAAAAGAGAGTTTACAAAAGATTCCAGCTACGAATTAACCAATTTGGCTGCTGGCAAATATATTGTTACCATTAAAAACGGAAACCAAACGGTTCAAAAGCGACTATTTGTGAAATAAGCCTTATAATTGCGTATGCAAGATGAGGCCCATACTTTACGTTCTTTGACGTTATTTGTGTCGTCACACTTTATATTCAATGTGCTTGGAAAATTACAATCTGAGATATTGAGCGGAGAAAAACGGGAAGCTGTTTCTACCTTAACCGATTATTCAAAACTACTTCGCCAAGCCTGCTCTTTTGGCTCAAAAGAAACAATTTCACTAGCCGAAGAAAAACAGTTTTTAGAAACCTATTTAAAACTGGAAAAAGCACGATTTGGTGATAAACCTTTCTTGTGTTCCATTATTGGGTTTGATACGGAGGTGGTTTTTATAGAACCTTTCATAATACAACCCTTTGTTGAACTGGCGCTACTCGGAAGTTTGGGCTATGAAAACAATACTATAAATGTCATATTTAATGCTGCTCAAAACTCCATTCGCATTGAATCTGTAATGCTAAACACGGAAATTCATGAAAAGCTTGCAGGAAAATGCGAAGTAGCCAAACAAAGGTTAAACTATTTTAACTATACATATCACATTTCAGAAACAGAACCCCGATATTTACAAAAAATTTCATTAAATCCATGAACCGTTCAAATCTAGTAATTGCAGTAGTCTTAGGCATTTCATTCATTGTTGGAAGCTGGTTTATAAGCACCATGCTTAAAAAGAAAAACGAAACCAACGATGTGATAGAAGTAACCGGATTAGCTGAAGAAAATTTCAGTTCTGATTTAATTGTTTGGACCGGCTCTTTCAATAGACTTACCATGGATTTAAAGGAATCCTATAAACTATTAAAAACAGATGAAAACGTTGTAAAAACCTACCTTAAGGAAAAGGGAATTAGCGATAACGAAATGGTTTTTTCATCCGTAGCCATCAATCAAGATTATGAATATGTAACTGAACAAGGCGGAGGAAGTCGCCGGGTGTTTAACGGTTACCGATTGGTTCAAACAGTACGGCTTGAATCTAAGGACGTTCCTAAAATAGAAAAAATATCGCGCGAAGTTACCGAACTTATTGATCGTGGAGTAGAACTAAACTCAGATTCTCCGGCATATTACTATACCAAATTGGCCGATTTAAAAATAAAAATGATAGCCAATGCCACCAAAGATGCCCGCGAACGGGCCGAAAAAGTAGCTGAAAACGCCAAGGCAAAACTTGGACAATTACAACAAGCAGATATGGGTATATTTCAAATTACGGCACAAAATTCGTCAGAAGAATATTCTTGGGGAGGAACTTTAAATACAACTTCCAAAGAAAAAACGGCATCTATTACCATGAAGTTAAAATTTTCAACCCATTAATCCAATGGGTTCTAGTTGAAAGGAGGTACAGATTGAAAACCGTTAAATTGCTTAATTATTAAAGTGTTATCAGGTTTTTCAGTATAACGTATTAACCTAATAACAAATAACCCATTAACCTAATAACCACACCCATGATAACCGCACTTATTGTAGACGACGAAGCAGCAAGCCGCAATGGTTTAGCACAGCTTATCAGCGAATTTATTCCTGAAGTGAAAGTAGTTGGAAAAGCGGATTCTGTTCGCAGTGCCGTAGACCAAATAAATGCTTTGAACCCGGATATTGTTTTTTTGGATGTGGAAATGCCTGGCAAAGATGGGTTTGATTTAATACACGAAACCGAGCCGGCTGATTTTGAAGTAATATTTACCACCGCTCATGAGCAATATGCCTTAAAGGCTATAAAAGCCAGTGCCATTGATTATTTGCTAAAACCAATAAATCCAGAAGAACTGGCAAATGCTGTAAAAAAAGTTCAGGAAAAAAAGGAATCGGGCAATAAAAAACTGGAAACCTTTATGAGCCATGTTGGTGATAAAAAAAGGGAACCGCAATTGGCCATCAGTACCATGGAAGGTTTAATATTTATAAAACTTGCCAATATCTTGTATTGCCGTGGCGACGGGGCTTATACCTTTTTCTTTTTAAAAACCGGTGAAAAAATAATTGCTTCAAAAAACCTGAAAGAATTTGAAAGCATACTGTGTGAACACGGGTTTTTCCGTACTCATAAATCTTATATCATTCAATTGGCCGAAATGAAGCGCTACATAAAAGGCGATGGCGGCCATGTGATTATGAGCAACGGCGAAACAGTGGATGTTTCAAAACGCCGAAAAGAAAGTTTTGTGCACGCTTTGGCTGAATTGTAATAATTTATGTAATGGCTCAAAAAATATCATTTACCCCAAGCTGATGTTGACTAGAGCTATCCTGTTTTCTTTACTTTTATTTTTTGGGCAAATATCACAAGCCCAGAAAGACCTTATTCGATTTCAAAATATTACCATTGATAATGGGCTGGCTCAAGGTTCCATTACCGGAATAGTGCATGGAAATGATGGCTATATTTGGATTGCTACAGCCGATGGGCTGCACCGCTACGATGGCTACAACTTTAAAATTTATAGAAACAACCCACAAGATAAAAATTCACTTCCTGATAATTATATCAGTTGCCTATTTGAAGACAGTAAAGGAAATCTAGTTATTGGATTATTTAGCGGCGAAGTGTGCGTTTTGGATAAGAATAATTCAACGTTTAAAGAACTAAAAATAAATCAAGGCCAAAATCTGGAAACGGCCGATCCTGTAACCTGCATTAATGAAGACGGCAAAGGAAATTACTTGATAGGCTATGATGGCGGAGGCTTAGTAAAATATGACCCCACCAAGCAACAAACCAAAACCTTTAAAACAGGACTATCAGCCGAATTACAAAGCAATACTATTAAGTGTATTATTAAAGACAACTACACCGGCAATTTTTGGATTGGTACTTCCATGGGATTGTGCGAGTATAATCCAAACATGGAGTCTATCAAACAATTTAAAACCACCAGTAAACTAGATTCTCAAAGTATTACAACCGTATTAACTCCTGAACCTGATAAGATTTTTATAGGAACTTATGGCCAAGGGATTTATCAATATATCCGTGGGGGAGATTCGGCAATAAGAATAAAATTACCAAAAAGCAAAGGCACCCGAATTATTTCTTTTCTTAAAAAAACACCTAACCGACATGAAATCTGGATTGGAACTTCAGGAGGAATTTATAAATGGGAAGGGCAAAGTATTACGCTTTATACCAATAATCCTTTAAATCCGGAAAGCTTGGTGGATAATAATACGCAAACAGCTACCATTGATAAATTTGGCACATTGTGGGTTGGTACAATGAATGGATTAAGCCGTTTTGATCGAAGGCTTAAGCTTTTCAATTTATTTAGGGAATTTAAATGGAAAGACTCTCTTCTTAATAACGTTGTTTACAGTATATATGAGGATCATTCCAAAGCAATTTGGATGGGAACCCAAAGTTCGGGTATTATAAAATTTAATCCAGTAACAGAAGAAATAATTGCCTGGCCGGTAATCACTGCCCCCGGCATTGAAACCAAAATGGTGAGGGCCATTTATAAAGACCGTTCTGGTCAGTTATGGATAGGCTCGAGAGATAAAGGATTGTTTAAATTTTACCCCGAACAAAATCGTTTTGAAGAGGTTAACGGAGCGAAAGGGTTTGAGATAAGCAGCATTACCATCCGAAGTATTTTTGAAGATAACGATGGAACAATGTGGGTTGGAACAGCCAATGGACTCAATAAATACAACAGAAAAACCAACCAATTTGAAGTTTACAGAGCCATAAAAGAATCACCAAACAATAATAGTATTTACCAAATAAGTGAATCATTAGATGGCAAATCTCTCTATCTAGTTTGCTTTCGGGGTGGATTTCAAATTTTTAATAAAACGGATAAAACCTTTAAATTATTCACTACTAATTTGCCCATTAAAAATAACATTGGAAAAAGCTACGCTATGTGTTTTGAAATGCTGGGCCAAGACAGTGTAATGGTGGGAACCTATGGTGGTGGCTTAAGTATAATTAATCTTATAAGCGGCAAATCGAGAAGCATTACTGAAAAACAAGGGCTAGCTAATAACTCGGTTTACGGAATTTTAAGAGATGGAAATACGTTTTGGCTGTCCACAAACCGGGGTTTGTCAAGTTTTAATATAAAAACTAATGTTATCCGAAATTTTGGATTAAAAAATTACATACAAAGCAATGAATACAATGAAGGGGCCTATTGCAAAACCAGTGACGGAACCTTTTATTTTGGCGGGGTTAACGGGTTTAATTATTTCAAACCATCTCAATTTCCATCAGAAAATGAACACTATAAAACAGAAATTACTGGCATCAAAAAAGGAGAAACAGAAGTTCCTTTTTTTATAGATAAAAATGGAGAACGGTTTATAAAACTGAACTATAATGACAATCTCATTTCATTTGAATTTGCAACCCTTAATTTTATTTCTACCAACGTAAATCAATATGCTTATAAATTGGAAGGATTTGATGACAACTGGATAAAATCTGGAAATCGCACCACGGCATATTACACTAAGTTGTCGCCGGGCAATTATACGTTTCGAGTAAAGGCGCTTACCGCAGATTCACTCTCCCAATATGCAGGTGCCTTTATTCATATTATTATTGAACCCCCTTTTTGGCAAACGTGGTGGTTTTATTCCATTATCGTTTTAATTGTTTTCGGTATTATTTATTTGGTGATAAAATGGAGAACCCGTGTTATCAATAAAAACTACAGTCACAAATTAGCTGAACTGGAACTAAAGGCTTTGCGAAGCCAAATGAATCCGCATTTTATTTTTAATTCACTAAATAGCATCCAATATTTTATCCTAAAAAAAGAACCAAAGGATGCCTATAATTATCTCACCAAATTTAGTAGCCTGATGCGTATGATACTTCAAAATTCAAAGTACAAATCCATTAGTCTGCAAGCTGAACACGATTGGCTAAAAACCTATTTGGAACTTGAAAACCTGCGGATGGAAAACACACTGGATTTTAGTATTACCATTGACAAAAATTTACATCCTGATCATATCTATGTTCCAACAATGGTATTACAACCGTATGTAGAAAATGCCATTATTCATGGGTTATTGCCCAAAGAAGGCAATAGAAAACTTACCATCGAAATACTTGCCGAAGGACAAAACATAAAATGTATAATTACTGATAATGGTATTGGTCGGGCTGCATCGCAGGAGCTTAACAAAACCCGCCTGAAACATCATGAAAGTACAGCTATGAACTTAACAAAAGACCGATTGGCAATACTGAATATTGAAACCGGAAATGGTGTAGGACCAAATGTTATTGATATGTTTGACGAAAACGGAAATTCAATTGGAACCAAGGTCGAACTGATATTACCTTTGATTATTCAAAATGATGTGTAAAGGAAAATTTAAATTGGAAATTTAAGACAGAAAACATATATTCAATTTTCAACTCTCAATTTTCAACACCTAACGGATGCAAAATAGAAAATTTGATTTAGAGGACCGATTTGTGGATTATACATGCAGGATGATTGATTTGGTAGAAGCCTTGCCTAATTCAAGAGCAGGACTTTATAGTGCAGGACAGTTAATTAGGTCTTGCCATTCACCCACCTTCAATTATGGTGAAGCCCAAGCTGCTGAATCTCCTAAAGATTTTGTTCATAAAATGAGTGTCGTCTTAAAAGAATCAAAAGAATGCAGAACGGCACTAAAAATTATCCGTAAAAAAGAATTGATAAAGCCTATATTAAAACTTGAAGATGTTTATAAGGAAACAGAGGAACTAATTGCCATTGTTGCTAAAAGCATTGCCACAGCTAGAAAAAACAATAACCTTTAATCACGCGAAGCCAAATTGAGCGTTGAATATTGAGCATTGTTTATTGAACATTATTTAAGAAAAAATGAGAAGAGCAGTAATAGTAGACGACGAACCCAAAAGCATTGAGGTTTTAAAAACCTTGGTGGAATGTTTTATCGAAGGAATTGAAATTGTGGGAACCGCCAATGATATTGAAACCGCTATTCAGGTAATTGAAAATACAAACCCCGATATTGCTTTTTTAGATATTACCCTAAAAGAAGGGGATTCTTTCCAAATACTGAAACGTCTTAAAAAAATAGATTTTGACGTGGTTTTTATAACCGCATATGATGAATATACTACCCGGGCATTGCGCTATTCGGGCATTCATTGTTTGTATAAACCCATCGATATTTCAGAGTTTGAAAATACTTTAGCACAGTTAAATACACGAAATGAGCAAACCGGTGATGCCATCGAAATAGCCCGTCAACTGCTGCAAAGTAAGTTTACCCAAATACCAGTAATTACGGAGAAGGGATTGCTCTACATTACTCCTGAGCAAATAAATTATATGGAATCCCACTATGGCGGAAGTCAAATTTATTTTAACGATTATAAAAGTTTGGTTACCAATAAGCCCTTGGCTGATTTAGAGGCGGTGATGGAGAATAGCTCGTTTGTATTAATCCGAAACAACCTTTTAATTAATCTTAAAAATATTGTGGTTGAAAAAACCAAACCTGGCAAAGTTATTTTCAATTCAGGGGCCGAACTTCGGATAGAACCCGAGGAAGTAAATAAATTATTGCGGATGTTGGGGTGAAATTAGATATGAGATTTTATTCCAAGATTGAGCCACAAAAAGTTTCTCTTCTTCTTTTTCCTTGATGAAAAAGAAGCAAAAAATCAAGTCAGAAAAATGCTTCCTCCCGCAAATCCGGGTCGCGGCCCGCGTTTCTGACAGGCCATCGCACGGCTGCAAACTAACAAAACTTTTGTTTAATAGGAAAAATATGAAGTTAAGGTGCGTTGGGATGCCAAAAATACGGGCGTGTGTTAGATAATGCGGAGGGAGTATATTTTTGGCTTGATTTTTTTGGTTACTTTTTTCATCTAAGGAAAAAAGTGACAAAATTATAAAGGATAGGAAATCCCGGCTATTTAGTCCACATAACCCCTCCAATTTATTCACAGAATCCCCAATTCAAATTCATTTCATTTAATTTCACAAAAAAATATTGGCTGAAATGAAGATTATTGGTATTACAGGAACTTTGGGCGCTGGCAAAGGAACCATAGTGGATTATTTAACAGCCCATCACGGATTCAAGCACTTTTCTGTTCGAGGGTATTTAATAAAAATAATTAACAAAAAAAGATTGGATGTGAACCGCGATAATATGGTAGCAGTAGCCAATGAACTTAGAGCCATTAACAGTCCAAGCTTTATTGCCAAAGAGTTATTTAAAGAGGCAATGGAAAGCGGACAAAATTGCATAATTGAAAGCATCAGAACCTTGGGCGAAGTTAATGCCCTGAAAGCCAAAGGAAATTTTAGCTTATTTGCTGTGGATGCCGACCGTAAACTGCGTTACGATCGCATTTTAGAGCGAGCCTCTGAAACCGATAAAATAACCTTTGAAACCTTTGTAGAAAATGAAGAACGGGAAATGAATTCCACCGACCCAAATAAACAAAATATAGGTGCCTGTATGCAATTGGCTGATTATAAATTTACCAACGATGGAAGCATTGAAGAGTTATATAAAGAGATAGATGGGGTATTGGGTATTGGAAAATAGATATTTATTTGCCGAATACAGAACCTATTTACTGGAAATTTTAAGTTTCCAATTTTAAAAAAGTTAGCAAAAAACAAAACCATGACAGATAAAAAAGAAGTTCATTACATGCGCCCAACTTGGGACGAATATTTTATGGAGGTGATGGAAGCCATTAGCAAACGGGCCACCTGTGGTCGTGGCCGCAGCGGCTGTGTGATAGCTCGCGATAATCAACTTTTGGTTACAGGCTACGTAGGCTCGCCAGTCGGTCTTCCGCATTGCGATGAAGTGGGACACCAAATGAAAAAAATGATTCATGAGGATGACAGCATCACCGAGCACTGCGTTCGCACAGTGCATGCCGAACAAAATGCCATTTGCCAAGCGGCCAAAAACGGCGTGGCCTTGGATGGCGCCACCCTTTATTGCCGCATGACTCCTTGCCGGGTGTGTGCCATGCTAATTATCAATTGCGGTATAAAACGAGTGGTTTGTGAACGCAAGTACCATTCAGGTGGCGAAAGTGAAGCCATGTTTAAAACCGCAGGTGTGAAGCTGGAATTTTTTCATGAAGAAGTGCAGACTTATGAGAAGCTAAAATAGAACTTTACTTTATATCCAAGGGCTTAAAAACCGCTTTTTTTATGCTTTTTGTATTTCTCTATTTAGAACAAGACCTATTACCTTTGTATTGAAAATTAATATGCTACTTTTATGAAAAAATCAATCCTGTTTCTTGAATCGGTTATTTTATTTATCTCCTTTGCCAATGCCCAGTTGCAAACCAAATCGGTATCCGTTTTCAAAAACAATAAAGCGTTTTTTATAAAGTCGGGGACCGTTTCGCCCACGGGAAATCAATATTGGCTTACCGGTGAAATACCTGCAGCTTTGTTTGGCACACTCTGGTTTCAAAGTCCAAATAATACTATAAAATCAGTGAGTAGCAACGAACAAAATATTGAAACACAGGGAACTCCCGTTAATCATTACGAAATATTAAAAGCCAACCTTAATAAAAAAGTGATCTTATTTCTTGGTACAAACGAGTCGGCCGAAGGGGTGGTTCAATCTTTTTCGGACGATTATGACAAAGAAACTAAATCGTATTTTACCCCCTTGTTTGTTACTATTAAAGGCAATAGCCTATGGCAAAGCATAAAAATTGATGATATTAAACGCATTGGTTTTGCGGAAAACCCGGTAACAAGTGTTACTTCCTACGTAAAGAAAAAAGTGGTGACGGTAGAGTTTAATGATGGCAAATCTCAACCCTTAAATATGATGTATTTGGAAGACGGACTCAATTGGAGTCCCAATTATTTGCTTGAGCTCTCTTCTGAAAACAAAGGAATACTAACCTTACAGGCTCAGGTAAAAAACGATGCCGAGGATATTAGCAACACCGATGTGAGTTTCGTGGTGGGCAATGCTAATTTTAAAGAGGCCAATAAACTGGCTTGGTTGGTGGATTTTTTACCAAGTATGCCGCCCGAATATTATGATGCAAATGCCTACTCAAATAGTGTGTCGTTTAAAAGTGCAGTGGCGGATGAAGCGGCTCCTCCGTCACCAGAAGGTGAAGGTGTGGAAGGTGAAACCTCCGAAGACTTGTTTTTTTATAACCTCAAAAACCTAAGTTTACCAAAAGGCTCACGGTCGCAGCTTGAGCTTTTTAGAGCTGAGGTAGAAATTGAACATGTGTATGAAGCTAATCTTAGCGAAATGATTCCCTATAATCTTGAAAATTATGTGTATCAGATTTATGCCTCCGAAGATCCCAATGCCAAAACCTACCATTCATTGAAGCTTAATAATCAAACCAAATACCCTTGGACTGCCGGGCTTTGCTTTGTGGTAAATGCTGAAAAAGGTTCAAAAAAACCCATTAGCCAGGATTTGATAACTTATACGCCAATCAAGGGCAACAACAGTTTGAAACTAACCGAAAGCTCTGATATCAAGGTGTCACAAACCGAACGTGAATCTGAGCGCAAAACCAATGTTCGCAAACGGGGCGACATACAGTTTGATAAAATAACGGTGGATGCCGAAATTAAAATTAAAAACTATAAAGCCAAGGATGTTAAAATGAATATCACCCGCTTGGTATCGGGCGAACTTTTAAAATCGAGTGCCGACTGGAAAAAAACCGATAAAATTAATTACAGCAACTACCTCAACAAAACAACGGCTGTAATATGGGAAACCAATGTGAAAGCAGGAGATGAAAAGCTTATAAAATATAGCTATACCATTGTGGTAAGGGCTAATTAGCCGAACCTCAAAAGTCGTTTTTTTAATCGGCCTTACTTTTTATACTTTTCTTTTTCCTTAGATGAAAAAGAAACAAAAAATCAAGGCAAAACGATGCTTCCTTGCTCTGTCCATCTCACCCCCGCCGTTTTGCCACACCCACCTCACCTTCACCCGATATCTTATTTGAAAGTTTTGAAACCCTAGAAATATAAAATATTTAATGGTTATAATAATTACTTTTGTGGTAATATCTTTATCTGCTAATACATAAAATCTAAACACACCTTATAAAAAAATCCCAATGGCAGAAAATCAACCCTCACGAAAAAAGTTTTTGCAATATCTTGGCTTAACTGCCGGGGCTAGTGTGTTAAGTAAAACTGCTGCAGCCGGTTTTGTGGATCATACCGAAATTCTTAAACTCACACCGGTTCAACAAGCGTTTATGCTTCATTACGAAAAATGGATGGATGCCTTTATAGAGGTCATCCGAGTTCAAAAAACCGATCCTGATAATATTGAAAACAATACCAAAATGATCGCCTTAACCGAATGGGCCGAAGAAATGAAACCTGAAATTTCCGAATTTATGAAGGACAAGACCTTTTCACTTATTTATTTGGTGTGCATTGATCGCATGAGCAAAGAAATAAAGTAATTACGCCCATATTGCTTCGGCATAAAAAAACCTCCTTGTTTGCACCAGGAGGTTTTTTTTAAAGCATTTTTTTAAGGAGCTCAGAAGCGCTTGCATCTACTCAATGGCTAAACCCTTGATTTTAATCTTTAATAAATTCTAAATAGCTTGGCCGATGTAGTAGAGGTAAAAACCAAACGGAAACGACCAATAGCGTTAGTTGGAGTTATAATTAAGTTATCCGTTCCCGATATGATTGGTGCATGAACCGTGATTCCTGTTCCAGCCACCAAGGTTACTGAATTGGACCCTCCTGTATTTTCTACAGAAAATTCGAATGAAGTTCCTTGACCAACAGAACTTCCCAACGCCGCAGAGATGTCAGTTGCCGTTGGCAAAGTAATATTAACAGCGGCAGCAGTAGTAGAGGCGATATAGCCGGTAATGATATCGGCTGCTGTGGCAGTGGCAGTAGTGTTTATGGGTACGACAGCCGGATTAATATTAATCAGATTTCCTTTGGTCTTTACATTCGTTACCGAAGTATTGCCGAGCTGAATGGTATTGCTTGCTGCAACACTTGCCCCATTACCAATGGCAGTGGCATTGGTTAATGCACCGCTTGCTACACCAGCACCATAACCAATAGCGGTGTTTTCGGTGCCTGTGGTGTTACCTTGGAGGGCTTGATAACCATTGGCGGTGTTGGAGTTACCAGTGGTGTTGGCGGAAAGGGCATGATAACCATTGGCGGTGTTTTTAGAGCCTGTAGTGTTGGAGAAAAGGGCATAGTTACCATTGGCGGTGTTATAATTTCCTGTGGTGTTGTAGAAAAGGGCAATAAAACCATTGGCGGTATTGTTGGTGCCTGTGGTGTTGGCTATAAGGGCCATAAAACCATTGGCCGTGTTAGAAGATCCTGTGGTGTTGGAGGCAAGGGCATTTGAACCATTGGCGGTATTATAGACGCCATAAGTGTTGGAGGCAAGGGCCAGATCACCAATGGCGGTGTTGGTACCAACACTTCCTGCACCCATACCAACGGTTATTCCATTCACTTTTAAATCATAAGCGCCTAAATTTACTGCACCGGTGGCTCCGGTATAAGGTACGCCGCCTGCCGAAGAAACCCAGGTGGTTCCGTCTGAAGTTAATACGTAGCCACTTGTGCCAGGTGCAACTGCCTGCACCGCACCGGTGCCATTTCCCAATAACACGTTATTTGCGGTTAAAGTTGCTGCTCCTGTTCCGCCGTTGTCAACAGGTAAAATGCCGCTATAGGCTGTTGCTGTTACAGCGCTCCAGGTGGGTGTACCACTACCGTTGGTGGTTAATACCTGACCATTCGTTCCGTCTGTATTAGGGTAAGTAATCGCTCCCGCAGTTACGGTGCCACTGGTTTTTACATTCATTACCGAAGTATTGCCGAGCTGAATGGTATTGTCTGCTGCAACTATTGCACCATACCCAACTGCAGTGGCATTGGTTAATGCACCGCTTGCTACATCAGCACCATATCCAATACCGGTGTTGTTGGTGCCTGTGGTGTTGGAGTAAAGGGCCATAAAACCATTGGCCGTGTTTTGAGAACCTGTGGTGTTGGAGACAAGGGCTTGATAACCTGTGGTGGTGTTGGCGGCGCCTGTGGTGTTGTTGTAAAGGGCATAGGGCCCATTGGCCGTGTTTTCGGAGCCTGTGGTGTTGGAGTAAAGGGCTTGAGAACCATTGGCCGTGTTGTTGGTGCCTGTGGTGTTGGAGAAAAGGGTTTTAACCCCTATTGCTGTATTGGTAGCAAAAGCGCCTTTCCCTTGGCCAACGGTAAGCCATTCGCCGGTGTTGCCGGTAAATGTTTCTATCGCTTTATTATCGGTATTGTAAATTTGCAAGCCCGTGGCTGGCGTTGAGATGGCATCGCGCTGTGCGGTGGTCATACGTGGGGGCAAAAACCCTTTGGTAGTAGAGGTTACCTCTAATTGGGAGGAGGCCGCTGGCGAAGCGGTACCAATACCCACTTGGGCTTGGGTTACATAGACTGCAAGCAGCAGCGCCATACTTAAAATGATTTTTTTCATACGGTGGAAATTGAAATTTTGGGGTGGCTTATAATTTTTTACTTTTTAATGAACGTTTCTACCATTTTCTTTAATTCATCTATTTGTTTTGTTTGCGCATCAGCC
>CANIKO010000023.1 GCA_947468275.1 Bacteroidota bacterium
GCTATGTGTTCTACAAGTGGCGAAATTATAGAGACCCATGTACAAGATAACACCTTAGTTGCCGTTGCTTTTCAGTTTGAGAAAACAAAGATTAAAACTTCAAGTGTAAATGTATTGGATTATAAAAACAGTTTTGAAGCGGCTCAATCCCTTATTCATGACTTACCAATGCTTGATTTAGCTTATATTCTTGTACTTTCTGATGGAAGCTTGGTGAACGGTAGTGAACTAGTGAAGGGTTTAAATGAATCCGTTGATAGCAAAATCTTAATAACCGGTGGACTTGCTGGCGATGGGGCTAATTTTAAATCGACACTTGTAGGTCTTAACAATTCCCCAAAACAAGGTTTAATAGTTGCAATCGGTTTTTATGGCAAAGATATTGTTGTTACTAGTGGTTCTAAAGGGGGGTGGGATATGTTTGGACCAGAAAAAGTAATTACCAAATCAGAGGAAAATAAATTATTTGAACTGGATGATAAAAATTGTCTGGAAATATACAAGCGATACCTTGGCAGTGAAGTAGACAACTTACCATCCTCAGCATTGCTTTTTCCTCTTTCAGTACTTTTACCTGGCAATAAACAGCCTGTGGTTAGAACCATACTAGGCATTTCGGAATACGAACAATCCATGACTTTTGCTGGGGATGTTCCTATAGGATCAAAGGTCCGTTTTATGAAAGCTAACTTTGATTCACTGACATCTGCGGCTGCTAGTTCTGCCAGTCAAACACTTTTGAAAGAAGGCAGACATCCCGACTTTTCACTTTTAATAAGTTGCGTAGGCAGAAAACTTGTCCTTGGTTCACGAATTGAGGAAGAAGTGGAATCTGCCAATGACCTTTTTAAAGGTAAAACTCCACTTTTAGGATTTTATTCATATGGCGAAATATCGCCAATGCTAGACGAAGTTTCCTGTGCACTGCACAACCAAACTATGACAATCACCTCCTTTTATGAGTTTTAACAAATTACTTGAAAGGCAAATATTAAAGACTCTTTCAGAAGAGGCGCTTGCTGATCCAGCAATAAAAAAACTGCTAAATCTTATAAATGATTCATACAATTCGTATGAAAAGGACAAAGAATTTTCAGAGCGATCTTTTCAGATTAGCGAAGAGGATTATATTGAGATTAATGACAAATTGAATGTGAGCTATAGTAATTTGAATTCTGAAATTATTAAAACATTAACAGATGCAGAAATACTGGTAGAAAGCTTTAATGAAATTAATAGTTATGATTTGCTGATTGAAAATATTAAAGTGCAAATCGAACTCGTTGCAAAGAATGACATCACAACTCTTTATTTATTTAGCGAAGAAGAAAATAAATTAAAATTATTTTACACTAAAGGGTTTTCACAAAAAGAAAAAGAGGACGCTGAAAATAATTCATTGGATGAACTCACTGAACATGTATTTACAACTGGCAATGGGTTATGGGTAAAAGATAGTGACAAGAAGCAAGATATTCATTCTAAATATTACCCAAAACAATCAAAATCAAGGTCTCTCCTTTATGTACCTATAAAATCGAGCAAAAAAATTATCGGTGTAATGGGAATTCAAAGCAAAACCCCTAATGCGTTTACCGAGAAACACTTGGCTATTTTAAAAGTATTTGCTGCGTTAGCTGGAGATGCGTTTGTAGCTATTAAAAAAAACTACTTAATACAAAAACAAAACGAAGAAAATGAAAGACTATCAAGCTTAGCGAGAAGCACCACAAATAATGTAATTTATACTGATGCAAATGGAAAAATAACATGGGTAAATAAGCATTTTGAAGAAAGTACGGGATATCTGCTATCAGAAATAGCAGGTAAAACACCAGGCAGTTTTTTAGCTGGTGATGCTACAGAACCAGAAAAAACGAAAGAACTAAGCACTGCTATTAAAGAACAAAAGCCATGTTCATTAACCATCACCAATTACAATAAAAAAGGTGAGACGTATAAAGTCGATATTAAACTGAACCCTATTTTTGACGCGAACGGTGTACTAATAAATTTTGTGTCCATACAGAATGATGTTACTGAATCAGAAAAAAATAAGCTTGAGCTTGAAAAAAGTAAAAATGAAATTGAGAAAAATTTAATCATATTATCTAAATCAGAAAAAAAATATAATAACCTTCTACAAATCTCAAGCGAGTTAATCACCTCATTAGATAATAACGGCACAATTACCTTCATCAATAACCGCTGGCTAAGTAAAATGAATTACCAACTGGATGAGGTAATTGGTACAAATATATTTAACCACATACACCCTGATTCGCAAGTGCACTGTAAATCATTCTTTAATGATTTGCTAGCTAAAAATATACCATACCTTAAAGTTCAATATTCATTGATTTCCAAAAGTGGAAATAAAATTGAAGTGGACGGTGAAATAACCTGCAATTTTGAAGACGGTAAACTTGTTACAATAAATTCATTTTTAAAAGATGTTACCGAAATTAATAAATTAAAACTTGAGCAAGAATTAAGAAATAGAGAATTAAGTGAAAATAAAGAAAAATTAGAGCATGTGTTGGATTCACTTAGCGAAACAGTTTGGGGACGATCACTGCCAAGTTATAATTTAGAATACATTAGCAAATCAGCAGTTGAACTTTATGGCATGCCATTAACACAATGGCATAACAATAGAAATTTATGGTTGGATGTTATTCATCCTGAGGATAGAGAAAGAGTAGAAAAAGAAAATGAGAAACTTTTTGATTTAGGTGAACTAAGTTTAGAACACAGAATTATTACCTCCGATAAAAAAGTGAAATGGATTTTAAGTAATACAAAAATAATAAAAGATAAACACGGCATTCCTTTTTTATTGACCGGGATATCAAGGGATATTACTATAAAAAAAATTACCGAAATAGAATTATTAAACTATAAAAAAACGATTAATGAATCTGCTATTGTTAGCATTACAGACCTGAAAGGAAATATTATTTATGTAAATAATAAATTTTGTGAAATATCAAAATATTCAAGTGACGAGTTAATAGGGGCAAATCATCGAAAAATTAATTCTGGATTCCACCCCAAAGAATTTTTTCAAGACATGTGGAAAACCATTTCATCAGGGAATATATGGACTGGGGAAATACAAAACAAAGCAAAAGACGGCTCAATTTATTACGTAGAAAGCACCATTATTCCGTTTATGAAAGATGGAAAGCCAGATCAGTTCATAGCTATTCGTTACGATTCAACTGAAAAAGTATTAGCTAAATTGGCAGTTGATGAACAAAAAAAATTCTATGAAACAATACTTAACAATATACCTGGAAATGTAGCCGTATTTGACAAAAAAGGTAATTATATTTTTATTAACCCAAATACAGTGAAAGACCCTGTGCTAAGAGAATGGTTAATAGGCAAAAACAATTATGACTATTTTAATTACCGAGGACTTTCAATGGACCTAGCGATTGAGCGTGACAAACAATTTCAATTACTTCTTGAAAATGGAAAATCAATCAGCACCGTCGAAAAAAGAAAGAATAATGACGGAATAGACACTTATTTAAACAGCATTTTAATTCTACATGAATATAACGGCGAAAAATTAATAATTGCTTATGCCTTAGATGTGACCGACTTAAAAACTGCAGAATCAAAAGTTTCCGAATTAATTTTGTTTTACGAAAACATTTTAAATAATATCCCTATCGATATAGCAGTATTTGATAATAAACATAGATATTTATTTTTAAACAAGGAGGCCGTTAAAAATGACGAAACAAGACATTGGTTGATTGGAAAAGATGATTTTGATTATGCAAAATTTAAAGGAATTAATACAGAATCTGCCGAATTCCGAAGAAATCAATTTAATTCTGTAATGGAAACAGACAATCAAGCTTTTTGGTTAGAGACCCATACAGATGCGTTAGGAAAATCAAAATATAAGGAAAGGCGTTTCCATAGTTATGATAACAAAAAATATGTTGTTGGCTATGCGGTAGATGTAACAGTCTTAAAAGAAAATGAACAGGAAAATGAAAAAATCACAAAGGATATTGTTCAGCGAAACAAAGATCTTGAGCAATTTTCATATATCGTTTCACATAATCTTAGGCTTCCTGTTGCCAATATTATGGGCTTTGCCAATATACTTAATAACGATATACTAGACGATATACAACAATCACAATTCCGCAATGCTCTTCTCCTCTCCACAAAAAAATTAGACGAAGTTATTGTCGATTTAAATAATATACTACAGATTAGAAGAGATATAAATGAAAAAAGAGAAATAGTTATCTTTTCTAATCTAATTAATAATATAACAGACAGCATTCAAGATATTATAAAACAAGAAAAAGTAAAAATTATTTCTAACTTTGAAGCTATAAATGAATTCAATTCAATCAAAAGTTATTTATATTCAATATTTTATAATTTAATAAGTAATAGTATAAAATATAAACAACAGGATATCCCACTTATAATTGAAATAAAAAGTTCGCTGCAGAAAAATAAATTAATTCTTTCTATCAAGGACAATGGATCTGGAATTGATTTAGGTAAAAACAAGGACCTTGTTTTTGGCTTATACAAAAGATTTCATACTAAAATTGAAGGCAAGGGAATGGGCTTGTATATGGTAAAAACACAAGTGGAATCATTAAGCGGAAAAATTCGAATTGAAAGTGAAATAAATATAGGCACTGAATTTATAATCGAATTTGAATTAAATAATAATATTTAACAAAACATATAATTTACATGAAACAAAAAATCTTAGTTATTGATGATGACCCAATAAATAATATGTTGTGCACCTACATCATCAAAAAAACAGTTAACAACGTTGAAATTAATTGTTTTGAACTACCATTAGAGGGATTGGAACATGTCATTACCCAATATAATGAGCCGCACATCCCACCACCCACTATTTTATTTCTTGATATTAATATGCCAGAAATGGATGGCTGGGATTTCTTAGATGAATTTAAAAAAATGAAAAGTCATATTCAAAATCAGTTTAAAATTTATATATTATCCTCTTCTATAAATCCTATAGATATAGAAAAGGCAAAAATAAATATTTTTGTTGAAGATTTTCTTTCAAAGCCTCTAAGTGAAATGGTGTTACAAAAAATATTTAAAAACAATAATTAATTCATACTTATATTTTTTATTTCCAAGTCAATGACTCATTCATTTTATGATTTTTAAATGAATACTATGATGACACTATTTTCGTTAATTTAATTTACCTATTCTGTTTGCAGATATTTTGCTTTTATACTCAACTAGTTTAAAATAATTGATGTGTCATTCAAAAAAAAATTAGGCATTGCAACTAGACAATAAAATCGAAGTATGAATTATTTATCATTTAAAAAGCCATAATTTCGGTGATCCCTTAAAAATTCGAGCTATAACTAATTTTAATAAAAAAAATGAGATTAAACCCAATTGTATTAACAATAATTGCTACAGCATTTTTTAGCCAATGCCGAACCAAAAAACAAACTGTGGTAGGCACAAAAACAGTTTGTATAAATTACACTGAAACCTATTGCGGCGGGGCTGCACCGCCTGAGGAAATGTTGCGGGAAATGCGAAAAATGAAACCTTTCGCAAATCAACAAATTGCGATTTATAAAAGTAATTCAGATGATTTCAAGCCATACATGTATAAAACGAATGAAAATGGAGAAGTAACATTACCAATGAATCTAGGAAATCAAGTTTTTATAAGTTGTTATCCTACAGCTGAAAACTACACTCTAAAGCCTAAAAAAAAGGATTGTTATAGGGAGTTTATTATAAATAACTTAAAGATGGCGGATTTAACATCAAGGGATAGCATTGTCAAATTATACATCGACATTCAATGCAATCCCTGCATTCCCTTAGCACCATAAAACGATGTATCCTAAAATAGTAAGCTTTAATATTCCTGAATTTTTAAGAGGTATTTTTCCAGATCAAATGACCCTTAATTCCTATGGTTTGTGCATAGGCCTTGGAATCATTGCTACCTATTTTATTATACTTTACAAAACCAAGCAACAAGGCCTAAACAAGGATAACCTATCAGAATTGTTTCTTTGGTGTTTTTTGGCGGCTTTTGTTGGCGGAAAGCTATTATTTTATTTAGAAGACCCTTCAAAATATTTTGGAAATCCCCAATTAATGCTAAAAAACATGGGGAATGGATTTGTGTTTTATGGGTCGTTATTATTAGTCGTTCCAACCATGTATTTATGGCTTCGTCATTATAAAATACCATTTTGGCCGTTTATGGATGGTGTGGCATTTGGTGGACCAGTGCTACATTCCTTTGGCAGATTGGGGTGTTTTTTGGCGGGTTGCTGCCATGGTAAAATTTGTAATAATAGTTTGGGCGTCGTTTTTTCTAACCCTGATTCTGTCGCTAGTATCAGGAACATGCCCCTCTATCCTACCCAACTTTTTGACATTGCAATTAATTTAACAACCTTATTAATCGTTTATTTGGTTTCAAAAAGGCAACAATTTAAAGGACAACTTTTTTTAATCTATATAGCGTTTTACGCCATCGGACGTGTGATTAATGAAAATTTTAGAGGAGATGATGAACGTGGTTTTTTATTCGGAGGCCTAATAACATATTCGCAGTTTATTGCTATAATATTAATTATCCTTTCGGCCACGGCCTGGTTTATTTTATCTAAAAAAACTAAATTAGAAGAAAGGTAGACTCCTTACCTCTTTTTAAAATCAGACATATTCTTCATTACTGAAAAATTGAAACTTGGCTGCCCAGGATAATAAGAAGCCATACCATAAGTAAATCTGTATTTAAGTAAATTAAAAGTTAATCCCCATGAAAATCCAGTTACAGCTTTGCGTTGTTCAGGTGATAATTCCTTGCGACGTTGATAGTTATAGCCCATTATTAAATTAAAATTATCTGTAAAAAGCAACTCGCCAGTGAAATTTATATGCCGCATAACTTTTTCAGGAACTGGAATTTTCACAACCTTTTCCTTTTGAGTTTCTAAATCAATTGTTTTATTACGTTTATTGGGGTTATTATAAGTTAAATCCCATATTTGTAAATCATGAGCAATGATAGATATCCTTAATGGATTGTATTTCAATTTTTTTGAAATGCCTAATTGAATATCCAAAGGCAAAGGTTCCTTGTGCTTATTATAATAGGGAATAAATTGAACTCCTAAATTTTTAACTACTAAGGCTGTGGTAAATCGTTTTTCTTTATCAAAATATATACCTCCAAGATTAAATGAACCGGCGGTGGAAACATATGCCTCCAAGGCTGAATATATAAAATTAAAATTTACTCCATACCAAAATTTATCTTTCCAATGTTGGCCATAGCCTAATTGAAAATTATAATCTTGAGAAGTAAATTCACGCGTATAATTACCATTTTGGTCATAGCCTTTAATTTTACCATAATTAACAAAAAAAACGTTGGCCGAAAAAGTTCCAATACTATCGTAATGCTTTACATAACCTGCATAAGCGTTATTTATACCACCCAAATAATTCATATAAGAAAGTGTAGCATGGTTATGCATACTTTTATTGAGCAACGCTGGATTTTGATAAGCCAATGAAATATCATTATCCCTAACGGTAATAAGACTTCCGCCAGCCGCGGCAATTCTTGCGCTGTGGTCAAGGTTTAAAAAAGGATAAGTTCGGGTACCACCGATTTGAGATATAGCATATTGATTCATTAATATGCTAATCAATAAAAGAATTTTATACTTCATCAATATCGGTTGCTATTAAAACGTATTTATTCTAAAATTATTTCAATTTTGGGTAAGTTTTTTAACCATCGTCAAAATAGTTGCTACAGCAATGGTTTCATTAGTTTCATCATATACCTCTACATAAAATTTCACAATTCCTTTTGCCACATCTTCTTCATTTTTCTTATCCTGATCAGTTTTTTCCTTCACTGTAAGTTTTACACCTATAGTGCTTCCGGCATATACAGGTTTTGTGAAACGACAATCTTCCAATCCATAATTTAACAATACCGGACCTTTGGCCGGGTCGACAAATAAACCGGCCGCAGCACTTAGAATAAAATATCCATGCGCTACTTTTTCGGTAAATAAAGTTCCTTCTAGTGAAGTGGCATCGGTATGAGCATAAAAATGATCCCAACTTACATTGGCAAAATTTACGATATCGGCATCTGTTATTGTGCGTTTATGTGTAATGATGGTTTCACCTATTTCAAGTTCTTCAAAGTGTTTTCTAAACAAATGCGTGCCAGGATCCTTGTATTCACCACCGGGCTGATAGGTACCTGTTATATGCGTTAAAGTAGTTGGTGAACCTTGAATAGCGGTGCGTTGTAAATAATGCATTACGCCACGTTTTCCGCCCATTTCTTCTCCTCCTCCCGCTCTTCCTGGGCCACCATGAACCAACATTGGTAATGGGGAGCCATGACCGGTGCTTTCTTTAGCACAGGATTTATTTAAAACCAAAATTCTTCCATGATGAGAAGCTGTTCCCAAGACATAATCTCTAGCTATATCATCATTACCTGTAGTAATACTGCTGCATAAAGAACCTTTCCCCATTTTGGCCAATTCAATGGCTTCATCCATATTTTTATACGGCAAAATGGTACTTACTGGTCCGAAAACTTCGACATTATGAGTCGTAGTTTTGGTAAATGGGGAATTGTTTAACAATAGAATAGGAGCCATAAATGCACCATTTGTTATATCTAATCCTTCCATCGGCTTTTCAGGAAAACCATAAACAATTTCAGATTCTGTTAAAAGTATTTTTAAATTTCTTTTAACATCCTCACGTTGCTCCAATCCTGCCAAGGGTCCCATTCTCACTCCCTCTTTTCTTGGGTCACCCACAACGGTATCGGCCAAGGCTTTCCCTAAAGCAATTTGAACGTCTTCCACAAATCGTTCTGGAACAATAATACGCCTTACAGCAGTGCATTTTTGTCCAGCCTTTACAGTTATCTCTTTTCTAACTTCTTTAATAAATATTCCAAATTCTTCTGTTCCGGGAGCTGCATCTTCGCCTAATACCATACAGTTCAATGAATCTGCTTCCATGGTAAAAGGAACTGCTTCTTCTAATAATCTAGGATGAGCTTTTAACATTTTTCCTGTTTCGGCACTACCCGTAAATGTTACAACATCCTGATAAGTAACATGGTCTAATATTCCTCGAGCCGAACCGCAAATCAATTGTAAGGAACCTTCAGGCAATATTCCTGATTTAATTATTTCTTTGGTAACAGCTTCTGTTAAAAAACTGGTCAAAGTTGCTGGTTTTACTATAGCCGGCATCCCTGCTAATAGATTCACCGCTATTTTCTCAAGCATTCCCCATACTGGAAAATTAAAAGCATTTATATGTATGGCCACTCCTTCTTTAGGTACCATAATGTGGTGACCAATAAAGCTTCCACCTTTACTAGAGGAAACCATATCTCCGTCCACATAAAACCTCTGATTTGGAAATTGCCTGCGCAAACTAGCATAACTAAATAGATTGCCAATTCCACCTTCAATATCAATCCAACTGTCAACACGGGTAGCTCCTGTTTTATAACTTATGGGGTAAAATAATTCTTTGCGTTCCTGTAAATAAAATGCTAAGGCCTTCAGCATATTTCCTCGTTCATGAAATGTCATTTTGCGCAAAGCGGGTCCACCTATACTTCGTGCATACTGCATCATTGCCGCCAAATCAAGCCCCTGACTGCTAGCGGTTGCTATAAATTCTCCAGTACTTGCATCTACAAGTCTTTGACCTTCCTGTCCGGCTATCCAATGCCCTTGTGCATAATTTTGAAGTTGCATTCTTTTTTTTGATGTTATGAAATTATGAGTTACGAAATTAGGATTTTTTTAAAAATTATAGTCCACCAATGTGTCATTAGAAAATATCACTTGAAATTTTAAAAATAAGAAACTTCAGAAAGCGTTAAAATAAAATACTATTATTTTAAAACCATTATTAACTATTTATATTTAAAGATATTAGCAACGTTCCAAAACCACAGCATACCCCTGTCCGACGCCTATACACATTGTACACAAAGCGTATTTTTTATTAGTTAATTGAAGTTGCAGGGCCGCTGAATAGGTAATTCTGGCTCCGCTCATTCCCAAAGGATGACCTAAAGCAATTGCTCCCCCGTTTAGGTTTAATCTTGGGTCGTTATCTGCCAGATTCCACTGACGGGTACAGGCCAAAGCCTGAGCTGAAAAGGCTTCATTTAGTTCTATAACATCAATATCATTAATGGTTAATCCTGCTCGATGCAAAGCCAGATTACTGGCAGCTACAGGCCCAATTCCCATAATTCGAGGTTCCACTCCTACTGCCGCTGATGAAACAATTCGAGCCATTGGCGTTAACTTGTGATTTTTTAAAGCTTTTTCAGAAGCAATTAAAACTGCTGCCGCCCCATCGTTCAATCCGCTGGCATTTCCTGCTGTAACTGTTCCATCAGGTTTAAAAGCCGGTTTTAGCTTCGCTAAAATTTCAAGAGTTGTAGTAGATTTTATAAATTCATCATGTGAAACGGTTTCTTCTATTCCTTTTCCTTTAGGATATGAAATAGGAGAAATTTCTTTGGCCAATCGTCCGGAAACCCTTGCATTAGTAGCTTTTTGCTGACTCCACAATGCAAATATATCCTGGTCCTCGCGGCTTATTTTATACATTTCGGCCACATTTTCAGCCGTCATTCCCATGGCGTCTGTTCCATACATTTGCTGCATTTTGGGGTTAATAAAGCGCCAACCAAAGCTGCTGTCAAATAGTTTTGAATCCGTACCAAATGGCTTGGCCGATTTAGATAAAACATATGGGGCACGGGTCATGCTTTCCACACCTCCGGCTATTATCATTTCGGCATCGCCGCAGTTAATGGCTCTTTTTCCATGGATTATAGCACTCATTCCACTGGCGCATAATCGATTTACGGTTTCTCCCGGAACAGTTTGCGGCAAACCAGCTAGTAACAAAGCCATTCGGGCTACGTTGCGGTTATCTTCTCCGGCTTGGTTGGCACAACCCAAAATCACATCGCCAATGGCAGAGGTATCAAGGTTGGGGTTTATTTTTATAAGCTCAGCTATAACATGGGCAGCCATGTCATCGGGGCGAATTTGGGACAAAGCACCTCCAAAATTTCCGATGGGGGTTCTCTTACCTGAGATAATGTATGCTTGGTTCATTTTTTATATTAGAAGTTTGGTTTTCAATTTTTCAACCTGAATTAAATCAGTTTAAATAAGCAATTATTTTCAGTCATTTCCATTAACAAGGGACATACACGATAGCGAGGATCGCGATATTTCTCATACAATTTATCCAATAAGGTTACTGTTTTTTCAATTCCAAATTCGTTGGCCCAAGCTAGTAAACCTTTGGGGTAGTTTACTCCTTTGGTCATGGCGGTTTCCAAATCATTTGGGCTTGTAATCTTCATATAAATGGCATCCGCTGCTTCATTTATCAGCATGACCAATACCCGTTCAAAAATTTCAACTGCTAAAATTTCATTTTTATCAGGTTCTGGTTTTGTGCATCCTTCGGTATACTCATAAAATCCTTTTCCTGATTTTCGGCCTAAATAATTTGCTTCTACCAATCTTTTTTGAGAAATACTTGGTCTAAATCTGGGCTCAAAATAAAAGGCCGTCCAGACAGATTCTGTAACGGCATAATTTACATCATGCCCAATAAAATCAGTGAGTTCAAACGGTCCCATTTTAAAACCACCTTTTTCTTTCAAGGCCCAATCCATGGTGGCCATATCTGCGAAGCCTTCTTCCATCATTTTAAAGGCTTCACCATAAAAAGGACGTGCCACACGATTCACTATAAAACCAGGGGTATCCTTCGCTTTTACAATGGTTTTGCCCCATGAAGCAATAATTTTGCAAGATTTTTGAAGGGTTTCTTCATTAGTTTGTATGGCCGGAATAATTTCCACCAAAGGCATAATTATAGCCGGATTAAAGAAATGTATTCCGATAACACGATTTGCTTTTTTACAAGACGCAGCTATTGATGTAACCGATAATGAAGATGTGTTGGTAGCTATAATACAGGTTTCGGAAACAATCATTTCTAGTTCGCGAATCAGCTGTTTTTTTACCTCCAAATTTTCAACAATGGCTTCAATTATTAATTCACAATTTGAACACGCCGAAAGATTACTCACATAGGTTATATTTCCTAAGATGCGTTCGGCTTCCTCCTTAGACAACTTACCTTTTTGAACTTGGGCTTCAAGTCCTGCGGCAGTTTTTTCGGCCGACCGATGGAGAGCCCCCGGATTATTATCAAAAATCAGAGTGGGATGAGATGCGCTAGCTGCAACTTGTGCAATGCCGCTTCCCATTGCTCCTGAACCAATTATTCCTATTTGCATTGGTGCAAATTTAGATTTTAGATATTAGATTATTAGATAATAGCCTTTTAAATATTTAAAAGGTCTGTTTGATTTTTTTAAAAAATGGGATTGTCCAATTTCTAACTTCTAATTTTCTAGTTTCTAAAACCTTACTATATGCATTTAAAATAATCAAATGGTTCTTTACAATCGAGGCAACTGTAGAACGCCTTGCAAGCTGTTGAACCAAATTGGCTCACCAATTTAGTATTTACTGAATCACATTGGGGACATTTTACTTCAGGCTCAATTCCAAACAAGGAAAGCTTGGAGTTTGTACTTTTTTGAGGAGGTGCAATTCCATACCCTTCTAGTTTTTTTAAACCATTTAGGCTTATCCAATCTGTTGTCCAAGGGGGGGATAAAATAGTTCGTATTTCAAAATCACAAATACCTGCTGCCAATAATGCCGTTCGCATCTCCATTTCTATCATGGTCATAGCTGGACAACCGCTGTAGGTAGGAGTTATTGTAATTATCGGTTTCGAACCTGAGGTATCTATACCCCTTATTATTCCTAAATCTTCAATAGACAATACAGGTATTTCCGGATCAGAAATTAAGGACAATATATCCAAAATCTGGTGAATGGAGTAAATTTCATTTTTAGTTTCCGGCATAATTTGATTAATACAAATTTAAGTATTCAGATATAATTATATTGCACCACCCTTTTAAATAGTATGAAAAATTATATAAATCCCCTTCAAGCGAAGCATCTTTTTTATGGCACCTTATTTATGCTTTTGTCTTTAGCCATTGGAATCCTTGGTTACAGCTATTTTGGAAACCTTTCTCCAATTGATTCCTTAATAAATGCCTCGATGATTTTAACGGGCATGGGGCCGGTGGATAGAATGACGACATTTGGAGGCAAATTATTTGCCTCTTTTTATGCTTTATATAGCGGTGTAGCCTTTTTAACTTCAGTTGGAATATTATTAGGCCCGGCCACTCACATGTTTTTTAAACGCCTCAATATGGAATAATTCAAAAATCAGTAACTCAGTCGTTACTTTTTATCGCCCTGCATTTTTTGCATAGCCATCATTTGTTTTACAGTTTTCTCCATACCATCCACTGAACCGTCGAGGAAAATAACATTTCCTTTTCCGTTTTCAGCAACATGTTTAAGAGTTTCAGTCCACATGGTAAATAATATAACAGAATTATCCAATTCAGACGCCTGCATTTCTTTGGCGGCAATACTCATACCTCTAGCTACTTCTTCGCGAAAAGAAGCCACCGCTTGACCACGTAACATAGCAGCCTGACGCTCGGCTTCCGCTGCAATTCTTACAGCATTTCCATCCGCTTCAGCGCCTTTGGTTTTTGTGATTAATAATGCCTGACCTTCATTTTCTGCAGCGGCTTTTAGGTTATTAGAAGCTACTACTTTAGCCATACTTCTCATCACTTCTTCATCAAACGTGATGTCGTTCATTTGTAAATCAATTAAATGGTATCCCCAAGTTTCTAATATCAAATCCAAATTATCCTTTACGTAAAGTACTATCTCATTGCGAAGTGTTAATATTTCACTTTGTTTTTTTGTAGCTACAAATGACCTCACATTTCCTTCGATAGTTCTTACCAAAGATTGATTAAAACTACGTTCATCAATAAATTTAAAGGCCACATTCTTAATTGTTTCCTCATCATGATTAATAACTGAATAAACCACCAAAGCTGTAAAGTTAACATTGGCCTGATCAAGGGTAACTGCTGCAAAACCTAATTCTGACGAACGGTTTTGAATACTGATGCGTTTAAAAACCATTTCAATTAATGGTATTCGGAAATTTAAACCCGGCCTAAGCACACGATTGTATTTTCCAAAAACAGTGGTTACGCCAATCATACCTTGACGTATGGTAACGAAGGATAATAAAATTAAAACAACAACTGGTACAAGAAATATTAATTCCATAGGGGTTTATTTTTTTTCAAATATAATTAGAATTGAACAGAAGACGTTCTAATATTATTGGTAAAAGTTTACCAAGTATTCCCGGGATAAGCCCTTTGTAAATACTGCAAATCAGTCAAAATTATGCCTAAATATTCAGTGTGTATACCTATTTTACCACCTGATTGAAACCAGTTGGCTTGAGGAACCTGCAGAGTAGCTTCAGCAAATATTTCATTCACTCGATTCTGCCAGTCATTTTTTAAGGAGGCACTATCAGTAGCTATACCTTGTGATACCATTTCTGTTTCATAAGGAGCTGGCACAAAAAACTCGCCAGTATATTCCCAAAGATTATTGGCTGCTTCCTGCACTCGCTGATGGCTTTCTTCTGTTCCATCCCCCATACGAATTACCCACTCACTGCTAAATTTCAAATGATAATTCACTTCCTTTATTGCTTTGGAAGCAATGGCGGCAATTTGCTCATCATTACTTGACATTAGTTTTGTATAAACCAATTGCATAAAGTTATCATAAAAAAACTGACGCATGATCGTATTTGCCCAATCTCCATTGGGCTGTTCTAACAATAAGAAGTTTTTAAATTCCCGTTCATCTCTGAAATAGGCATAATAATCTTCATCTTTTCCTTTTCCATCCACTTCAGCAGCATATTGGTAAAAATAGCGGGCTTGCCCTAACACATCCAATGCTATATTGGTTAAGGCTATATCTTGTTCCAATACGGGGCCATGGCCACACCATTCGCCCAATCGCTGGGCTAGTATTAGGCCATTATCGGCTAGATGGAGTATGTAGTTTTTTTTTGAGTTCAATTTATTGATTTATTAATTATTAAAAGTCATCCCACCTACCCCCTTGAGAGGAGGACGGCTGACGGATGATGATTGAACATTGAATATTGAGTCTTGGATATTGAACATTTTTTAAATCGTAAATCTAAAAAGTATTACATGTGTTTCAATTCATCCGGTAAATCATAAAACGTTGGATGGCGGTAAACCTTGTCAGCAGCTGGGTCAAACATATCTTCATTTATTTTCGGATCGGAGGCTGAAATATTTTTTGATTCAACAACCCATATACTAATTCCTTCCTGTCTTCTAGTATAAACATCTCTGGCATTTTCCAAGGCCATCTCAGAATCGGAGGCATGAAGGCTACCGACATGTTTGTGATTCAACCCATTTCTACTTCTTATAAAAACCTCCCATAGAGGCCAATTTTTGGTATTACTCATTATGCTACTTGTTTTGATTCATTTTTACGTTGCTCCCTTTTTTCAGCATAGGCAGTGGCTGCATCTCTCACCCATTTTCCATTATCCCAAGCTTGTTGGCGCTCTTTTAGACGTATTTTATTGCACACGCCATTACCTTTTACCACGTTATGAAATTCATCCCAATTTATTTCGCCAAACTCCCAATGACTTGTTTGTTCATTGTATTTTAAATCAGAATCGGGTATTTTTATTCCTAAGATATCTGCCTGCGGCTTTGTAGCATCTACAAATTTTTGACGAAGTTCATCGTTCGAAAATCGTTTAATTTTTGTTTTCATCGAATACTCAGAATTAGTTGAATCAACATCAGACGGACCAAACATCATTAATGATGGCCACCACCAGCGGTTCAAAGAATCTTGAGCCATTTGCTTTTGTTCTGCTGAACCATTGCAAAGCGTTAATAATATCTCATACCCTTGACGTTGGTGAAAACTTTCCTCTTTACAAACCCTTACCATTGCACGAGCATAAGGCCCATAGGAACATTTACATAATGGAACCTGATTAAGAATAGCAGCACCGTCTACCAGCCAACCGATGGCTCCCATATCAGCCCAGCTAAGGGTTGGGTAATTAAAAATGCTTGAATATTTTGCTTTGCCTGAATGCAACTCCTCAATCAGTGTATCCCTTTCCACACCTAAAGTTTCGGCTGCACAATATAAATATAAACCGTGGCCTCCTTCATCTTGTATTTTGGCTAGCAAAGCGGCTTTGCGACGCAAACTTGGCGCTCTAGAAATATAATTTGCCTCGGGCAACATTCCCACAACTTCAGAATGAGCATGTTGAGCAATTTGCCTAATTAAAGTCTTTCGATACTTTTCAGGCATCCAGTCTTTAGGTTCAATCTTTTCATCCGCGGCTACCCGCTTCATAAATTGGTCTTCAAGATCTATTGTTGTCATTAGTGGTTATTGAGTTATTGGTTATTTGCTAATTGATTATGGTTCATCGAATGTTACCACAACTTTTTTTGTTAAGGGATGTGACTGACAGGTTAATATGTAGCCGTTTTCCAGTTCATCGGGTTCCAAGCTATAATTTACATCCATATCTACTTTTCCATCCAATAATTTCGCACGGCAGGTGCAGCAAACCCCTCCTTTGCAAGCATAAGGCAAATTTGCTCCATTTTTCAAGGCGGCATCTAAAATATTGACATCCGTGGTTTGAAGGTTAAATTTAAATTCATCACCATCCACTATAATTGTAACTTCACTCAAAACATTTTCTTCAATGGCCTGCTCATCGTGCTTTTTCTTAGCAATTCCAGAGGTTATAAATAATTCAAAATGAATATTTTTTTCGGCAACCCCTAAATCTTTTAAAGTATCTTTAAGGTCAATCAACATTTCTTCAGGACCGCAAATAAATATTTCGTCCGTATCATTTGGATTAAATAAATTTTTGGCAAATTCTCTACACTTTTCACCATTAATGTGACCTTTAAATAATGAACTTCCAATCGCTTCACGACTCATAATATAATTTAAAGAAAGTCTACCCATATATTGGTTTTTCAAAGCTTCCAATTCTTCCCTAAAAACTACCGACACTACATTTTTATTTCCATAAAAAAGAGTAAAGTTGCTATTGGGTTCTTCAAATAAGGCTGTTTTTAGAATAGAAATAATTGGTGTAATTCCGCTTCCTGCTGCAAAACCTAAATAGTTTTTAGAGTTGGAGGCATCTAAAGGAGTATTGAATTTACCCAATGGAGGCATCACATCTAACACATCTCCTACTTTAAGTTGCTTATTGGCGAATGTAGAAAACACCCCATCATACATTTGCTTAACGGCTACCCTAAAGTCATTATCGTGCGGACTTGTGCACAAAGAATAGGAACGACGAAGTTCTTCACCATTAAATTCTTTGCGGATTGTAATGTACTGTCCCTGAGTAAACCTGAAAATATCTTTATACTCATCTGGTATTTCAAAAGCTATCGAAACACACTCCGGAGTTTCTTTTCTAATATCTTTTACTTTTAATTTATAAAATTCTATCACGTAATTTTTTGCTTAATTCTTTAAATATAAAATTGCTATTTTTCTAATTCGTAATTCCTAATTGTTAATTCCTAATTAAATGCCCCACCAATTAAATAAATGACTAATTAATTTATCTTCTTCACGGGCCACTTTTTCATCTGCATTAATTAATTTCATTGCAAACCTCAAAAAATCGATACGTTCCGTTTCGGTCGATTCTTCCATAAAATCGTGAGCCGCTTTTTCGAAATTTTCCATATAATCGTCCTCATCTAATAATGAAAGTTCATCCAAAGAGGCATCCAAATTACTTCCAAGTGGAAAGTTCTTTTTGATGTAATCCACAATCACTCGTCCTTCTTCGGGGTTAAAATCGCCATCCACCTGCGATAACATCGACAACATTTGAAAACCTAATATATCTTTATTGTTTTTTTTCACTTCTTTACTATTATTAAACTGTTGGATTGATAAATTGTTCTGTCATTAAAATGAAATTTCAATTCTCTTTCTCGTAAATTCGCCTACAAACTTATATCAATTATGGCAAGGTTAAAAATCATATTCATTCTTCTTATTATTTTATTTTTTGTTAATATAACCAAAGCCCAAAATTTCAATGCGCAATTACTTGGTGGAATGAATGTGGCACAGGTGGACGGTGATAGTTATGGCGGTTATAATCAACCTGGTATTGTTGGTGGGTTCAGTATTTATCGCAATAAAAATTCAAAATATAATTATGGATTTGAATTACTGTATTCACAAAAAGGAAGTCATAAAAAAACAACTCCTGAGGACCCCTTGATTTTCAGATTGCGTTATAACTATATCTGCATGCCGCTATTTATAGATTTTAAACAATTGGGGGTTAGCCTAAAAAAAATAACAATTCGTGCTGCTGTATCGCCCAACATTAAAACCACCTCAAAAGTAGATTTTGGCTATGGCTGGGCAAATAACAGCGTCCGACCCTTTGAAATTAGCGGATTGGTAAGCATCAATTATAAATTTAATGAGCAATTAGGAATTATGATTCGCCATGAAAATAGCCTAGTATCCATTGGGAAACCTGCAGCAACGCAATTTTATAAAGTAAGCCGACATGGCTTGTATAATCGTTTGGTTTCGTTTGTGGTGAGCTATGATTTGAAATAAAATTTCACAACCTAACCTTAAATCCAATTGGGAAAAAAGTACCTGCATAAAAATCCTTATAACTCGAAGCATTCATTGGGGAATAATAAAATCGGTTTATAGGAGCCAAAACTATAAGTGGCGAGGTTTCTATAAAAAACCGTTTTGTGACTCTGATATTAAGAGTTATGCTTGCATTTAGAGTTGGACCAAATTCATCATTATCACCCCAATTAAGATGTACCACCCCAGCTCCCAACCCCGAAGTCCAAAATACACGGTCTTTGTATAATTTCAGTTTGTAATAATAATTAAGACTAAGTAAACTAAGATTCGATGAAAGATTATCTGAATGGTCAGTGGCTGCAATCCCTAAATGCCTTACATGCTCGTATGAAATTCCATACTGCCAGTTTTTCTTTACATCTTTTTGGTATTCAAAAAAAGTACGGAATCCCATTGAATTATATCCGTCTGCCATTAATCCTGATTGAATAGCTAAATAATTTGGATTTGGAAGTATTTCTTTGGTTTGAGAATAGACATTGATATTGAAAAAAAATAAAGTTAGTATGAGTTTTACTTTCAGGTTCATCTGAACAATTTATTTGATGACTGTCACCGTTCCCTTTTGGTAATGGGTACTTCTATCCCACCCGGTGTAGGTTACTTGCCAAATATATACTTCCTGCCCTTTGCTGTCGTTGATATAATTGCCATCCCAATCCTGATGTTTATTTTCAGAATCAAATACTTTTTCGCCCCAGCGGGTGTAAACCTGCATGTGGTAGGTTTTTACAAACACGGGAACAAAGCCCCAGGTTTCATTTAACTCATCATAGTTTTTGGTAAAAGCATTAGGGACATGAAGCAATGGTGGCTGTATTAAATAAATACTGTTGCTGCGGCTTTGCGCCGAATAACCTTTGGGATTTTCATTGGCTACCACGGTATACCAATAACCGCCCCAATCATAATCTAGATTATGATCGTCATAGGTTCGTTGATTGGCCAAAATTGAAACAATGGGTCGTTGTGAGCCAGTATCTACGGAACGTTCTAAGGTATAAGTGCTAATCCCTGCCTGCCACTGCCGGTATGGCTGCCAATCCAATACATGAAAAAATGGTTTGCTTTCACCTGTAAGAATAATGTTGCAACCAATGTTGGATTTAACACTCGATTGCCCGCATTTATCATGCACTACTAACGAATAACAATACGACTGGGTTTGCACATCAATTGTATTGTCAATATAAAAAGTATCGGTAATATTTCCAAAATCTTTAACATATTCAAAATTAAGCGTTGGTGTATTTAAACTTCTGTAAATTGAATAGGTCCCAAAATCAGCCTCTATACTTTTTAGCCATTGGATAGAAACATCCTTATTATTGACTACCGTAGCTGTAATCACTTTAGTAGGTTTAATGGGCGATTCGCTTTCTTGTACCGAGGATACTTTATAGGATAATGCCCCTGCTACTCCACAAACATTAACAACCTTTAAATAATAACTGTAATTTTTATTTCGTGGGTCGGTCACATTTTTATCCAAATATTTTCCTTCTGCAACGGTTCTAAATGTATCGACAACCGTTGTTTTTCCATCTGGAGAAATTTTATATAAAACCGTATAACTATAAAACCGCGAGGCGGGAATGCCTGACCATGAAAGTAGAATATCATCACCATTTATAAAAACCAAACAAGTGGTTTCAGGTGGTGGCAAAATTGGAGGTGGAGTTACCACAATTTTAATCTTTCCACTATTGGATTTAAAATCGGGACAACCTCGGTCTCTAACATCCGCATTTATAACAAAAGTGTCTTTACCTAAATGCACACATTTTGGCGACCATTTAAAATTGGAAACCGACTTGGCAACGCCATGTTCAGTAGCCGGAAACCGTATAAAATCTTTCTCAATATTTTGAAGGGATGTGAAAACAGTATTTATAGTATCGTCATCCGGGTCGGTTATTGTATAATCAAATAACAATGTATCAAATGCCATTATGGTGAAAATGGTATCGCGGAGTTCTGGTCTACGGTTCAGATTTTCTACAGCAAACTTAAATGCTGCATTACTGCATCGAGGACTAATATTTTTTTCAGCATAAGCACCTTTAGTAGTTGGAAAATCACTTATTGGACCCACCTGATTTCCCATAGGGCAACTGGAACAAACGGATTGGTAAATTACGCCTCGCTTGTCGAACCTACTTGTACCTCCATCTACATGATCGGCAGTTTTTGTGCCACCAAAATAGGTAGCATAAAGAAGATATTTTAATTCCTTTGAAAAAACCAAAATATAAAAATCACTTCCATCCGTGGTCTTTTGAAAAGCATCCGGAGTAATGGGAAGATTACTTGTGGTACTAAATGATTTTTCACTGGTTCTTCCACCCCAACCTGAGATAAAAACCCTATTGCATTCGGCCACCATAAAAGCATTGATTGTTATATCCGGTCTATTATCGCCACCTCCGAATGTTGAGCTATAAATTACAGATGTTAAATCATGGTTTAGCATGGTTAAAAACTGCCCTGTGTTACCCGTATTATAAACTGGACCTTTAACAGGGATAGTTCCATCTGTTTGCCCTACTACATAAACTCTGTCCTGATCATCTAACTCTAGTGAAATTATTTGATCATATTTATTAGAACCAAAATAGGTGCTTTTTATTAAGGTTGTTCCATCGGCAGATATGTTAGCAATATAACCATCTGCTGTACCTCCTAAATAACTTGGATTTAAAGTTCCTAAAGTATTTGACAGCCCTGCCCCGCTAATTCCACCCGAAACAAATATATTTTTATTTTTATCAAAATCTATACTGTAAATACTTGAATTTTTATCGCCCCCAACATAACTGGACCACAGAAGTTGAGAGGCATCAGGCGAAAATTTAAAAATTAACCCTTGTTGAACTTTATTTGAATTTGTTTTTTTAAATCCATTTTTTATATCAATATTATCCGATAACGTTGAAACCACTCCAAACATATTTCCGGCGTCATCACAAATAACATCGCCCCTAAAATTATCAGCATAAAAATATCGTGTTGGAAATAACTCGTTTAATCCATCATTCTTATTCCCACCAAAAAATGTAGAACCAACCAAAGAATTTCCATTTGCACTTAATTTGGTTAAAATTATATCTGACCCGCCCAATTTAAAGGATGAATACGCAGAATTGGTTACAGGATAATTACTCGAAAATGTGGAACCGAGAATGATCAGATTACCTACTTTATCTACCACAATACTGTGAGGATATTCATTATCAACTCCACCAATATAAGTTGCATAAATAAGTTGGGTTCCGTCGGCTGAGTATTTGCTAATTGTTATATCACAAGGAAATGTGTAATAGGGATTAATATTATTATCCGTTCCGCCATTGTAGGTTTGCATAAATGCACCGGGTGTTGTTGGATATTTACCATCTGGAATTTCAGCATAAGCTTCCGTAGTTATTCCGCCGGCATATAAATTCCCTTGTTCATCATAGGTAGCGGTGAAACCAAAATTATCTGCTGTTGTACCTGAATAAGTTGAAAAAATCAGTTTCGGATCAATAACTAAAGTAGATTTTGAATTAAAGAAACCCTCAGGAATATTGGTAAATGTTAGTACATTTCCATTAAGTTTCATGTTTACAGCTACCGATTCACTTCCATCGGTTTTACTTATCAAATAGCTAGCCGGAACCATTTCGGTATAATCAATTACCGAAGTTTTAATTTTTAGAGCATTTCCTATTAATTGAAGGGCATCAGCTCCGTTGTATTTTATTTTTATATCAGAAGGATTACTACCAAATCCACAAATAAAATTGTACTTCAATTCTATCCCATTGGATAAAAGCTCCAAATCAATATTCGGATAAAGTTCTTTAACCAACAGCCGATTAAATAATCTTACATCGGTGGCCCATTTGGTTTTGTCATTCCCAAAAAAATAATTATGTTTTGTAATTTGCTCTGAGGATTCACTAATATTTTGTTTTTCTATTTTGCCTCCAATAAATCGTTGTTCAATACTGTGATACTTAATTTTAAGAGGTTCTGAGTTTTGCTTTTTGAATAATTCAGGCCTACTATCATTCGGATGATGTGATTTTTCATAGAGTTCCTGAAATTTCGTATTATCATAAAAAAGATATGAAATACCTTGTTCCGAAATCAAAACATTGCCTGAATAAATGGGTTTGGAATAAAGTATTTTTGAATCCAACTGTCCTTTATTTTCAATAAATTGAGCAATTGAGTTGGTATAAAAAGACAGGACTATAAATGATATAGCTACTCTAAAGTACGGTCTTACTATTTCTAATACTTTAAAAGTCATTAATTTTCCTTATACAAATAGACGCTTTTAAATTGAAATTAGTTGTTTTTAATTTACAGATAGTGATTTTTGTAACTTTTTTTAAGGTGTGTAATCAAAGATTTTTACGGTATAGTAATAGGTTTTATTTCCTTTTAATTTCACAGTTACATCTATTTTGTCTCCTTCTTTAAGTTTGGATGTATCTAGTTCTGGAGTCCAAACTAAAGTTGGCAAACCATAACCTTCCACTACGGTTTCAAGTTTTAATTTAACCGGGACTTTGCCTAACATCATGGTTACCTGAGCATCCTTCAAATCATTAAAGATACTAAATGACCATTTTTTAAACAAAAACATTTTATTAATGTAGCCATTGTATGGCCAGGCTATAAAATTAATAGAATAATACAAAGTATCACGTGTTCGTGAATCATCCAAAGTCCATAAAACACATTTTGATTTAGTGCTTCCATGCCCCCAAACCATGCTGAAAGGATACAACATCCAACGACGATTGCCAAGAGTAGGATGGGTTTGATCCGCAATAAACGAAGTAATAGCTAAGGTGGTTGTAGCATTTTGAGTTAGTAAGCTATATTTAGCTGCTTCGGCTGCCTCTGCGGAATAGCA
Organism: Bacteroidota bacterium; assembly: GCA_947468275.1. Lineage (GTDB taxonomy): Bacteria > Bacteroidota > Bacteroidia > NS11-12g > UBA9320 > JABWCE01. The sequence goes on from CANIKO010000023.1 coordinate 23,779, forward strand.
ACTCCATATTTTAGGTATTTCATGGTTTAGTTTATTATTGCTTTCCATAACCAAAGCTGCCCTTTGACACCAGTCATTAAGTTGTGAATCTAAATAAATTGGCGGCACACCTGCACTTACTCTGAAATAATTTATCCGATCTTCAACTTTTTTTTGAATGTAATTTGGTACTACTCCCATTTTACAAGCTTTGACATCACCTGTCCATTCGTATTCCAAAATTGTTTTATTTCCATCTAGAATTTTAGCAATTCTAGTACTATAATAATTTAATCGAAAATTTTCCTTTGCAAGCGCTATTTCAATTTGATCGAGTTTAACATCCTTAGAATCCTTTAATTTCTCGGCCTGCAATATTTGAGATGCTTTTATTAACTCACCTTCCTTAATGTAGGCATTGAGCAGCAAATAAAGATTTTCTTTATAAATAGTTTTGAATTCAGGTGCAGGAAGCTTTATTCCTTTAAAAATAGTATTAATGGTAAACCTATCACGAGAAGTAAGAGGCTTTTTTATTATTTCATTAATAATTTTTTTTTTAGCTCCGCTAACTCTTTTGAGGTCGGATAATCAGCAGTAGCTTGTATCATGAGCAGAGCCATAAAACCAGGTGATTCATTTTCTTTGGCAAATTCAATAATTTTAATCCACCTAGTTATTATTTCTAAATCCTTTGGTATAAGAGTATCATTATTGACAGCAGTTTTTATAATATATTTTTTAGCCAAATAAGAAGCTGCTTTATCATGGGTATTGATATAATAATAGTCACTCATTTTCCAAAGTACATTTTCGGCAAACGGTTGAAGAAAAATATCGATTGATTTCAGTTTTTCAAATGCAGGATCATTTCCTTTCAATGCTTTACTTCGGGCAAATTGAAATATCATTGTATCCGTTTCAGCGAGATTTGGGCCATCAATAGAATTGCGAATTAGATAGAGTGCCAAAGCATTTTCCTTTTTAACCAAAAAAGTATCGGCAGGATTATAAACAAGAGCCTTGCGAACTACTTCCATCATAAGCGATGACGGTGGTTCTTTTGCTATTTGGTCTTTGGCAATAAGGTATTGATAGAAATTTACTTTAGAATTTTTATCACCAAAAACCTTTCTGGCTACTTCTAAATAATAATTAGCGGAATCATAATTCTTCTTTTTCCAATACACATCGGTCATAAAAAGAAAAGGGTCCACAATTGGGTTTTCAACTTCCTGCCCGGAATTTTTGGTATCTTCATACCCAGTTATTAATTTTTTGAAATATGATTTGGCAGAAGCGGTATCCCCGCTCATTTGATAGGATTTCCCAATCATAAAAAAAGCCATTACATCACTATTAAGTCCATAGGAAATGGTATAAAGTTTAATGGCTTTAGGATATCTATTTACTTTATATTCTTCCTCTGCCAGCGAATTATTTACTTTAACTAATTCAGCAATAATTTCATCATACTTACCTTCATATCTTTTGTCCTTATCTCTAAGTTTTGCTTTTGTTATCATTTTACAGGCATCTTTAAAGGCATCTGGATTTCTTTTAACAAAAAAGGCCTGTTTTGATAATTCAAACAAAGTTATAGCATGCAAATAGTAGGTTAAAGGATCTTTTTTGGTAACCTCGTCTTCAAGTGCATCCGACGTTAATTTATAGGCTCTTTCAAAATAACCTTCGTCAATAGCCTTTTGCGCTTTATCAAGATTTATCTGCTGCGATTTTGCAATTCCAGCTGATAAGAAGAGACAGATTAAAATTATTATTCTTTGCATTTTTATTTTTCAAACATAGGGCGAAAATTTACATTTTCAAACCTCAAAACTAATCTTCTGTTTTTTTATTGTTCTTCGGTACTCCAAGCCTCCGGTTTATGACTAAAAAGTGCTTTGGTTTTAGTCCATGTATCATCAAATAATGCCGATTTTCGGTATGCATTCAAAGCATTTTCTTCTTCCCATTTACTGTATGTAAAAAAAACACACGGATTATTTACATCTCTTAATAATTTGACACTTTTACATCCTTCAAAATTGGCTATTTTATTTTTAACAACTTCAAAAAGATTAAGAAAATCTTCGATATTTTCCTCCTTGAAGGTCATTTTTACTATCCGGGTTATCATAAAAAAAGCAAAGAAAGCCATAACAAGTTGAAACCAGAAATATTTTTTTAAAATAAAGGAATTGGATGACCATTTTTTTGTCATGCTGACGAAGGAAGCATCTCTAATTTGTCTTAGAAATAACTACCTTTTGGTTCCAAACTATATTTCCGTTTTTCACCCTCACCCTATACATCCCATCGGCCACATTTAGATCTAAACTATTCACTTTTCCAACCTTTTCAACCCTTCCAACCCGTTCACCCAAAAGGTTAAAAATTTCAATCGAAACATCTTTGGAAGGATTTTCAATTTCGATGGTAAAACTTCCTTTGTTTGGGTTGGGGTAAATTTTAAAACCATCCGATTCTGAAACCTTTAAAATTCCTACTGATACATTTTTGCAGGTTTGCGATGAACAACCGGAAATATTATCCGTAGCCGTAAGACACACCTTCGTTTGATCAGAGGATTTGATGGTGTGAGTGTAAGTGGTGGCGGTGGTTTTGGCACTGTCGGTAGTTCCAAATTTCCATTGGTAGGAGTTACCGGCTTTGGTAATTTTGAGGTCCACTTTGATGCCATTGTAGGTATAACTAAAATCAGAACTTGGATTTTTGTTAATCGTAACAGCTTTGGAGATGGAATCTGAACAACCGTTGGCCACTTGAGCTACCAAGGTTACGTTGTAAGTGGTAGTGCTTGAAATTTGGAATTTGTGCTTTGGATTTTGAAGCTTTGAGTTTTGGCCGTCTCCAAATTTCCAGTTGTATCCTGTGGCATCTTGTGATTTATTTATAAAAACTGCCGAGTCGGTTTCACAAACATCTGTGGCAGTAAAATCAGCCTTTGACTGAGGTCTTATAACCAAATCTTTTTTAATGGTATCGGTGCAACCGTTGGATGAGGTTAAGACTAAACTTATTTTTTTAGTTCCCGCAAGGGTAAATAAATACGATGGATTTTCGAGATACGACGGGCTTTCGTTGTTAAAATTCCAGTGAAAAATTGTGGTGATTGGCGAGTTGGGTTTTGTTCCAATGAAGGTAAATTTTGTAACCGTTCGGCTGCACGTCAAATCCCAACTGAAATCAGCCTTAGGACTAGGATTTACGGTGATTGTCTTTTTTACGGTATCGTTTAGGCTGCAATTGTCGGTGGTGATTAAGGTTAAGGCTGAGGTTGAGGCTGAGGTTAAGGTTAAGGATTGGGCGGTGTCGATTTGTTTATCATTTAAAAGCCAATAAAATTTATAATTTTTACCATTTCCGCCGATGGCTTGGGCGGTGTAGTTTAGAGTTTTTACTGCGCAAATGGTGGTATCGCGCAGGTTGGTTATGGCTTTTAACTCAGGTTTTACCTTTACTTCAAACACGGCGGTATCGCCCAGGGCTTCGCAACCATCGTTCACTATCAGTTGAATTTTTAAAGTCTTTTTAGTTAAAAATTTCAAACTATCTGTGGTTGAAAGAACGGAATTGGTTACCAAATCTTTCCATTGGTAGCGGTATTGTTTGGGCACACCGCCGCTGGCTGTGGCTTTGTATTTTAACAGGTTTCCAAAGCAAAGGGTGGTGTCGCGGTAGCTTGATTTTATAATAACCGGCTTACGTTGGCTGATGATTAAATAAGCCGTATCGGCTTTATTGGTGCAGCCATCTTTGAGGATGATGGCTAGTTTTTCGATGGGGTCGCTTGGGGTGTAGGTTAAGGTATCGCGCAATAAATTTTGGCCTCCTCTCATTGGAAACCATTGTTTAGCTGAAACTAAAAAATACCATTGAAACTTATAGTTTACAGAATCACCACCAGAAAAATAGTAGGGCACATTTAATGCACTTTCTTCACATAATGAAGTATCGCTAAATGCTAAAGATATTTTCAACGGTTTCCTCACTATCACTTTTTTAAAGGCGGTATCAGGTGCTCCGCAACCGCTGCTATCAGCTATTATAATTTTGTAGGTAGTAGTTATTTTGGGCCAAGCCATGGTTTGCCTTTGGTTAGAATCTGCCATATTATACTTCGGACTCCAGGTCCATTTGGTGCCGCCGTAAGTGTTAAGCAAAATACTATCGTTATAACAAATAGTTTCCGTTGGTCCCGGGTCGGCTTTGTCGCGGCTGTATATTAATAAGCGTAATGAATCTTTTTGATAAAAGCTTTGAATTATAGGGCTGGTGCTGCGGATTCGGATTCGGTAATTGCCCGAACTGGCTACTTTAAACAAAGGAAGTATGCCTTTCACCGTTCCGTTATTAATTGATTTTATTCTGCCAAGTTCTCTTTCCTTTCCTTCAAAGTTTCCGTTTTCATCACTTAATTCAGCTATAAAATAGTTTGAGGTATCATAAATACCTCGCTTTTTGTAAGGAATAATAAGTGAATCTCCAGCACAATAAGGACCCTGCGATACCTTGCCTCTGGTAATGGAATAATCTACAATTTTGGCAATAAAAAGACCCTGACTTGCATTTATTTTGTAAGGATATAAAGATAATTGACCAAATAAATCTCCTGCATAGACTAAATTAGTATCATAATCCGACTCTACATTTCTACATGGAGCATAAAGATTAATTAACCATAAGGCATTTCCTAGACTGTCAAATTTTGTTAAACAATGCGGCACATAGCTTGTATCATTTAATCCTCCCAAACTTAATCCTTTATGATAATAATAAAAGGACGCATACACGTTATTCATTTTGTCAAAATTCAATCTACCTGCTAGTTGGCTTGACGGATAAGAATTTTGAAGTGGAATTCCTCCTTTTTCTTTTGTAAGTGATATCCATTTTACGCCCTTTGAAATACTTAACAATCCCCAAAACGGAAATCCATAACCACTTGATTTTTTATAAGGAGATGAAAACCACTTACTATTAAATAGTATACTATCCTGAACTGTTCCATATATGTATATGTTGTTAATATTTTTAGCAGCCACATCTATCAAATAATCTTTTTGAGAGGTGTCAGAATTAATAAGTCCTTTATGAATAAATTTTCCTTGATCTGATAAAATAATCAAGAATCCTTTTGGCTTTTTTGTATCCCAACTATAATTCACACTATCAATTGTGAACTTACCTTTAGCATTACAAGCTAAATATAGGTTATTATCATCACCAATCCTTAGCCGATGTATAGCAAAATTATTATAATTCGGGAGTTCCCTATACCAAATAACAGAATCGAGTCCAGAAGAATATTTCACTAAAACCGACCTTTCTATTTTATTCTTTAATTCAATTACTCCTCCTTTGGTGTAAATAACGCCTGTTGAATCACTCTTATAGAAGTTAAAATAAAAGTTACCATTTTTATCTGTGTCGATTAACCCCCCTCCAACACCCCCAGAATTAATCGAGTATCCTTCTCCTTCAAATATTTTTACAGCTTTTATAAACTTTCCGGAACTGTCATACATGGCAATAAAGCCCATTGCTGTTTTTGAATTTGTATTAATTATGCTATCCGTATTAGTTAATTTAAGAACATTACCAAAGAAAAATCCGTTAATAATAACCCTTTTGTTAGAAATAGACTTAACAGATCCTGATATTTCTGAACCAAAGCTATTTCCGAAAGTCAAGAGTGTATTTACCCAAATAAATTTTCCCTTTGAATCAAATTTGGCTAAAAAAACACCTTTAAAGCTTCTTTTTGTTGGTGGTGGAATAACTTTTCCATCAAAAGTAACCGAATCGTTATTAAAACCTAACAAATAAGAATTATTACTACTATCAATGGATAAGTCAGACAAATAAGCTCTATGTTCTATAGGCTTTGCCCACTGATGGCGCTGGGCAAAGCAATCTTGAGCCAAAATAACAAATGCAATAAGAGATAATATTTGCTTAATTGAAATCAATAGTTCTATAAATCAAGTCTAGTGCAAGTTTAATATATTTAGCCATCTAATAAAAAAGTTATAATTTAGCTTATTCTATGGTTTAATTTCTACTAAATAATGAAAGTCGTTGGTTCCTCCACATTGAGTTCCTCCGCCTGATCCGGCGCATGTCATTGCAGTATATGAACATCCTAAACAGTTTGCTAATACTGAAGAATAATTTATTACACCCGATGTAGTAGAAGTAGCATAGAAAGAAATAGTTGTGCAGCTTGCACGAGTTATATCAATTCGGTTAACGGTAACTAGACCTGATGTTATACAACCAGAATTGGTGATACTACCTGAAGTACATTGTATTGAGTCTAAAAGATTACCTCCACTATCATAGGCCTTTACTTGCATTGTGCACCCTCCCGTATTATTTACATCAATGTCGAACTTAAGTTGTGCCTTAGCCTTAAATCCAAAACTACTAAAAGCTAAAATAGCTAAAAGAATAACTGTTTTTTGAAAGAAATTTCTCGTGTTGGTGTTTTCACCAATCTTGGTTGGGTTTGTTGTTTGATTTTTCATGTTTTTTTTAATTATTTACTCAAACTTAAAATCAATTAAACCGTTAAACCTAACATTTAGCCCAAAAATCATTAGAAATAGGGATGCAAAAATTTAAAATTCATTAGAAAGTGGGATGCCTTTCGAAAGGTAAATAGTGTTTTTAGTGATTGATTTTATCACTGGAAGAAACCAAAACCTTCTGATTCCACACAGAATCCCCATTTTTCACCCTCACCCAATACATTCCATCGGCTGAGTTTAGGTCAATTTCGTAAACTGATTTTGAAGAATTGGTTTCAATAGTTTTTACAAGCTTTCCCAAAAGGTTAAAAATTTCAATAGAAACATCTTTGGAAGGATTTTCAATTTCAATGGTAAAACTTCCGGTGTTTGGGTTGGGGTAAAGTTTAAATCCATCCGATTTTA
>CANIKO010000024.1 GCA_947468275.1 Bacteroidota bacterium
CTTAACCTTGAAACTTTTGCAGTTAAACAAAACTATGTCTGTTTGTAGCCGTGTGGTGGCCTGTCAGAAACCGAGGAACGAGGTTAGCAAATGCCTTAATTAAAAAAATAAACATACTCATGAGCCAAACGCGGGCCGCGACCCGGAATGTGGGAGGAAGCATTTTTCTGACTTGGGTTTTTTGGTTACTTTTTTTGCCAAGACACCGTAGGTTCATGAACACCTTTAAAAAACAAACATAAACAAGTGAATAAAAAAAGTAACTAGGAGTTATAGAGGGCAAATCCCTCTAATTGAAGAGTTTTTTTAATGAAAATTTTCAGTAACATTTATCAAAACCTTGTAAATAAAATTACCAACTTTTTAAATGAAAAATACCATGATTATTAGGCTTAATAGGTTTTTGAGGTTCGACTAAATAACCAATAATTTCAAACTGATTTCAATCATTTTTTATTACTAAAAAAAAGAATTAATGTTGAATAGTAAAAAAAAGACAATGCAGTATCCAAAAAAAGTAACTATTGGCGATATTACAGTGAGAGATGGTTTTCAGCATGAGGAAAAATACATACCTGCAGAAGCCAAACTGTGGCTTACAGAGCAATTGATGTTGGCCGGATTTAAACACATTGAAGTAACCAACCTTGGAAATCCGGTTGGAATGCCACAATTTAAAGATGCCGACCCGTTAATGAAAGCATTGCACCGCAGCAAACGGGTGGCACATTTAATTAACGATGTATCCTTAACCGCAGTTACCATTCGCGAAAAAGCAGTGGAACGAGCCATTGAAAACCGAAAAGAAGGATTTGGGCCTGACCGTATTTTATTTATGGTTTCAACAAGCGAGTCGCATCATATCAAAAACTCAGGGTTAAACCTTAAAGACTATTGGAAGATGGCTGAAAAGTATATTAAATTGGCCCATGATGCGGGAATAAAAGTGAATGGCACGGTTAGCACAATTTGGGGCTGCCCAATTGAAGGGCCCACAGATATGCATAAAGCAGTTGAGTTTTCAAAACGCTGGTTTGATATTGGTGTAAATGATGTGGAACATGCCGACCATGATGGCTCAGCTTCACCCGACAGGATTCACAACTATTTTTCAATGCTTATGGATGAATTTCAAAATCCGCATAAACATATTGTTCATTTGCACACGACTCGCGGCTGGGGATTGGCCAATGTTTTGGCTGCATTACAAGCCGGCATGACCAATTATGAAGCAACCATGGGAGGTATTGGAGGACAACCTGCCAACTTTGTAAGCGGGGTTCCTGTTAGCGGCACCGGCGATTATTACTATGCCGACCCAAGTTTGGTAGGTTTGGTATCCACCGAAGATTTGGTAGTAATGATGGATGAAATGGGAATTGAAACCAATCTGGATATTGATAAAATTTTAGAAATCGGAACTATGACCGAACGAATTGTTGGAAGACGATTGCGTTCGGAATGCATTAAAACTGGAAGAATTCCAAAATCATTAACCGGCCGCAGCCCATCTGCAGAAATCCCATCCCGCTCAGATATAGTTTAACTACATTTCAATATTAAACGTATAATTTTTAAGCAAACACACTTGAAGCCATAAGCATAGCTTCATTAAATTTTTCTTTATTCAATCCAAGGTCTATTCCTTGTTCTTCAAAATACTGAACCATTTTTTCTGTAGGCATATTTCCCACCAATTCATCATCCGCCATGGGGCACCCCCCGTACCCCTTTAGTGCCCCATCAAAACGAGTGCATCCTGCATTCAATGCTGCTTCTATCTTTTCTTTCCAATTGTCTGGTCGGGTATGAAAATGGCAACCAAATCTTAAATCTGGAATTTCGGCAGTTATGTGAGAAATAACCTGTTTAATTGTATTTGGTCTTGATACCCCAACGGTATCAGACAATGAAAAATATTTGGCTCCCGATTTCCCTAATTCTTTTATCCAATAGGTTAAAATTTCGGGACTCCACGGTTCATTATATAAATTACCAAAACTCATTGGCAAATAACAGATAAAGGTTTTGTTATATTTTTCACAAAGTTGAATAATTGCCTCCACCGATTTTAGCGATTCGTGTAAAGTAGCATTGGCATTTCTTTTTTGAAATACCTCAGAAATTGAAAACGGAAATCCAAGATAAGTAATTTCATCAAATTGCACCGCCATTTCAGCTCCTTTAGCATTAGCCACTATTACAGAAAGTTTGGTTTGTGTCATATTTAGGCGTTTAATTACATCGGCTGTATCCGCCATTTGCGGTATAACTTTAGGATTTACAAAACTTCCGCAATCCAATGTATCAAAGCCCACCTGCAGTAAAGCATTGAGGTAATTCACTTTAGTATTTGTGTCAATGAAATTTGCCAGGCCTTGCATGGCATCTCGTGGACATTCAATTAATTTAATTGTCATAAAATCTTATTTAAATATAGCGTTGTATATTCCTCCCAAAATTAGCATTTTTGCCATTCAATAGAAATACAAAGAAAATTATTACACATAGAAAACATGCCGGAACAAGAAAACAACCAGGAGGTATTGAAAACCAACGAAGAAGCGGTTGTAACCCAAAATGAAATGGAAGCTACAGAAAGCGGTAGTGAGAATTCCATTGAACCTACAGAAATTACAAATGAAGTAACTGAAGAGAAAATTATGCCTACTGAAGCTTTAGAAAATGCTGAACCTGAAATTAAAACTGAACAAACTACTGTATCAGACATTGTAAACGAAGTAGAAACTTTTGAAAACACAGAATCTTCGTCTGAAAATACTGAAGTATTAAAACAAGAGGAATCAAATTTAGTTGAAGCAATCGCTCCTACTCCTTTGGTAGAATCAACTAAAAATTCTGCTGAACATCTGACCGAAACCATTTCCAATCTGCACGATGATGAAGATATGGATGAGGAATCAAAAATGATGGATGCCGAAGAAGCAATCAATATTGATTATTCAGCCTATAACAAATCGCAATTGCTAAATATGGCATTGGATGCTACTCAAAAGATGGTAGCGAGAGAGGCAGTAAAAAAAATACAAAATATACGCCCCTTCTTTGATGACCTTTTAAAGTTAGAACGTCAAGAACAACTCCAAAAATATTTGGAAGCGGGGAATGAAGAAGAAACCTTTGAATTGGTGGATGATGGTTCACGTCAAAAATTTTATGATGCGTTTAAGCAAGCACAAGAAGACCGAGCTGATGAAAAGAAACGCATTGAAGATGAAAAGTTAAAAAATCTCGCTACCAAAAACGCAATTATAGAGCGAATTAAAGTATTAACAGAATCCGATGAAACTATTGATAGTATTAATGAAATAAAGCAATTACAGAATGATTGGAAAGCTATAAGGGTTATACCAAAAGCTAATTTGCAGGAATTATATGATCGCTACCATTTTTACCTAGATAAATTTTACGACAATTTTGCAATAAACCGCGAGCTAAAAGAATTAGACCGTCAAAAAAACTTAGGTATTAAAATTGACCTATGTAATAAAGTAGATGCCCTGCACGCTGAACCTTCCTTAAAAAGAACGTTTATTATGTTGGCCAAATATCAGGAAGAGTTTAAAAATACGGGGCCGGTTCCAAAAGAATTTAGTGAGGAAATATGGTCGCGTTTTAAAGCAACACTTGATGAAATATACAAACAGCGTAAAGCCCAGTTTGACGAAATAGAGTCAAAGCGTGTTGAAAATTTGAAACTAAAAGAAGTATTGGTTGAAAAAGCCAGACTTATCGCCAATCATATTCCAACAAAAGGTGCTGATTGGAAAAGTAATTTCGAGGAGTTAAATAAATTGATGGAGGAATGGAAAACTATTGGACAAGTTCCAAAAGCCCAAAATGAAACCATTTGGCATCAATTCAGAGAACAATTCAATATCTTCTCAAAAAATAGAAATGATCAATTCAAACGGATAAATGCAGAACGGAAAACGAATATTGCACTTCGTGAAGATTTATGCAAACGAGCTGAAGAACTTAAAGACAATGAAGATTTAGGTTACGCTACTAAAGAATTTATTAAGCTTCAAGAAGAATGGAAAAATAGTGGTCCAGTTCCAGAATCTGTTTCACAAACTCTATGGAAACGCTTCCGCAAAACGTGTGACGAATTTTTCAATCGAAAACAACAAAATTTTGAAAGTCGCAAAGGTGCTGAATTAGAAAACCTAGAAAAGAAGCAAGCTATAATTGCTGAAATGGAGGAACTTCAACAAAATGAAAATGGGGATGAAGTTTTATCTAAATTAAAAGAGGTTCAAACCCGATGGAATGAAATAGGATTTGTACCACTTAAAAACAAAAAGGATATTGGAGATAAATATCACGAATTATTGGATATTATTTACAAAAAATTCCGTCAGAACCGCGATTCATACAAGCGAGCCCATTTAAACGAACATTATAATCAAATTGCTAACCAACCCGGTGGCGATAAAAAATTAGGAGATGATGAACGCCGTTTGCGTGAAAAAATAAAAGGTTTGAAAACTGAAATTGAAACTTGGGAAAATAATATTGAGTTTTTTGCAAAAAGTAAAAATGCTGAAAAATTCCGTAAAGATATTGAAGATAAAATAGCCAAAGTCAATGGTCAAATAGATAGCATGAACAAGGAATTGGCGGCTTTAAAAGCTGCTAAGACTGATAAAGTTTAAATATTAATATCCTTAAAATGCTCAATATTCGTTTTGATTATTGAGCTTTTTTTTACCCTTCAAAATTATAAACCTACTATATTTTGAACCAAATTCTCAATTACCTCTCATACCTTTTAAAAAGCACCAACCTGCATGGCATACATTCGCCGTTTGCATACGATTTGGTAAAAGATGTAATTTATAAACGGCGCGAAAAATCTGAAAAATTTAAGATAATTGAAGCTATTCGTGAAGAACTAAAGCAAGATAGTTCATTGTTGTTTGGAACAGATTTTGGTGCAGGAAGTTTATCCAAATCATCACAAAAAACGATTGGAGAATTTGCCCATTCTTCTTCTAAATCTATAAAATATTCCAGACTTCTGTATCGTTTGGCTAAATGGCATCAACCGCAATATGCTTTAGAATTGGGATCAGCCTTAGGTATTAGTGGAATGTATCAGGCAATAGGATTTGGAAACTCTACAAAATTTATAAGCTTAGAAGGAAATTCAGTATTAGCTGCAAAAGCTCATAAAAATTTTAAAAACCTAAACCTTAATTCCTCCGAAATAATTGAAGGGAATTTTGATGAAACTTTATCAATGGCCTTAGAAAAAGTGCCTCAATTAGATTGGGTATTTTTTGATGGAAACCACAAAAAGGAACCTACTCTTCGCTATTTCAATCAATGCCTCGAAAAAGCTTCAGAAAAAGCGCTGTTTATTTTTGATGATATAAATTGGTCGACAGAAATGCAGGAAGCTTGGACTGAAATAAAACAACATACTAACGTTTATATGACGATAGATTTATTTTTTTTAGGCTTGGTATTTTTAGAAAAAAGAGAACAGAAAGAAAATTTTTTGGTCCGTTTTTAGATTTATGAAAAGATAAATATTTCTATAGGAATAAATTAAAGCCTAGATTTTTCGGCAGTTTTTTTTAAAATATTTTCCTCTAACCACTTTAATACCTTTAAAAAAAGCGAAACCTATTGAAATAACGAAACCTAAATTCAATAGAGCTCCTAAAATTTCCATAACAATAAATAATATACGAATATATGCAAATTACTATTTTAGTCCCTCATCATTTTATTCCCCTCGAATCTAAAGCGGCCCTATATTTCTTCGCATTTTTAAGATGTTCAGCATAACTTTTGGTAAAATAATGAGTATTTGAAAAGTCTTCTTTAGCACAGAAATATAAATAATCATGTTGCTTGAAATTCAATACTGCCTCGACTCCTTTTTTTGTAGCAATCCCAATTGGGCCGGGCGGCAATCCTCTATATTTATAGGTATTAAAAGGTGATTCTGTGTCTAATATTCCGGTAATGCGCTGCATGGTTTTATTTCCAATGGCATATTTTAAAGTTGGATCTGCCTGCAATGGCATTCCTATCATCAATCGGTTAATATAAACTCCTGCCATAATTGGTAGTTCCTCATCTTTAACCGCTTCCTTTTCAATAATAGAGGCCAATATATAAGCTTCCTTAGAGGATTTCAAGCCGGTTTTAGCCAACTTATCAAATTTTTCAGTATCCCAATAAATTTGTTGCTCGTTTACAAACTTTCTTACCATTTTTTCAGGTTTCACAGCCCATGAAAATTTATAGGTATCGGCCCAAAACAAAGCCAATACACTAATACTATCCAACCCTAACACCTGTAGCTGAGTTTTGTTATTTATTGCATTGGCAAAATCAATTGAATCCGCTTCAAACTTTCGTCCTAAAGCTGCATATAATTCATTGGGTAAAATATTATTTCCAAACCTAAATTCAACCTCACTTTGTCTGCCATATTTAAACATATTAATTACCTCACGATTGTTCATCCCTTCCGATATGATATATTTACCAGGATAAACCTTTTCAAATTTCATAATATATTTTGCCGCTTTAAACGTTAGCTCATTACCAATGCTTTTATTTTTTTCAAGACAGGCATAAAGACTATCGATTGAATCCCCCGTTTTTATGTAAATTTCAGATTTATAAGAATTAGAAGCGCTGAAAACCCAAATTACACACCCCACAACAATTACAAATACTACGGATAGGCCTAAAAGAATTTTATTTTTCACGATTACTGATTGAGTGTGTAAAATTACCTAATCCCAAAACACAAAAAAAGCGGTTGAACTATTGTAGTTTTGCACACTTATGCAAATAGCTCTTATAGGATACGGCAAAATGGGCAAAGCTATTGAAGAAATAGCTTTAAAAGCCGGTCATACAATTGTTAGCAGAATAGATTTTAACGATGATGTACTCCAAGGAATTAAAGGAGCTGACGTAGTAATTGAATTTACAAATCCAGAGGCTGCTAAAGGCAATATTTTAAAATGTTTTGAAGCTAAAGTTCCAGTAGTAGTTGGCACCACGGGTTGGTATAATGATTTCGATGAAATTAAACTCTTGGCTGAATCCACCGGAAATTCATTATTTTATGCTACTAACTTCAGTTTAGGGGTAAATATCTTTTTTGAACTCAATAAACATCTGGCTAAATTGATGAATACTCATGAAATGTATGAGCCTGAAATGGAAGAAATTCATCATTTACAAAAAAAGGATGCACCAAGCGGCACTGCTATTACTTTAGCCGAAGGTTTAATTGCCAACCTTGATAGAAAAAAAACATGGGTTAATCGCGAGGATGAAAATAATAAACCGTCTAACCCGTTTGAACTAAATATTATATCAAAACGTGAAGGCGAAGTTCCTGGAACACATACCATTACTTATAAAAGTGATATTGATGAGATAACAATTACCCATCAGGCGTATAACAGAATGGGATTTGCAACCGGAGCGTTAAAGGCCGCTGAGTGGATTAAAGACAAAATAGGCGTTTATACAATGGATGATATGCTAGGGTATAAATAAAGGTTAAATTATAAAGGTTAAAAACAATAAACTAAAAAAATGAATTTCATAAAAAAACTGATAGAAAATATCAAAGGATTTCCAAAGAATACAAAAATCTACTTTGCAGCATGGTCATTTATCAATGTCCTAATTTTTTTACTTTACACCATCGGAGCTAGTGCTAATATTTTTACAGCACTTGTGTTTTTTATTATGTGGCAAGGGATGGTTACCTTTTATTACTATTACAGATATTATATTAAAAAAGGTAGAAAATATGGCGAATGGCTGGATGCTATAATGTTTGCGGTATTAGCAGCTACATTTATCCGCTCTTTGTTTATTGAGGCTTACCAAATACCTACTCCATCCATGGAGAAATCCTTATTGGTTGGTGATTTCTTATTTGTAAGTAAAGTAAATTATGGGGCAAGATTACCAATGACTCCGCTTTCAGTTCCTTTTGCGCATCAAACGTTGCCAATTTTTGAAATGAAAGCCTATTCAAGTTCTCTGCAACTCCCTTACTATAGACTTCCAGGTTTTCAAACTATAAAAAATGGAGATGTAGTTGTTTTCAATTTTCCTTGCGAATTTGATAATCCGGTGGACAAAAAAACAAATTATATAAAACGTTGCATAGCCATACCGGGTGATGAAATAAAGCTTATCAATGGCAATGTATACATTAACGATAAAATTTTTGGTGATCCACCTCATAGAGAATATTCTTATACTATAACTACCGATGGAACTGGTTTCAACAAAAAGCTGTTGGATGAATTAGATATAACCGATAAGGATTTATACTCAAACACCTATTGGATGACGGATGAAACCCGTGATAAAATCAAAAAGGAAAGCAATGTTGTGAGTCTTGATACAATTATGAAACCTCAGCCGGCACCAGGTGAAACCTACCCACAATGGCAAGGAATTGTTTGGAGTCGTGATAATTTTGGTCCTCTTTATGTTCCAAAGGCGGGAGTAAAAATACCAATGAATGAAAAAAATTATTGGCTGTATAAATTACCGATTGAACAATATGAACATGCAGGTAAACTAGAACAAAACGGAAATGAATTTACCTTAAATGGTAAAATAATTAAAGAATATACTTTTAAAATGAATTACTACTTTATGATGGGTGATAACCGCCACAACAGCGAAGACTCTCGTTTCTTTGGATTTGTGCCCGAAGATCATATTGTGGGAAAAGCATTGTTTGTATGGCTTTCATTAAAATATGATACCCAACATATTACCAAAGCCGATGGACAACAATTTGAATCTAAAAAATTCAAAGGCATTCGCTGGAATCGTATTTTTATGGGTATTAAGTAATCACAAAAGCCATGAGAATTATATTTTATGGCACCCCTCAGTTTGCAGTAGCTTCATTAGAGAAAATTATTGAAAACGGGTTTGAGTTAGTTGCGGTTGTAACCGCTCCTGATAGACCGGCCGGACGAGGTATGCAAATGCATCAATCCGATGTTAAGGTATGCGCTTTAAAATATAATATCCCTATACTGCAACCTACAAATCTTAAAGCACTTGAATTTATTGAGCAGCTTGAGAGTCTAAAACCGGATTTACAGGTTATTATAGCGTTTAGAATGTTGCCCGAAATGGTTTGGAATTTTCCGCCACTCGGTACTATGAATCTGCACGCTTCTCTCCTGCCCAACTATCGCGGTGCAGCACCTATTAACAGAGCAATAATGAACGGTGAAACCAAAACCGGAGTTACAACTTTTTTTCTTAAACATGATATCGATACCGGCAATATTTTAATGCAAAAAGAAATGGAGATATTGAAGGACGATGATGTTGGAACTTTGCACGATAAGTTAATGAATATTGGTGCTGATTTGGTCGTTGAATCCTTAAAAAAAATACAAAGGGGGGATATGGCTACTACTCCACAAATAGTTTTACCCGAGCATAAACACGCTCCAAAACTATTTACAAAGGATTGTGAAATTGATTGGCAAAATCCTGTTGAGCAAATACACAATCAAATTCGTGGTTTATCCCCTTATCCCGGGGCTATAACAAAATATCAAAACAAAATTTTAAAGATTTATAAAGGATATTATTTGCCGGAAGAAAATACTCAACCCGGAATTTTCGAGTTGGATACCAATAAGTCATTTCGTATTTCGGCCATGGATGGATGGTACTATCCTACTAATGTGCAGCCAGAAGGTAAACGCAAAATGCCAATTCAGGATTTTGTGAATGGGCTGAAATAACAACTCACTTCAAAAGTGTAATCGTTCCTTTTACCAATTGCTTGCTATTATTTTCGGTGGAAATAAAATTGGAAACATAAAAATAAACTCCCGACTGGCATAGTTTTCCTTTAAACGTTCCATCCCAGCCTTTATCAATATCGGTGGTTTCAAATAACAATTCACCCCAACGATTAAATACCCGCATTTCATAATTTTCAAAGTTTATAAGTGTTGGTTTAAAGGTTTCATTCAATTGGTCGGTATTAGGAGTAAAACTATTGGGAAACCAAAATTGACTAATGCAATTGCCGTTAATTGTGATTTGTCCTTTGCCTGTGCAGCCGTCGTTATTAGTAACGGTCACTATATAAGTGGTTTGTTTTTTGGCAATAATATTTTGGGTAGTTTCTCCGTTGGGCAGCCAACTGTATTGCATTCCGGGGTTTTGGGCATCCAATATATATTGAAAAAAACCACACAAGGAAGTATCTTTTCCTAAATCAATTGTCGGGCTTTTTGATAGTTTAAAATTAACGGTATCACTTATTATCCCGCAAGGACTGTTCACTTTTACCCAATACTTTCCGGGAGTTGTAAAGGTTTCGATGGTATCGTTGCCACCCGTTGACCATTGATAGGTTTCTGTGCTATTGGTAGCTTTAATGACCCGCTTGGTTAGCGGCATTAGGTCACAAAAAACCTGATCAGGCCCTATTTGCGGATTGGGAATTTTATAAAAACTAAGATTTATACTGTCTTTGGCCGAGCCGCAATAATTACTAACGGTTACCCCGTATTTTCCGGGGTTATTTACCAGTAGCGTAGGAGTCGTTTGCCCCGAAAACCATAAATAGTTAACTTTAGGGCTATTAAAAGTAGCATCCAAAATTCGGGTTAACGTTCCGCAATAGGTGGTATCGTTGCCTAAGTTTACCATAGGTTTTTGGTACAGAGCGGTTCTGAAATTTACAGAATCCTTGCCACAATAATTTGTAGCTTTTGCCCAATAATTTCCGGCTGTTTTTATAGTTATAGCAGCGGTGGTTTGTGCAGTGCTCCAGCGATAGGTTTCTTCATTTAAGGGTTTATTAATATTTAAGTTAAGATTTACACTGCCGCAATATTCATAGAGAGAATCCAGAATCAGCTTGGGTTTACTCAGTTGCTTTACCAAAAATGTATCTCTTTTTTCACCGCATTTATTTGTAATTATTGCTTCTATTTTACCTGTTGTAGATAAATAAATACTGTCTGAATTAAATAATCCGGTCTGAGTGGTTAAATCATTCCAACTGTATTTTTCGCCATTTTTGCTTTTTCCTATTTTCAGTTTAATGTTAAAAGCACCGCAAAATATAGTATCCTTAAATGGCTTGATAACGGGTGTAAGGTATTTTAAAAAATGGGTGGAGGCTGAATCTGTTCCGCAAGCATTAGAAACGATTAACTTAAAAAATCCGGTATCATTGGCTATTATAGTTTGGGTGGTGGCTATGGTATTCCATATATAATTAACACTATTATTGGCATTAGCCCCATCCAAAGTAATAGTTACCGCATTGCAAAAAATACTATCCTTGGGCAATATGGCCTTGGGTTTTGTTAAATACTTTACTGCAACCGTATCAATGGATGTACCGCACGCATTGGTAACTCTGACCCAATATTTTCCGGTCTTTTTAGCAGTATCCGTTTGCTTGGTAACATTGGTTCCCCATTTATATTTTGTAAAGGTTGAATAGTTTTTGGCATCTAAAACCAAGCTTGAATTATTACAAACGATGGTATCTTTTCCTAAATTAACTTTTGGAGGATACAGAAGTTTAACATTAATTGTATCGCTTTTGCGGCAGCCCAAACTATCTTTTATTGTTAAGCTAAAAGTGCCGGCTGTATCAATAAATAAAAATGGATCGGTAGAATTATTGCTCCATTTATACTCCCAATACCCTTGATCAAAATCGCCAATCATTATGGTTTGTTTTTTACAAACAAAAGTGTCAGGCCCGAGTTTAAAATTACCTGCCGGAAGATTTTTTATTTTTATTGTATCTGTGCGATAACAGCTTCCGCCATAATATGCTTTAATCGATATTGTAGCCGGATTTCTAACATAAATAGGAGTATTTATTTTACCGGTACTCCATTCATATTTGGTAGATTTAGGGTCATAAAAACTCAATTTTGAACTATCATAATAGCATTTCAAAATATCTTTGCCAATAAATAACGGTTCATTTATTCGGTTGTTCTTGAAATATACTACCCGTATCGAATCATCTACATAACATTTGGAACCATAATATTTCTTAACCGATAAATACCCGCTATCAGTAACTCTGGTAAATAATGAATCGGATTTATTAGACCATTTTACCCTTAACTCATCAGCTTTATTCACCCTCAAAGTAATGGTGTCATCAAAACATTTATATACAATTTTATCTAAATCATGAAATCTACCTAAATAAACTCTTTGCTGTACTTTTAAATAGGCTGTATCGCGCAGATTGCCTCTAAATGCGATAGAACGCACTTTAAAATTTCCTGTATCAGAAAACAGATGGAAAACACGGTATCCTTTTGCTATGTTTTTGGTTTTTGTAGCCGTATCGCCAAATGTCCAATTCACCGAATCAGCTACCGAACTATCAGCTATTGAAAACCAAGCTGTATCTCCATAACAATTCCCCAAAAATGAAAAATCAGGATTAAAATAGGATTGAATAAATGTAGGCAGTCCATAAACACTTGTTTTGCCGGATAAACTAACATAATCATAACTTACCCTGCAGGCTGCCCCTACCGAATCAGGTGCATGTATTACATCTAAATAAGTTCGGCCTTGCCGACATATATAAATCTTTTTATCAGGACCAATTTGCATGGCCCCTAATGCTCCTTTACTAATATTATCAACTCTAACTTTTGAACTTAAAAAATTTGATTTTGAAGTGGCTTTGGCATCAAATTGATAAATCGAAAATTTATACATTTCACCTACATATAAATTATTTCCTGAAGCAGAAAATTCAAGGCCATAGGCATCATCTACAAAAAAACTCCAAATATTCGTTACTATCCCAGTGGTCGAATTAAAATCACCAATTCCACAGGTATCAAATGTCCAGTTGGCATAGGCCACTTTTTTCCCGTCAGGTGATACTTTCATGTAGCCCAAAGTATTGCCTCCGCCGGCATTTAGTTTAAGACCTGTTATACTTTTAACCGGAGTTGTATTTACACCCGAAGCCGTTACTAAATATGCTAAAATTGTATCCTTAGAGTCTTTATGCGTTAATACCCAATAATCTTTACCATTAGAATGCTTGACTGCTGTAATTTTTTCACAAGTGGGGCTTATTAATTTAATGTTTTTTTGGGTATTTACTATATCCCCCATTCCAGCATTAAGAGACAAATCAAATAATGAATATTCTAAACCATCTGATCCGGCTACGTCATCTACCGTGAATATATAGAATTGCTTATAATTTGAAGGTCGGGGCACTATTATTGCCGATTGAGTAGACGATGAATTCCCTTTTAACCCAGTACCATTTGGGGTTACACTGTGGGTGCTGTCCCAAACGGAAATACCATCGGTATAAAAAAGTAATTTCCCGTTTTTATCACTGATTGTGGCGCATCCTTCCGATGTAGCTAATTTTCCATTTGTTAAAGCCTGTACCGTTGACCCATTGAAAGTAATTCCGGCATAAGTTCCAAAATACCAGTTATTAACTTCCTTTTGGCAGTAGGCATTTAAGCTAAATAATAAAAAAATAATTACAGACAAAAACCTTGCAAACCATAGACTATATTTTGAAAGGGAGCAACTCATGCTTATACAAATCTAAACTATTATCCCACATATTTTAAATTAGTTACAGTGAAATAGATTTAAAAAAAATCACAGGAATAAAAAAAAAATTAACTTTTTCAAAGTATTTAAAGCTTTCTAATATTTAAAGAAGTTTATTTTAACTAAGATGAAATTATTTAAAATTTCACATTTAATTCATTTATAAGCCTGTCCGTTTTGCCAATGTATTTCATTACATACAATACAAACCTGATATCTACTCCAATAGATCGACTGTATTGCTCGTTCCAAGCGTAATCATTAATGGTGGCGGTAAATGCTCTATCAAAATTTACCCCTATTAAATCGCCATTGGCATCCAACACCGGGCTACCTGAATTTCCTCCGGTTGTATCGAGATTATAAAGCAAAGCCACGGTTACATCATGGACGTTTTTATCAATCAAATTATCTGCTGCCTGAACCGATTTATAAGTATTTAAAATATTAGCGGGTAAATAAAAATCTCCCGAAACCTGAGCTTTTTCTAATATACCTCCTAGGTAAGTGTATGGTTTGTTATAAACACCGTCTTCGGGGCTGTAACCTTTTACATGACCATGAGTCAAACGCAAGGTACCATTGGCATCAGGCACAAAAGTACCTTCATGATATTTCATTATAATTTCGGTAAACTTGGGCATTAACACTGATATTTGTCCGTTGCGGTCGGCTAATGCTTTTTGATACAATGTAGCTTCTTTGCTTACATTGGCGGCAAAAGCCAGCATCGGTTCTTTTTGTTTCACAAATTTTGAAAGGTCGTTTTCAAACAGTTCCCAAGTTTTTTTGGTGTCTTTTAGTCTAGATTTTTTATACAACCCGGTTACAAAATTTACAATATTGGTTTTGGCATCTGATTTTCCTTTAATATTCTTTAAAAAAATGGGTTTTAAATTTTCCGGCAAATCGCTCATATCCAACAACAATTTAGTTAAATAAGCTTTATCTAACTCCGCATCATATATTCGGTAGTTTTGCTGAAATCCTTTTTTCAAATCTTCACGATTTTTTTCCAAATAGGCCTTTCTATCCGCCTTAGGAATATTAATCAACCCTGTATTTACTGAGTTTATAAAATTTGCAGCATGAAACACAGCTACACTTTGGGCAAGTTCATTTACCAACAAATCGCGCTTAGCCAAAGAGATATTCAAATCATACAATTCGTCAATTTTTTCGATAACGCCACTAAAGGAGGCAGTTAGTTCGGGAGATGATTTTACAAAAACTTTTAATTTTTCATTTTCAGCACTTTTTTCGGCTATTACATTGGTTCTTCTCAATCCTTGAATTTTGCCTCTAAAATTTTTAGATGTATTTGCCAATGATTTGATATAACTAGCCACAGCTATTTCTCGAGTTTCATCATTTTTTGCCCAATCCTTCATCGATTTTATTTTAAACTCAAACCAATTGGCTATAAAAGGCAGAACTTCATCGCGTTGGTATTCTAAAAATTTATAAGGTTGATGACGGTAAGTTCGACCGGGATAACCCAAAACAAATACAAAATCGTTTTCTTTAGTTCCATTAGGATTTACTTTTAAAAACTTTTTAGGAACAAAAGGTTTATCATTTTCATAAGCTCTTACATACGAAAAATCAGCGTTGTGTCGCGGCCAAACCCAGTTGTCACTTTCTCCACCAAACTCACCAACGCTGCGGGGTGGCACATATACTAACCGAATATCTGTTAGAACTTTATATCGAAATAAGGTATAAAGTTTGCCTACCGACATCTGAGAAATTTCCATTTTCAAACTCGGATAAAGCGCTGATTCCTCCTTAATAATGG
This sequence comes from Bacteroidota bacterium, assembly GCA_947468275.1. Taxonomy (GTDB): domain Bacteria; phylum Bacteroidota; class Bacteroidia; order NS11-12g; family UBA9320; genus JABWCE01. The sequence goes on from CANIKO010000024.1 coordinate 15,446, forward strand.
CCTGCGAATTTGCGGTTATAAGTTCATTTTTTTTATCATAAGCCATTGTTCCATCCACACCTTTAAGTACCTTTTCGGTCACATCCAAATAAGATTGGGTTATTTTACAAGTCATGCTTGTTTTCACTTCCTTTTCCATGGTTTCGGCATAAAAACCATTTTCAATATAATTATTTTCTTTGCTGCTAATGGCTGCTGCTGCCCCAAAAGCACAATGATGATTGGTGATAATTAAACCTTCATTACTTACAAATGAACCCGTGCAGCCGTCCAACCTTACTAAAGCATCTATCAAACTTATCCCATCGGGATTATAAACCTCGGACAACGGAATTTTAAGACCTTCTTTTTGTAAATTTAAACCACCAAGCTGGCTCAAAAGAAACATGCCTTCCTCTGGCGCTAATGGCTTAAAAGAAAAAAGAGATAAGGTTAACGCTAAGAATAAGGCTAAGGTTGAGGTTACTTTACCTAATTTATATTTTACTAATTTCATTTTTAATAACCAATAACTTTATAACTATTACTATTCAATGTAAGAAGCATTTAAAAAAGCTTGTAATTCTTTGTTATTCGAATTTTTAACACCACTTTTAGTTCCCTCCCACCATTTGTCTCCATTATAAATAAAAATAATATTATCGCCTATATCAAACACTGTTTTCATATCATGCGTATTGATAATGGTAGTAATATTAAATTCTTCTGTAATATCCTTTATCAAATTATCTATAACCCTTGATGTTATTGGGTCGAGACCGGAATTGGGTTCATCGCAAAACAAATATTTGATATCCAGTGCGATGGCACGGGCTATACCCACCCTTTTTTTCATCCCACCACTAATTTCAGAAGGAAATTTACTGTTTACATTTTCAAGATTGACGTGTTTTAAGCAAAAGTTGACTCTGTCCAAACGTTCTTCCTTTGTCATGGTGGTAAACATTTTTAAAGGAAATTCAACATTATCTTGAACCGAAGCTGAATTAAATAAAGCCGAGCCTTGAAAAAGCATTCCAATGTCTCGTCTAATTTCACGAGTTTGGTCGTAGTTTTCATAGTCCAAAACACGTTTGTCATAAGAAATTGAACCTTGGTCAATATCAATTAAACCAACCATTGAACGCATTAATACACTCTTACCATGACCACTAGCTCCTATTACGAGATTTATTTTTCCAGTTTCAAAAACCGTAGATATTCCTTTTAAAACCTCTTTCTCCTGATACGATTTTCTTACATCTATTAATTCAATCATATTAAACTTTTAAGAAGAGTTGAGCCAATAAATAATCGGACACTAAAATCATAATAGAACTGTAAACAACTGCCTTGGTGCTACTCTCGCCTACTTCTAAAGCGCCACCTTGAGTAAAATAACCATGAAAACAAGAAACTGAAGTAATTATAAAACCGAAAGTAAAGGCTTTGATTAATGAAAATTGAAGGTTAAAAAGTTGGAAGGATGAACGAGCCCCTTGAATATATTGGTCTGCTGTTAATACCCCGGATAAATGCCCAGCTAAAATCCCACCAAGTTCACTTAAAAATATAGATATAATTACCAAAATTGGAATCATTACAATTCCAGCCAATATTTTTGGTAATCCTAAGAAAGCGGCTGAATTAATACCCATAACTTCCAATGCATCAATTTCTTCATTTATTCGCATGGTACCTATTTCTGAAGCAATGTGTGAACCAACTTTTCCAGCCAATACCAAAGATGTAATGGTGGGTGCTAATTCAAGAATTGTAGAATCACTCACAATAATACCAATAGTAGTCTTTGGAATCATTGGAGTTACCAACTGATAAGCGGTTTGAACAGTGGTAACGGCTCCTTGAAAAATAGAAATCAGAATTACTATCGGAAGTGAACCAATTCCAATGGCTACCATTTCGGCAAATAAGCGTTCCACGTATACACTCAATTTTTCAGGCTGAGTAAACATACTTCGCAAAAACAATAAATACCGCCCGAAATAGAAGAAAATACTCATAATTTATAATCCGCAATATTAATTATTAAGAATGAAATATTGTTTATAAACTATTCACCGATTATAAAGCTTTGCTATATTCAACAGTATATAATTAATAATACCAAAATTCGGAGTTTATAGTTCAAAGTTTACAATTCTACCCTTATTTTTGAAACATTATGCCAAGTGTTATTATTACCGGCGGAACCAAAGGGATTGGTCGTTGTCTTGTTTTAAAATTTGCTTCGAAAGGGTTTGACATAGCCACGTGTTCCCGAAATGAAAGCGAGCTAACTAGTTTAAAAAAAATACTGGAAAGTGATTATCCAAAAATTAAAATATTCGTATCCAAATGCGATGTTTCCCAAAAAGAAGAAATCATTAATTTTGGAAAAATGGCAATCCATGAACTTGGCCATGTCGATGTTTTAATAAATAATGCGGGTATTTTTATGCCTGGTAGCATTGCAAATGAAGAAGAAGGAGTATTTGAAAAACAAATAAATACCAATTTAGCTTCTGCTTATTATCTCACCCGAACACTATTACCTGAAATGATAAATTCAAAAAGCGGATACATATTTAATATGTGCAGCACTGCAAGCAATACGGCCTATACAAATGGGGGCTCTTATTCAATAAGTAAATTTGGCTTATTGGGTTTTTCTAAAGTTTTACGTGAAGAAATGAAAGAATATAATATACGGGTAAGTTCTGTATTGCCAGGCGCTACGCTTACTGCTAGTTGGGAGGGCACTGAATTACCTTCTGAACGATTTATTAATCCTGAGGATGTGGCCAATCTTATCTATAATTTTTATGAAACCCCTGTCACTATGAATATTGAGGAAATCATTATCCGCCCTTTAAAAGGAGATATTTAGGATTAAATAATATTATTTTACTTAAGGTTTACTATTAATTAACAAACGGGTATCATAAAAATATGAAAATTTGAAAATAAACTATAGATTTGCTGTCGAAAAATTTATAAAAGATGATAAAGAAAATTACAAAAATTCTATTTCTGGCTCTATTTGGCTATTTGGCGGTAGATGCAAATGCTCAAATTACGAGCCCTAATTCAAATTATCCAAGAGTTTCTAGCCCTGTCGAAAATTCACATTGGAATACTAATTCAACTTCCCAAAAATTAGCAAAAAAGGGAACAGGAGGAAGTGGATGGTATAGCTATTCTTCTGCATTAAGAGATGGTGGTGAAACTTTTAATTATTATGGAGATGTTACTTTATGGCCAGATTCATTGCCGGTTGCATTATACCCTGACGGACCAGTGCATCTAGGTATTTATGCAATTGGCCAAGTATTTGATCCAACTAGTGAGTTTTTTTCTGACCCACCAGCTTTAACTGGTTTTAATCGCTATTCTATTGATAGTATTATTTTTCCATACAAATATCGCCATGCGGTTCCTGGTTCTGTGGATACTTTGATTTTTGATTTTTTCAATGATGATAAATTGGTTCCTCTTACCTTCACTGGTGGAACTAAAACACTTTCACCTACCTATGTTCCAGCTACAAATAGAAGTTCAGCCTATTCCAGTACGATGAAAGTACTTTTAACTGACAAGGAAGATACAAAAGAATTCTTTTACCCAAATGCTTCATCTTATTCAAAAACAATGATACTTGCATTGCCTTCAGTAATGAATGTTAAAGGCGGTGGTAAAATGGCTTTCACTGTAACTTTCAGATCAGGGGTATCATGGAAAATGAATGACACATTAGCAAACGGTAGAGATTCAATAAATCTTCCAAAAAAGAAACTTAATACATTTCAACCCTTTTATTTAGCTGCTCAAAATGGCATTTCTGATGGAACATTTAATTATGCTATTGAGGGATATAAATTTAATAAATATCCAAAAACTACAGGTTCAAATTGGTACCAACCATATAACTATCCTGGTGCTAAAACAAGACATTTGGATGCTTCTTTTAAGTTAACGTATTATAACCTTACTGCTAAAGATATCAATAATCAGGGTTACGGTTTAGGAAATGTTTATCCTAACCCAGTTAAATCTGGTTCTGATATTAAAATTGAGTTTGCTTTAGGCAGAGGCGAAAACGTAAATATCCAATTGTTTAATGTTTTGGGTAGCAAATTAGCTGACGTAGCTTCTGGAAAATTTTCTTCAGGCGAAAACAGTGTAGTTTTTAATACTGCTAATTTAACTCCAGGAGTTTATGTTTATACAATAAGCGCCGGTGCTTTCAAATCATCTAAGAAATTCACAGTAATAGACTAAAATTTATTTAATATTTTATAATAGCCTCGATTGAAAAATCGGGGCTATTTTTTTGATTTATTTTTTAGGTATATCAATAACACACATAATGGCTTTTGCTTTATTGGTCAACAATTCGCTACCATCTTCCCTCACCACACTTATTTCACCTTCGCAGAAATAAAGCCTTGACCCGGGCTTATCTACCCAGCCTTTAGCTATAAGCTTCACTCCAGCACCCGGATTATAGTATGAAATATTAATGTCAGCAGTTACAACTGCTTTATCAGTTGGTAATAAAGTAAATGCAGAAAATCCCATAACAATATCCAAACATGAAGCCATAAGTCCTCCGTGCAAAAAATCATGCTGCTGATTGTGTTTTTCCTCTATAATTAATTCTCCTTCCACATAGCCAGGCTCAATTTTAGTAATCTCAAAACCAATCAGTTTCATAAAAAATTGCTTTTCTAAAGCTTTTTTTAATCTCGCTTCAAAATCTGGATTAAAAATTTTGTAGTTCAGGTTTTTAATTTCGTCAATCTTCATCATATAATAGTTCATTTAAAGCTGTCCTTAATTCAGCAGCAGCATGGGTTTCTTTATTTTCAACGGCTATTTTAATACCGTTTTCGAAAATAACTTTTGCAGCCTCTGCCTCACCTTCACTTTGTATTAATTTGCCGTAATGGTAGTATGTGGCTGAATAACGGGGATGATTCGTAACCAGTTTATCAAAAATATCTTTAGCTTTAATTGTTTCATTTAAGCCTATATATTCGATAGCCAATGCATAATTGAGAAATGCATCTTCGGGACTGTCATTTAAAAACGTTATAATTTGCTTAATCCTAGAATTTTCCACCATTTTTTACTTCCGTATTTGTACTTTTGCAAACCTATTTAATTTTATGCGAATATTAGTATGTATAAGTGTTGTTCCCGATACAACATCAAAAATTACCTTTAAAGACAGCAATACAAAATTTAACACAGAAGGTGTTCAATTTATTATTAATCCTTATGATGAACTTGCTTTAACCAAAGCCCTTGAAATTGCAGAATCAAATAATGGAACAGTAACTGTTATAAATGTTGGATTAGCTGATGCAGAACCAAGTATTCGAAAAGCATTAGCCATAGGAGCTAATGATGCAATACGCGTAAATGCCGAGCCAAAAGATGCTTTGTTTGTAGCTACACAAATTGCCAAAATAGCTAAAGAAAATAATTATGATATTATTTTAACGGGTCGTGAATCCATTGATTTTAATGGAGGTTTAGTTTGTGGCTTATTGGGTGAATTATTAAATATACCATCAATTAATGTTGTCACCAAACTTGAATTACAAAATGGCAAAATAATAGCTTCTCGCGATATTGACGGTGGCCATGAAGAACTTGAATGCTCTATACCTTGCGTATTAAGCGCTCAAAAGGATTTATGTGAACCTAGAATTCCCAATATGCGTGGAATTATGTCAGCAAGAACCAAACCATTGGTGGTGAATGAACCATTATCTGAAAATGATTATGCTGAATATGTATCGTTCGAACTTCCTGAACCAAAACAAGGTGTAAAAATGATCGATGCGGCCAACGCAGGAGAACTTTTGGATTTATTAAGAAACGAGAAAAAACTTATTTAAAGAAAATAATGTCAATAATAGTATTTGCCGAACACGATAAAGGAACGTTCAAAAAATCAAGTTTTGAGGCCCTTACTTATGCACAGGATTTGGCCGCAACAAAAAACCTAGCAGTTACAGCAGTTGTAATAGGTGCAGCTAATTCCAACCTTAATGAATTAGGAAATCATGGTGCTAATAAAGTAATTTCAGTAAAAGGAAATAATTTAGATACATTTTCTGCCGAAGCTTTTAGCCATGTAATGGCCAAAGTTGCAGGTGACGAAAATGCATCAATCGTTATTATTTCTAACACCTACAGTGGAAAATCAATTGCCCCTAGGGTGGCTGTAAAATTAGGAGCGGGAATTATTTCTGGAGTTATCAGCTTACCAAAGGATGATTTTTCAGTTAAAAAAACAGCCTATTCAAATAAGGCGATGGCTTTTGTAAAACTGAAGTCGGATAAAAAAGTTTTTAGCCTAGTGCCTAATTCTTACGAAGTTAAAAATTTCGGATTGAGTGCTGAAATAAAAGAAATAACAATGGACATTGACTCATCCGCTATCCATACCAAATCATTAAATATTAGCAAAGCTTCAGGAAAAATCCCATTAACCGAAGCTGAAATAGTAGTTTCAGGCGGACGAGGAATGAAAGGCCCTGAAAATTGGGGTTTGATAGAAGAATTGGCAGGATTGTTAGGTGCTGCTACAGCTTGCTCAAAACCAGTATCCGATATGGATTGGAGACCGCACGAAGAACACGTTGGACAAACAGGTATTACTATTAAACCAAATGTATATATCGCTATAGGCATTTCGGGCGCTATACAGCACTTAGCAGGTGTAAGTTCAAGCAAGGTGATCTGTGTAATAAATAAAGACGCAGAAGCTCCATTTTTTAAGGCTGCCGATTATGGTATAGTTGGAGATGCTTTTGAAATTTTGCCGCAGCTGATTGCAAGAGCCAAACTATTAAAAAATTGAATACTATGGAAACTAAGGTGAAAATCGAGGTGGTGGGTTTGACCTCTGGTCATACCCAACAAGGCTCCTACACCTTGATTATGGGTGAAAAAGACAGTAAAGTAAAATTGCCTATAATCATCGGTAATTATGAAGCTCAAACTATTGCCTTTGAAATGGAAGGGTTAAGACCAACCCGCCCCATGACCCACGACTTATTTAAAAGTTTTGCTGAGGCATTTCATATCCAACTTATTGAGGTGTTTATAAGCGACCTCAATGAAGGAATTTTTTATTCACAACTTATATTTGATATGGATGGTAGTCCTATTACCATTGATGCGCGAACCTCTGATGCCATAAGTTTGGCACTAAGGTTCAAGAGTCCTATTTTCATAAAAAAAACAATCCTAGATAATGCAGGTATTGTTTTAGATATGGATGATAGTGATGCCCCCACTAGGCCAGATGATGACTTGCCGCCAATGAGTGCTACACTTTTTAAAGATAATTATAACCACCTGACCACTCCTGAATTGGAGGAATTATTAAAAGAGGCTTTGGGTGATGAAGATTATGATAAAGCGGCCTTATTGCGCGATGAGATTACAAAACGAAAGATGAGTTAAAATTAAATTACTAAAAGTCCAAACACTATTTATATTTGCAGATTAAAAATTAAAATGAACAACAAATCCAACTTAATACTTTTTCTAGTTATCATTCTTGCGGTATTTAGCCGCTTGTTTATTACCATTCCTAATTTTTCAGCGATTGGTTCACTGGCTTTATTTTGCGGAGCAATGGCCAGCAGAAATCGTTTTTCAATTCTCATTCCTTTCATAGCATTATTAGCCGGCGATTTAATTTTAGCAGGTTCAGGTAAGATGTATTCAGATTATTTTATGAACGGATACTTCTTATATGTTTATGCAGCTTTTGCTCTTACATGGTTTATTGGTAGAGGTATTGCCAATCGCGTTAAACTATCAAATATTGTATTAGCCTCTGTTCTTGCTTCCTTTTCATTTTATTTAATAACCAATTTTGGTTCATGGATGCAAATGGATATGTTATATCCACGAACAGCAGCTGGCTTAGGTCAATCGTATTTAGCCGGTTTGGTTTTTTATAAAAATGAATTAACCTCTAATTTCTTTGCCAATCAGGTTTTTGGAGATTTATTTTTTAATACTGTATTTTTTGGTGCTTATTTCTTTATCTCTCGTCAAAATCCATCAAAATTGATCCCTATTAAAGTTAAATCTTAACCAAAATAATTTGAAATAAAAAAATCCCATCAAAAACATATGGTGGGATTTTTTTATATTACACTATTGTTTTTTAAAACTTCTGAATTACCATACCACCTCTCAATTTAGGCTCAATGTAGGTAGATTTTGGGGGCATGGTTTTGTTGGCATCAGCTACCAGTTTCACCTCGTCAAATGATATAGGAAAATTAGATATCACCATATCAATTTCACCGCTTGCCAAATGCTTCTTTACAGGTTTAAAATCCTGACTGGAGGCAAAATAAGATAATCGTTGATCGGTGCGTGGATGATGAATATCCAGAATAGGTATGAAGAATTTCTTCTCTAAAATAGAAACATCCAAATGGGCTTCTGGATTATTGGTTTTTGGTTCCTTTTTTAAGGTAAGCTTTAAAGATAAATCGCGCGTAAGTAAACCAAATTGCGAATGCCTTTCTGGTATAAAAAGTTCGCCTTTTCTATACTCCTCTAACTCAAAATATGGACTCACTTTTTCCTTTAAATTTTCAAGTTTATCAGCTGTCAAACCATGTAATAACCGATGAAACGAATCAATATGAAATTGGTTTTCATCTAATAAAAAAACCATAAAAAAACGATTAATCGGCTCAGGATTTCGGTGATAATTTCTAATCGTCGAGGCACACCGATGATGTCCATCAGCAATATAAAATGCAGGGATCCCAGCAAATTTATCGGTTACAAATTCCAAATCCTCCGAGGTATTAATTAACCATACAATATGCTCTTTATTATCGATGGTTTTAAAATCATATTCTGGACTTGTAAGCGTTGCTTTAGCTATTATTTCATTAATTTCTAGCGTAGATTCATGACCCATTAAAACAGGTTCACCCAAGACTTCGGTAAAGTGTAATTGCTTATACAAATATTCCTCCCGTACGACTTTGGTTTGTTCATGCTTTTTAATAAAATTATTTTCCAAATCCAATACATCCACCAAACCAATAATACCTGTATAATTCCTTCCGGTGGCATGGTCAATTTGACGATAAACATAAAAACATGGTATAGATTCACGAACTAAATCACCCGAATCCATTTTTTGTTTTACAAAGCCTGCACCTATTGTAAAAAAATGCTCAATAGGTTTTTTTAAAGTGCTTAATAAATTTTGCTTCGTTACGTAATAATAACTTTCAGCATTTGATTTCATATCCGCCAATACTTCTTCCTGATTTTTAAAATCAGAAGTTTTTGCTGAAAATTTTTCAACATTATCTTTTGTGGGTCTTAATGCTCTGAAAGGAAAAAATACAGGCATTTAATTTTTGAAATGGTTGATAATTATGGTGGCTATTTCTTTTCCTATTCGTTCCTGCGCTTCTAGCGTAGAGGCCCCAACATGGGCACTTACCGATACATTTGGCAATCCGATAAAATCATGAAAAACTGGTGGCTCAATGGCAAACACATCTACACCTGCAAATGCTAATTTTCCATTTTTTAAAGCTTCTGTCATGGCTACTTCATCCACCACTCCACCTCTAGCACAGTTTACCAATCCCGCTCCTTTTTTCATCATTTCAAATTCCGTTGCACCAATCACAGCTTCGGGTCCACCAGGAACGTGTAGAGTAATAAAATCTGAATTTTGAAGAACCGCTTCTTTACTCGACATTGAAATTTCAACCAATATTGGATTTAATTTTAATGCTTCATGAAATGAAACTTCAATATCCTTGGATTTAAAAAATGGATCATAGGCCAGTACATTCATTCCGCTTCCAATGGCTATTTTAGCCACCTCCTGCCCTATTCGGCCAAAGCCTAAAATCCCCAAGGTTTTCCCTTTAAGTTCAATTCCTTTAGAAGCTGCATTTTTTAAATTTTTAAAATTGACTGAAGGATTTTGAGGCAAATCTTTGTTTGAAAGGTTTAAAAAACGGCCTCCTGAATACAAGTGGGCAAAAACCAATTCTGCTACTGAAACCGATGATGCTGCGGGGGTATTTACCACGGGTATCCCTTTTGATTTAGCATAAACGCTGTCGATATTATCAATACCTACACCGCCTCGGCCTATCAATTTTAAATTTACAGCACAATCTATTATTTCCTTCGTTACTTTGGTGGCGCTTCGCACCAATAAAATATCATACTCAGCTATTTTACTAGCCAATTCATTTTGAGGAATAAAATGGGTTTCCACCTCAAATCCCGCCTCTTGCAAAAGCAATAAACCTGCTTCATTTATTCCGTCGTTTGCTAAAATTTTTGTCATATTTTTAAAGCCCTAATTATGGTTTGAAATTCTTCATCACATCTACTAATACCTGAACACTTTCAATGGGTAAAGCATTATACATGGATGCTCTGAATCCACCCACCGAGCGATGGCCTTTGATACCATTAATATTGGCTTCCTTGCAAAGTTTTAAAAAATCAGATGTATGCGCTTCGTCATTCATTACAAATGTTGCATTCATCCAACTTCTATCTTCCCTTGCCGTGGTTCCTTTGAAAAATTCATTGCGGTCAATTTCGGCATACAACAATTCTTGCTTGGCTTTGTTACGTTCTTCCATTTTTTCAAGCCCCATTTCTTTTACCCATTTCAAAACCTGCAATGAACAGTAAATCGCAAAAACCGGTGGTGTATTATACATACTTTCCTTGCTAAAATGATTTCTATAATCCAACATACTTGGAATTTTGCGGGTTATTTTTTCTAATAATTCTTTTTTAAGTATAACCAGCGTAGCCCCGGCAGGACCCATATTTTTTTGGGCTCCGGCGTATATTAAATCAAATTTTTTCGCATCAATCTGTTTACTAAAAATATCAGAACTCATATCGCAAAACAAGGGCAACGAACTGTCGGGAATGGAGTGCATTTGAGTGCCATATATAGTATTATTGCTAGTGTAATGAAAATAGTCAGCATCCATTGGAATATTAAAGTCTTTAGGAATGTAAGTATAGTTCTTGTCCTCGCTACTCGCCACAACTTCGGTTTCCCCAAAAAACTTGGCTTCCTTAACAGCATTAGCTGCCCATACCCCGGTTTTTAAATAGGCCGCTTTGGTATTTAAAAAGTTATAAGGCACCATGCAAAATTGCAAACTAGCTCCCCCACCCAAATAAATAGCATCATAATCATCCCCCAATCCTAAAATTTCCAAAGGCAGCTTTCTGGCTTCAGCCATTACGCTTTCAAATTCCTTATCGCGGTGCGAAACCTCAATAAGAGAAAGGTTGGTTCCCATAAAATTTTGAAGTGCTGATATAGAATTTTCAATGGCTTGTTGAGGCAAAATGCCAGGCCCGGCTGAGAAGTTGTGTACTTTGGTCATCGGTAGTAATTTCGGCTGCAAAGCTACGATTTTTTAAGGTTTGAGGATAGAATTGTTCCGTAATTATTCAATAAATATGTGGGGATAGTTTTTTAAATAAAAGATTGGGCTTTTAATGCCTGTTTAGTTAATTTGCTGCATGTTTAGTCATAGTGAAACCATACGGGTAAGATACGGCGAAACCGACCAAATGGGCTATGTATATTATGGCAATTATGCATTGTATTATGAAGTAGGTAGGGTTGAATTAATTAGAAAATTAGGAGTCTCTTACAATGATTTAGAAAATCAAGGTATTGCCTTACCAGTAGTTGCAATGGAAATAAAATATTTAAAACCGGCAAAATACGATGATCTAATTACGGTTAATGCCAGTATTTTAGAAATACCTACAAGCAAGATTACCTTTCATTATGAATGTACGAATCAAGACGGAATTTTACTGAATACAGGAAAAGTAACTTTAGTCTTTACTGATATCACCACAAGAAAACCGATTCGTTGTCCTCAAAAATTTGAATTACTTTTACGAAGTCAATTTAATGAATAAATTAACCAGAGTTATTATAAATTCAAGACCTGTAAAGTCCGTCTCCAACTGGCTTGATAACATCACCTTGCCTGGGTTTGAAGGTAACTCGTTGTTAAAGGTTGGGCGTTTTTTTTTCAAAAGTGCGTTTGACGAAAACCTTAATTTGCGAACCAGTTATTTGGCTTACAATTTCTTTTTAGCACTCTTTCCTACTATTATTTTTCTCTTTACTGCAATTGCTTATTTACCAATAAAAAATCTGGATCTAGAAATCTTAAAACAATTGGAATTTGTACTTCCCGACAATGTATTTAGTAGTTTACAATCCACCATAAACGATATTTTAAAACATCAAAGGGGAAGCTTACTTTCATTTGGATTTTTTACAGCTATTTTCTTCTCAAGCAATGGTTTTTTATCCATGATTCATGCCTTCAACCGTACAAGAAAGCGAAAGCCAAATCCGTTTAAGGACCGAATAAAATCAATATTGCTTACCTTTTTGGTCTTTTCTATTTTGATTGTAACCGTCACGGTATTGGTGTACACAACTTTAAGCATCAACTGGCTACAATCTAAACACTTTGTTAATAGCTCCTTTTGGACGTGGTTTTATAATGCATTTGAGTACATTACTCTATTGTTTTTACTTTATTTAATATTTTCATCCTTATTTTTTCTTGGGTCTTCTCTAAATTTCCGCTGGCGTTTTTTTTCACCCGGCAGCACTTTATCGGCTATACTATCATTTTTAGCCACAGAATTATTCGCTTATTACGTCAATCATTTCGATAGTTACAATAAATTATACGGTTCAATAGGCACAATTATCTCATTAATGCTGCTTATTTATTTCAATAGTATGATTATTTTAATAGGTTTTGAGCTGAATTTCAGCATATACCGTGCATCCAAAGAAAAAAGTTTGGAAGGAGGCTTGGAATAAAAAAATCATAATGTTACTTTTGCAGCGGAGAAATGGCAGAGCGGTCGAATGCGGCAGTCTTGAAAACTGTTGTACTGCAAGGTACCGGGGGTTCGAATCCCTCTTTCTCCGCCA
>CANIKO010000025.1 GCA_947468275.1 Bacteroidota bacterium
AAGAAAAGAATATAAATGAAATTAATATAGCAAAAATTGAAATACCTATTAATGATGAATCTGTTGATGGTATTATATATTCTGGTTCAACTGTAAACCAAAATGGTAATCTTATACTTGATTATAATGCTATTGATAGTTTAAATAATATTGTAGATGAAAATACGAAGAAGGCTATTAATAAGCCTTCTTCAATACAGGAACAGGTAAAAGAAATGGTTAGAAATTATGTTATACAGAATAAAATAGAACCTGAGTATGTGAAAGATGATATTAACGAAGGGTATTCATTTGATACATTTGTTGAAAATCCAAACAATATGAATTTAGATAGTTTGTTCCGATGGGTTAAAATAGTTAGTAAATTAGATCAATATCATGGTACAGCAAGTAAAAATTCAATCCAACGTAGGTTGGAAAAAATGTATTACGATTATGTAACAGAAAAAGGTATAGATCCCACCGAAGCAAAGAATAGATTTGATACAAAAATTAATATCTCAAATTTCCGAAAAATAGACCAGAATTCTGATATAATTAAAGAATTGGGTTATATAAAAATGTATACAAGGGTAGATAATCTAATTAATTTTCAACCTATCCAGGCTCATCCAGAAACCGATTTGGATGATTTTGGTATATCAATTTTTAGTAAGGTTGATTAACAATTCAATTTGTACAATTCACTATGGATGAAATATATTTTAATCCACCTGAAAATTATACATTTGATCCTTACCAATTCAATTAATTTTAATCCAATGAATCGGATAAAAATTGTACTTAAACATCAATACAGAACCCAGAAGTACCTGGTAGACCATACTGGTTTATCAGCTGCTACGATAAGTATGTATTGTAATAACCATCAACAACCCAAACTGGATATTTTAGAAAAGATAGCTCATCTGTTGGATGTTGATGTGCGTGAATTAATTGAGCCATCAAAAAAGAATATATAATGGCTACCAATAAACACGCAACCATTAGGTACCATGCATTGGATAAATGTTTCTCCAATATTGGTAGAAGGTACTTCATAGATGATCTTATTGAAGCCTGTAATGATGCGTTGTATGACTATACTGGTTTGACCGATGGAATTAAAAGACGACAGATTTTTGAGGATATTAAGTTTATGGAAAGTGATCAAGGGTGGTCTATACCACTTGATAAGCACAAGGATGGCAAAAAAACTTATTACAGATATTCTGATAGAAATTATTCAATTAAGAAACAAGCTATCAATGAATCTGAAGCAAAACAGCTAAATGAAACACTATCCATTTTAACAAGGTTCAAAGGCATGCCACAATTTGAGTGGATGGAAGAATTATTAGTTCGAGTGGAATCTGTTTTTAACCTAAAAGGCAATAATGAAGTGATAGTTGGTTTTGAACAAAACCCTTATTTAAAGGGCTTACATTACTTCACCGAACTGTTTAATGCTATACAGTATAAAAAAGTCTTAGAAGTTACCTATCAGGGCTATAAACAGACTTCACCTGTTAATATCATACTTCATCCATATTATTTAAAACAATACAACTCCAGATGGTTTTTATTTGGTTTAAATGAGGTTTATAAAGGCATTTCAAACCTGGCTTTGGATAGGATAATTGCCATAAAGGATAAAAACACTGAATACATTAAAAACGAATCTATAAACTTTGAAGAATATTTTGAAGATGTGGTTGGGGTATCAGTTAGCGAAAATTCTGAACCTGAGAAGATAATATTGGAAATTAACCAAAATTTATGGTCATACATTGAAAGTAAACCTATACACGGCTCTCAAAAGGTGATTGCCAGAAATACCGAAACCATAACCATAGAATTATTTGTGCAATTGAACTTTGAAATTACATCATTGCTATTTTCCTATGGTGCAGATTTAAAAATTATTGAACCTAAAACACTGATATTAAATATAAAAGAAAAAATAAAAGCAATGGAACAAAAGTATTTGTAACCTGTGCAGGTCCACTGCACAAATAATAAACACCTTTGTACTGTAAAAAGAAGAGGATTTAAATAATTTATCATGAGAAGAACGGTTACATATAAGGATCCAGTAGCATTTGTAAATTTTAATATTTGGCCTATGCTTGATGTGCTAAGACGGGATATTCCAGCCAGTGATTTTTATTTAGTGCTATTCATTCTAGTGCTGAAAAAGCTTGGATATTTAAATGACGTCAATATAATTGATAACGAATTAAAAGCTCAAATTAAAAAAGCAGTTTATAATAAGGATGACAATCATTCTGAGCTAATAAAACAATTATACGCTCATTTCGAGAAACCTCTAAATAGTGTTTCTAACAATAACCTTCAAACAATTTTATTTACACTTAACGAGCAAGATCCACAATTGATGGATACCCATTTTAGTGCAATTTTTGATGATTTTCTTTCTTACATTTCTACTGTTCAAGGTAATTACGGGGGCTTATCCATAATCCCCAAGGAAATAAGCTCTGTTATGTCTTACTTGGCGAATTATAAGGATAATTCGGTTGTCTATAACCCGTTTACTGGTATTGGATCCCTGATTTTTCCAGATAATACTAAAGTTAATTTTTACGGACAAGAATCTAATAATTATAACTGGGCAATAGTTCAGTTAAGATTGTTAGCCCATGACAAATCCCAAAATTATATTATCAATACAAGTACAATTAATAATTGGAACCCTTTTCAAAAAAAGTTTGATGTAATTATATCTTCTCCACCTTTTGGAATGAAATTAGAACAAAATGAGGTGTTCGGAAAATGGGGAAGTATTAGAACATCTGACCAGTTTTTTATTGAAAAAGGGATAGAAGATCTTAAATCAGATGGTAAATTAATAGCTCTATTACCACTCGGGTTTTTAAGTAATTCAGGATATTTAAAGCTGTTACGACAATATATTATAGAAAATGACTGGTTAGAATATGTTATTTCATTACCAAGCAATTTATTGACTAACACTGGAATAAAAACAGTTATAGTTGTCATTAACAAACATAAACAACTTAAAGGACAGGTTCGATTTATCAATTCAAATGAAATGGTTATAGTGAATGATAACCGACAAGCCACTTTGGATACTGAAAAGGTTTTATCTTATATTAAAAGTTCAATAAAAGACGAAGTGTCGGCAGTTGTTTCGAATCAAGAAATAGTTGAACAAGGATATGATTTCAATGTCCCAAGATATTTACACTTTAATTTAGATGTAGCACAATTAGCTATAAACGGAGTGACGTTAGGACAATTAGGATCCTTAATTAGAGGAGTTAGAAGTCAAGATATCAAAACTGGTCGTTTCGTTCGAATCCGAAACCTTAATTCTGATTTCATAAACTACAATTTAAAAACTGAGTCAATCGAAATAGTTGAAATACCTAACCATGCTTATAAAATAGAAGAATCCTGTTTACTCATCGCTTTGAGATGGAACACACTTAAGCCAACATTTTTTAGATATGACAATGAACCCATATATATTACTCCCGATTTAATAGCTTTTAAGGTAGATGAGGGCAAAGTCGATATACAATATTTAGTAAATGAATTATATTCTAATCGTATAAATAAGCAGAGGGAATCATTTGTCACTGGTTTTATACCATCAATTAAAAGAGATGATCTTTTACGGTTAATAATAGAATTACCTTCACTTGCCGAGCAGAAAGCAAAGGTAAAAGGGGTGGTAGAAACCTATTTTAAGACATTAGAATCTGAGTTAAAATTAGAAAAAGAACTCCAAGGTTATAAGGATGATGCGTTCCGTGAGTTTGCCTCAATCAAACATACCTTCAGGCAATATCTTGGGGCATTAAAATCCAATGTTTCTGGTACCCGTAAATTTTTAAGAAAAAATGAAGGCAAACCTATTACACTTGATGCCATTTTTAGTGTTAACCTTAACCAAACTTTTGGTCAACATCTCAATAGTTTGGAAGGAACCATTGATTCATTAGCGAAGTTGCTTGAATCAAAAGCACAATCGGATAATTCTGGCGCAGAAAACTTGGATTTGATGAAACTTATTAAGACTGCACAGGGAAGATTTAAAAATGAGGAAAAGTTTGTATTTGATGATGTTTATATTGACGTAGCATCTTTTGAATCGGATGGGACATACCTTGATCCAATCATTAGAATCAATCGAGATGATTTTTATATTCTGTATTCTAATATTGTAACGAATGCTGTGAAACATGGCTTTAAAGATTCAAGTAAACCAAATATAATTAGAACTTTGGTTCGCTACGACATTGAAGATCAGGTTTGTGTTCTTGAAATATCTAATAATGGTAAGCCAATGAACAAGGCATTTACATTAAAACATCTTACTACCAGGGGTGAAAAAACAACTGATAGTGAAGGAGCTGGAACTGGTGGTGCCGATATAAAAAATATAACAGATAAATATAACGGTACTTTTGAAATTGAAAATATTGAAGGTGATGAGTTTCCTGTTAAATACATTTTAAAATTTCCATTGGTAAATACAATCGAAGATGCGAATTAAAGTACTTTGGATAGATGATGAATACCAAAAGCAACTCGATGTGATTGGTGATGCTGAGCAGGATGGTATTGATTTAAATGCCTATGAATCGCATGAAGAAGGAATAGCGGCTTTAATGGATGATATTTACAGTTTCCATGCCGTCATTTTGGATGCAAAAGTTAAAGAAAATAAATCCGATACGGTAACAGGGCTGTCTGGTCTTAGAGCATCTCGTGATAAATTAAACGAACTGAATAGCAAAGGTTTTTATTTACCTTATTTCATTTTCACTGGTCAGCCTGATTATATGTCTAACGATATGTTTAAAGAATCGTATGGTGAATATTTCATTAAGGGAACCGATAACCAGCGATTATTTGATTCAATAAAAGAAAGTGTTTTAAACAAAGAGGAGTTCATCGTTCAGTCGGAGAATAAACAAGTATTTAAAATGTGTGATAAATACTTTGAACCTTCTGTACGAAAACATTTAACCCAGATACTTTTAAGCCTGAAAAAACCAAGTCAGGATTTTGATGATGAACTTTATTTTACACAGGTAAGAATTATACTGGAGTTTGCTTTTAGATTAGCAAATAAATATGGTTTACTTCATGATGCATGTGCCGCTGGAGGAAAATTAAATCTTTCTGAATGTAGCTTGTTTTTGGCTGGTGAACCTACCAAACACTTAAAAGTTAGTTGTGAGAAAAAACACTTTCCAAAAATAATAGCTGAGTCAGTTAAGAACATGGTATTCATTACGGGGGCAGCTTCACATACCGTGGATCCAGATATTAAAAATAACTTAGACTTACTGGATTACAGGAAACGGATTAATACCCCTTACTTGCTTTATAGTTTAACTTTTCAACTTATGGACATTCTGATTTGGTTTGATAGCTATCTCAGTGAAAATGATAATTACCAAGAAAATAAATCCTATTGGGTGGATGAGTCTGGTGGTGAAATGATGCAAGGTGTAGTTACAAGAATTGCGGAGAATGGTTATGGTACTTTTTTACCCAACAATGAAGTCAGAACCCTTAGTATTGTACCAAAAATGGTTCAAGAGCATGGTTTGTTCGAAGGACAAAAAATTAAAGTTAAAACAAAAAAAGACGGAGATAAAACCTTCATAACTGAAATAGAAATTTAAAATTGAGAAGAAAAATATGATCAAAGACGAGTTAAAATCTCAGATAAACAAAGTATGGGAAGCCTTTTGGACGGGCGGCTTATCCAATCCCATTACCGTAATTGAACAAATGACCTATTTGTTGTTTATACGGCGATTGGATGAGTTACAAACCCAAAAGGAAGCCAAGGCTACCTTACTCAAACAGGCGATTGAGGAACCTATTTATAATGAATCAGAATTGGAGTTGCGCTGGAGCCGGTTTAAAAATATGGACCCGGAGGTAATGCATCGAATGTTTACCAAAAACGATGGAGTATTTGATTTTCTTCGGAATGTGGGTAGCAGAAGTGCATCGTTTTCAAAGTTCATGAAAGGGGCAACCTTCATGATTCCAACACCCCGTTTATTAGCTCAGGTGGTAGAGATGATTTCGAATATCGACATGGTTGACCGCGATACCAAAGGCGACGTGTATGAATATTTGTTGAGTAAAATTGCTTCTGCCGGACAAAACGGGCAGTTTCGCACCCCACGCCATATTATTCGCATGATGGTGGATATGGTGCAACCTACTCTGGAAGATATCATGTGCGACCCAAGTTCCGGCACTTGTGGGTTTCATGTGGCGGTGAGTGATTATATCCGTGAACACTATGAGAAGGAGTTGTACAATGAGGTTAACCGTGACCACTTCCAAAATAAAATGTTTATGGGGATGGAGTTCGATCCCACCATGATTCGCATTGGTGCTATGAATCTTATTCTGCATGGGATTGAAAACCCACAATTGATGGATGTAGATGCCCTGAGTGAAGCAAATTCTGGTTTTACCGAGAAAGCTACTTTGGGACTCGCTAATCCTCCGTTTAAGGGCAGTTTAGACCGGGAAGCGGTGGATGGTAAAATATTGAGTGTGGTGGATAGCAAAAAGACCGAGCTTTTATTTCTGGCATTGATTTTAAAAGGACTAAAACTTGGTGGCCGAGCAGCGGTGATTGTGCCAGACGGTGTATTGTTTGGGAGTAGCAAAGCCCATTTGCAAATTCGCAAAGAATTGATAGACCGTCAAAGATTACAAGCAGTTATCAGTATGCCTAGCGGCGTATTTAAACCCTATGCCGGGGTAAGCACTGCTGTATTATTATTTACCAAAACCAATAGCGGAGGAACGGACAAAGTGTGGTTTTACGATATGCAAGCCGATGGATTGAGTTTGGACGACAAACGCCAACCGATTGAAGCCAACGATATTTCCGATATTATTAACCGATACCATAACCTAAAAGCGGAAACCCAACGCAGCAGAACGGATAAAAGTTTTTTGGTGCCTGTAAAAGAAATTCAGGATAATAAATACGACCTGAGTATAAACCGATACAAGGAAGTGGTTTACGAAGAAAAGGTTTACGAAAAACCCGCTGTAATTATTAGTCAGATTGAAAACCTGGATAAAGAGCGTGCTGATTTATTGAAACAATTAAAAGGAATGCTGGCATGAAATACGAACTGCTCGTAAATTCCATCGAAAAAACCCATAGCCATTTTCAACAACAGGCTTCTAAGGCAGTAAATGTTGCCTTGACACTGAGAAATTGGTTGATAGGATTTTATATCGTTGAGTTTGAGCAAAATGGTGAAGACAAATCCGTGTATGGAGAACACCTGATAGATTCGCTTTCTTTAAATTTAAAGCATATTAAAGGGATTGACCGACGATCCTTATTCAGATTTCGTCAGTTTTATTTGTTGTATGGTTATCTTGGAAAATCAATTTCTGAAAATATACTACGCAACGGTTTTATACCTCTGCCGGAGCTCATTGAAAAAGTGGGGTCAGTAACCCCACTTTTGGAAGAAGCCGCAAAAGTGGGGTCGCCAACCCCACTTTCCGAAAACACGAATAGAATACCGGCAGATACCATAATCTACCAGCTTTCATATACGCATATAGAGCAACTGTTAAACATAGAAGCAGAGCTAAAACGCACCTTTTATGAAATAGAAAGTATAAAAGGCTGCTGGTCAGTTAAGGAATTAAAACGCCAAATTAACAGCCTGTACTTTGAACGCTCCGGCATGAGCCTGAAACCGGAACTGTTGCGTGATATCACCAATCAAAAAGCCGAAACATTGCTACCTGCGGATATTATAAAATCCGTTTATGCATTTGAATTTTTAGGATTGAAAACAAAGGATGCCGTCGAAGAAAGTGATTTAGAAACCGCCTTGTTGGATTATTTACAAGATTTTATGCTGGAGATGGGTCACGGTTTTTGTTTGGAAGCCCGCCAGAAAAAAATGCTTATTGGAGATGAATACTTTTATGTGGATTTGGTTTTTTACCACCGGGTGCTCAAGTGCCATGTATTGGTTGACTTGAAAGTAGAAGCCTTTGACCATAACAATATTGGGCAGTTAAACACGTATGTTAATTATTACAAAGCCACAGTTATGCTTAAAGAGGATAACCCGCCGATAGGCATATTGCTGGTAACCGATAAAAATAAAGCCTTGGTTGAATTCGCAACCGCCGGAATAGATAATCAATTGTTTGTTTCTAAATATTTGCTGGAACTACCCGGAAAAGAACAATTAGAAGCTTTTATTCAAAAAGAAATAGAAAAATGGAAGGGATAGGGGAAATCTATAATAGTGATCTTGGAATGAGTTTAAATTTAGTAAATCTAAAAAATGTAATCCATAAACCATTATCCGGTGAATGGGGTGATGGAGAGGGTGAAACTAATATTCTTAGAACAACAAATTTTAGAAATGATGGTAAAATAGATTTAACAGAAGTTGTAAAAAGAAATATTGACAAGAAAAAAATCATACAAAAACAACTTTTGTATGGAGATACAATAATTGAAAAATCAGGTGGTAGCCCAAATCAACCAGTCGGAAGAGTTGTATATTTTGACCAAAATGATGGTGTATTCCTTTGCAATAATTTTACAAGTGTAATTAGACCAAAGTCTGAAATCAATAATCGATACTTGTTTTGGTTTTTATTTAACAACCATCTAACCCAAAATACACTTAAATACCAGAATAAAACAACTGGCATAATAAATCTTCAATTGGAGAGGTATATTGAGGAATTGAAAATTCCACTCCCGCCCCTCCCTATCCAAAAGCGCATTGCCGAAATATTAGATGCGGCGGATACCTTAAAACGCAAAGACCAGGAATTACTAAAAAAATACGATGAACTAGCTCAAGCTATTTTTATTGATATGTTTGGGGATATAATGTTAAATGAACACACTTTTGAAGTTGTAAAGTTTGGAAATGTATGTGATGAACTCTTTCTTGGTTTAACTTCAAAAGTAGATTATGTTAATAAAGGAGGTTTTCCACTTATCCGAGCCACCGATATAAACAAAGGCATATTATCTTTTGAAAATGTTAAATATATTTCAGATGAACAACATAGAAAATTGACTGCAAGAAGAATTACAAAAAGAGGTGATGTTTTAATCAGTAAATCAGGGTCATTAGGAACCTGTGCAATTGTTGATTCTGATAATGAATTTAGTACATATGAAAGTATTTTTACAGTTAGAACTAAAAGTAATTTGTTTAATAATATTTTCCTTGTTTCACTTGTTCGTAATCCAAGTTTTCAGGAAAGATTAATTGGTGGAAAAGTTGGTGCAGGTGTCTCACATTTAAATTTAAATATGCTTAGAGATTTTGAATTTCCATTACCACCAATAGAATTACAAGAAAAATATGGAGAAATATCAATTAATATCGAAAAGCAAATAGATGTTACCAAAGTAAATAATATTTCTTCTGAAAACATTTTCAATACCCTCATCCAAAAAGCATTCAATGGTGAACTTGTAAATCAATAAACATGAAATATATATTCTATTTCTTATCGATATTTTTAATTGGATGTTCTGGTCGAAGTGGTTCAACAGACGATGAAACATCTTCAGACGAGGAATCATCTTCTGATGCCTATTCAGACGGAAAACACTGTGCTGAGGTGGCTTATTACAATCCAACTACAGGAACAAGAAGCACATATACATTAAATGTTGAGGTGGAAAATAATGAACTTGTTACGATTTATTGGGGTAATGGTGGTTGGTTAGATGAGAGCCATTTTAGCCCAACAGAAATTGATGAAGATGGATCTTGTTCGTTTACCAGTGATAAAGGGAATCAATATGAAGTAACAATTACAGGTGAAGAATGCAGTGGGACGGATAATCCAGTAGCTGAAGATGAAAAGAAAGATTATACAATGTTATTAGGTCAGTGTGCTTCAGAAATTCAAATGACGGAAACCGAATTGGCAAAATATGAAAAAGATTTCCATGTAAAGAGAACAGATGTTATAACTAATAAAATGTGCGAGGCTATAAGCGATTATATGGTGAATATAAGGAAGTTAAATAGCGAATGGAAAGATACAGAAACAGATAAAGAAATTGAAAACGGATATATCCAAGGGGTTTATGCAATGAGTTTACATGATGAAATTACTTGTCAACAGATTATTGTTAAACGAAAAGGAATCTTTTATAGGTTAGAAGTTCAAGGTGGAACTAAATCTACAACTGGAACGATGCAATTTGATCCAAATAATAGTGACTGGCAAAATGTAATTGTTAAAGAAAGTCCTAAAAGCACAACTTTGCAAGTACATAATATGCGAATTATTGATCAAAGTAGAAGTCTGGCATCTTTAAAGGAAAAATTGGAAAATTATTGCAGTTTTTAATGAGTAACTTCACATTCATACCAAAACAATGGGCAACCATAGCCCAAACAGCTCAGGAAGCGGAGCAAAATGTGTATGGAGCACCCTTATACGCTGCATTACTTTGTCGTAAAAGTTTGGAAGAATGGGTAAGGTGGATGTATGAACACGACAGTGATCTTGTATTACCTTATGATACAAGTCTTAGTTC
The DNA here is from genome assembly GCA_947468275.1 of Bacteroidota bacterium. GTDB lineage: Bacteria > Bacteroidota > Bacteroidia > NS11-12g > UBA9320 > JABWCE01. Next base: position 10,577 of record CANIKO010000025.1, read on the forward strand.
CTTAATCCATGAACAGGGGTTTAAAAATATAGTTGCGCCCAACCAATTCAATCAGATAAACCTGATCCGAAAACTCGGCAATGCCGCTGTTCACTCCAATGCCAAAATAAAGCCACAGGAAGCGTTGCATGCTGTTCAATTATTGCATGGGTTTATTGGCTGGTTGGTACTGGTGTATAGCGAAGAGAAGCAAGTAATACCGGCCTTTGATGAAAGCATTATCAATAAGGAACCGGGAAAAGATAAAAGCAAAGAAGAGTTACAGGAATTAGAAAAGAGGTATCACGAGCAACAGGATAAACTTGAAAAGCTTGAGGAGGAGCTGGCACAGGTAAAAGCCATAAAAGAACAAAACAGCGTTTTTGCACCACCGCCACCCATTGACCCCAACGAAGACCTTACCCGAACAATGTACATTGATACTTTGTTGCGCGAAGCTGGTTGGGATCCTTATGGAGATAAAGTTTCTGAATATCCCGTTTTTGGTTGCATGCCGCAAGAAACCGGCAACAATGGAAATGGAAAGGTGGATTATGTTTTGTGGGGGGATGATGGCAAACCTGTTGGGCTGGTGGAAGCTAAACGTACAAAAAGAGATGCAAGAGTTGGTCAGCACCAGGCAAAATGTTATGCGGATTGTTTACAAAAAGAGTTTGGTCAACGTCCGGTTATATTTTACTCCAACGGATTTAAAACCTGGATATGGGATGATTTAAATTATCCTCCAAGACCGGTTTATGGTTTTTATACCAAAGATGAATTGCAAGCACTGATTCAACGCAGAACCTTTAAAAAAATACTGGCAAACCAACCCATAAACGATGCCATAACAGACCGGTATTACCAGCACGAAGCCATCCGAAGTGTGGCAGAAGCCTTGGAAAAAGATAAACGAGAGGCTTTGTTGGTAATGGCAACTGGAGTAGGAAAGACGAGGGTTGCCGCATCTTTAATTGATTTTCTTGGTAAAGCAAATTGGATAAAACGGGTTTTATTTTTGGCAGACAGAAATGCACTGGTTCATCAAGCCAAGGTAAACATGAACGATTATTTACCGAACCTTCCTTCCGTAGATTTAACCAGAGAAAAAGAAGACGAGAGCTGTCGTATTATATTCTCCACCTACCAAACCATCATCAATATGATCGACGGTGAAAGAGACGGAGACAGCCGTTTTTATGGTGTAGGTCGTTTTGATTTGATAGTATTTGATGAGATACATCGCTCTGTTTATAACCGATACAAGCATATTTTCAGGTACTTCGATGGCATCCGTTTAGGATTAACCGCTACCCCAAAATCGGAAGCGGATAAAGATACCTATGCATTATTTGACATGGAACCCAATAATCCAACCTATGCTTATGAGTTGGATCAAGCGGTGAATGATAGATTTCTGGTACCGCCAAGAGCTATTGGAGTGCCCCTGAAATTTCAACGCCACGGAGTTAGGTATGAAGAATTAAGTGAAGAAGATAAACTGAAATATGAAGAACAATTTACCGACCCTGTTACAGGCGAGTTTCCTGATGAAATTGATTCAGCCGCACTAAATAAATGGTTGTTCAACACCGATACCGTCGATAAGGTCATTGGTCATTTAATGCAGAATGGGATTAAAGTGGAGGGTGGAGATAAGTTAGCCAAGTCTATCATATTTGCCCGTTCACATGCCCATGCTAAATTTATAGAACAACGGTTTAACTTACAGTATCCGCAATATCACGGTGAATTTTTAAAAGTCATCGACCATCATGAGGAATACCGATACGACCTTTTAAATAAGTTTAAAGATAAGTCTAAAATGCCCCAGATTGCGGTATCGGTAGATATGCTGGATACAGGAATTGATATACCTGAAGTATGCAACCTGGTATTTTTTAAACCTATCCGCAGTAGCACCAAATTTTGGCAAATGATTGGTCGTGGTACCCGTTTATGTCCCGACCTGTTTGGTTTGGAAGACAATAAGAAGGAGTTCATCATATTTGATTTTTGCGAAAACTTCGAATTTTTTAATGCCAATCCAAAAGGATTTGAAGCCACCAGTGTTAAAACATTGAGCCAACGTTTGTTTGAATTGCGTTTACGCCTGGCATTTGTATTACTGAACCAGGATGATACCGAGCTTCAAGAATACGGGCAGTCGCTGATTAATTATTTAATACACCAAACACAATCTTTAAACATGGAAAGTTTTGTGGTACGTCAGCATTGGGAAGTAGTTGAAAAATACCGAGATGCCAATGCCTGGAATGCCCTAAGTGATTTGGATATTAAAGAAATATTTGACCATATAGCTCCCCTGGTAGTTGAAACTGGCGAAGATGAGAAGGCAAAAAGGTTTGACACCTTTGTTTACCAATTGCAATTGAGTGTACTTAACGGTGAAAAGAGCCAAACCACTTTGATAGCTAAGGTTACTGATATTGCTGGTCAACTAAGCAAAAAAGCGTCTATACCGTCTGTTGCCATTAGAATGGAAACCATAAGGACGGTTGGTGACCGAACATTCTGGCAAAATGCATCCATACCAGCTATTGAGCGTATTCGTGTTGAATTAAGGGATTTAATGAAGTTCCTGGATTCGGATACCATGTCCATTTACTACACTTCTTTTACAGATGAGTTTGATGGCGACGTAACCGAACATGAGCTGGTGTTTAGTTTTAATGACCTGGAAGCTTATAAACGCAAGGTGGAGCAGTATTTAAAAGAACATAAAAACAATCTAACGATACATAAACTAAGGAACAATGTTCAGATTACCGAGGTTGAATTAAATGATTTAGACCGCATGCTTTTTGACCAGGGAACTCTTGGAACCAAAGAAGAGTTTGTAAAAGTTTACGGTGAAAAACCCCTCGGTGTTTTTATAAGAAGCATCGTTGGTTTGGATATTAACGCTGCAAAAATGGCGTTTGGTGAAATTTTGAATAATAAAACTTTAAACACCCAGCAAATCCGATTCATGGATACCGTTATTAATTTCTTTAGTGTACAAGGTATCATAGAACCATCGATGCTATTTGCACCTCCATTCACTGATATTAATTCCAGCGGCATCATGGGTGTATTTGATGAGGCAACATCAACCCAAATAATTTCATTAATTGAACAAATAAATCATACGGCTGAAGTGGCGTAAAATAAAAAAACATGCAAAAGTATTCGGTAAACCAACATTTAATTGAAACCCTATTAACATGGGTTAAATCAGGCGAAATAGCCATTCCAGAAATCCAAAGACCTTTTGTGTGGGATAGTTCTAAAGTTCGTGATTTAATGGATTCTTTATACCAAGGTTATCCTATTGGATATGTAATAGCCTGGCGAAACCCAAATGTGCGCTTGAAGGATGGCACTTTAAGTGAAGGGAAAAAGATACTCATCGATGGTCAACAACGAGTGACAGCTCTGACAGCTGCCATACTGGGCGAATACGTCATCAATAAAACATACCAAAGAATAAAAATTAAAATTGCATTTAATCCTATCAAGGAACAATTTGAAGTACAAAATCCAGCCATATTAAAAGATAAAACCTGGGTGCCCGATATTTCAGAGGTAATAAGTGGCAATACAGGAATATTAAAATTGGTAAGGCATTATCTGGAACTAAATCCAGATACTAATGAAGATGATATTGAAAGAGCATTTACAACCTTAACTAACATTCCTAAAAAACAAATTGGTTTAATAGAGTTATCCCACGATTTGGATATAGAAACGGTAACTGAAATTTTTATCCGAATCAATTCCGCAGGGGTTGTTTTAAGTCAGGCTGATTTTGTTATGAGTAAAATAGCTTCAAATCATGAATATGGTGGAAATGCTTTAAGAAAAGCCATTGATTACTTCTGTCACCTTGCAATTGCTCCAGAGTTTTATAAGCATATTGTTGATAATGATAAAGAGTTTGCTGCAACAGATTTTTTCCAAAAAATGCAGTGGCTAAAGGTTGAAAATGAAGATTTGTACGATCCTGAATATACTGATCTTATCCGTGTAGCATTTACTTCACAGTTCAACAGAGGCAAGTTGTCAGACCTGGTGAGTTTATTGTCGGGAAGAAATTTCGAAACCCGAAGTTATGAAGAAGATATTGCAGCGGAATCATTTCAGACATTGAAAAAAGGTGTTTTGAACTTTACAAATGAAACTAATTTTAAAAGGTTCCTGATGATTATTAAATCAGCGGGCTTTATCTCACCTAAATTAATTCGATCTAAGAGCAATATAAACTTTGCATACATATTGTATTTAAAACTTAAGGAAATGGGCGTAAACGAGGTGCAAATAGGCTCATATGTGCCCAGGTGGTTGGTTTATTCTATGTTAACTGGAAGATATTCTGGTTCAGCTGAATCAGTTTTTGATTTTGATATTAAACAAATAGCCAACAAGCCTTTTGAAGAGTATTTAAGAGAAAAAGAAGAAGGTGAATTATCGGATGCATTTTGGAACTTCAGTTTACCCCAGAGCTTAGACACTTCTGTTGCCAGTAGTCCATACTTCCACGTTTTTCTTGCATCCCAAGTTAAATCGAATGACAGAGGTTTCTTATCAAAAGATGTATTAGTTGGTGATTTAATTTCATTGCGTGGGGATATTCACCATTTGTTTCCCAAAGACTATTTAGTAAAGAACGGTTTGGGACGTGGTGATTATAACCAAATAGCTAATTATGTTTACATGCAGAGTGAAATAAACATCAAGGTCGGCAATAAGTCACCAAAAGACTACTTCTCTGTTGTGTTAAATCAAATCCAGGACGATAACAGAACCTTAAGTGGTATATTATCACATGACGACCTGGTTTCAAACCTCGGTAATAATTGTGTACCTGCAACGATAATGGATATGACCATTGAAAATTATTCAGATTTCTTAAATGAACGGAGAATTTTGATGGCTCAGAAAATTAGGAATTATTATTTTGGGTTGTAAGGATAAGGGGCAAGATTATAATTTACCGATGAAAAGTACCCACACTAAATAATAATGGGTTATATACCAAGGAGATTAAAATAAAATATTTTCAGCTGTAATCTGGGATGATAATAAAGTTAAGTATTATTTTTTAATTGAACTTATTTACTAAAAGTTAAAGCCAAATAATAGATAATTTTGTACAATAGATTTTTTACAAATTATATGAGGATATTTATAATGTTAAAAAAATGAAAAGAGTTAATTTAGAAATGGATGCTGAAACGTTTGAAACTTGGATTTTAAAATGTCCGTTTTGTCAAAACATTGTTTTCGATAGTACTAAGCCTAAAGAAGAAAGTGAATTTGACATAAATCCATGTAAACATACTTTATTTTCCGCTGTTAATGAATATTTAGAATACCGATCCCCGCTGTTAAATAGATATCTGGAAAAGTTTTCTGATGAAAAAATTGAGAGCATGAATATCTATTATAAATGGGGGCTTTTAGCTCGACTGAAAATTGAAGAAGTGGTAATTTATGAAATATGTGATGGAAGTATTTCCCCTTTTAATAATGGAGATGTTTTGTATTATGGTTTTGCGCTGAATGCGCAATAAATCCGATATTGTTAATTTGATAAAATTCAAATATTGTATTTATTTATTTTCATTGTCGGTTATTTTAAAACATTAATTATTTCGGTCGATGCTGTTTAATTAATAAATTTGTCATTATAAATACACATAAAATGGACACATTTGAACTTTCAAACACTACTTGTAAAATTTATGTTGCAAGAAAAGATTTCCCTAAACTGTTAACGTGGGACGAAGCAAAAAAAGCGTGTTCTGATTTAGGAGAGGACTGGAGATTACCTACAAAGGAAGAACTGTATGAAATTTATCTTATGCAAGATGAAATAGGAGGCTTTCATCTTAATGGTGCGTATTGGAGTTCTACCTATTTCGAAAGTGATTTCACCTCCTATTGGTATCAATACATTAGCCTGGGCGACCAATATCCAAGCGACAAAGATGAAAAATACTATGTTAGAGCTGTTAGAACTATTTTGTAATTAGTAATATTAATTATAAAAAGATGTCTTTGAGCACTAAAATATTACCTCTTTTTACTTGGCATAAACTAATCAATTTATTGGTACTTGCTATTTTACCTACTCTTAATTTCCCCCCCCCCCTTAAAAACTATTAAGGTAACAAATAAGACAATAGACGTAAAGTGAGTTTTTTGTTAAAATAGGTTTCTGCGTAAAGTGAATTTGCATTTAACACTGGGGTAGAAAAGCAAGATATCCCCAAAATTTACTTAAACATATATATTTCTTAACCGAATATCCTGAGTTTATTATGATGCTTTTAACAGAAAAATAGTTTTTCCAGCAAAGAAGAGTATAGAGGAAATCAGATTTAAAAGTTAATTTCTAATTTTACTTCATAATCCAAGGTTGTTGAAAATAAATAAAATGAATAAATTTGAAAATCAATGGCTACAACTAAAAGTAAAAAAGTAAAAATTACTAAAAACACTTACAAAATGGTTAAAGTCAACAAACTTAAACAAGGTGCTGTTCCTAAATCTCGTAAAAAAAAGAAATAGCGTTTTCTTTAACCCGCTTTTAAAGCAAATTATTGCATTTTTCTCACTTTGAGGTATTATTTACTCTCTTTGCAATGCCTGTCGTATTAATTCTGAATTTCACCATGTCAAGGCTTGCATTAAAATAATTTGCAATTTCTTCGTGGTTCATTCCTTTTTTAAGTGCCCAAAGAAGACAAGGTGAGGCTAATTGTAAAGTTGATCCAAGACATTTAGCTTCTTCCTCATAAATTTGATTATAATCATTTCTCATCCCGAATGGTATTGGTCTGTCGTGAACTATTTTTTCATGTTTGTGTTCACAGATAATATGTGACAACTCATGCATTATATCGCTTTGTTGTCTTGCTTCTGAATTAAAAGGATTGTGAATTATAATAGTGGTACCTACCTCAGTAATCATTGTTAAGGCACTCCATTCATCTCCATTTTTGCCCGATAGGAGTTCGATATGTAACTGGTTTGTCGTAAATTCTGTTATCTTGTAAACAGGAATTTGAAGATATTCGGCAAGTTTAAAAGCACACAAGGCAGCACAGGGGTGAATATTTAATTTTTCCCTGTATTCCTTTGCTAAGCGTTCTGCATTGGCTTTGAATCCACGTTTAAGGATGATTTTGGTTGCCAATATTTTGTCCATTTGTTTTGTAAGCCATATCAATAACCTGTATGAGCATATTGACAGTCTCCTTACTAAGTTCTCTTTCTGCCCTAAGATGAGCCACTACCTGTTCTTTAGAAGAAATTGCTTTTATTTCATTTGAACTGCCAACTATAAAGGTGTCTGTGGTTACATCCATCCACTTACACACCCTTATAAACGTATCTACGTCTGGAATTTTTCCTTGTTCAATTCTCGAAAGAGTGGCGAAACTAATACCACCTATTTCTTCTGCAACGGCTCTTAAACCTTTGCCAGCCCTTTTGTTTTTAAGCATTCCTGCTAATAGATCAGTGTTGAGTGTGGATTCCATGTTGATAAATTCTTATTAATAATACGGTGTTGCATATATGAAACAAATAAAAGTGGTTTATCTTTGTGCAACAAAATAGCAATAGTGTATCATTAGTGCGACAAAAATAATAATACTAAATGGATGCGCAAGCGGATTTTTTAAAAATAATAAACATAAAATACCATCGTAAATAATTTTAATTTTTAATAATATGACACAAGAAAACAAGAATTCGCAAAATCCAGAAAATGACGAGAAAAATCACGTCACTGGTCAAAGGTTGATTGTAAATGGAAGAGAAAAGGAGTGGGAAGAGAACATTATCACATTTCAACAGGTAGTTATTTTAGCATTTGGAAATTATGACCCCAATCCAAATAAGGTGTACACGGTTACATATGACAGAGGACCTCATAAAAATCCTGAAGGTTCTATGGTCAATGGTAACACAGTTTTCTTAAAAAATAAAATGATATTCAATGTTACAGCAACAGATAAATCTTAGTTCCGATTTAAAACAATTAAGGGACGAAGGTTATGAGATAGAGGTAAGAGGTGGGCATTTAATTGTCCACCATATTCCTTATGTAAATAGCAATGGTGAAGTAGCTATTGGTAAACTAATCTCAACGTTGGCACTAAATAATAACGTTACGGTTAAACCTGATACCCATGTAATAAATTTCATGGGTGACCATCCTTGCAATAATGATGGAACGATTATTATAGGAATTCAACATGCCGTTTTAAACCAACAATTGTACGATGATGTTGTATTGAATCATTCGTTTTCTAATAGACCACCAAATGGGTATGAAAATTATTACGATAAAATAAAACAATATGTTGAAATTATTACGGCTCCAGCAAAATCTATTGACCAAACTGTAACAGCTCGGACTTATAAAGTCATTGAGGATATAGAAGAAGAATCAGTGTTTAATTATATAGATACGAATTCCAGTAGGGCAAATATTAATCAACTTAACTTAAAGTTTAAAGGTCTAAGAATAGGTATAATAGGGTTGGGGGGGACTGGTTCTTATATTTTGGACTTGGTCGCAAAAACACATGTTGATGAAATTTTGTTATTTGATGGCGATGATTTTCTTCAGCATAATGCATTCCGAGCTCCAGGTGCTCCATCCGTTGAAACTTTAAAAATGAAGCAAAAAAAGGTCAATCATTTTGCTAAAATTTATTCTGATATGCGTAAGGGAATTACAGCGTTCCCAGTTTATATAACTGAAGAAAATATCGATTTATTAAAGGAATTAAATTATGTCTTTATTTGTATTGATAGCAACAGTGCCAGAAGTATGATAATTTCAAAACTCAAACAATTTGGAATCACATTTATTGATGTTGGTCTTGGGGTAAATATGGCTGAAGATAATCTTATTGGAACTGTTAGAGTGACCGTGGGTACTAATTCAAAGCTGGATCATATTCCCAATAGGATAGGCTCTGAGACTATTGATGACAATGAATATTCTAACAATATTCAGATTGCGGATCTTAATGCATTAAATGCTTGGATGGCAGTGATTAAGTGGAAAAAATTGTGTGGCTTTTATCAAGATTTAAAAGAGGAACATCATTCAACGTATACAATTAATACAGCCCAGCTCATAAATGAAGACTATACAGCATAAGTTTGTTGAGTTTATTCCCGATAAGTTGGAAGAGGGTGTTTTATATATTTCAATTGAATATTGTACCGCCATTCATAAATGTGTTTGTGGCTGCGGTAATGAAGTTGTAACACCTCTTTCTCCAACCGATTGGGAACTTATTTTTAATGGAAAAAGTGTTTCTCTTAGCCCGTCTATTGGCAATTGGAATTTTAAATGCAGATCACATTACTTTATAACCAGAAATAAGATAAGAAATGCCAGGCAATGGAGTAGCTGGGAAATCAAAGAAGGGAGAAAGGATGACCTAAAAGACAAGGAAAAGTATTTTAAAAAAGGTAAAAACTAATTCGTTACCATAGGTTGAAAAATAAGCTAACCTTTGCATAACAAGAACTCAAAACTACTTCATATGGAATATAACCTACTAAAAAGTTTCTTACTGGAGAAGATGCGTATGTCCCATATCTATCAACCAGTAATGATCAAGCATCTGCTTAGAAATCATGGTGTGGCATCTGATACAGATATTGCAAAGGAAATATCATTACAAGATCCAACCCAGATTGAGTACTATCAGAACATAACTAATAATATGGTGGGTAAAGTTTTAAGGGGTCATAAGATCGTGGACAAAAATAAAAAGAACTATGCCCTTAATGGATTTGATGAACTTAGTAGAGACCAGATAACCGATCTGATTAATATTTGTAACAGCAAACTCGAACAATATATTGATAAGAGGGGGCAAGCAATCTGGCAGCACAGAAGTAAAAGCAGGGAACCAATCTCAGGTTCTATTAAATACGAAGTACTAAAACGTGCGAGATTCAGGTGTGAGCTTTGTGGTTGTATGGATAGCGAAAAAGCCCTGGAAGTTGATCATATTGTTCCAAAAAATCTTGGTGGAGAGGATTCCATTAATAATTATCAGGCACTTTGTTATTCATGCAATGCAATGAAACGGGATCATGACAGCACGGACTTTAGGGATTCTGAGACTAAATACGCACATAGGGTTGAATCATGTATTTTCTGCAAAATGGAGCAAGGACGTATTATCGAGGAAAATAACCTGGCATATTTGGTTTTGGACAATTATCCTGTTACACCAATGCACATGCTGGTTATACCTAAAAGGCATTTTAAGGAGTATTTTGACATCTTTCAGCCTGAGCTTAACGCAATCCAAGGTTTATTGAAAAAGGGAAAGGAAATCGCTTTAAAAGACGATAAAACCGTATCTGGTTTTAATATAGGAATCAATAGCGGACAAGCGGCTGGTCAAACGATATTTCATTGTCATACACATTTAATTCCCAGAAGGGACAATGATGTTGAAAATCCCAAGGGTGGAATCAGGCATTTAATACCAGGCAAAGGACATTATTGATCTAAAAGAAAATCTATTAGAAAATAAAGCGATATAAAAAAACAATTTTTGCAGATAAAATCAGTTAATTTTTTTTTGTGAAAATTGTGCATTCTTGTTGCCGTTTTCTGTGCACTCTTAATTGCCATTTTCTTTGCATTGTTGTTTACCGACTACAAATAAACAGCTGGAGGATATCTGGAATTCAGAGTAATATTTTGCGGTTAGCAGTGAATAATGGTTGAGATTGTATTTGCAAACCACCGAGAAATTGATTTAGTAAATAAAAAGTATATTATTTAGAATTAAAATAGTGCAACCATATTTTACTGGGGTTTCCCATAAGTACTTGAATTACAATACAACAAAAGAGTATTTGAGGTTTTCGCAACTTTTTAATCAGTATTTATTTAAATATATAATCATCACCAGGATAAAATGGTTTTGAATATCTTTTCAACCACATGTGCTTACCACTTATTTCCGATTTTTCCAAAGCTAACCCAGTATCCTGATTAAATGATAATAAAACACTTGGTAGCATTGTTGCCGAAGCGTTCTTACCATTGGAATAGCAATATCTTACCCTACCTTTCAACCATATAATTGAAGTTGCATATCGAAAAACAATTTCAGAATATTGTTTAGTATCGGTTTTTGCGAAAGTTAATGCTATGCAATTACTATGTTTTGCACACTTCAATAGCCAATCATAGGAATCACTACCAATAGGATTGCAAAAAACCAACCCTTTCCATTCTTTATTTAGTCCATCTTCATCGATAGTATAGTAATTTTTTGCAGTCTCCCAAGGTCGTTCAACTGGCGCACAAACATCCAAATCAAACTGGGGTAGTTTATCAATGATTCGTTTAGGTGTAATTAATTTATCCATTTTGTTTAGTATTTGTTTGATTTGCTGTAATTATTTTTATTGTTTTTATTGTTTCAAGATTTGCTTTTAGGCTTTCATATTGATCTGTTGTTATCCTGTAAATTTTCTTTTTATTATGATCTACGGGTACAAATTGCACCCAACCATAATGTTCTTTATCCCAAATAGATTGTTCAATGTCTGTTTTTTTTATTCGCAATGAGGTGTCCTCATCGGGATTAATTTCTTCTGCTATTTTATTAGTTGACATGGCGTTTTATAATAAATAGTAGGACGATCGCTTTTAATTTGATTTGTTATTATATTTATTATCATAGCTTTGTCAGTATTTAGGAAATATTCTGCTTAAGGAAAAATATCGAAACATTTTAAACCACTTAATTGTAAAATGAAAAAAATTATTTTTTGGATACTTATATCTTCTATCCTTTTCTTCACTATTTCTCTTTTCCTCTTTTCTTTAAAACAACCCATTTTAATTTTTGGTAAAATAAATTCTGAACTTTTTAGCAATTTCGGAAGTTACATTGGTGGCACCTTAGGAATTATATTAACTTCAGTTACGGTTTATTTACTTTATGAAACCTATGGAACACAGCAAAAGCAACTAATTCTTCAAAAAGAAGAATCAATACTTAGGTCTATTGATTTGCAGTATGACCAAATTACTAAAGATATAGAGGGTATTAAATTTGATGGTAAAAGTGGGGTAGACGCACTCCATGGCTGGAATGACTCTCATAAAACAACAAATAGCCCGAATAATGTTTTTAATACCTTGAATTTTGTTTTAAATACATTTTCTGATCATATTGAGGCTATTGAACGAAATAATATTACGGATGAAATTAAAGAACATTTGTATGTATGAGCCTATCTAATGCTCCATTCCAAAATTATTTTTCCTGTTATTGAAAAAATCTACAATGACACTTCTTTCAAAAATCATACTGACAAAACCCTTTTTAATAATTTTAATAGACTGACAAAATTAGCATACGATTATCTGGTGGTTCGAAGAAAGTTGGATCAACCAACAAACGATAAAATTATTGAAATTAGAAAAGGAGTAACTTAATAAACACCTAATAGTTTTTATATACCTTGAAACAATTAGATTATCTATATCATTTTACAAAAGATTTTTCAAATCTTAAAGCAATTCTGCATAACGGTTTTAAACCTTCTTATGCAAAGGAAAGGCTTGCGGATAAAGATGTTTTAATCCCTATGGTTTCATTTAGTAATATTCTATTGCGAGATACTGGAGCGGATGAGGTGATTAATTATGGAGATTATGCATTGTGTCTCAACAGAGATTGGGGTATTGCGAATGATGTGAATCCAGTAATTTATACTTATGACCATGGTTTACTTTATAATGCCCTTAAAACTTTTTTGCATAATACCGTGATTTTGACGGCACTCAGAAGTTTCAAATCACATCTTAAAGAATTTAACCAAAATAAAGTAGTTTTTTCAAAATCTATAAAACTCACAAATACCTCAAAGGAAGTATTAGATATTTTGGATTATTTATCAATGAATTATAATGAAAGACTGATTGAAATACTTGCTGATCACGCAAACACAATACATGATGCAAATTTTCCTATCCTCACTCTAACAAAACCTTACAAGGTTAATAAAGATTTGAAGGAATTTGATGCATATAATGATAGAGAATGGCGAAAAGTATTTTCAGAGTTAATGGTACTTTTTGAGGGTGGAGAAGAATATCAATTTTGGAGTAACCTTCCTAAACCTCATTTTCATGATAAGAAATACTCGCTTTTGTTTTCTTTGGAAGACATTAAGGCTATTATTGTTCAAAATGAAGATGAAATTCAATACATATTGAATGAATTGGAAGCACTTTATGACACTGCATATATTAAAAATAGGATTGAAAATGAATTATTAGTTATTGGTACCAAGGCACAGTTATTGGATATAATATGATTAATCCTTATTATTGATTTCATCCAAAAATTTAGATAGTTTATAGCTATCATTTTTCAATTGTTTGAATATACTATCAGCAACTTCTTTTGGTCTAACCTGTTCTGGGTTTTTATAGGATTCAAATACTGTTGAAATGTATGATAACAGATTAATAATTGGAGTATCAAAGTATCTATTTGGTTGAAGTCCTAATTGATTATAATTGATGCAGTCTCTCATTAACCAACAAAATGTTTGAAATAGTTTTTTCTCATTATATAACCTTAATTCATTTTCATCTAATCGTGTTGGATTAATTTGATTATACCAATATGTTAGAAATAAATGTTTCATGACCAAGATTTCCTCCGAGAAATCTGATTCAAAAATTTTATCTATTGAAGTATCATAAATAAAATTTTCAATTGTTAAATCATCCTTTTGCATTGGATCATTATTTAAACTATCAATAGCATTATAATCAAGTATAAGATTACCATTTTGGTTTACAGTTGAACCAGAATATATAATACCATCAACAGATTCATCATTAATAGGTATTTCAATTTTTGCTATATTAATTTCATTTATATTCTTTTCTT
>CANIKO010000026.1 GCA_947468275.1 Bacteroidota bacterium
AATATTTCCTAAATTCATGTGCCGTATATTTTGAAAAACTTCCCGATGGTGTTTCATTACCATTCATTTTTAGGATACTCCATAATAGATGAATATGGTTTGGCATTATGACATAACCGTATAATTTTATTAATTCATTTTTTACAAGGTACTTTAAAGAGTCTATTACAATCATTTTAAGATTATCATTAGCCAATAGATTCGAAAAATTTTGTATAGTTTCTGTATAGAAATAAGTGCTGTAAAGCCCCATGTGGTTCTGTCTAATATTAAACATGTTCATTCTGTAAAAATAATAGGTTTTTTAATGGTTTCGGTTGGTGGGACACCAACCGATAGATAAACATGTTCATTCTGTAAAAATAATTTGTTTTCTAATGGTTTCGGTTGGTGGGACACCAACCGATAGATAAAAATAAAGTAAGCTCGAAATTGAAGAAATTCCATATTCCATATTTTCGATACTAGATTTGGATGATACAAAAGTTGTATAGTCCTTTTCAAAAATATAAGGACTTTTCTTTTTATCAAGTTGAAACTCTTTAGTTACAAAAGAATCAACCCAAAAACTATCAATAGCTTTAGTGTTTTCTTCTTGATACACCCACCATGTGCCTTTTTGAAACACCCCCCATGCTTTCAATTCAGGTTTTGGTTCATGATGAATTTCGTCAGGGTCTTTGCAGCAAAATAGTATAAACGGTAATCCAAGAATTATGAGTATTATTTTTTTTATCCAAAAAATATTTATTCAAATGTTAACCAATCCTTTTGTTTAAACAACACGAGGATGAATATTTTTTATAAGAAAATGAAGGGTGTAATCCTCTTCAAAAAATCTTTTTAAAAAGAGGGGGTAATATCAACCCCCTTTTTTAGATTTGAAACTTATTACTTTATGAAATGCCCAAAAGAATAGATTCACATCAACAAAGAATTAAATAAAGGCATTCCATATGGCAAGTGATTAAAAATGAACATAAATTACATATGAAAAAGGGGATACTTTGGTTTGTAGCTATCATAGGCATTATAGCGGCGGGATTATACTATTGGTTTTATCTAACGCCTGATAAAAATATAAGCGCATTTTATTTGATTCCAAAAAATGCCATGTATGTGATAGAAACCACAACACCCATTGAAAGCTGGAAACGGCTGTCGAAGAGCGATGTCTGGAAATTTTTAAAGAAGCAGGAATATTTTGCCGGAATTGGGCACAACGCCGATTTTTTGGATTCATTGATTAATGATAATTCCACCTTGTTCAGTTTGTTTGGCAATCGGGATTTGCTTATTTCAGCCCATAAAACAAAGGTAAAGGACTATGATTTTTTATTTCTGATAAATCTTAAAAAAGGTTCAAAAATTGGATTTGTAGAAGAAACACTGGAACAAATATTAAAATCATCGGGCCTAAAAGTAGAAACCAAAGAGTTTAAAAATAAAAGCATTTTGAGTGCTTACAATCGAGCTACCAAGGAAACACTTTACTTTTCAATTGTTCAAAATTACCTGCTGTGTTCCTACAAAAATCAGTTAATCGAAAGTTCGATAATGGAGGTGGAAGAACCTCATTTGGGAAGGGATGAAATTTTTTTAAACATCTATAAAGAAACTGCCGAAGATGGATTGTGCAAGTTGTATATTAATTATAAATACCTCAATGATTTTATGTCATGTTACAGTGATCAGCCTAATCCGATGATTAACGACTTGAGCAAAACCATGTATTACAGCGGGATGAAATTAGAAGTGGAAGATGATTTTGCAGGATTGGAAGGTTACACCAATATTAACGATTCATTGGAATCCTACCTTCAAGCTCTAATGCTATCAGGCAAAGGCGATATTAAAGCACATGCAATATTACCAGCCCGAACGGCTATTTATCATTCCTTGGGTTTTAAAAGCGGTGTGGAGTTTTATAAAAATCTGGTGGGGGTACTGCAAAAGGATGAAAGAACATGGGATGAATTTGAGGCTAACAAAAATCAAATTGAACGATTTTTAAAAATTGATTTAGAACGGGATATGCTTAGTTGGGTGGGTGATGAAGTAGCTTATGTGGAAAATGAACCTTCAAAATACACCGAACATTTGGATGATATAATGGTGGTGATGAAAGCCAATAGTATTAATTATGCCAAGGAACGTTTAGATTTTATTGCCGACCAAGTAAAAAAACGGTCGCCGGCCAAGTTTAAAAAAGTTGACTATAAAGATTACACCATTAAATTTTTGGATATAAAAGGTGTGTTTAAAATGTTCTTTGGAAAACTGTTTTCAAAGCTTGAAAAACCTTACTACACCATCGTTGGCGACTATGTGGTTTTTAGTAATAACCCAAGAACCATTGTCAGTTTAATTGAAGATTATGAAACTGGAAACACCTTAGGTAAGGATAAAGTTTTTCAGGATTTTTTAGATAAATTCAGCAATGAGTCTACCGTATTTTCATACATTTCATCCAATCGGGCCTTTCCTTTATTTGTTAAAAAATTGGATGCCACAAGCAAAGTTGGAGTGGCAAAGAACGAAATTTATTTAAGGTCGTTTTCTGATATTGGATTTCAATTGACGGAAAGGGAAGATAAATTTTTTACCAAAGTGCGGTTGAATTTTAATGAATACAAACCGGATACTTCCAGTTCTGAAATGGACAGTGCGGCAATGGCCGAAGAAGATGCTTCCATGATGCTGGATTCGTTGGATGATATTCAACGGTTTTTGATGGCCAAGTTCGATCATAATGTGATTAAGGATTATTATGCCAATAGCGATAATTTAAGGTTTGAGGCCGAAACCAAACGCCGTGATTTGCATGGCCGCTATCGCGAGTTTTTTGAAACCGGAGAATTGAAAATTTATGGCCGATACCGCAAAGGTGAAAAACGCGGTGTTTGGCATTATTACAATAAAGACGGAACCTTACAACGCAAAGAACGGTTTGGAATAATAGGGAAAATGGTTGGGAAACTGGAAGATGACGAATAAGCAGAGTGCTTATTTTTTAGATTTTATGGCATCTTCAAATACCGATTGAAGTATCGGTATATATTTACGATAATCAAATTGGGCTTGGGCTACTTGCCTTCCTTTATGACCAATGGAATTAAAGGTGTCGTAATTTTGGTAACGGTTAATAATTGCATTTTTAAGTTCTTCTAAATTGTCAGGCTCAATAAGATAGCTATTTACGTTATGTTCTAGATAGTTTTCGATATCACCCACACGAGTGCAAATGGTTGGGATACCGGTGGCTAAATATTCGCCCAATTTGGTAGGAAACCCAAAATGAGAGTAGCTGTGATTGGTTCGGTTCATTATCAACAAGTCGCATTTATAAAGCCATTGTGGCACTTGTTCGTAGGTTATTTGCCCTGATTTTTCAACCTGACCGTTCAATTTATTTTTTCGTAATTCCAGGTTTATCTCCCTTTTATGAGGGTTAAATCCTATTAATTTAAGTTTTAGATTAGGAACATGTTCTATGGCATTTTTAAAACTTGCAATTATTCCATTAACGCCATCCTTTGAACCAAATGAACCTAGATACCCAACGGTATATGATTTAGATTGATTTGAAACTTCTTTAAAACGATTGAAATCTACAATAATAGGAATCAAAGTAATTTTGGAAGCAGGCAAATATTGACTGTAATAATCCTTTAGTTTTTCGGAAATAACAATGAGATGGCTGCAAACATATTTGAAAATATAGGCATCCAAACGATCGGCATAACTAATTATTTTTGGTAAAATATTTTTAGTAGGAACACTTTCATCCAATTCTGTTTTTTCTAAAATTAAAGGTATTCGCAGGAGTTTTGCTAAAATGTAAATATGGCCAAAGAAGATTAAACGAGGGCTATATAGAAAAATAACATCAAAGTGTTTTCGTTTTTTGATAAGAAGTAGCGAGGAACAAAGTATAGCTTTTGTATAAACCAAAAATCGAACTATCAAATAGGGGCTTCGCAGCACCGAGCCACTTAAATAATTGAAATAAATGCCATCAAAAAAACCTTTATTTTTTTTATTAATTTTATTGGAGTTGAAAATAGTAGAGCTTAAAAAAAACAGAAATACCTGATTGCCGTTATCTTTTAGCCCATTGGCCAAAGCGCGAAGCCTTGAGTTGGCAGCATTGCCTTCTTGAAAATCAATATTTGAAAACCATGCTATTCTCAATCCTTAAATTTTATTCAGGTCTCTTAATTCATAGATGCGTTCAATAATATCTACCACTTTCAATCCTTCTAATGCATTGGTGTCGATGCGGCTTTTGCCATTAAGGGTGTCAATTACATTTTGAATTACATAATGATGATTGGCGGCACTTCCTTTAAATGGACCGTAATCATTGGGTGGATTGGTTTCAGACAATTCAGGCAAAGTATAATCTTTAATATGGCAATATTCTACTTCGTTAAGGTATTGTCCCCCAAGTTTAATGCTGCCCTTAGAACCTACTGCCGTGATGCTACTTTCCATGTTGGTGTCCCAGCATGAAGTTGAAAAATTAATGCATCCCATTCCTCCGTTGACAAATTCAAAATTCACCACTCCGGTATCTTCAAATTCGGTTAATTGCTGATGTGTTGAATTTTTAAAAGTGGCATGAATATTTTTTATATCACCAAATATCCAATACATAATATCAACGAAGTGCGAAAATTGGGTAAACAAAGTTCCGCCATCCATTTTTAAAGTTCCTTTCCAATCGCCTGGTTTGTAGTAGCGTTCATCGCGGTTCCAGTAGCAATTTACCTGAACCATAATTATTTCACCTAAACTTTTATTATCGTAAACTTCTTTTAACCATTTTGATGGTGGGCTATATCTATTTTGTTTTACAACAAATACATTTTTTGTTTGCTGCAATGATTTAAAAATAACTTTTTCACAATCCGCTTTTGACAAACCCATGGGTTTTTCAATAACCACATGTTTACCATGTTCCAAAGCAAAAAGCGCAATTTCACAATGAAGTCCGTTAGGAGCAGCAATATTTACCACATCCACATCCGGCTCATTCATTATCATTTCTTTATAATCGGTATAAAAATGCGGATGAAGATTTAATTCATGAAGTTTTGATTCACGTGCGGGCAAAATATCGCAACAAGCTACTATTTCAGATTCGGGATGTTCATGAGCAATTTTAGAATGGCGCAACCCAATATGACCCAAACCGACCACAGCAAATTTAATTTTCTTCATTTAGTAATTCAGTGCGTTTAAAAATATAATACTTTAAAATTATGTATGTGCCGGTTAATAATATTAATACATAAGCTAGATAAATATAACCTTCATACCCTTTTTTTATGCAAATAAACATACCAAAATTTATTATTACCTGAACAATGGTATATAGAAATGAAACCATTAGGTGAGGCAATTTTGTGGCATGAACCAAATCTTGAAAAAGATGCATACGGTGAGCCTGAAAAATATTTTGACCTTTTATTAATCTATAAAAAATAGTTAATCCCGACTCTACCCCATACACAGCAAGCATTGATAAATAAATAATATCCTGATTATGTAAAATTAAGAATAGGACATAAAATACACATATTATTCCTAAAGAAACGCTGCCCACATCTCCTGCAAATAATATTGCCTTGGTTCTGAAATTATAAAACCCAAAAATTAGTAAAGCAATTATAATTACCACTATGAAATTAGGATCAAAAACTTGTTCAATTTTATAATGATAAAACAAAACTGTTTCAAAAAAAACCAAAACATATAAACCTGTAATTGCATTTATGCCATCCATAAAATTAAAAGCATTTACAGCGGCTACTCCTATTATTGCTATAATTATAACTATAAAAGGAGAAAATCTATAGTCATCAGTTATATCCATCATTATTAATCCAATGGACACAAAATGGCAGATTAATCTTAAAAAAGCATTTGAACCTTTCCAGTCATCATAAAAACTGATTATAGATGATAAAAATACTCCAGCTAATAGATAAATTTTGCTTAACCCATGATGAACCCCGAAAAATATTATATAAAAAATAAGGGAAATAGGTATGAGTATACCACCACCTCTAAAAGTTATATTTTTGTGAGAACTGCGTTTATTGGGAACATCATATAATTTCAATTTTCGTGCAATAGGAAAATAGGCCAACATGGCAATTATTTGCAGAGGAATAATGAAAAATATTTTATTACTTAGTTCCAATAAGTACTTTTTGGCAAATCTAATTAAAAACCTTTGGCCTGCGGCAAATCTTTAAACCAACTCTTGTAAAAAGTATTGTTTGGCAATAAAATTACAAAAGCTGTAAGGATTAGAATTTTAAGGTCGGTACTAAACGAAATATTTTTTCCATACCAAATTTCAAGTTCACATTTGTAAGGGCCAATTACTTCCTGATAAAACTGTTCAGGTGGTATTGTTGTTTGCGAATACAGTTTTTCCTCATCTCTAAAAACAACTGAGCCGATTCCTGTAATTCCTGGTTTGTTTAAATAAATGGCATCTTTAATTTCTTTTGGTGTGGCAATAAAGTTTTTATCAACCAGTGGCCGTGGCCCTACAAAACTCATATCGCCTTTAAATACATTAAAAAGTTGAGGCAATTCATTAATTTTAGTCATTCTTAAAAAACCGCCCATTGGGGTAATTCGAGGGTCTTTTCTTAGGGTAATGGTTCCTGTTCCTATATTAGGACTATCTTTTAGCATGGTTGCAAATTTCCAAATATCAAAATAATTGCTTTTGTAACCAATTCGTTTTTGAAAATAAAAGATGTAACCCTCACCGGTAAGTTTTAATAAAATAACAATGGGAATAATGATGGGCGATAGAATTACTATGGCAAGTAATGAGAAAAAAATATCAAAAAAGCGTTTAACTGATTTATACATTATAATTCTTCTTCAAACACATCGTCAAGAATCAAAACAAAGCCCGGTAAAACGGGAGTTTTAATTTCATCTCCTCTTGTGAATAATCGAGAAGGCTGATAGTGATTATTTACTAATGTATAAATTAAAACAGTTTGTTCCTCAGGATGAATTACCCAATATTCTTGTACTCCCGATTCTTCGTAAACCTCATATTTATTTTGAAGTTCCTTTTTGTTATTTCCCTTTGAAAGTATTTCAATTACTATATTCGGAGCTCCTATACATCCTGCCTCATCTAATTTTGTGGGGTCGCAAATGACACAAATATCAGGTTGAACCACCGTCACTATGTCTTCGTTTTTCTTTGACTTTACCGGCAAACGAACATCAAAGGGGGCTGAATATACCTCACATTTTTGCCCTTTAAGGCAATTATAAATTGTATAAAAAATTTCACCTGATACTTTTTGATGAATCCTTTTAGGTGCGGGGCTCATTTTGAAAATTTTGCCCTTAATAAGTTCAACCTGTTCATCCAATCGCCATTTAAGATAATCGGCATAGGTATATTTTCCATAGGAGTAATCAGGTTCTTCGGCTTTCATATTTCTATTTCAAAGATAGAATAAATTATAGTATTAGTGGTTTCAGGTTTCGAGTTTCAAGTTTAGTTTTTTTTGTCGTTAACACTAACCCCTAAACTTTTACTAAACTTTAAACTTATTATTTACATTCTTTGATCCAGCCCTTTTCCTGTTTCAATATGACTAAATCCAGGCAACAGTTTTTTTATTTCTGTAACTATTACTGATTTTTCCAGGTTTTCTTTTTCGAATACTTTTTTTAAAGCTTTGATGGAAGTTAACGTTTCACCCAGGCTTTTCTTTTCGGGAGTAATAATTCCCAAACTTTCAAAGGAATTTAAATCAGGATTTTCATCTTCGGTGTAAAATTCTTCGTAAGGTTTTTCGCCCGATGTATTTGACTCAAAGAAATAAACCGGGTATGTTATTCCATCCAATTTTTGACTTTTTTCAATGGCTTCCTCTTCTGTTAAACAAATATCAGGTTTTAAACCCATGGCTTCAATAAACCGAAGGGTAATTTCTTTGAAATACGTTTGGTCTTTATCAAAATCAAATTTTGGGAAAAAAATCTGGCCCGATTGCCCTAGAATAGTTGATAGCAAACAAATTTGACCTGATTCTTCCGGAGATACAAAAAAACGGCGAATATCAGAAGGGCAGGAGAGAGGTTGGTTTTTCATTACTCTTTCCACATATCCGGCCAACAAACTTCCATTTGAAAAAGCAACATTGGCAAATCGGGCTGTATTTATTTTAAAAGTGTCTGAATACGAAATAATCAAATTCTCCATCAGTTTTTTGGAGGCCCCCATTATATTTACCGGATTGGCAGCTTTATCTGTGCTTACGCAAAAGAAATGCTCGGGTTTGTTTTGGGCTAATAGAGCCAATAATTTTTCAGCCTTGAATACATTATTATCCAGCATAGCTTCTATGGAATATTCATCCTTCTCGCTGCGAACATGCTTATGGGCGGCGAAATTGGCCACAATATGCCAAGGGCCTTCATTCAAAAACAGCTTCTCAAAAACAGGGTCGCCAAAGTTTATGGGATAGGTTACAAATGATTCAGGAATATTTAAACCTTTGGAGCTTCTCACGTCTCTTACAAGTTCAGTAAGTCCATTTTCATTGGTGTCAATTATAAATAATTTAGCGGGTTTAAAAGCCAGCATGGCTTTAATATAACTGCTCCCTATTGTTCCTGCACCGCCTATCACCATCACATTTTTTCCGTTTATGGCTTGCGACAGTTTTTGGTGATTGTTTACCAAATCTTGTTTAAAGAAACTTTCATTTCTTAGAGTAATATGTTGGTTAATGAAATTGGGGATGTTTAGGGATAGCATGGGAGGTTGAGGTTAAGGTTGAGGTTGAGGTTGAGGCTGAGAATCTTCGAATTTTTATATGACAAATTCTAAATAATTATCGGGGGTAATGATTTTTGAGATGGCATCGGGATAGTTTTTTGAGAAAGTAAGCGGGATTTTTGCTTTCGAGGTTTTACTCCATTTAAACTCAAAGGCACTTAATTTTCCGTCTATTTCTTCTAAATAATCTATTTCTTGCTGCTCCTTGGTTCTCCAAAAATAGGATTGAATAAAGTAGTTATTATACGTATTTCTCTTTTTCCTTTCACTTATCAAGTAGTTTTCCCAAAGGGCACCAATATCTGTTCTTGATGACGCCAACTGGAAATTTGAAAGGATACTGTTTCTTATGCCGTTGTCGTAAAAATATATTTTTCTTGAAAATTTAAGTTCATTTCGTAGGTTTTTGCTATACGATGGCAAACGAAAAATAACAAAGGATTTTTCAAGTAGTTGAATATAAATTTCAACTGTTTTTGCATCCAATCCTATTGTGTTTGCTAACTCATTAAAAGAAACTTGTTGGCCCATTTGATGAGCCAAAGCTTGTAAAAGTAGGATTAATTTTTCCGGTTTTTTAATGTTCTGCCATAGCAGAATATCTTTGTATAGATAACTGTCAGATAACAGTTTTAGTACTTCCCGCTCATTTCCAAAGTTATTTATTACTTCCGGATAAAAGCCATAAACTAAACGGTGTTCCAGATTTCTACTTTCTGTTAATTCGCCTAATTGGTTTACAAGTTCAGCGGTAGAAATTGGAAATAATTCAAATTCAAATTTTCTGCCTGTCAAAGGTTCATTTACTTTATTGGCAAGTTCAAAGGCAGATGAGCCCGTTGCGATAACCTGAATGTCAGGATAGGTGTCATAAAGAATTTTTAAAACAATGCCTATGTTTTTAATTCTTTGGGCTTCATCAATACAAACTAAGGTAGCATTTCCAATTGCATTTTTTAATTTAATGGCGTTGGGTTCTTCGAAGGCCCTTTGAATATCCGATTCATCCGCATTTAGCCAAACATAATTTTCTTGATTTTTTAGTAGGTTTTTTAATAAAGTGGTTTTTCCTGTTTGTCGGGCACCAAGCAGTATTATTACCTTCTTTTTGAAAAGCCTATCTAAAAGTAATTGTTCTATTTTGCGCGGTATCATATTGCAAAAATATAACTTTTGCGGATTGTATTCCTAAAAAGTGGCAACTTTTATGGAATGTGTTCCTGATAAGTCGGGTTTTTGGTGTTGAGTTTAGGGTTTAGAGTTTAGGGTTTAGAGTTTAAGGTTTAGAGTTTACAATCTTGTCTAAATTATCCAATACGGGTGATGGATTCCATCCCAATTCTTCTCTAGCTTTTTTATCTGAAAAAGTGAGGGTGGATTGAATTTTTTTGAGTTTTTGAGAGTTAATCGGACTTTTACTTCCCATAAAATCTCCTATTTTGGCAATAAGCGTGGCCATAGTTTGTGGTATTTTTAAAGGATTTTTAATGTTTAACGTTTTTGCCAATTCTTTTTCCAGTTCGTCAAAGGTGGGATGATAGCCGTCCGTTAAGTTATAAATACCCGACTTGCCATTTAGTTTAGGAATTAATGCAGCTACATCACTTGCCAGCACTATTGATTTTTTAACATCCGCCTTACCAATAGAAAAATAAAATCCTTTTTTTAAAGCTTTTAGCATGGCACCCAAATTTCCCGGCGGGTTTGCTCCGGCTATCAGCGGCAATCTCAAAATATAGTATTCTATGTTTTTAGCCTTGCACCAATTTATGATTAGTTGTTCTGCTTCTATTTTGCTTTTGCCATAGGCATCGGTAGCGTTTAACGGGTTGTTTTCGTCTATTTCTGTACCTCCCGTTATCCCGTAAACCGCCACACTGCTTATAAAAACAAATTTCTTTAGTGAAGAATTATTGTCCAATCCTGCTAAAAGATTTTCAGTGCCTTGTACATTTACTTTAAAAAAATCTGCTTTTTCTTCATCCGTTTTGGGAATACTGTGTGCCTTGCCTGCTGCATGAATTACCATATCTACTTCGGGAATTTCAGGAATTTCATTTGCCAAATTACATTGTATTTCATTTTCGGCTGATTGGCCCAATGAAACAGATGGTACCTGTAAAAGATTCAAATTATTAAGGATGACTTGGCCCAAAAATCCTGTGGCTCCGGTAATTAAAATCATTTTACCAATAATTTAATTTCTTCCAAATATAGGTTTGCAAGTAAATCTCTGTTAAACAAGGTTTTCGCCACTCGTTCCGCATTTACCGAAAGTTTTTCGTGCAAAGTTGCATCATCGGTTATTTTTAAAATAGCCTCGGAAAGTTCCTTTGGATTATTGGGTGAAACATTTATTCCGCAATTTTCTTTTTCTATTAACTCCTTTATCCAACCCGTTGTAGTTTGAATAATTGGAACACCCGCCGCAAAGGAATCAAATATTTTGTTAGGACAACTTGTGTTTTGAATTTCATTATCCAAAGTTGTAAATAAGGTTGCCGTTGAACTTTTTACCCATTTGGGAAGTTCCTTTTTTGGCAATAGCCCCCAAAACTCAATATTATTTAATTCTAAATTTTGTTGCATAAGTTCCAGTTCGTTTCGCTCCGCTCCATCACCTATAAAGATAATTTTAATATTTTTTTCCCTTCCTGCTTTTTTAATAATGGCAGCCGCCTCAAGAATTAGTTTGCAATTATGAATAAACCCCAGTGAACCTATATGCGTAAATAGTTTGGTATCTTTTGAAATTTCTGTATTTGGTTTTTTTATATCAAAAAGATCTAAATCACCTCCATGTGGTATGGTAACGCATTTAATATGCGGATATCGTTTTTGAATGTTATTCTTTTGACCGTCAGAGCAAGCTATGACAAGATTTGCTTTACTATAGAGGAGTTTTTCAAATCTTACTGCAAGCCGAATTAACGACTTATTTTTTATTTTACCCATTTCAATCCCACCACCCGGCCATAAATCACGTATCTCAAATATGAAAGGTTTTCGTCTAAAGAAATTTGCCATTAATCCCGGAATACCTATAGTTATTGGCCCAGAACTGGAAATTACTAAATCGGTTTTTTGGGTAAGGGCAAAATAGGAAGAGGTTAGAGAAAACAGAACGGAGTTGAAAGCTCTTTTTAAAATAGAAACCCTATTGGAATCAGGTGTATTAATTACTATAAGATTTATTCCTTCAATAGTTTGTCGTGAAATAAACCCATTGGCCTTTAAATCCGATTTTTCATAAGGTGCGGTAACAATGGTAACCTCATGTCCTGCTTGTACCCAGCGCCTTGCAAATTCATAAAATCGTGTACTCCAGCTGCCATTGGGTGTGCCAAAATATTGATAGAAAATAAGGATTTTCAATTTGGTAAATTAATATATTGTCCCATAAAAAGGTCTTGCTGCTTCGTTAAAAAAGGTTCAAAACCGCCTCCCGGGTGCAAGGTAATTTCGCCAAAATATACCTGATTATTATGTTCGTACAAATCTATTCTGGCAAACTTTAAATTCTTTGATAGTTTCCTTGAAACGGACAGCATCTCCTCCAATTTTTCTGGTTTGTCAATTTGCTTTTGACCTATGGGGTAATTAATTCCAAACGGTTGTTTTTCCCATTCCAAATTATAAAATGAACGGGTATGATTTGAAAACCGATCCACATCTACTTGAATAAATTTAGGCTCTCCATCAAAACAGAAAAACTTATAATCGTTAATTTCAAATTCTAACAATTCCTCACAGATGAGTTGAGGTTTGATAAACTTATATTGCCATTCGTGGCTTAAATAGTAAGAGTTT
Organism: Bacteroidota bacterium; assembly: GCA_947468275.1. Classification (GTDB taxonomy): domain Bacteria; phylum Bacteroidota; class Bacteroidia; order NS11-12g; family UBA9320; genus JABWCE01. The sequence goes on from CANIKO010000026.1 coordinate 12,650, forward strand.
AGCCCAAGCCATTTATTTAGTTTTTTTACAGATTTATCTTTGTTTAATTCTGATTTATTTTTACAAATTATATTCCAGCCCGACCCATGATTGGTTTTTAGGGCAAAGCTATCAGGGAGTTTATGAAAATTTATTTCATTGGCATTTTCGTATGTTTCAATTAGAGGAATCAAATAATTTTCTCCTATTTGGTTTTTTATAAAATCTCTAACGGCTATTTTATCTGCCAGCATGGGCCCGTTCTCAAATCGATGATGTAATTTAAGCCAGTTTATTTTTTCGTTAAAACTTTTAGGGTTCGATAAATTAAGAAAATAAGGTTTGTAGCCTAATCTCAGGTTTGTAACACAAAACATAAATTGGAAGTAGAATGTGTCGGGTAAGTGAATAAAAAGGTACTTGGAAAGAAAATACCAGGTAGATTTTATAAAACTCATTTTTGTCCTATTCTTTCAAAGTACGTATTATACCAAATGGCTCCAAATACCATTTGGGTTATCAATGGTTTGTGCATTCCTTTGGTTAAAAATTCGGTCTTTAATTTCTGGATGTTGAGTTTGCTGTAAATCCCCAATTTAAAGAAATCGCACTTGTCCAAATCTTCAATGGTTTGACGAAACAAAGGGTCGTTTACAAAATGGTCGGTCCAAGGCACACTAAATCCTACTTTTTTAAAATTTCGGATATAATCGGGTAAAAGTTTGCCAATGGAATTGGCTAATATGTATTTATTCTTCTTGCCATGAAACAAGTACTTATTATCCAAACTACCTATACCTTCCATCAGTCGGTAATCGGTAAACGGTTCTCGGCATTCAATACCTGCACCCATTGTCGCCCGGTCGTTTCGGTCGTTTAACGATTGCAAATAGGTATGCTGCTCGCAATACAGCAATTGCCGGAGGCTATTGTTTGGATATATTTTTTTGGCTTCTTCCAGTACCTCAATCCTATACTTTGGCAGCATGCTAACGCCAAATAATTTATAACTATCTACAAAATCATAAGGGTAAATGGTATTCCCATTAGCCAGTATCATTAAGTCTTTGTTGTTTAATTTTAGATACGATTCAAGTTTGTGTACCCTATTGTTTGAGCCAAAATTATTATATACCGAAGCTATACTTTTAAGAAGTGGCCACATTTTTTGATATTGAAATACTTTATAGCGTATGTAGCCTCCCAATATTTCATCAGCCCCTTCACCCGATAAAAGTACACTTACTTTGCTTTTTGCAAATTTTGAAATTGCTAATATTTGTGGGTCGTTAAAATGAACTAAAGGCTCGTCATGGTAATAAGAAGCTTCAGTTACTGAATTAAAAAGTTCATCTTTTTCCAAGTAAATCTTATTGAATTTATAACCTATATCGTTGCAAAATCTCTCCGCCAATTCAGATTCATCATGATTTTTATTCCGAAATGCCACATTAAAGGTTTCAATAGCATCGAAATGGTTTAGTTTTAAAGATTTCACAACCGAAGAACTATCCAAACCTGCACTTAGCAGCACTCCCACTTTCACATCACTTACCATACGGTAATTAATGGCACTATTAAAGGTATCATAAAACCACTCAAACGGTTTTTCAATGCGTTGATGGTTTTGAATTTTCTCCCCTAAGTTCCACCAGCGTTTTAACTTTAATTCGCCGGAGGCATAAAGTGTTGCGCAATGCCCTGGAAGTAATTTTTTAATGTTTTCAAATAAAGTATTGGCTCCCGCAATGTAGCGGTAAACTACCATTTCGTCCATGGCACTTTCATTCAGGGTTTGGTCAACACCAATTTTAAGTAGGGCTTTTTGCTCGGAAGCAAAGGCAAATTGCTTGTTAGAAAAGCTGTAATAAAAAGGTTTTATACCCACTCTATCTCGAGCCATAAAAAGCGTTTTTTCTTTACGATCCCATATAGCAAAGGCAAACATGCCATTCAGTTTGCTTACACAATCAGCCCCTTCCAGTCTATAATAATTTATAATAACCTCGGTATCGGTTTGGGTTTTAAATTGAAAGCCCTTTTGTTCCAGGTCTTTTCGGAGCTCTTTAAAATTATATACTTCACCATTGTAAGTGATAATATATCGGCCATCATCCGATAAAAAAGGTTGGTGACCGGCAATGGATAAATCCAATATGGATAATCTTCTGTGCGCAAAACCAATATTTCCTTCTGTCCATAATCCGGCATCATCCGGTCCTCTGTGCAGCATGGTGTCCCTCATTTGCAATAAGGTTTGAGATTCTACACCACTTCCATCAAGGGTTAGTATACCTGCTATTCCGCACATAAACTTTTGTATTTTTGGGATATAAAATTCATATTAACTTCGTAATTGGCCAGCCGTTCAATCAATGCTCTGTTTTTTTGAACAACTGAATTAAGTGACTGTTTATTGGTATAATACCATTCCAAAGCATCGGCCAAAGCTACAGCATCGTCTACTTCAATAAGTCGCCCGTTCACTAAGTCGGTAATCCAGGCTTCCGTACCCGGCAAACGGCTCACTATGGGGTAGCACCCAGCTGCCATGGCTTCAAATAGGGACGCCGAAACCCCCTCGGTTACCGGCATAGAAACATACACATCATGCGATTTTAAATATTCTGGAAGGATATGATTGTCAATTCTGCCGGAAAATGTAACTTCCTTATCAATTTCCATTTTTAGTGCCAATTGATTAAGTGAAGATTCTAAACTACCTGTTCCTACGATGGTAAGATGAAAAGGAATTTGCCGTTCTTTTAGCAGTTTAAAAGCTTTTAAAATTGTATTATGACGGTAGTCGTCAGTTAAGCTGCGGGTAACAATAGTCTTAATCACAGTTGAGGTATTCGTATTTCCAAAAGTAAATTTTCTTAAATCAATTCCCTTGGCCAGTACCATTATTTTTGAAGGTTTGCAGCCTTGTTTCAGCATACTGTAGGTCATAATATTTCCCCAGGCATGAATAATGGTTGCATTTTTGAAAACAAAACGCTGCATCATTAATTTAACGGGTACTGAAAATGAGTTAGGTGGGTAAATATCGGTAACGCCTTGCTGGGCTACAATTACAGGAGCTCGTTTGTGAAATAAGCAACCAATAAACCCATAACTGGTGATGCGTTCAGCAATTATTAAATCCGGTTTTTCTTTGACTATAAAATTTCTGAGTTCCCTCAGGTGAAACAAAACTTCAAAAGCTCTGAACACTTTTTTATAATTTTTCTCACTGTTCTTAAGTTCCCAAGTTATCACTTCAAACTCTCCAAATTCCTTTATCCCATTCATCCAGGTAATGGCATCTGCTCGGTAGGTTTCTCCTAGAAAAAGGACTTTTGGCATTTTTTGGGGGGTTTAGGGTTTAGAGGGTTTAGAAGTTTAGGGTTTGGAGTTTAGTGGTTCTTTGGATGTTTGAAGGTTGGAAAGTTTGAATTATATCCGTTTATAAAATATTAAATGGCCGGTATTACTTTTTTTGATTTTAAAAGCCATTTTTTACTTTTACCATTCAAAAATCGTATCATTGGCTTTTCCGTGTACTTGTGTATAATGATGCTAATTACCACTATAATAAGGCAAATGAATAGAGTTGTAATTTGGTTGTTGAAAATAATAAATCTGCCAGTTAGTATTAAACTATTATTAAAAAAACTAAGAATTATTGAATGAATCAGGTAGAGAACATAAGAGGAGTCTCCTACCAATATTAAAGATTTTGAAATCGATATTTTATTGAAATTTTCAAATAAAAGCGATGAAAGAATTAAAAGAAATGAGGCTATTCCAAAATACAGAAATCTATTATGCTTAGAAATATGGATGTAGTTATTCTCATCTAGGTATGATGATAATAAAAAGAGAGTTATTGACGCTAGAAGAAATATCAAGTCCAAATATTTTTGTTTACTTCTAATTTTTCCTAAAATAAAAGCAATCAATACCCCAAGAAGGAACTCTAATATTAAAGGCGAAAAAAGGTATTTTTTGAAATACAAATTTTGAGAAACAGGTAGCCCAATTAAATTAAGAATAGAACATATTAGAATACATATCACAAGAAATTTGAATTTCTCATTAAAAATAATCATTAAAAATAAAAAATAGAAATAAAGCTCAAAAGACAAAGTCCAAGTAACTTGTGAGATTGTTGGATGGTTAAATACTAAGAAAAATACCTTTAAATAATTTAAAAACTCAAAAGCAGATTTATCATTTATAAATTGCGGTAAAACAAAGTATAGGATAGTTAGTGGCAATAGTAAATACAACCAAAAACTTGGGAAAATTCTTATTAATCTTTTGAACATAAATTCAGTAGGATTTTTATTTTTAAAATATTCAACTGAAGAAATAGTAATAACAAAACCACTAAGTACAAAAAAAATATCTACTCCTAAATATCCATTTTTAAAAATGTTCCCTAGGAAATTAAGACCTTTTAAATTGTAATGTCTTGTTGCATGATATAGCATTACCATTATAGCGGCAATGCCTCTTAAAACTTGAATAGATATAAATTTTTTTTGGTGCAATTATTTTAAGATAATGAGAATATTTAAAATTAAACAGAAAATTCCATACTTCTAAACGCCCAAACCTTCAAATTCCCCAACTTTCCAACCCCTAACCTTCCAACCCTAACCCTTTAACCTTTAAACTTTCTACTTTCTCCTTTGTACCCTTCATCAAAATTAACAGCACTAAAAGCATAAAAAATAACTGGAATAATTGTTCTCATGGCAGAATGGGTCATTGAGAATAAAGCAAAGAGAATAAAAGCCAATTTAATATATTTAATTTGTGGACTTAATTTAGAGTTCAGAATTTTAAATGGGATAATGATAATCAAGAGAATATTTACAACTAATCCAAACAACCCGTGTTCTGATAATAATCGTGAAAATTCGGTATGGGTATTCGCACCTCTTTCTTCCCCTAATTCTGCACGTTTAAAAGGCGATTCTCCCGGGCCTACTCCAAATACAATATTATCGAACCAAAGTCGCACGTCATCTTCGATAATTGAAGTTCTACCAGTTGAGAAACCTTCTAATGATTTTTCTTCTTTGCCGGAAATGGATTGAACTGTTTCACCTGAAAATCGTTGGGTCAATAATCCTCCTGTCAAGCTATTTACAAGGAAATACGCTATACCTGAAAATAGAATAAGTATTATAAAATTTCCGATAATCTTTTGAATATTCTGAACTTTTGAAAGTAAGTTAATGGGTAAAATTATTGCAGCCGCGGGTGATAATAATCCTCCTCGGGAAAAGGTGAGCAAAGCACGGAAAGCTAATGCAACTATAAGAAATAAATCTATTTGTCGATTGTTGCTAAATAGCTTGGTCTTAAAAACTATCTGATTTATAATCAATATAAATATTCCGGCTCCTAAAAAGGTGCTTACCTGATTGGGGCCAAAGCCTCCGCTTGTATCAAAATTAGC
>CANIKO010000027.1 GCA_947468275.1 Bacteroidota bacterium
AAAGGAAACAAAAAGCAAATCCTTAAAGAACTTTTGCAAACGGAATTTCCCGGTATGGAAGATGATAATATAAAACGAGGGTTCACTATACCACTATCAAAATGGATAAAGGAAGACCTTAAATCTATTTTCCACGAAAAATTATTAGATGGCAATTTGGAGCAAATTGGTTTTGAAAAAAAATCAATTGAACGAATGCTTCAATCCCATCACAATGGAATTGGCGATTACAAATGGCCTTTATTTACAATGTATGCCTTATCTGAAACATTAGGTAATTAATGTACAATTGAAAAGAACCTACTTTGAAAATTTAGATGGCTTAAGAACCATTGCTTTCCTGATGGTATTTATTAGCCACTGTTGGAGAAATCTGTATTTCAAATTTGAAAGTGAATGGCTCAATGTTGGTTTTTCTAAAGTTTTTGATATTGGCTCACTTGGCGTTAATCTGTTTTTTGTACTGAGCGGTTTTTTAATTACCTATTTATTGTTTGAAGAAAAAGAGCAAAACGGTGCCATTCATATCAGGAACTTTTATATCCGAAGAATCCTTCGCATTTGGCCGGTTTATTTTCTGGTTGTGATAGTATTTGTATTTACATTACCTTATTTCATTGGGACTCTAAAAAAGGAATATACCGATATTGCTCCAATTAATATTTTTCGGTATTTATTTTTCATGGTAAATTTTGATCATATTGACCATGGAATTAATTTTCGTTGGGCATCTGTACTATGGTCGGTAGCTGTAGAAGAACAATTTTACCTTTTTTGGCCAATTGCACTAACTATTTTCTCAAAAAGAAATTGGTTGTTTGTTTTCATTTCATTGGTTTTAGGCTCCTATCTGTTTAGGCTTTTTAATTATCAAAGTTATAGAATTGTAAATTATCACACCCTTTCTGTTATAGGCGATTTATCTGTTGGGGCTGTTGGAGCTTACTTTAGCTTTTATCATAAGAAAGCACTTTCGCAATTTATTGCATTTAAACACTTAAAACTCTTTGCCGTGTATATCATTGGAATTGGTACTCTCATTTTCAGAAATGATATTTTCACAAATCAGTTCACTATACCACTCATCGGTCTTTTAGGTTCCTTATTTTTCTGTTTTATTATTTTGGAACAGAATTACAACCTTGCATCTCATTTTAAAATGAAAAATAATATTAGGTTTAGTAATTTAGGGAAATACACATACGGATTGTATTGCTATCATTTTATTGCAATTTTCAGTGTTAATTACGTTCGAAATTATTTTCATTTAGACCCTGAAAATTTATTTCTTTTCATCCTATTCTCCTTAATTTCACTACTAATTAGTTTTGCGATGGCATACTTGAGTTACACCTTCATGGAAAAGCCTTTACTCAAGATGAAAACAAAATTCATCTAAACTAAACTTTTAATTTTCATGATTAAAGTACTCTTCAACATACCTAATTTTGATACTGCAGGAAGTGGTAAGGCTTTATTGAATTTAGCCATGGGATTGGATAAAAAAAACTATGAAGCACATATCGCTTGTTTGCATAACCGCGGAGCCTTTTTTGAAGTAGTAAAAGAATCAGGAATCCCTGTTCATGTATTTGATTACTTAAGCCCTGCACGACCAATTCACAAATTAGTAATAAATAGCTGGAAAGTCTCTCGACTGTTCAAACAAATTCAACCCAATATCATTCATAGCTTTCATTACGGTGCTGATTACACCGAGGCGTTAGCCGCTAAGATGGCTGGTATTCCGTGGGTATTTACAAAAAAAAATATGAGCTGGGGCGGTGCATCAGCAAGAGCCTGGAAATTGCGTTCAGCCTTAGCCAAAGGAATAATTGTTCAAAATACGGATATGATGGTTGAGTTTTATCCCCATCAAAAAAATGTACAATTAATCCCAAGAGGTGTAAATATTGAAAAATTCAGACCCCAAGCCATGGATAGCTCAATACGAGAAAAAATGCATACTGAATTGAATGACCGCATCATTATTTGTGTGGCCAACTTCGTTCCGGTAAAAGGAATTGAGCTTTTGTTGCGGGCATTTAACATCTTAATTTCACGCTATCCGAATTGGAAACTTTGGTTGGTAGGGGATGATGTCAACGAATACGGCAAAAAACTTAAGTCTTGGGTTAACGAAAATAATTTATTGGCAAAGGTTATATTTTCGGGCAAACAGTCGAACATTGTTTCATACTTAAATCATGCTGAAATTTTTGTTTTGCCAACTTTGGATAAAGGCGAAGGTTCACCGGTAGCGATGCTGGAAGCTATGGCCAATGGAAAAGTAGTGATAGGTTCTGCCGTTCCGGGTATCAAAGATCAATTAAAAGGTTATCCAAACCAACTTTTTATTCCCGGCAATTGGGAGGATTTAAAAACAAAATTGGAAGTGTTTATGAAATCAACATCTTCCGAAAACCAACAATTAGGCATACAATTTAGTGAATTAGCAAAACGGAATTTTTCGATTGAAAATGAAATTTCAAAACATGAACAATTCTACCAAACCATTCTATCGGTTTAATAATGCCTGAAGGCCAATACTATATAATTCCGATTCAAGGATTTCCTAAAAAACAAGGAAATACCTTGGATAAACAAGCCATCGCCTTTTGGATAGCAACGGGATTTATGCTGGGGAATGATTCCTTTTATGAGAAGGTCAAATGGGATGAAATGACCATCAAACAACCGTGGTACTATAAACCAAAGGAAACCACTTTGCAGAAAGTCACCGACCGTTTTGCCACCCTTTTTGAAACCATCGTAAAAGAACAATTAAATGGAAGAAAAGCATTATTAGCCCTTTCAGGTGGGTTGGATAGCAGAACCCTTGCGGTGGCTTTAAAAAGAATTGGTGCCGATGTGCATAGCTATAGCTACGGGTTTGAAGATAGTTTTAACGAAACCAAATATGGTAAAGAAATAGCGAGGGCAGCCGGTTGGATCTTCGATGATTTAAAAATTGAAAAAGGATACTTGTGGGATAAAATTGAAAAAGCCTGTGAAATAAATTTGGGGTATGCCGAATTTACACATCCACGCCAAATAGCAGTAGCCGAAGAACTAAGCAAAAAAGGAGATGTGTTTATGCTTGGCCATTGGGGCGATGTACTTTTTGATGATATGGGTGTACGGGACGATTTAAGTTTTATGGATCAAGTACAAACTATAAAAAAGAAAATTGTTAAAAAGGGTGGCTTAGAACTAGCCTCTGAATTATGGAAAATCTGGGGGTTAGAAGGTGATTTTGAAACAGAACTGAATAATCGCATTTCATCACTATTGCAAGAAATTGAAATTGAAAATGCCAATGCCAGAATCCGGGCATTTAAATCCCTGCATTGGGCTACCCGATGGACCAGCACCAACCTCAGTTTCTTTGAAAATTATGCTCCGATAGAACTTCCGTACTATGATGACAGGATGTGTCAATTTATATGCGAAGTACCTGAAAAATATTTGAGTGGGAGGCAAATACAAATTGAATATATAAAGCGCTATGCTCCTGAAATGGCTGCTATTCCTTGGCAATCCAAAGCGCCTTACAATTTGTTTAACTCCCACAAGCACCTTACCCTTCATCACCTTCCCTATAGGATTAAGAACAAACTAATAAACAGTTGGCGTGAATACATTACTACAAAGCCTTTAATACAACGCAATTGGGAGCTACAGTTTTTGGGCAAGGATAATGATGAGAAACTAAGGCATTGGCTATTTGAAAACCCAGCGTTAAACCAACTGATTACAAAGGAAATTGTCGAAAAATATTATCATAAATTTAAATCGGAAGATTCCGTTTATTGGAGTCATACGGTAAGTATGTTGCTAACGCTGAGCGTAAAAATGACATTATTACAAAATAAATGAGAATTGGATTAGTCTTGCCTTCATTGCCAGGTTATTCGGAAACTTTCTTTCAGTATAAAATTAAAGGACTAAAGGAAAATGGGCATGATGTAATTCTTTTTATTAATAACCGTTCAGATAATAAACCCTATCATGTACCGGTAAAACAGGCTCCCGACCTATCGGGGAATATAATATTTACTGTATTTAACTCCATAGCAGCCTTACTTAGCCTTTGTTTATTTTCTTTCAAATCAACACAACGGTTTTGGCAATTGGAAAAGACAGATGGTTCATCGTTTTCCAAAATCATTACGCTACTTGTGATTAACAGTCATATTTTAAAATGCAAATTAGATTGGCTGCATTTTGGATTTGCTACTATGGGCATCAACCGAGAATTAGTTGGCAAAGCAATTGGCGCAAAGGTTGCTGTTAGTTTTAGAGGCTACGATATTTATGTTTATCCACTAAAACATCCGGAATGTTATATCAAGCTTTGGAAAAATAGTGATAAAGTTCATACCATTTCAGATGGATTGGCAAATGAAGCTTTACGATTAGGACTTGATAAACATATGGCTGTTGTGAAAATCACTCCGACCATAGATGTAAATAAATATACAATTGAAAAGTCTGTATTCAATCCCAATAAGAGAATTCGAATTCTTACCGTTTCCAGGCTTCATTGGATAAAAGGCATAGAATACGTTTTGGTGGCACTATCAAAAGTAAAAAAGTCAGGATACTCCATTGAGTATACTATTGTCGGTGAGGGAGAAGAATACGAACGTCTGGTTTTTGCAGTTTACCAACTTTACTTAAGCAATGAGGTAAAATTTGTTGGCAAAAAAGAACATAGTGAAATTCCAAAATTAATGGCCGCGCATGATATTTATATTCAATACAGTGTGCAAGAGGGATTTTGCAATGCCGTATTAGAAGCACAGGCTGCGGGCATGTTGTGCATTGTGAGTGATGCCGAGGGGTTAAGTGAAAATGTATTGCACGAAAAAACAGGTTGGGTTGTGCCCAAAAGGCAGCCGCAATTATTAGCCGAACAAATATTAACTACCATTAATATGGATAAAGAGCAGTTAGATAAAGTTAGAATCACTGCTATAGAAAGAGTGAAAAATGAATTTAATCTCGAAAAGCAAAAAACAGAATTTGAGCACTTCTATTCCACCTAATCCTTTCTGGTTTTAACTAGTTGAGCCTCAAAAACTAATTCAACCCAATAACTAAAGTAGTTCCATAGAAAAATAAAGCAATTTTATCAGCATGATTTGAGCAATATTACCAAATACCTGGCAAAATTTGATACAGATTTTCTTTTACCATAACCTCTTGTCACTTTTTTTATTCACTGATTATCTGTTTATTTATTAAATGTGTTCATGAACCTGCGGTGTCTTGATAAAAAAAGTAACCAAAAAAATGCTCACCCGTTTAAGTTTATTTTCAAAAGTGTTCGCGAATGCTTTGCATTTCAAGCCAAAAATATGCTTCCTCCCGCAAATCCGGTTCGTGGCTCGCATTTTTGGCAACCCAGCGCACGACTAATCACACCAAAGCTTTCGTATTGATTGATTCTGTTGGACATTTTGAGGTTCGAGTAGTTTAAACATCCCTAAATCATTTGAACATTTATATTCCTTCTCTCCCCCGTTTTGATTTGGACCGCCGCAGGATGTTCTTGCTTTGTCGTCCATTTTTTATGGACGGAATTTGGCAAAATGATGACGTAAATCAATCGGAATGGGGACTATTGCCAAATGAATTTCATTATGTAAGTACTATAGAAAACGCTGATGTAATGCTGCTCCCCTTTTCAATTAACGACTATTATGAGTTAGGATTTGAAGCCCATTTAAAAGAGTACAATCAACAATGTGCTCAACACAAAATTAAAGCGTTTGCCTTTGTTGGAGGCGATTGGGGCAAGGCTTTCCCTGAATTTGAAAACATCATGTATTTTAGAATGGGAGGGTTTTGTTCTCAATTAAGTAATTTAAATCAAGGCTTCCCGGCTGCGTTATCCGACCATTACCTGCGATTGTACGGTAAGCAGGAAATTGAAGTGAGGGAAAAACAGGATAAACCTGTTGTTGGTTTTTGCGGCCATGCCACGTTATCCTTTCAAAAACGGGGAAAGGAAAATTTGAAGTGTTTGCTTGAAAACTTGAAACGAGCCATTCAAAATCCCCTCCGCAACGATTGGGAGCCGTTGTTTGCATCCGCCTATCAGCGTGCTTCATTATTGAAAAATTTGGAAACCTCAGCCCAATTGGAAACTAATTTTATTTACAGAAACAACTACCGGGCTGGTTATAAAACACCGGAAGAGCTTGAAGCAACCACCTTGGAATATTATGAAAACTTGCGAAACTCTGATTATATATTGTGTGTAAGAGGAGGTGGCAATTTTTCTATTCGCCTTTATGAAACTTTGATGATGGGCCGAATTCCCGTTTTTGTCAATACCGATTGTATTTTGCCACAGGAAGATAAAATATACTGGAAAAAATATGTAGTTTGGGTGGAATGGAAAGACAGAAAAAAAATTGCTAAAATCGTATCTAATTTTCACACTAGCCTTCATCCCGATAATTTTAAAGCGATACAATTAGCCAGCCGAGAACTTTGGAAAAATGAACTTTCAGTCGCAGGATGTTTAGATTATTTAATCAAAAAGAAATGAAAATTAGTAAAAAAATATTTCACTCCATTTTTTCCCGCAATTTATTTCAAGGAATTTGGAAAAAATTATTTTATCTTTCACTGAAAGGTATGAATTACGGATATTCAGATTCTCCTGTTCTTTCCGGAGAAAAATGGGTAATTAATACCATTATTAAACCAAAAGTTAAAGTAAAAGAAAATTCATTTAATCTTATTAATGTTGGAGCTAACAATGGCCAATATTGCGATTTGTTGATCAGCCTTTTTGGAACACTAATAAGCCATGTAAACATCTATCTTTTTGAGCCACAGGAAGAATGTGTAGCAACCCTGAAAAAGAAATACAAAGATTTTTCTAATATTTATATTAATGGAATTGGACTTGGTGAAGAAGAAGATAAAAAAGCAATGTTCAGTGAGAAAAATGGCTCAGTACAAGCATCTATCATTAAAAATCCTTTTTTAAAAAATGAGATACAAAGAACTATTTCAATTACAACCTTAGATAGTTTTTGCGAAGTAAATTCCATTAAAAAAATTGATTGCTTAATAATGGATGTGGAAGGCTATGAAATGAATGTGTTGAAAGGTTCAGAAAATCTAATAAAGAATAAACTAATAGATATTATTCAATTTGAACATGGTTCTATAAATTCAATAAAAAATAAAAAATACCTCTTGGATTTTTTTGATGTTCTGCCAAACCACAACATATACCATATTAAACAAGATGGAATAACCAAAATCAATTATAAACCGGAATTTGAGATATTTTATAATACTAACTATTTGGCAATAATGAATTAGGAAATCCTCTCCAAATTAATTGATTCAGCGTATCATGTTCTTCCATTTCATTAATTACATTTCACCTGCTTGGTATTTCAATATAGAACCGATGAAGGATAATGTGCCCTATTTGATAGATTACGACCTATTATCGGAAGACGAGAAAAAAATAGTTTTGCTGGATTCTAATTTTAGCACTGAATATATATCAAAGTTGGATGCTGCCTATCAGGCTTTTCAAAAAGGAATTATTAAAACGGATAAAAGTTTCGCTTTAGCATCTTCCGATATACTGCCAACATTAAATGATGAATATTATTTTATCCGTAAGTATTACAAATCCTTTTGGGCGATTTATATTCTGATGATTCGAATTGCATCGTTTCATAATCCAATAAAAGAATTATCAGCATTTATAAAAACACAAAACACTAAAAAAGTAGATTTGTTCCATTCCACCTATAAATACTTGAAATATGAAAACTTTAATAGCCAATTGCTTAAATCCAATCCTTTTATCACGATTATTATCCCAACGCTTAATCGTTATGCTTATATAAAGGATGTTTTAAAAGATTTAGAAGCTCAGGATTACAAAAATTTTGAGGTTATTATTATTGATCAGTCTGAACCACTTGACGGTAGCCATTACCTCAACCTTAACCTTAACCTAAAAATTATTAACCAAAAAGAGAAAGCACTCTGGCTGGCCAGAAACACGGGTGTTAAAATGGCAAAAGGCGATTATTTGCTTTTTTACGATGACGATTCCCGAGTAGATTCGGATTGGATTACTCAACATATTAAGGCTCTTGATTTTTTTAAAGTGGATATCTCATCCGGGGTTTCTCTGTCTGTTATAGGAGCCAGAGTTCCTGAAAATTATAGCTTTTTTAGATGGAGTGACCAAATTGATACCGGTAATTTTTTGATTAAAAAAGAAGTATTTAAAACCACCAGATTGTTCGACCGCCAATTTGAAGGACAACGCATGGGTGATGCCGAATTTGGAATGCGATGCTATCTGAATGGGTTCACCAATGTATCCAATCCATTAGCCAAACGGGTGCATTTAAAGGTGAGTGAAGGTGGATTGCGGCAAATGGGGAGTTGGGATGCCTTTCGTCCCAAAAAATTGTTTAGCCCTCGCCCCATACCCAGTGTAAATTACTACGTCCGTAAATACTTTGGCACCAAAAATGGGATTTTAAATATACTGATTAGCGTCCCATCATCCATTATGCCATATCGATTTAAGCGCAAAAGAAAACTTATGCTTACGGGGAGTATTTTATTCATAGTTTTTATACCTCTTTTCATTATTCCAATTATTAAATCATGGAAACAATCGTCAAGAATGCTGATTGAAAAAGGTAAAATAGAATTCATCTAATTGTTGAGTTAAATGTTAGAACAACTAAAATACTTTCTAAAAGATTATCAAGCCAATGCAGGCAGACAAAAAATGAGAATGCTTTTATTATGGATAAATCCGTCCATTATTGGCATTTTAGGTTATAGAATAGATAGAGGGTTTTTCTTATTATTTAAGGGTTATTGGAAATATTTGCGCCTAGTTTTTTTACCAATCATTTATCTGATATATATTATATCAAGAATCGATATCCATTATAAAGCCAGTATTGGTCATAGCTTCAAAATTCTTCATTCTTCATTAGGTATTGTAATTTCGGGGGAAGCAAAAATCGGCAATTACCTTACACTTACGGGCGGTAATTGTATTGGTATTAATTATAGAAAAGGGATTTTTATCATTGGCAACAATTGCAATTTGGGTGCTAATGCTTGCATCATTGGTCCCTGTAAATTGGGAGACAATATTAGAATTGGTGCAGGAGCCGTTGTAACAAAAAATTTTGAAAGTAATTCCATCTTGATTGGTATACCTGCAATTGAGTTATTAAAACATACCAATTAATTAAACAATTAATTTTTCTGAAAATAATTTAGTCATATATTCCATATTTACATTTATCCGCAATTAAGATTAAAAAATTACACTATATGTTAAAAAAAAATAAAAAATTAATTGGATATTACCTTTATAAGAAACCATCAGAATTTGAGCACTTCGAAATAGTATCTATAAAACTTAAAGGCTTAGTAGGCACTGAAAGACTTAAACCTGACCAAGATGATGCTTGGTTTTTTGAATTAACAAAACACCACCCAATAGTTTTTGATATTGGAGCTAATATTGGGTATATGTCTTTGCTAGCTGCAATTCAGCCAATCAATAAAAAAATTGTTTTAGTGGATCCTAATCCAGAGGCTTTAGCTAAGGCATCTCAGAATTTAATTATTAATGGTTTTGGTGTCAAATGTACTTTCGTATCTAGTTTTATAGGTGACAAAGATGGTGAATCAATAAAATTTTATACAGTTGGTAGCGGAGAAGCTGGAAGTATTTATGCTGGTCATGCCCAAACAGCATCATTAACAAATTCCTTCTATTTTGTCAATCAAATAACTATAGATTCCCTTGTTGAAAAATTGCATTGTTTTCCGGACTTAGTAAAAATTGATGTGGAAGGAGCTGAATCATTAGCAATAGCCGGAGCAATAAAAACTGCAAGTTCTTTAAAAACAAAATTTATGATAGAAATGCATTCACCTCCTGAACTTAGTATGAAAGACAATGCGGAAAGAATATTGAAATGGTGCCATTCAAATAAATATAGTGCATTCTATATGAGAGATGCCATAGAATTATCCAATTCAGACCAAATTGCAAACCGAGGAAAATGTCATTTATTATTAATTCCAAAAGGTGAAGACTATCCTATTTATCTGAAAAATATATCACAAGGAAGTTTAATTCGAAATATAGAAAATTGAAAAATATTCTATTAATTTCATCAGAATACCCGCCTGGCCCCGGTGGTATTGGACGACATGCAGCAGATTTAAGTTTGGCATTGGTAAATAAAGGGTACAATGTGGATGTGATGACTTCTTTAGATTATGAAAATAAACACCGAATAAACCAATATATAGATACTTTACCACTCAAGATTGAACTCTTCCCTTTCAAACGGATGGGATGGTTTACATACGTTAACAGAATTCGTGTTGTTTTAAAACAGGTAAGAACAAAATCTTATGAACGAATCATTGTAACAGGTATGTTTCCTTTATGGGTAGGGGCTATAGTTAAACTGATTTATAATAATAAAGTACATCTCGATTCTTTTGTTCATGGCAGTGAGGTTAACCCCGGAAATATGGTTCTAAGAAGGCTCACCCATTGGTCCCTAAAAAAAGCCGACCATATATGGGCAGTTTCGGGTTTCACAGCCTCATTGATTCCTGATTCAATAAAAAACCAAAAAAAAATTACAATATTGCCCAATGGCATCCATGGCTTAGACTGGATTAGTTATATCAATTCTAAACCATTCTCCAACTGGATAGGAAATCCCAAATTGCTAACTGTAGGGAATGTGACACCCCGCAAAGGGCAACACCGGGTTATTAAGGCTTTACCGGCACTTATTAAAGAATTTCCAAACATTCACTATCACATTGTAGGATTGCCTACACAAGAAAAAGAAATACGGGAATTGGCTGAAACACTGGGAGTATCCAAACACATCACAATTCATGGCCGATTGGCTGATAAAGAGGAATTAGCTAAGGCCTATAAAACAGCTGATGTATTTATTATGCTGAGCGAAAATCAAAAAGATGGCGATGTAGAAGGGTTTGGCATAGCAATTTTAGAAGCTAATTATTTTGGATTACCCGCCATCGGAGCTAAGGGATGTGGTATTGAGGATGCCATACATTCAGGCGTAAACGGAGAACTGGTGGATGGGAACAACGCTCAGGAAATTAAGAATTATTTAAAAAAAATACTGAATAATAAAGTCGAGTACACATCTCAACTTGGCGGTTGGGTTGAAAAACACGATTGGAATATGTTAGTCGAAAAGTTTATTGATAATAAATGAAATTGGCCATCATTTCTCATACCGAGCATTTCACTGATTTGGATGGAAATTTAGTAGGCTGGGGTCCGACAATACGAGAGATAAACTATCTGACAAAGCATTTTGAGTGTATCTACCACCTCGCCTGTTATTATTCAACAAATGCTCCTAAAAGTGCTTTGGCCTACTCCTCACCTAATATAAAATTCATTCCCTTGCCGGCATTTGGTGGTCGGGGAATGGTGCAAAAACTATCCGTTTTAACAACAGCACCTAAAATAATTCGCGAGGTAAATAAAATATTAAGTGAAGTTGATGCCCTGCAGTTGCGTTTGCCTACCGGTATGGGAAATTATTTACTGCCATATTTAAGTTTTAAAAAAAACAAACCCTTCATTTGGGTAAAATATGCAGGCAATTGGGCTGAAAATAATGCACCATTAGGATATCGCTTTCAAAAATGGTGGTTATTGAATAATTTTCTGAAATGCCCGGTTACCATAAACGGAAAGTGGCCAAATCAGCCAAAGCATTGCATTAGCTTTGAAAATCCATGCATTGATGAACAAGAGCAACAAATAGGTGCCGAAATACTAAAAACGAAAAACTATAACACTCCCTTAACCGGAATATTTTTAGGCAGACTGGAAACCTGGAAAGGGGTAGATAGAATTATTGAATCTTTACCAACATTAATAGCCAAAGGATTTGAGACCTTTCATTTTGTAGGAGGAGGAGAAAAGCTTACAAGTTATAAAGATTTGGTAAATAAAACGAACTTGCCCATACGGGTTGTTTTTCATGACTATTTAAGCAGAGACAAAATTTCACCTCTTTTAATTGAATCCCATGTAATCCTTTTGCTAAGTGATAATGAAGGGTTTCCAAAAGTAATAGCAGAAGCGGCTAATTATGGATGTGTGCCTATTGTATCCAATGTGTCATCTATTCCCCATTACATCAATGAATCCAACGGATTTTTGTGGGATATAAACTGCTCGTTCAAAGAATTTTTGGGCTCCATAACTCTTTCTTCTGAAACCTTATCAGACAAAGCAAAAGCAGCCTTTGAAATGAGTAAATTATTTACATTTGAAAAATATGCTGACCGTATACTAGAATTAATAAATACCAATAGAGAATAGAATCTTTTGCCATAGAAGCCATTGTCTCAGAATTTTATTAAGTCTTTTTTTAACCTTAGTTTTTTAGTGCCTAAGTGGTATAATATTAAAATCATTTATACTTGAAGTATTAGGAACGTAATGCCCTCTTAATAACTTAACCCACACCCTCTAACTTTAACCTTTGTACTTTCCACTTTAACCTTTTCACTTTAACCTTTGCTTCCTAAATCCAAACCTACCGGTCGTCCCGAAATTCTAAACATCGCCGGTTTTGCATTATTGGGCTTGCTCCTAAGTCTGCAACCCATTGCATTGTTGGGTTATTTTTTGATAATTAATTTTTACTATTTTTATCAATATTCCAAAACATTTAACGTAAATATTCTGATTCATCTATTGATGTTTCTTCCGTCCATAGAACTGCTGGCTAGAATTTTAAGTTTAGATATTATGCCTTCGGAAACAGGGAAGTATTTCTGTTTTCTATATTTTATACTATTTTCATTAGATAAACGGATCCATACCAAGAAAATAAATACCATTTTTATTGTGATGTTTCTGTTTTTGTTTCCTTCTCTGCTATTTATGGATATGTATAATTTTCAGAAAAAAATAGTATTTAACCTTTTGGGAATTATAAATTTAGCATTATTGGGGATATTTTTTAGCCGCGTCACTATTACACTTGTCGAATTCAAAAACCTGTTTAAAAATTTTATTTATTCCACTATTCCCATACTTATTATATTAACCGTTAGAACCCCGAAATTTTCAGAAATTGATTTTGTTTTAGGGGCTAATTTTGATACAAGCGGAGGCTTTGGCCCCAATCAGGTAAGCACCTTTTTAGGAGCCGGAATATTTATATTGATTATAAATCAGATAGTTTTTAAGACCAAGCTATTTAGCAACAATCGACAAATAGATTTATTTCTTATAGTTGC
>CANIKO010000028.1 GCA_947468275.1 Bacteroidota bacterium
CAAGTTACCAACGGTTGTTCGGATTCAATTTCCAAAGCCATAACGATTAATAAAAATCCAAGTTCTGATTTTAGTTATACGTATAATGGCGCAAAAGTAGACCTTAAAATAACCAAAGCCGGCAACGCATACCAATGGAAATTTGGAACCACCGACAGTGCTAAAACCACGGCCACCACTTATTCTCACACCATCAAATCCAGTGACCAAACCAAGGTATGCCTTACTGCTACGGATATTTCCGGTTGCTCATCCCAAACCTGCAAAAATGTTTCCGTTGGAATTTTAAAGCTTTTAAAATCTAATGGTTTTAAACTTTACCCCAACCCTAACAACGGAAGTTTTACCATCGAAATTGAAAATCCTTCCAAAGATGTTTCGATTGAAATTTTTAACCTTTTGGGTGAACGGGTTGGAAGGGTTGAAAAGGTTGGAAAAGTGAATAGTTTAGATCTAAATTTGGCCGATGGAATGTTTTGGGTGAGGGTGAAAAATGGAGATGCGGTGTGGAATCAGAAGGTGTTTTTGAGTAAATAACACTTTTGGTATTCAAAAATAATACGCTTTAGTAACAACATTATAAATATGACAATTGATATTGGGTTCTATCACAAAAATTATTATAATATTGTTATGGTCAAACTTGATGAACTCTTATTTTTTTTAACACATAAAAATTGAAATCATGAAAAACACATTTTTAAAAACCATAGTTTTATTTTTCTTACTTACTGGATTTAGTTATATTTCAAAGGCTCAAGCCTTTTATTACAATTTAATTGTTACCAACAATTCGGGATGTTCGCTTAACTTTATCACGTATGATAATTCAATGACCCAAATGGGGTTGGGTTTCGTTTCAGCCGCTGGCAGTGGTACAACAAATGTTTGCACGAATCCGGGTGTTATGCCTTATGCAATCTATATTACTGATGGTGCCGGAAATAATTGCACTGTTACTCTGGGGTATGGTGTTTTTCCTACAACTTGGACTGGATGGTCTTTTGACTTAGGATGCACCACATGCGGTGCTACTACCAGAAATTGGAGAACAAGTGGAGTTTCATGTGGTCCACCTCTAAGTAATGGTTTTACTATTGAATTTAACGTTAATTAATTTGTATAACTATTACTGTTAATATTTGCGGCAACCTCTAATTTTATAAATGAAACAAAAAAAGGCCTATTGGCTATTATTTCTATTTTTTGTATTATTAGAGAATTCTCAAGCTCAAGATTTTGAGTGGCTGAAGACTTATGGCACAGTATCCGGGACAGATGTTAGAGCAATAAGTGCTGATACCAATGGCGGATGTACAGCACTTATTGTTACAAGTGGAACAACAACAATTTATTTTGATACCATTGGCTTTATGAATCCAAATGGAACTTTTTTGGTTAAGCATGATAAAAATGGTAAGGTTACTAATGCTCGTTTGGCAGGAAATTTTTTTGCATGGGATATTTGTCGAGACGACAGTGGTAATTTTTATATTACAGGTAATTTTTCAGGTGTAACGGGTACAGTTACTATTGGTTCTACTACAATGAATATTTCAAATGGCAGCCTGATATTTGCTAAATTTAGTAATGATCTTAAATTTGTGTGGGCTGTGCAAACTGGCAATATTTATACAAGTTGGAGAAGGGTAATTTATTCTCAAGGTCATCTTTATTTTATAGGCGCAAGTACCGGAACAGTAACATTAGGTTCAACAACATATAATTTCGGAACTGAAGTTACAGATTTTTTTGGTGAGTTGAATCCTTTGAACGGTGGTATTGTATGGTCAAATTATTTACACATATCTTCTAGCAGTGCTGTCTGGATGCCTATTTTTGATCTTTTGAGTCTAAATGGAAAATTATATATATCAGGCAATATTAGTAGCGGTGGTCTTCAAATAGCTTCAGATACATTTTATGCTTTTTCCGGATATGTAATACGAACAGATAATCGAGGTAAATATGAGAAGCGGTTTATTTTGCGGAGTAAAAACACGCAAGTTTCTTGTATAACAACCGATGGTGAATATCTTTATATTGGAGGTCAATTTATGGATAGCTTGCAATGGGGGACAAAAAAAATTGCCCCTGAATACGCATCAGGTTCAAAAAGGAGGGAGTTGTATTCAGCTTCTATTACTACATCTTTGCAAACCAGATGGTTTTTTCACCCAAAAATTCTTGATAAAAATAAGGGAGGGTCAAATAATTATATTATCCGGGCGGCTTGTAGCAATGGGTATTTTTACTTTAGTGGTGCTCATGATGCCAAAATTTTAATTGATAGCAACACACTAAATACTTCATCATTAGATGTATTGGTTTTAAAAATGGATTATAAGGGTAATGTTTTATGGGCAACTCATGGTGGTGGTAAACAATCTAAGGCCTTTACTTTGGATGCTATTTCTAATAAATACATTTTTTTAGGGGGCACCTTTAATGACACGATAAAATTTGGTAAGTATTCAAGTATTTCAAAAGGCGCAACCAACGGCTTCGTAACCAAAATTTCAAACTATTTCATCACGCGAGGTCAGGTAAAATCAGGCCCTTATTGTGCTGGGGATACCATCAAAATCCCCTACACCAAATACGGAAACTTCGACAGTTCAAATACTTTTATTGCCCAACTAAGCGATGAATACGGGAATTTTGAAACAGGTTACCGCGAACTGGGAAGAATCAAAACCAATAAAGATAGCACGATTCTTGGTAAATTACCCTTATTCCAAGTGGCATCATCCAAGCTATACCGAATCCGGATTCTTAGCACCAAACCTCCGGTTCAAAGCTATTATCGGATTGACACTTTGCGTCTGTTGATTTATTCGCGGGACAAAGCGAACCCCGGCCCGCCGGATACTATTTGCCGTGGCGATACCATCCAACTGAATACTTATGGCGGCACCAAATGGAATTGGAGCCCTTCAAGCCGAATGGATAATTCCAAAGCAAGACAACCTAAAGTTTGGCCTGAAACGAGCACAAAATACAGAATAATTATTGGCGACAGCAGCGGTTGCGGAGCAATAGACACAGGCTATAAACAGATTTTTGTTAGCAAAAGCCCGAAAGCATTTTTGGATTTTAACGATACGGTGGTCTGTTCCAATTATAAACTATCCATTCCTGTTCAATTTAGATTTGGAGATTCAACCGCCTATTCATGGAAATGGTACTTTGTAAATTCTCCATCTTCATTTTTTTTCTTAAAATCGGGGAATTCTTTCCATACTGACACAGTGAATTACACTCCATCTGTGGAAGTAGGTAAATCAGAGAAGTTGGCTTTAGTAATAAGCGATGGGTGCTCTAATAAGAAAGATACAGTTTCCCTAAATATAAGACTGAAAGAAAGAGTTGAAATTGTTTCAAAATTCAGCGACACCACTCTTTGCACCGGAAACCTGTTAAAATACAAAGCCACAGCCACCGGCGGTGTAACCAAACAATACCGCTACCAATGGAAAGATTTGGTATCTAATTCCATTCTTTCCACTACGGATAGTTTAAAGATTTTAACTAAAAAAGCTTTAAAAATTCAACTCATAGTGAACGATGGCTGCGAAGCCTTAGGTGATACGGCTTTTTTTGAGGTTAAGGTTAAGGCTGAGTTAAAAGCAATCACCAACCTGCGGGATACCACTATTTGCGCAGCAAAACCCCTGAACTACACCGCTACCGCCACTGGCGGAACTGGTAAAAATTATAAATTTTATTGGTTGCTAAACAACAAACAAATCGACACCGTTAACCATTTACAATTAACCCTTAACAATTCCTCAACGCTAAGTTTAATAACAACCGACAATTGTAGCCTGAACGATACCGTTAAAAAAACAATCACCGTAAACCCTAGCCCAAAGGCTGATTTCAGTTGGGATTTGGCGTGCAGCCGAACGGTTACCAAATTTCAGTTTACAGGCTCAAAGCCCAACTCGCCGATTACCACAACATTCCATTGGAATTTCAACAACGAAAGCCCGTCATATCTCGAAAATCCATCGTATTTATTTACCCTTGCGGGAACAAAAAAAATAAGTTTAGCCACCACTTCCAGCAACGGCTGCACCGATACTGTAAAAAAAGATGTGGTTATAAAACCACAATCGAAGGCTGATTTTACTGCAACAGACGTGTGTGAAACAGACTCAGCCGTTTTTATAAA
Organism: Bacteroidota bacterium; assembly: GCA_947468275.1. Taxonomy (GTDB): domain Bacteria; phylum Bacteroidota; class Bacteroidia; order NS11-12g; family UBA9320; genus JABWCE01. Next base: position 4,178 of record CANIKO010000028.1, read on the forward strand.
TAAATCGCAAGACGCAACCGGCTACAACTGGAAATTTGGAGACGGCCAAACCTCAAAGCTCCAAACCTCCAAACATAAATACAATATCACTAGCACCACCACGTATAATGTAACGCTCGTAGCTCAAGTTGCAAATGGTTGTTCAGATTCAATTAGTAAAGCCATTACAATCAACAAAAACCCAAGTTCTGATTTTAGTTATACCTACAATGGCATCAAAGTAGACCTTAAAATAACCAAAGCCGGAAACGCATATCAATGGAAATTTGGAACTACTGACAGCTTCAAAACCTCAGCCACAACTTATTCTCACACCATCAAATCCTCCGACCAAACCAAGGTGTGCCTTACTGCCACAGATATTTCAGGTTGCTCATCCCAAACCTGCAAAAATGTTTCGGTAGGAATTTTAAAGGTTTTAAAATCCGATGGTTTTAAACTTTACCCCAACCCCAACACCGGAAATTTCACCATTGAAATTGAGAATCCTGTGAAAGATGTATCCATTGAAATTTTTAACCTTTTGGGTGAACGAGTAAAAAAAGTGGAACGAGCTGAAAAGGTTACTTTGATAGATTTAGATGTGGCCGAAGGAATGTATTGGGTGAGGGTGAAAAATGGTAATTTGGTGTGGAATCAAAAAATTCTAGTTTCTTCCCGTGATAAAATCAATCACTAAAAACAATATTTTTCTATCTTAGGCCATCCCACTTTCTAATGATTTTTCAATTTTTGCATCCCTATTTCTAATGATTTTTGGGCTAAATGTTAGGTTTAACGGTTTAATTGATTTTAAGTTTGAGAAACATTAATTAAAAAAAAACATGAAAACACAAACAAAAAATTCAAACACAAGAAATCGTAATTTCTTTCAAAAGACATTTATCCTATTAGCTATTTTAGCTTTTACTAGCTTTGGGTTTAAGGCTAAGGCTCAAAACAACGCCATAGATATTGATAATCAATCGAGTTGCACTTGGGTTATTAAGGCATTTGATGGCTCTTCTACTCAAATAGGATTCACTATTTCCATCCCACCTGGACAACATAATGTTTATTGTCGCAATGGAGCAACATTGAATTATATAGAGGTTCAAGATGCAGGTGCCGGATGTACCAAAATTACTTTTGGCAGCGGATTTCCACATACTATCGTCACCCCAAGTTGCGGTGTTCCACCTTGCAGTACAAGTATCGATTGTTCAGGTGGAGGTCCAACTACTTTATGCGGTGGTGGGTTAGGTAGCCAATTTGTAATTTTGATAATTTATTAATTCTCACATATTCGAACAATTTTTAATATTAAGTTTGCCATTAATTTATTTTGAAAAAAGCAACCTTTTATCTTATAATAATAAATTTACTACTATTAGAAAAGGTTGCTTATTCTCAAAATTTTGAGTGGCTTGATACTTATAAGGCCAAAGGATATAGCAGGGTTGATGTTAGAGGAACAATTGCTGAACTTAACGGAGGGTCTCTAAATCTTGTAAATTTATCTTATAAAACGTCAGACAGCATTAGTTTTGGCAAGTTTGATTTTATAAGGCCATTTACTGACCAATCAAATTACTTGGTCAAGTTAGATAGCAGTGGAACTGTAATTTATGCGTTGGGTATTGGCACATTTGATGCACACCATTTGTGTGGAGATAATGAAGGTAATATTTACATTATTGGTTTTTTAAGCGACAGTGATTTAGTTGGCACGAAAATGTTGAAACCGTCAAATGGAGCCATGATATTTGCCAAATTTGATAAAAATTTCAAATTAGTTTGGGTTACACAAACAGGTAATTCAACGGCAATTCAATATTCAGAACAATTTTCAAACGCTAAAATATTTTTTTTAAATAAGCATTTATATTTTATCTCCATGACTCAGCAGTCAGCCAAAATTGGTACTACTAATTATACATTTAATGGATATAGAACAAATTTGTATGGTGAAATAAATTCATCAAATGGCAGTATTAAATGGTCTGATTTTTTGCATGATGAGGCGAATGCTTATTTTCAATTAACTGGCTTATTATCTCTTAAAAACAAACTTTATCTTTCGGGTGATTTTTCAGATGCATCAAATAAGAAAGCTATAATTGGGAAAGATACTATTTTCGATAGTTTTGTAATTGAAACTGATACGTTAGGAAAATACCAAAAATCATTTTCGCTTAGCAATAAGTTTCCAATAGAAATTATGTGTTTAACCACCGATGGAGTTCATTTGTACTTTGGCGGTTTTTTCATGGATAGCTTAAAATGGGGCAATAAAAAAATATCACCTCAATATGCTACAGGAGGCCCATATAATAGAGGAATCAAACGCGAACTTTTTGCAGCATCAATAACTACTGAGTTTAAACCAAGATGGTTTTTTAGGCCAAAAGTTTTGGATATTTCAAATCAAGGTCTAAGTTATTTAACGAATGTAAAATGCAGTAATGGGTTTTTATATTTTGGAGGTGAGTTAGGTGCTACAATTCTTATTGATAGTGCTACTCTTGTGTCTGACGGCAATAAGAGTGCTAATTGGCATAATGTATTACTTTTAAAATCAGATACCCTTGGTAATATTCTTTGGGCTACAAGTGGAAGCAGTAAGTCATTTGGTAAAGTTAATACCATGGATGCCATTGCCGATAGGTCAGTATTTGCAGGAGGTGTTTTTTATCAAAGATTTCAACTTGGCAAATTTAAAGACAGTTCATTTAAGAATTTTGGGGGCTTCCTCACCAAAATCACTGACTACTCCATTACTCGCGGAAAAGTGAGCAACGGCCCATATTGTGCTGGGGATACCATTAAAGTTCCCTATAAATTAGTTGGAAAATTTGATACCAATAATGTATTTATTGCTGAACTAAGCAATGAACAGGGAAACTTTGATGGAGGGGGAAGAGAATTGGGACGACTAAAAAGTAATAAAGATGGCGTTGTTAAAGG
>CANIKO010000029.1 GCA_947468275.1 Bacteroidota bacterium
GAGTAGCTTCCTTTTCTACTTCAATAAGCAAATAGAACCGTCCTGGCTGATGAACCATAAACTCATTTAGAGCAGAGGTATTCCAAATGCAAATTTTCAGGTAAGGAAATTCCTTTTTAAGTTTACTATTAATCGCTTTCATTTTTGGTGAAATTTCGGGAATGAAATTTTTTCCTTCACCAATAATAAATTTTCCTCTGCCAATGCGGTTAAGTAAACCCATTTGAACTAAAGAATACACTCTCCAATTTACTGCTGTTTGTTTGATACCGGCTTCGTTCTTTTTGTAAAATGCAAGAATTTCCTTTGTTTCAAAGCTTTTTGCGCTTTTAAAATAGCTCTTTAATTTGTCGATATTTAGTTTGTCTGTTGCGATGCGTCTTAATATTTAAGCAAACATACAAAAACTATAATACGGCAGCAAATTTAATTATGCTGCCGATAATTAGAATTAGTAGGGTGGGGTGGAATTGGCTTGTTTGGCTTTTTTTGGGTGATATAATGGTAATTAATCCTGCATTTTTGATGTCTAACTGTCAAGTTTATGGTTGTCGTGTCAGTCTTTACGCTTGCTGGTAACGTTTCGGGGCTTTGCGTTCGGGCGGGTTTTAATGCACTTCCGTTCGGCTAAAGTACAAAAGTTTTTAAAATGTACCAAAGTTTGAATTAAAAACTTCAGCCCGCCTGACGCAAAACCCTTGTTAGCGGTTCGTTGTTTTAAATCCATACAATAGTTTTAATGTCTTTGGCCGTTGCTATGTTTTCTTTTTTTCGTATGTCTGCTTTTAATGGAAGTAAATATTTTTTGTGTTTTGTGTCAAACCAAATAGCAGTTTCCCATTGACTGTTCCCGATTTTCGCAGTTGCTTTTAGTCGTCCCCAACCTTCTTCTTGCCATTTCAAATTTTCTCTTATTTCAGTTGATATTTCTGTCGGAAGTGAAACAAAGTGCCAACCGTTCGGTGCTGAGTGTTGCCACGTTTTTGCGGTAAATTCATATTTGATTTTGCCATTCATTTCTTAGTTGTCGGTTTTATTGTCTTTTCGTAGTTTTCTGTTACTCTAAATTTTACAATTCGTTCAATCAGTTTGTATGGAATTGGTTTGTCAAGCGGAAACTGCACCGAACCTTTTCCTTGTTTATATTTTGAAAGTTCGTCTTGAAATTCGCTATGTCCCGATGGTGTCGCATAAAACCCAATATGATTTTTGAAAGCTGCAAAATAAACCAATGGTTTTTTGTTCAGTTTGTATGCAGGCATTCCGTAAGCAAAAAGTTCATCTGCGTTAGGTGCGTTGTCATTTATTAACTTCCTAATGTTTTGCAAAATTTCCTGAACGTTGTCGGGAAACTGCTGTATGTATGTTTCAATTTCGTTCATAATTATATGAAGGTTGTGTCGTCCTTTACAATGACCGCTAACTTGTATATATGTATGACAAAATCATACATGTCCTCCTAATTTTAGGTGTATATGTATAATAATCGTTATGCTTTTTATTTCCAGCCAAGGCATAAATTATCTCTTAATAATATGCTGAACCGCCGTTCCGGCTTCGGTACTTATTTTTACTATATACATTCCTCCGGAAAGGTTGCTCACGTCCAGTTCGTTGGAGTCTTTAACAATTTTTTCGGCCTTAAAATCCCTATTCAAAACCAGTCGCCCAGTAATATCATAAATACTTGCCAATTCTATATTTCCGCGGTAGGCATAAATAGATAATGTGTTGCCCACAGGCACGGGAAATAAATGTATTTCTGGACTGTTAGTGGGTCTTACTTGCAAAACTGTAGATTTGCAAAGTATCCAAACTTCGGGGTCAAACTCCACGGATTGTGGTATAAAATCTAAATCGGTTGTAAATGTATTGTCCTTGGTTAACGGATCAAAAATAATCGCTGTATCTTTTGTTTTTCCATGAATAACAAACGGCAGCGGAATATTAAAAAAGGCAACACTTGGATGTGAAGGAGTTTGCCGAATGCGAATAGAAATATGATTGCCCACATGGCTCCAGGTTATATCGTAGTTAGGGTTTCCTTCGCCATAATACCAGTCTTTAAAAAACTCTGTTAGATTTTTACCGGAGGATTTTTCCAGTTCGTTTTTTAAAGCATCGGTGGTGCCAAAACCATAGCTGATTCCAGGTTTGGTTACATAGTTTCTAACTCCTTCAAAAAAAGCTTTGTCGCCTAGTTTCCATCTCAGCATGTGCAAAACAAAAGACCCTTTATTGTAGGTGAGTCTGCCACTAAAAAGTCGGTTATTATTGGCCGTATCAGTTATATATACCGAACCATCACTTACTGCTACCACTTCACTTCTGGCCGCCGCCATATAATTTTGAAAGTCTTTTTTTGATATTAAATTTTCATGACACAGGCCGTTGAGGTAAGTTGCAAAACCTTCATTTAGCCATAAGTCTTTCCATGAACCGCACGTAGCCCAATCGCCAAACCATTGATGGGCCAATTCATGAGATACCAAATCGAAATTAAAACTGGCCATAAAACCCATCGTCTGATGCTCCATTCCGCCACCCCAGCCCCATTGTGCATGACCATATTTTTCTTTTTTGAACGGATAAACACCAAAAAGGCTATCATACAAATGAATGAACTTCGCCGTTACCGGAGTTTTGGTTCGGGCTTCGGCTTCACTTTCGGGATATACATAATTTAATATAGGCAAGGTATCATTGCCGGGGTAAATTACATAATCGTTATAAGCCACATAATTGGTAACTGCTATCGCCACAAGGTATGTTGCAATGGGGTAACGATGCCGCCAATGGTATAACTCCTGCGAATCATTGATTGATTTTTCTACAATTAATAATCCGTTAGAGGCCGCCTTGTTTCCTTTTTTAACTTTTACTACCACATCCAATGAATCAATTTTATCATTCAATGATTCTTTGCAAGGCCACCAACCCATAGCTCCGTATGGTTCTGATAACGTCCATGCAATTGGTTTGGGATTGGCATTATTGTGCATATCAAATACAAAGCTATGTTCCGTATTATTATCACTAGGATTGCCCTGATAATATACCGCTACCGAATCCATTGCTCCTACATTTAAACTATTAGTAAGTTGGATAGTGAGGGATTTATTGAGGTGAGTAAAGGTTACTTTTTTATTTTTAAAGGTTACTGAATCTACTGTTAAATAATCTTCCAAGTCAAATTGAATAAGATTAAAAGCTGGTTTGAGTGGCTTAAAAGCAGTAGTTATCTTTCCCTTAATCCAATGCTTATCCATATTTACATCCAATTCAAGCCTTTGATAAACGACATTATAACTTTCTGTCAATAATGATTTTTTAAATAAAAGTTTTGATTCATACCGTTTCATCTCACTTTTTGTGAGTTTTTCTAAATCCGATTGAGAAAAAGAAATCCTTGCAAACAAAGTGAGTATAAAAAACAGTGTATATCTGCAAAAAACCATAATGCAAATAACGAATTAAAGTTGGACAAAAGTTTGAGTAAAGAATTACAAATGAATTTATTTAAAGACTTGACAAAATGCCTTGTAATTTATATTTTTGCACCCCGAATAAAAGTGGTCCTGTGGCCGAGTGGCTAGGCACAGCTCTGCAAAAGCTGCTACAGCGGTTCGAATCCGCTCGGGACCTCTAATAAATTCATAAACCCTCTGATTATCAGAGGGTTTTGTTTTTTGATATACTTAAGGGGGCTATTCAAGGGTGTGGACTTTAAGATTATAAAAAACAGTAAAGCCCGCCTCTATTTAATGTGCTCCATTGAATTCAATTCACGACAAGATAATATATGAGATTGGCTCGCCTAATTTTTATCTCAATACAGTTACACTGCCTTTTAAGAAATGTCTCATTCCTTGTGAATCTATAATTGTTAAAAAGTAGAGATAACTTCCATCCTGTACTGGCTTACTCTTATAAGTACAATCCCATTTTTCGTTACCATCATGAAGTTTTTCACCCCATCGATCAAAAATTTGCAATTGAACTTTATCTATTCCAATACCAGATGGGAAAAATGAATCATTTAATCCGTCACCATTAGGGGAAATAATGTTTGGAATAAATACCCTAAATTCATCAATTACATATAATTTAGCATATGCTGTATCTTTGCAGCCTTGAGCATTTGAAACAATCAATCGAAGATCAAAATACCCTGTATCCGCAAACTGATTAGTTGCATCTTTTTTCGTGTTAAAAAGCACCCCATCCACAAACCATTCTGAACCAGTAATAGCCCCCATTGATTTATTAATAAATTCTACAGAGGTTAGTCTTGCAAAAATTTCATTTGGCATATAAATGAATGCTGCTGTGGGTTTTGGATTGACAGTTATAGTATTTTTCTCTTTGGCAATGCAACCATACTGAGTGGTAAGTTTCAAGTCTATGTTATATAAACCTTTCATTAAAATAATTTTAAATGAATCAATATTATTTATAATATTTCCATTTGATTTCCATTCACATTTATATCCACCCTTACTTTTTAGCACAACTTCCATGGGCTCGCAACCCGCTAATGGCGAAATCGAAACATTTTTAATTGGAACAGGTCGAACAGTTATTATAATGGAATCTTTGGCAAAACAGCCATTGGTACTTCTGTCATAATAAACTTTATGAAAACCGGCTTTTGATATAGGTGGGTAAAATATTCCCGTACCAGAAATAAAGCTTCCACCTGAAAATTTTCCGCCCGTTATAACAGGAACTATTTGAATAGATGCGCTATCTTCACAAATTTCGTTAAGCGGATTTATAGAAGCATCAGGAATTTTAAACACTATAATGTTTATTGAATCTTTGTTAGTGCAGCCATTTTTATCGGTTCCTAAAGCAAAAATTTTATTTGTGCCAATTAAAGCCTGATTAGGGAAAAATCTTCCGATAGTATTTATAAATGTTCCACCATAATATATGTAAGTTAGGTTAAGATTTTTGCAGGATAAATCATAATTGTTGTCAAGATTGCAAAATGGCCCAGCAGCATTCAAACCAATTATTGGAATTGTATCTACCCTAATTAGGATGGAATCTTTGTTGGAGCAACTGTTTCCGTCTTTAAAAGTATAGTAGATTTTGTTGTTTCCTTTATTGGCATTGGTCGGATTAAAACTACCCGTTGCATTTATAAAACTTCCACCGCTAAATATACCACCAGTGTTGTATTTAGCAGTTATGGTTTTTATCCCTGCATTTTTACAGAATGGACCTGCCACAGTAATGGCTGCATTGGGGATGGAGTCTACCCTAATTAGGATGGAATCTTTGTTGGAGCAACTGTTTCCGTCTTTAAAGGTATAGTAGATTTTGTTGTTTCCTTTATTGGCATTCAAAGGATTGAATTTACCCGTTGAATCAATAAAGTTCCCTGAGAATTTTCCTCCAGTATTTACTTTAGGAACAATGGTTTTTAC
>CANIKO010000030.1 GCA_947468275.1 Bacteroidota bacterium
GCAGTAGCCAAACTTGTAAAAATGTTTCTGTTAGAATTTTAAAGGTTTTGGAAAAAAGCTTTAAAATTTACCCCAACCCAAACAATGGTAGCTTTACCATTGAAATTGAAAATCCTTCCAAAGAGGTTTTTATTGAAATTTTTAACCTTTTAGGTGAAAGGGTTGCAAGGGTTGAAAGGGTAGGAAAAGTGAATAGTTTAGATTTGGGTGTAGCCGAAGGAATTTATATGGTGAGGGTGAAAAACGGTGATTCGACTTGGAATCAAAGGGTGTCTATTTCGTTTGGTGGGGACACCAACCGATAAAAAAGGCCTATCTAATTTACAATTCTCATAGTACCTCGGTACTATAATTAATACATTTTACAAGCATTTTTATACTAACAGTGTCATGATTGGATAAATCCATTATTAATTAATAATAAAGGGTTTAAGTTTGAGTAATAAATTAAAAAAAAACATGAAAACAAAAACAACAAACCCAACCAAGATTGGTGAAAACACCAACGCGAGAAAATTCTTTCAAAAAGCTTTTATTCTATTAGCTATTTTAGCTTTTACTGGAATAGGTTTTAAGACTAAGGCACAGAATTTTACTGTTGACGTAGATTTGCAAAATACCAATTGCACCAATGGGTGGTCAATTGATGTTTATGACAATTCCCCTACCCCGGTATTTCTTTTTACAGCTAGTCCCATTTCAACTGGGTTAAATTCTTACGGCTGTTATCCATACTCAGGTAGCATAATTATATTATAGTTAATGGACCGGGAACATGTATGCCACTTACTTTTGGTTCCGGAGGCAGTTTCCCTTATACCTTACTATCACCTTCATGTTGTACAGCAAATGTTACTTGTGCCGGTGGCGCAGGTAATGGTTCTTGCACCCCTCCTTTAGGTACCGGAGACGTACATCTATTAGTTCAAATTTTATAAAAACAACATATCTTTGAAATATTAGAACACTTTTATAAAATTGTCAAAAATTAAATTATATCTTCTATTTTGTGCATTGGCTGGTTTAACTAAACCAGCCAATGCACAAAATTTTGATTGGCTAAGAACTTACGGAGTATCCAATAGCAGTTATGACGCTATTGCAGGGATATGTGCTGAACCCAATGGGGGTTGTGTTTTCAAATTTTCTATAGATTCAGGATTTATAAGTACATCAGCGCCTGTTGATACCCTTTATTTTGATAAGTATAAATTTACGGTTACTGACGATTATGCAAATTATTTGGTAAGGCTGGATAGCAACGGCAAGGTAGTAAAAGTAACTAAAATTGGTACAATAATTGGCGCAACGGAAATGAGCATGGATAAAGAGGGCAATTTTTATGTTACGGGTGTATTAAACCGAACTCATTCCATTGGTGGGGTTACTATGAGCCGTGCCAACGGCGCAATAGTGTATGCTAAATTTGATAAAGACTTTAACTTAATTTGGGCTAAACAAACGGGTAATACTTTTAACCATGGTCCGCAAACTTTTTATTATTCACAGGGGCACTTGTATTTTATTTTCAGCGGTCATGGAAATGTATCGATAGGAGGAAAAAATTACAGTTTTAGCCAAGCAACATCTTATGTATATGGTGAGATTAATATGGCTGATGGTAAAATTTTATGGTCAGACATTTTATATAATAACCCGTCGTCTACTGGTAACCCACAATTTGTAATTTCAGAAATATTAAAACTTAAAAATAAGTTATACCTATCCGGCTATACTTTTGCTAATGTATTAGTTAAAGGAGATACCCTGTTTAAAGGAGGATTTATAGTTGAAACGGATACAACAGGGAGTTATAAAAAACGATTTAGTTTTACAGCCAAAAGCGATATTTATTTATGGTCTATGACCACCGATGGGCAACATTTGTACATAACAGGTTTTTTTAATGATAGCCTAACTTGGGGTAAACAAAAAATTATACCCGAATATCCTTCAGCAGGATATTATCAAACCCGGGAACTGTTTGCTGCTTCCATCACTACCTCTTTGCAACCCCGTTGGTTTTTTCATCCCAAAGTTTTAGATAAAAATGGAATTGGGAGTGTAGGGCAAAAAGTAAGATGTAGCAATGGTTTTCTTTATTTTATAGGAACAATTGGGGCCAAAATTTTAATTGATAGTACTATTCTTTCCCCTTCTAAGTACGGAAAAAAAGAGGTTATCATTTATAAATCTGATTCTTTAGGCAATATTTTATGGGCTGTAAGTGGTGGTAGTACAAGAAATGCAGAGGTTTCATGTATAGATGCATTGGCCGATAAGTCTGTATTTGTAGCAGGCATGTTTAGCGGAAAAATTACGTTTGGTAAATTTACAGATAGTTCCAAAAATCCATCTAAAACTGTTGATTATCAAGATAGCTGGCTCACCAAAATTACCGATTATTCAATCACTCGGGGGCAGGTAAAAAGCGGCCCTTACTGCACTGGAGATACTATAAAAATACCTTATACAAAATTTGGGATATTTGATAGTAATAATGTTTTTATAGCCCAACTGAGTGATGAAACCGGAAACTTTGATAAAGGCGTTGAATTAGGACGATTGAAAAGTAATAAAGATGGGATAATTATGGGCAAGTTACCTTCATTTCAGGTGGTGAGTTCTAAGTTATACAGAATCCGAATACTCAGTACTAATCCCAAAATCCAAAGCTATTACCGAACTGATACCCTCCGTTTATTAATCTACAGCCGTGACAAAGCCAACCCCGGCCCGCCGGAAACTATTTGCATGGGCGATAGCCTAAAACTAAATACCTACGGCGGCACCAAGTGGACTTGGAGCCCAAAATACAGAATGGACGACAGCACTAAGCGGCAACCCATCGTTTGGCCAATAAAAAACACCACCTATAAAATAATAATAGGCGACAGCAGCGGTTGCGGAGCACCCGATACCGCCTTTAAAAAAGTGATAGTGAGGCCGGCCTTAAAATCTGTTTTGGCGTTTAGTGATACCACCGTTTGCGGTGATGGAGCGTTGCGAGTTCCCTATTATTTCACAGGTGGTGATTCAGTAAACTATCGGTTTCAATGGTATTTTGTGAGCAATCCAAAGTTGTGGTTTACCATGAAAAGTGGCCAAAATGTATTGCGTGATACCTTAACCTACACCCCAAGCGACCCAATCGAAAAATTAGCCATCATCCTCAAAGACGGCTGCACCAATAAATCCGATACCGCTTTTTTAATCATCAGCCAACGCAAACAGGTAACAATAAAATCGACTTACCGCGACACCACCCTTTGCTTTGGAAACCTGCTAAAATATAAAGCCACAGCAACAGGCGGTGTACCCAAAAACTACCGCTACCAGTGGAAAGATTTGGTATCCAATTCCATTCTATCCACCACCGATAGTTTAAAAATTTCAACTAAAAAAACTTTAAAAATCCTGTTGATTGTAAACGATGGTTGCGAAGCTTTGGGTGATACGGCCTTGTTTGAGGTTAAGGTTAAGGCTGAGTTAAAGGCCTTCACCAACTTGCGGGACACAACCATTTGCGCAGCAAAACCCCTAAACTACACTGCACAAGCCACCGGTGGAATTGGAAAAGCTTATAAATTTTATTGGTTGCTAAACAACAAACAAATCGACACCACCAACTCCCCAACCTTAACCTTAACCTCAACCTCAACCTTAACCTTAATCACCACCGACAATTGCAGCCTGAACGATACCGTTAAAAAAACAATCACAGTAAACCCAAGTCCAAAAGCTGATTTCAGTTGGGATTTGGCGTGCAGCCGAACGGTGACAAAATTTCAGTTTATGGGCTCAAAACCCAACTCGCCCATAACCACCATTTTTCACTGGAATTTTAATAATGAAAGCCCATCGTATCTCGAAAATCCGTCGTATTTATTTACTATTCCGGGTAAAAAAATCGTAACCTTAGCCTTAACCTCATCCAACGGTTGCACCGATACCCTGAAAAAAGATGTGGTAATAAAACCGCAGTCCAAAGCTGATTTTACAGCCACTGACGTGTGTGAAACGGACTCTGCTGTTTTTATCAATAAATCGCAGGACGCCACAGGCTACAACTGGAAATTTGGAGATGGCCAAACCACAAAGCTTCAAAATCCAAGGCACAAATTCCAAATTTCAAGCACTACCACCTACAATGTAACGTTGGTCGCTCAAGTTACCAATGGTTGCTCTGATTCCATTAGCAAAGCCGTTACCATTAATAAAAATCCAAGTTCTGATTTCAGTTACACTTATAATGGCATCAAAGTAGACCTCAAAATTACCAAAGCCGGCAACTCATATCAATGGAAATTTGGAACTACCGACAGTGCCAAAACCACTGCCACCACTTACACACATACCATAAAATCCTCTGACCAAACGAAGGTGTGCCTTACAGCTACGGACATTTCCGGTTGCAGCAGCCAAACCTGCAAAAATGTATCGGTAGGGATTTTAAAGCTTTTAAAATCGGATGGATTTAAACTTTACCCCAACCCAAAC
>CANIKO010000031.1 GCA_947468275.1 Bacteroidota bacterium
AGGTGGTGCGTGTGCATCTGCGCACGCACCACCTCTCTTTCGCTCGATGACGGCCAGAGGATTAGATGACACTGAATGCAGAGCAGGGAATCGACGACAACGCCGGCGATGAACAAGGGGTCGGAGCGCATGATGTCCGACTGCGCCTTCTGGGTATAACCAAGCGCTTCCCTGGCGTGGTGGCCAACGACGACGTTTCGCTCGACGTCAGGCGCGGAGAGATCCTTGCGATCCTTGGCGAAAATGGTGCAGGGAAGTCAACCCTGATGAGCATCGTCAGCGGAATGCTGCAGCTCGATGAGGGGACAATTGAGGTTGACGGACAACTCGCTCGGATTCGGCGACCCGTCGATGCCCGCGCCCTGGGTATCGGGATGGTGTATCAGCACTTCGCTTTGTCGCCGACGTTGACCGTGGCCGAGAACCTGGCGCTGAGTGCCGCAAACAAAGGACGCATCTTCGCCGATATCGAAGGCATCAGTGCCCGGGTTCGGCAGATGTCAGAGACCTATCACATCGAGGTGGACCCGAGCTCGCTCGTTTCCGACCTGTCAGTGGGTGCTCGGCAGCGGGTAGAGATCATGAAGCTCCTGTATCAGGGAGCTGAGATCCTGATCTTCGACGAACCCAGCGCTGTGCTCACACCCCTGGAATGGGAGCACTTGGTCCGAGTGATTCGTCGGCTTGCCAGTGAGGGTCACTCGATCATCCTGATTACACACAAGCTTGATGAGCTGATGGGCGTCGCAGACCGATGCACGGTGTTGCGGCACGGTCGTGTGTCAGGCACAGTTCGGGTTGCCGATACGGACAAGGCAGAACTCGCGCGCATGACGGTGGGGCGAGATGTGCTTTTTGAGATGGCGGTTCAGCCACCAAATACTGGTGACACCATCATTGCCGCCGACCAGATTCGCCTGGTGGAGCACGGAGGCCGCGTCGTTCTTGACGGGCTGAGTTTCGAAGTGCGCAGCGGTGAGATACTCGGGATTGCCGGCGTTGACGGAAATGGGCAGCGCGAGCTCGCCGAGGTTCTTACTGGCCTTCGTACGCCGACGAGTGGCCGGCTCATGTTCAACGGGGCTTGGACCGACTCCATAACGCCACGCGAGTTCTATGACCACGGTGGAGCCGTCATTCCGGCCGACCGGCATCACACGAGTCTCGCGCTTGATCTGTCTGTGCGCGACAACCTCTTGATGAAAGAGATCTCGCTCGGGCGTCTCCAGCGTCGCGGGGTCATCGATCATCGAGCAGCCGATGCATACTGCACGCAACTGCTGAAGGATTACGACATCAGGACCCCGGATCTTCGAACCAAGGTTCGACAGCTATCCGGTGGAAACCAGCAGAAGGTGGTGCTCGCTCGGGAGCTCTCTCGCCAGCCGGCGGCGCTCGTCGCTGCGCAGCCGACCCGCGGTCTCGACGTCGGAGCGACGGAGGCAGTGCTCACGCGACTCCAAGCCGAGCGCGACAGAGGATGTGCGATCGTGCTGATCTCGACCGAGCTCGAAGACCTCCTGCAGATGTCGGACCGGATTGCTGTCATCGTCAACGGTCGATTCATGGCGATCCTCGATCGAAAGGACGCTACCTACACACGCCTTGGGCTCTTGATGGGTGGGGGAGCGATCGATCCCGAGGACGTGGAGTCGCTACAGAGGGAGACGATGTGAGCTTGCTTCAACTGGTACGAGACCGTTCGCCGCGGATGAGGCGATTCGGCGAATCGCTGACGAAGTTGGGCTTGGTGGTCGCAGCAGTCTTGTGCGGACTCGGCCTCGCCGCAATCATCATTACGCTGATTGGGGGGTCGCCGATTGATGCAGCCGCAGCGCTCTTCAGCGGTGCGTTTGGTTCATGGCAGCGCGTGGGCGTGACCGCAGCCCGGATGGTGCCGCTCATCGCGGTTGCTCTTGGCTGGATTGTTGCCTTCCGCGCTGCGAAGGTCAATCTCGGCCTGCAAGGTCAATTGATCGTCGGTGGGATCGTCGCAGTGTGGGTAGCGATCGAAGGTCCTGATTTGCCGCCGCCGCTCGCTCTTGCACTTGCTACCTTCTCGGGCATTGCCGCTGCGGCGCTGTACGCCGCGATCGCCGCACTCCTTTGGGCGAAGAGAGGTGTGAACGAGATCGTGTCGACTCTGATGCTGACCTTCATTGCTCAGCAGGTCTTTGCATGGCTCATCCGAGGGCCGTTACGCGACACGTCGAGCTCGTCGGACCAGACGAAACCGCTCCAGGCTGCGTACCGATGGCCGCTACTGATCAAGGGCTCGCCGTTTAGCCTCGAAGTAGGGCTCATCATTGTTGCGGTGGTGTTGCTTGTCTTCGTCCTCAACAGAACCGGTTTCGGTTTCAAGCTGCGCCTGACAGGGGAGAATCCTGAAGCGGCTCGACATGCAGGTATCAACACCCTGCGAACCGTCGTGATGAGCTTTGTGATCTCAGGTGGCCTCGCAGGGCTTGCCGGTGCCGGGCTTGTGCTGGGTGGCGAGCGCAGTGTGGTTTCTGGGGGCTTCGGTGGCAACATCGGGTTTACCGGCGTCGTGGTGGCGCTTGTTGCAATGAATTCGCCCATCAGTTGCATCCCTGCTGCTGCCCTCTTTGCAGCGCTCGACACTGGCGGCAGTGTGATGCAGGCGAGAGCTGACATCCCATCTGAGGTGATCCTCATCACGCAGGGTGTCATCGTCATTCTTGTCGCTGCCTCGAATCTGTTGATCCGACGTTTCGAAGCCCGCGCCACTGACGCCCGCATTGAGGCGGAACGCACCCTTGAGAAGTTGCCCGTCTTGGTCGACGGCTGAGCCGATCGACCTCTAGTAGGAGTACACGTTGAAGCCATTCGATGTTCAGTTCTTTCAGGCGGCGATTCTGATCGCTAGTCCCCTGCTCTTCGTCGCGCTCGGCGAGCTGATGAGCGAGGTCGCTGGCGTGATCAACGTAGGCCTCGAGGGCATCATGCTTGTCGGGGCCTTCGTGGGCTTCTGGGCGGGAGGCGAGATGGGAAACCTTTGGTTTGCTCTTCTGATGGGAATGTTGGCCGGAGGCTTCATGTCCCTGATATTCGGCCTCGCAACGATTGAGGCGCGTGCAAATCAGATTGTCGTTGGGGTAGCGATCAACATTCTTGGGGCCGGCTTGTCGATCTTTGCCTTTCAGAAGTACTCGAACAACCTGGGCTCGCTCTTCATCGGCCGTATGAAGCGTTTCGATATCCCCGGGCTGAGGTCGATCCCTCTCGTTGGTCCGGCTCTCTTCGAGCAGATTCCGCTCGTGTATCTCTCGATCTTGATGGTGCCGTTGACGTGGTTGGTCTACTTCAAGACTCGCTGGGGGCTTCGCATGCGTGCAGCAGGTGAGCTACCGGAGGCCGCTGAGACCGCAGGTGCCAGGGTTCGAGTGCTTCGCTGGCAGGGTGTCCTGATTGGAGGTGTCATGGCAGGACTTGCGGGCGCGTTCCTCTCGGTTGGAATGGTGGGTACGTTCCTTACCGGGCTTACAGCTGGCCGAGGATTTCTAGCCCTAGCTGCTGTCATCGTTGGAGGCTGGCGGCCTCTCGGCGTGGCGTTCGCGGCGCTCTTCTTTGGTGCGGCTGACGCGCTGCAGCTTCGGCTTCAGGCCGAGTCGTATGTGCCGCGCGGCGTCTGGATCGTGCTTGCGGGTGTGGTCCTACTGTTCCTCGTGCAGCGCATTGCTCGTCAACGGAAACAACGTCGCGTTGGTTTCGCTATCGGACAGGCCACCGTCACGCGCGAGA
>CANIKO010000032.1 GCA_947468275.1 Bacteroidota bacterium
GGCTTGGGGAAGAAATGAGTGGGGTCAATTGGGTATCAATGATACACTGTTTCGTGCCAGCCCAGTTCAGGTTGGCTTCGACACCTCTTGGTCTTCTGTTTCGTGTGGATACATATCATTAGCAATTAAAGTAGATGGAACTCTCTGGGCATGGGGATGGAACAACTACGGGCAACTTGGTCTCGGAGATATAATAAGTCGTTCATCACCTGTTCAAGTAGGCAATGACGCAACATGGAAATCAGTAAACGCCGGTGGCTATTATACTGCATCAGCAATTAAAACGGATAATACTCTTTGGATGTGGGGGATCAATAATTCCGGTGAACTTGGGCAAGGCGACCTCATATTGCGATCAAGTCCGGTTCAAGTAGGGAATGATGGGTCTTGGTCCTCATTGTTCTCTGGCATTATAGCTAGTTCACTGGTTATTAAAACAGATGGCGCACTCTGGGCTTGGGGTTTTAATTACTACGGACAGCTTGGAAATGGTTTAGGCGCTTCAAAATATTACTCCTCATCACCGGCACAAGTTGGCGCATTGACCACCTGGCAAGAAATATCATCCGGCAAGTATCATAAACTTGCAACACATAATGATAATTCACTATGGGCATGGGGACAGAATTGGGCCGGATCACTTGGCATATCAGACGCCTTGGATCGTTCAAGTCCAATTCAAGTAGGCTCCCTTACAACATGGCTGAGTATCTCAGGAGGAGGGTACCACTCTTTGGCGATTGGTGCTCCGGGAACTTCCTTCTCTCCTTCTATATCTGTGATGCCAGTTATGTCAGGATCATTTATTCTTGATGGATTACTATCCGTCACAGACGGTGTTTGGTTGGCAAATCCATCTCCGACAATCACATACAATTGGATGTGGGAAGATACAACATGGCTAGGATCCAACTCAACATATACCGTGCAGGCCGCCGATCTTGCTCACACTATTTATTGTACTGTTGTTGCGACGAATGATCAAGGAACTGGGGCTGTCACGGTAGCAATGCCTACACTGCCTGCAAATTCCGTGGCCCCAGTCGTAACAGGTACTCCAAATGAAAATGAAACGTTGACTTCGACATCAGGAACTTGGTCCGGATACCCAACTCCAGTTCTATCTTATCAATGGAAAGCAACAGGGGTCAATGTAGGGACGAATTCTAATACATATGTTCTGTCTTTCTCGGATGTAGGAAAACACATGACCTGCACCGTGTCTGCAACGAATATTTTCGGCACAGTAGAAGCTACTTCTGCCTCTCTGGGACCAGTATTGACAGCACCATATGGTTTAATGGCTTGGGGAATGAATGGTTATAATGGAAGCCTCGGAATAAACACCTCAGGAAATAATACTAGTGTTTCTTCTCCTGTACAAGTAACAGATTGGACTTATTGGTTGAGTCTCTCTGCAGGATATTACTTTAACATCGCGGTAAGAAGTGATAATACTCTTTGGGCATGGGGTTCTAATTCTTACGGCTGCCTTGGCATTCCAGATAGTCAACATCACTCCAGTCCAACACAAGTCGGTGCTCTGACAAATTGGCTCCAAGGTTCCGCTGGTGGATATCATTCCATGGCAGTTAAGACTGATGGAACTCTATGGGCATGGGGCACCAATAGTCATGGAGAGCTTGGACTGAACAACACTGTTAGTCATTACAGTCCGATACAAGTTGGTGTTGATACAGATTGGAGTATTGTGACTTGTTCTTCTGGACGGAACCAAGGTGATGCCACAGCAGCAATAAAAACAAACAATACTCTATGGACATGGGGTGCCAATGGTGATAATTCCGGTAATGTGGTCGGCGGAATACTCGGGTTGAATCGTGATTGGCATCCTGTGTCATCTCCTATGCAAGTCGGAGCAGAAACTAATTGGAGAAGTGTGTCTGCTGGCTTTAATTTCATGTTGGCAACTAAGTTAGATGGTTCTCTATGGACATGGGGGAATGGAAATCTTTGGCCGGCATATAGAGTATCAAGTCCAGTACAGATCGGCGCATCCCTTACATGGGATCTAATTTCAGCAGGATCAGAGAGTATACTTGCAACGCAAATAGATGGTACTCTTTGGTCAGCAGGTACTAACTGGTCCGGAGAAGTAGGTAACGGAGATACCATTGCCACATCAGAACCAATACAAATAGGTGCGCTTACCATGTGGAGTCTCGCGGCTGCTGGTAATAACAATTCTATGGGTCTGCGTCAGAACGGAACTCTTTGGGCATGGGGATGGAATGGTAACGGACAACTAGGAGATAACACAATCTATAACCGATCAAGCCCAGTTCAAGTGGGTCTTTCCTCTGAGTGGTTGAAAGTCTCGACAAACATTACTACTATTGCATCTAAAACAGGTGCGTTGTTTGCCCCAGTTAGTGCAGGCACTCCGGAGATAATTGGATCACCGATTGTAACTGAAACTCTTTCAGTTCGGTCGCCTTGGTTAGCAAATCCTAGAGCCACGCTCACATATGTGTGGCATTGGGAAGATAACACGATAATAGGTACAGCAAGTTCATACCCTGTCGTACTCGGTGATCTAGGACATTCGATTTATTGTGTGGTTACCGCGACTAATTCAGAAGGAAGCGCGTCCGATACATCAACATCGACATCAAGTATACTGTATTCGGGAGATACTCTGTGGACATGGGGCGGCAATGAAGATGGAGAACTCGGCCTCGGTGACGCCGGTTATGGAATAAGCAGAGGGGCCACATCTAGATCCAGCCCTAATCAGGTAGGAACTACTTCATCATGGCTGTCAATATCAGCAGGTTACTATTATGTCACCGCATTAAAAGTTGATCACTCGCTGTGGACATGGGGAGACAATAGCTACGGAGAACTAGGACACGGTGATTGGATATTCAAGAGCAGTCCAGTTCAGGTCGGAGCCACTACCAACTGGTTCAAAGTTCACGGTGGAGGTTGGCATATAAATGCCATAAAGAATGATGGTACACTATGGACATGGGGCGGAGCAGGTCAAGGTCTTGGACTCGGTGATCTAGATGATCGCATTAGCCCATGTCAGGTAGGAACTGATACTTGGATTGAAGTTGAATCAGGACACAGATTTACTGTCGGTGTTAAATCAGATGGAACTCTTTGGTCTTGGGGCAGACAATATTATGGCGAACTCGGAACCAACACACCGAGCCCTGGCTCTCCAGTATTCATCACGAACCCGACTCAGATCGGTGCCCTGACAAGTTGGTTGCACGTATGCGTTGCAGCATAC